>NZ_JABLTE010000047.1 GCF_013315795.1 Nocardia barduliensis
CCCCGCCTGCTGGTTGAAAGTTGCAACAAACCAACCGGTTCGACAGTTAGGCACCGCACCTGCCATACTGTCCGCGAGCTGGCGGCCTTCGAGAACAGTGGATCTCGCCCGGTCCGCTCCTTGACCGCCGCTCGAGCTGGAGGCCTCGGCGCCGTGCGAGCTTTCCGCACGCCGCCCGCGCACGACGAGGGCCAGCCCCGAGGGGTGGCCGGCCAATCGTGCCCGGCGGCGCTCGGAGGGGAAGTGCCGCCGGCGGAGGCTCTCCCATGAGCCCGGCGGCGAGAATCCCTCAGTAGCAGGTCAACGGCGTCAACGGGTCCGCTGCGCGAGGCGTCAGCGCCGCGTAAGCGGAGGCAATCGCCTTGACCGCCAATCGCAATTCCGGTTCCCGATGGGTGAACGGCAGCCGCAAGAACCGTTCGAACGCGCCTTGGACGCCGAATCGAGGCCCGGCCGCGAGCAATACGCCGTGATTGGGGGCCGTGGCGGCCAGCGCCGTGGAGACCGAGGTCGGCAGCTGCGCCCACACCGACATACCGCCCGCGCCGACGGTGACGCGCCAGTCCGGCAATTCCTCGGCGAGCGTGTCGAGCAGAGCGGCACGCTGCGAACGCAACTGGTCGCGCCTGCGGTCGAGAATGACCTCCGCGTGCTCGAGCAGGTGCACGGTGGCCAGCTGGTCCATCACGGGGGTACCGAGGTCGACCGTCGAGCGGATGCCGAGCAGCTTGGTGATCAGCGCCTGGTTGGTCCGGATCCAGCCGACGCGCAAACCGCCCCAGAACGATTTCGAAGCCGAGCCGATGGTGACTATCTCGGAGCCCTTGGCGAAGGCCGCGACCGGCGGCGGTGCGATGTCCCCGCTCAACCCCAGATCCGCCATGGACTCGTCGATCACGATGGTCATCCTGGTGTCCCTGGCGATCGCGGCCAGTTCGGCGCGGCCGTCGGCGTCGAGCAGCAGGCCGGTCGGGTTGTTGTAGTCCGGCACCAGGTAGGCCAGGCTGGCCGCGGTCTGGCGGGCGGCGCTGCGGATTCCGTCGAGGTCCCAGCCGCCCGCCGGGTCCTCCGGGCGCAGCGGCACCGGCACCGGCCGGGCGCCGACGTCGCGAATCGCCTCGATGGCGTTCGGATAGGTCGGATGGTCGATGAGCACGCGGGCGGCGGGCGCGGTGAGCACGTTCAGCAGCAGACGCAGGCCGTGCTGGGCGCCGAGGGTGACCAGGATCTGGTCGGGCTCGGTCGGCAGGCCGCGCGCGGTGTAGCGGCGGGCGATCGCCTCCCGTAGCGCGAGCACGCCCACCGGGTCCATGCCGTGGGTGCCGAGGTATGCCGGAATCCCTTCCAGAGCAGCGGAATACGCGTCCTGCATCTCCAGCGGAGCGGCCATCGCGGCATAGGTCATGTCGATGGTGGGCAATTCGGGCGAGGCCATCATCGCCAGGATGCTCCTGGCCGGCTTGACGCCGTCGTGCTGCACGTCCCGGGGCAGGGCCACCGTGCTGCGCGAGCCCTGGCGGCTGATCAGGTAGCCGTGCTCGCGCAGCAGCGCGTAGGTGGAGGTGATGGTGGTGCGGCTGACGCCGAGGGTGGCGGCGAGATCGCGTTCGCTGGGCAACGCGACGCCCAGCGGTGCGCGACCGTCGTGGATCAGCAGCCGGATGCCCTCGGCGAGCGCCAGGTACGCCGGGCGGGCGGACCGCCGCCCGGCCGCGTCCGGCTCACCGTCGTCCGCGTGCCGCCAGCGGCCCAGATCGCGAGCCAAACTGCCCGCGCCGATCACTCTCGTCGCCATGCGGTCCAGTATTGGCCGATTGGATATTCCTTGGCAAGGCCAGTGGGGCGCACGCTGACGGACATGACCGCCCTCGCCACCCTGCTCCTCGTCGCCCTGTTCGGCTTCCTGATCTGGCACTACACGCCGAGACGCGATGAGCGCGCCTTCCGACTCGAGCGCTTCCACCCGGGCACGCCGATGTCCGACCAAACCCTCTCGTACTACGACCACCAGCGGCGATACCCCGATCTCGCCGCGATCCACGGCCGTGGCGACATACCGGACCGGGACGGCAACAAAAAGGCCAGTTAGGAATAACTGGACTGATTGTTTCGAACTTGTCGGTCCCCCGGTGCAGACTTGGCTCATGCCCGACGCCACTCGTCTCGCCGCCGCGGCCGAATTTCCGGCGGCCACGGCCGCCGGTCCCGTCCCGGAGACCGTGACCTCGGGCCGCGGCGCGGCGGCGCTGTTCGACACCGCGATCGGCTGCTGCGCCATCGCATGGCGTGCGGCGGGGGTGATCCGTTTCCAACTCCCGGAAGCGAGCCCGGCGGCCGCCCGCGCCCGCATCACCCGCCCGCGCGCCGGGGAGGAAATCCACGAGGAAGCACCCACCGCCGTCATCGCCGAGGCCATCGCTGGCATCCGCGCCCACCTCGCGGGCGAGCTCGACGACCTGCGTTGGATCCCCGTCGACCTCAGCGGAATCCCCGAGTTCCACCGCGCCGTCTACGCGGTCACCCGAGCCATCGATCCCGGCCGCACTCTCAGCTACGGGCAAGTCGCCGACCGCGTCGGCGCACCAGGTGCCGCCCAGGCGGTCGGCCAAGCCCTTGGCCGCAACCCGATCCCGCTGATCATCCCCTGCCACCGTGTCCTCGCCGCCGACCACGCACTGCACGGCTTCTCCGCTCCCGGCGGCATCGACACCAAGCAACGACTGCTGACCATCGAGCGCACATCCGGATTCGGCGAGCCCACGCTGTTCTGAGCACTTCCGGCGGCGATCGCACCGCTCGATCCGGCTTCGAGTGCGGCGAGCCCGATCGTGTGCCGTTCGGTCCGGCTCGCGTGCCAGTGGCCGCCGCGCAGGCGACGACGGAGTGAGTTCGTCCGAGCCACCGAGCACATGAACCGCGGGGAGTTACAACACCGGGTGCGCGCGGAAGAACTCGCAGGCGTCTCCGGTGATGTACCCGTCGGCGCAGCCGAAGTACGTTTGGATGCAGGCGTTGGTCGTGCAGCCGAGTTCGATCAGCTTCTGTCTGATCCGCTCGTTGCGCTCCTGCGGCGTCTCGGTTCGCGGCGCCACCGTGGCCGAGCTGGTGACCGGTTGCGGCTGCCCGTCCGAGCATCCGGCGGCCAGGACCAATCCGGCTGCCAGCGCACCCGCCACCGCGATCGCTCGCGAGGTCATCCTCCGCTCCCGGTCTCCCCGCGCATCAGTGCTCCGAGCGACTCCCGATCGGTGACGTCCATCTTGATGCAGGCCCGGTAGAGATGGCCCTCGACGGTGCGCACGGAGACGGTGAGCCGGTCGGCGATCTGCCGGTTGGACAGGCCGGCGGCGACGAGGTTCGCGATCTCGCGTTCCCGGGCGGTCAAGGGCAAGGGCTGCGCGGCCTGCCGCAGCGCCGGGGTGCTCGCTCCGCCGCACGCGGCGGCGAGCCGGTTGGCCGCCGCCGCGGACTCCAGCAGCCTGCGCCGATCGCCGGCTCGCTCGTGTGCCGATGCGGCCTGCGCCGCGGCGTCGGCGGCCGACAGCAGCACGCCGATGCGCTCGAATTCGGCTGCGGCCGCGTCGAGCCCGGGTCCGTCATGGGCCGCGAGCGCCACCGCGTGCCGTGCCTGCGCCTGCACCAGTTGCCCATCCACCCGGGTGGCCAGCTCGGCCAGCCGTCCGGACACGGAATGATCGCCGAAGCGGGCCGCGGTGTGCAGCGCGAAGGCCTCGATCGCGTGCTGATGCGAACGCGCCGCCGCGTCGGCCGCGTTCACCGCGATCCGGATGGCCGGGGTCACGGTGCCCTCGGCGGCGGCCAGCCAGGCGCGGGCGACCTCCAGCTGCGGCTCGTACACGGCGCTGTGCCTGCCGCCCCGCGCGGTGGCGTGCGCGATCGACTCGGCCGCCTCGCCGGGGCGCCCGAGCGCCGAATACGCCTCCGCCAGGCGGATTCTCGCGGGGAACATCCAGGCCGCCGCGCCCTCGGCGGCCAATGCGGCCAGCGCCTGTTCCAGATTCTCGATGCCGTCGACGAACCGGCCCTGTGCCACGTCGACGGTGCCCTGCAAGATCTTGGACATGCCCCAGGCCAGGTACTGCCCCGGCGAGGAGTAGCCGACGAACGCCCCCGCGCGCCGCCGTGCGGCCTCCAGATCGCCGGTGAAGGTCAGGGCGAGCACCTCGGCATGCGTGGACATGAAGCGGTTGAGCCCATCGATGTGCTCCTCCACCTCGTGCCCGCGGGCCGCGTACCGCCGGGCCGCCTCGCCCTTGCCCATCAGCGCCAGCGCCAGCCCACCGCCGAACGACGCCCACCACACCGCCCACGGCGGTGCGCCGTCGGCGGAGATCACCGTTTCCGCCTCGGCGATCGCCTCTTCGACCCGGTTCTCGTTCACCAGGCTCGCGGAGGCCAGACCGGTGAAGATGGCCGCGATCTTCGGATGCCGCACCTTCGCGCGCACCAACTGCAGTACCTCGTCGGCGCGGTCGGCATCGCCCATCGCCCACAGCAGGTTCGCCACCCGGGTACTGCCCCAGCGCGCCAACTGGACCTCGTCGAGCTGGTCGGGGTCGAAGCTGGCCAGGGTGCGCTCGGCCTCGATCCGGTGCCCCTGCCAGAGCAGGGCACGCGCCAGCAGGTCCGCGGATTCCACGCCGCCGCGCCGCTCCACCGCGGCCCGCGCGAAGCGCTCGCCCAACGGCAGATTGGCCAATCCGATCGCGTCGGCCGCGGCCGCCTCGAACAATTCCAGATCCGCGGATTTGTCACTGTCCAAGGCCAATTCGGCCAGCCGGATGCGGTCGGCCGCGGAATTGATCCGGCGTTCCTTCAGCGACGAATACAGCCTGCCGCGCAGCCGCCGGGCCGAGGCGATGCCGAGTCGACGGCGGATCACCTCGCCGAACAGCGGGTGGTTGTAGCGCACCGTCAGCTCTTGCGAATTCTCCACGACCCGGATCACACCGCGCGTCTCGGCGGCCTCCACCGCGTCCTCGCCCGCCAATTCGGCCAGGACGTCGAGATCGATCGGCTCACAGAAGGTCAGCAGTTCCAGCACCCGCAGCACCGGCTCGGGCAGCTGCTCGACCCGGTCCTCCAACAGCGCGGCCAGCTCCGAGGTCACCGCGGCGCGCCCGCGCAGCTGCCACACGCCGTTGACCTGACGCAGCGTGCCCGCTTCCAGCGCTCCTTCGACCAAATGCCGGAGAAACAGCGCGTTTCCAGCCGAGGACTCCCACATCAGATTGGCGGTGAACCCTTCCAGCTGCCCGCCGAGCATCGACTCCACCAGCTCCACGCTCTGACGCTGGGTGAACGGGCGCAGGTCGATGCGCATCAGATGGCCGTCTTTCCACAGTGAGGTGACGGCGTCCGGCACCGGGACTCCACTGCGGACGGTCACCACGATGTGCGCGGCCTTGTCGATGGCCAGCTGTAGCAACAACGTGGCGGAGAGCTGATCGAGCAGATGCGCGTCGTCCACGCCGATCACCGTGTCGCCGTCGGCGAGCAACGCCTCCCGCGCCGCCGACATGAACGTGACCGGATCGTGCGCCGTGTAGACGCCGACCATGTGCGCGAAGACCCCCAGCGGGATGCTGCGCGCCGACTCGGTGCCCGCGACCCACCGCACATTGCCACCGATCGCGGAGGTGGCGTGCCTGGCCAACGTGGTTTTTCCCACCCCGGCGTCGCCGGTCAGCACCACACCGACGTGCTCCGGACCGGTCAGTGCCGCGCGGATCGCCTCGAATTCGCTTTCGCGCTCGATCATCGGCCAGTTCCGAGCCATGCTCTAACTGTAGTTCTTCAGCGATCATGATCGAAGCCGAGCGAGCACGATCGATGTGGCTAATTTGTGGTCAACGTGCCGAATTTCCGCTGGACCGCGCGGAATTCGAACAGGTTCTAGCCGAGCACGTCGTGCCGGACGATGGTCTGATCCCGGCCAGGACCCACGCCGATGCACGAAATGCGGGCTCCGGACAGTTCCTCCAAACGCAACACGTACGCCTGGGCGTTGGCGGGCAGTTCCTCGAAGGTGCGCGCGCCGGAGATGTCCTCCCACCAACCGGGCATCTGCTCGAAAATCGGCTTCGCGTGATGAAATTCGGTCTGTGTGGTCGGCATCTGCTCGACCCGCTCGCCATCGACCTCGTAGGCCACGCAGATCGGCACCGTATCCAGACTGGATAGAACGTCCAGTTTGGTGAGGAAGTAGTCGGTGATGCCGTTGACCCGGGTGGCGTAGCGCGCGATCACCGCGTCGAACCAGCCGCAGCGGCGGGCGCGGCCGGTGGTGACGCCGACCTCGCCGCCGGTCTTGGCCAGGTACGCGCCGAACTCGTCGAACAACTCGGTCGGGAAGGGGCCGGAACCGACCCGGGTGGTGTAGCACTTCAGGATGCCGAGCACCGTGTTGATCCGGTTCGGCCCGATGCCCGCGCCCACCGCCGCGCCGCCCGACGTGGGGTTCGATGACGTGACGTACGGATAGGTGCCGTGGTCGACGTCCAGCAGCGTGCCTTGGGAGCCCTCCAGCAGCACCGTCTCGCCGCGCTCGAGCGCCAGATTCAGCTTCAGCCGGGTGTCGGCGATCCGGTGTTTGAAGCTGTCGGCTTGGTTGAGTACCTCGTCGACCACCTGCTGCGGATCCAGGGCGCGCCGGTTGTAGATCTTGACCAGCACCTGGTTCTTGAACTCCAGCGCCGCCTCGACCTTCTGGGTGAGGATCTTCTCGTCCAGCACGTCCGCGACGCGCACGCCGACGCGGGCGACCTTGTCCTGGTAGCACGGCCCGATGCCGCGGCCGGTGGTGCCGATCTTCTTGTTGCCGAGGAAGCGTTCGGTGACCTTATCGATGGCCACGTGGTACGGCATGATCAGGTGCGCGTCGGCCGAGAGCAGCAGGCCGGAGGTGTCGACGCCGCGCTCTTCCAGACCCGCGAGTTCGTCGAGCAGCACGCCGGGATCCACAACGACGCCGTTGCCGATGACATTCGTCACGCCGGGTGTGAGGATGCCGGAGGGAATCAGGTGCAACGCGAAGTTGTCACCGTTCGGCAACACCACGGTGTGACCGGCGTTGTTGCCGCCTTGGTAACGGACCACCCATTGCACCCGGCCGCCGAGCAGGTCGGTTGCTTTGCCCTTTCCCTCGTCACCCCACTGGGCGCCGATGAGGACGATTGCCGGCATGGTCGTGTCTCCTACGGTTCGACAGGCAACACTGATGTGTTGCAGCTACCTGCCGTACTGAGGCGGTGGCCGGAAGCACAGTCTAGCCGACCCGTCCGCGGCGGCATCGCGGCGGATCTCGTCGTAGGCTCGACAACCGTGTGGTCACGGCCGGGCAGGGCTATGGTTGCACGGCACGCCCAGCGGCAGCGCGGCGTGCACGGGTGGGCCGCAGCGGGTCCGCCCGCGATGGCGAGGGGCCCGACGGTGTCGGCTCGAACCGAGGAGGGTGTACGGCAGCTTGAGTACCCATGTTCTCCGCTGCGACGGCGCCCCCGTACCCATCGCGCTCGCGGCACTGCCGACCACCCAGACGGCCGCCGTCCCCGATCCCGCCGTGATCGATGAACTACTTCCCGTGCTGGCCGCCGACAGCCTGCCGCGATTGATCGTGCTGGGCGAGGACGCCGCGCTGGCCGCGGTGCTCACCCACCTGATGCGCACCGAGCGCCTGCACGTGGAGATCGGCTACGTGCCGGTCGAGCGGACCTATGGTTCGCGTGCCTACCAGACCGGCACCGGCAATGCCGCCGCCAAGCGCGCCATCGAAGGCCGCGCTGTCGAGACGCCACTGGTTCGCGACGACACCGGCAAGGTGCTCGCGGGCCGAGCGGTGATCACGGGCCTCGGCGGCGAGAAACTGGAGGGCGAAGCCTACGTCGACGACACGCTGCTGTTCTCCGGGCTCGTGCCGGCCATGCACATCTCGCCGTGCCTCGAACCGCCCGGTGTGCGGGCGACCGTGCGAAAGGGCTTCCGCAAACGGCGCTGGGTGGAGGGACGAGCGGCGCAACTCGGGACGCCCGGCGCGATCGTCACCAGGGACGGCGTCCGCGCCGATCGCCCGGTGCCGCGCTCGACTTTCTACCGCCACCACGAACCATGGCTGCTGGTGCGATGAGCTCTCCCTTCCCGATCCACCGCGGAGCGCGCGCGGTCCGGCCGAGCCCGGTTTTCCTGCTCGTGATCGCCCTGACCGTGGTCGGCGGCGCGCTGGCCTGGGACGCCCCGCTGGACTCGACCAGAGCCAAGGCCGGGGTGTTCGTCTTCGTGGTGTTCGGCTGGGTCGTTTCGCTGTGCCTGCACGAGTTCGCGCACGCGTACATGGCGTGGCGCGCGGGCGATCGCGAGGTCGAGTTGCGCGGCTACCTGACACTGAACCCGTTGAAGTACAGCCATCCCCTGCTGTCGATCGTGTTGCCGATGGTGTTCATCGCGCTCGGCGGCATCGGTTTGCCGGGCGGCGCGGTCTACGTGCACACCCACAATGTCGCGCCGCGCACGCAGCGGATCATCAGCGGCGCCGGGCCCGCGGTCAACGCCCTGTGCGCGGTGCTGCTGTTGGTGGTCGTCCGGATCTGGGGCAGCGCCGAGCACCACCCCGCATTCTGGTTCGGCGTGAGTTTCCTCGCCTTCCTGCAGATCACGGCGACGCTGCTGAACCTGATCCCGCTGCCGGGACTGGATGGTTACGGCATCGTGGAGCCCTCGCTGAGCTATCAGACCAGGCGCTCGCTCGACCAGTTCAAGCCGTTCGGCATGTTGATCCTGTTCGCGTTGCTGTTCACGCCCGCGATCAACGAGGTGTTCTTCGACGCGGTGTACGCGCTGTTCGAACTGTCCGGCGTGCCGTCGAATTGGTCGCGCTACGGCGGCTATCTGACGCGATTCTGGACCTGATCACCGGTCTCCGGCCGCGGCGAGGCGCGAAGCCGCCCGGTCGGGTCGACCGGGCGGCTCCGCTTCTTCGCCCGCTTCCGATCCGCCCCACCCTCCGGCCGCCACACCCCTTGGCCGGAGAGCCCTTTCGTCCACGTGCGAAGCGATCGACCGCGATACCCCTCGGACTCGCGGTCACATCGCAAAACTACGGCGGGCCGACGCGCGCGACACGAGTAGCGCACTACTTGAAGATCAACTTTCCCGCGTGGCGTGCCCGGCGCGGAACACGGTGCCGGACAGGAATGTCCGATTACCGCTGAGTAGTCCGGGGTCAGGCCTCCGGCCGCACGTACGGATTCTTGACCGTCGGCGGCAGCAGGGCAATCGCCGAGATACGCTGCACGCCACACACCTGCATCAGGTCTACCAGCGTCGAACGCACCTGCGCGAAGACGACGTGCGCCGAAAGCCCCGCGCCCGCTACCAGTTCGGGGCGCGCGCCCTTCGCGACCGAGCGCAGTACGCGGGCGGCCTCGGCCCGGTCGGGCTGCTCGCCCGGGTCGGTCAGCATCATCCGGCGCACCACGTCGACGGCCTGGCCGAGGCGCTCCACCTCATCGATCAGGCCGGGGTCGAGGATTTCGTCGTCGCGCACCAGAGTCAGCGAGCGGCGCAACAGGACCCGGGTGTTGCGAATGGCGTTGTCCAGCGGGTCCGCCGTTGCCCTGATGCGGTCGAGGCGGGAACGGGAGTTCCAGTACAGCGGCGAGATCCGGCTGATCTCGCGGCCGCCCTCGAGGGTGGCGCGCAACGAGTCGATCTGCGGCTGCGTGGCGCGCATCGCGGTGAGCGCCCTGTGCAACTTCTCCGGATCCTGTTCGAGCAGCCCATCGGCGCATTCGCTGATCGACTTGCCCATCACGCCGAGGATGTCCGCGGCCAGCGTGCGCGCCCTGCGCACGGGATGCAGGGGTATCGCGGCGACCACCACCACGCCGACCAGGCCGCCGACCAGGGCGTCGATCATGCGGGACAGGCCGCCGCCCACCGAGGGTGGCAGCAAGGTCGCGACCAGCACGGCCGAACCCGCCGCCTGCATGGTGATGATCGAACCGCCGTCCAGGAACACCGCCGCGGCCATGGCGACCGCGACCACCAGCGCGATCTGCCACACGCCGGTGCCCGCCCTTGAGATGAACAGGTCGCCGATGCCGATGCCGACCGCGACGCCGACCACCAGTTCCACCGAACGCCGCAGCCGAGCGCCGAAGGAGATGCCGATGGACACCACGGCGGCCGTCGGGGCGAAGAACGGCAGCGCGTGGCCGAGCACGTGGTGGGCCAGGAACCAGGCCAGCGCGGCGCCGACCGAGCACTGGATGATCGGCAGGACCGACCGGCGCAGCCGCGCCCACGAGGCGCGCAACCTCGCCATACTGCTCGCGCGGGCGGTACCGACGCGGGAATCCGGGCCGAGCGCACCCGCCGACCGGCCGCCACCGGAATCGCTACGCGGTGCTCCGATCACTACGACTCAGTCGAGGCCGAGCTCCGCGGCCGCCCGCGGGTCGCAGTCTTCCAGCAGGTCCAGGCAGCGTGCGTACTCGTCGGTCTCGCCGATCAGCTTCGCCGCGCGAGCCAGCGCGCCGACGCTGCGCAGGAAGCCCCGATTCGGCTCGTGACTCCACGGCACCGGCCCGAAGCCCTTCCAGCCGTTGCGGCGCAGGAGGTCGAGGCCGCGGTGATAGCCGGTGCGGGCGAACGCGTACGCCGCGACGATGTCGTGGTTGACCGCCTCGTCCTCGGCCTCGCCCCGGGCCAGCGCCGCCTCGGCGAGGTGCGCCCAGGCGATGGAGGCGGCGGGGTGATCGGCAGCGACCCGCACCGGATCGGCGTTGTCGAGCAGCGCGTCCTCGGCGTCGGAGATTTCGGGTAGCAGTACCGGTTGCGGTCCGAGCAGGTCACCGAACGAGGTCATGCGGTTCATTGTGCACCGCAGGCCGATGCTCCCCGCAGGCGGCTGCCCGGCCTTCGCTCGGGTCCGATGACCCCGTCCGGCCGTCGACTTGTTAGGCGGTGCCCGCGTTCGACCCCAGCCGGGGGAAGGGTTCGGTGGAGAACACGACCTCGACCGCGACCTCGAAGTAGGCGGCGATGCGCAGCGCCAGGTGCAGGCTGGGACTGTATTCGCCGCGTTCGAGGTAACCCACCGTCTGGTAGTGCACCCCGAGCGCCTGAGCCAGATCGCGCCGCGAGATGCCGCGCTCGGCGCGCAGCATCGCGATGCGGTTGTAGATGACCTCAGAAGGCACGCTGCATCGCCTTGTCCCGCCGCGCTTGCATACTCGACCCGGATTCGTGTCGTGCCATGCGCCGCAACACCACCGGCGCGACCAGCAGCCCGGCCGAGGCCCATATGCCCAGCACCGCGGCGGTCTCGAGGTGCCGCCAGGACTGGTCGATCTCGATGGCGACCGCTTCCTCGGGCAGCAACGCCGAGCGCATGCCGAGCCCGGCCCAGTACATCGGGAACACTTGGGCCAGGCCTTGCAGCCAGCCGGGCAGAGCGGTGACGGGATAGAAGACGCCGGATATCGCGACCAGGCCCATCATCGGCATGGTCAGCAAGAAGGTGGCGCGGGGGCCCTCCAGAACGCTGCCCAGGATCGCCCCGATGGGCAGCGTGGCCAGCAGACCCAGCAGCACGACCCAGGCGAAGCGCGCCCATGCGCCCGCTCCGTCGAACGAGGAGCCGCCGATGATCACCATGCCTGCCGCGAGCACCACGGCCACTTGCACGCACACCGATCCAGCGCTGGCCACGATCTTGCCGACGAAGTAGCTGATCATGCCGTTGGGCGCGGTTTTGGCGCGCAGCAGAGTGCCGTCCTCGCGGTCGAGCACCAGCACGTTGGTGATTCCGAACAGCCCGTTGAACGCGATGATGCTACCGATCAGGCCGGGCAGCGCGAGTTCGGCGATCGAGGAATCGCTGCCCGCGTAGTCACGGTTGCGCAGCAGATACAGCACCCCCAGCGCGATGGCCGGGGTGAGGAACTGGCCGATCAGGTCGGGGCCGGTGGTGAACAGCTGCCTGAGCTCGATTCGCCCGCGAGCCAAGCCGACGCGGAACGGGATGGCGATGGGATTCATCGGGTGACCTCCGCGAGAGTGTGGACCGCGGTCGCCAACTCGCCGGATTCGTGGCGACGGACCAGGGTCATGTAGACCTCTTCCAGTGAGGCGCGGCGCACCTCCAACTCGCCGACGCCGTCGCCGTGCTGGGTGAACAGCTCGTGGACGAACTTCGTCGACTCGGTGGTGGTGTGCACGAAGCGCTGATCGTCCACGGTCCAGCGCACCTCGGCCTCGCCCGCGACCGTGCGGGACAACTCCGCCGCCGACCCGTCGGCGATGACGCGCCCGCCCGCCAGGATCAGGATCCGGTCGGCCAGTTTCTCCGCCTCGTCGAGGTCGTGGGTCGTCATCAGCACCGTCGTGTCCTCCAGATCGGCCAGGCGGTGCACGAGATCGTGGAAGTCGCGCCGCGCCGCGGGATCGAAACCCGCGGTGGGTTCGTCCATGAACAGCAGTTCCGGCCGCCCGAGGATGCCGATCGCCACGTCCAGCCTGCGGCGCTGCCCACCGGACAACGTCGCGATCCTGGCGCCGGCCTGCTCGGTCAATCCGACCAGTTCGATGAGTTCGTCGCTGCCCCAGGGACGCCGTTCCGCATCGGCGCGGTACGGGCGATACAACGCGCCGAGATGCCCGAGCAGCTCACGCACTCGCCACTTGGCGTGGTCACGCCAAGACTGCAACACCACCCCGATTCGCGCGCGCCATTGTTCGTCCCCGTGCTCGGGGTCGACTCCCAAGACCGTGACCCGGCCCCCCGAACGCTTACGGAACCCCTCCAGGATCTCGAGCGTGGTGGTCTTGCCCGCCCCGTTGGGGCCGAGCATTACCAACACCTCCCCCTGCCGCGCCTGGAATCGCACATCCCGCAGCACATCCGCGGGGTCGTACCGCATCCGCAAGCCCTCGACATCGAGAACCACCCTGTCACTCGAAGTCATGAACCCTCCCATCATCAACCTTCGATTGTCGATAGTATATGTACTACATTTTGCGGTGACAATGCTTTACTGGAGTCGCTTACCGATCCCCGGCGCGAGCACTCCTCTTCCGTTCGGTTCCGGCCCGCCGTGTGGCTGCCCCGCTGGACGTGGATGCAGACGCGAATCCCCCGCCTCGAACCCCGCTTATGGCGGATTGCTTTTCGTTCTGGGCGGTGCAGGTGAGCACCGAGTTCGGTACGGATATGGACCGTCGAGGGGCCGGCTCGACGTTCGTTCGACTCGGCGTGGCCTGATGGCGGACTTCGCCGGGCCGCGCCCATTAGGCTGGCCGTCGAGTTCAACAGTTCCGCCTTAGCGAGGGGTGTGCGTGTCCGACCCGAACGACGAGAAGAACCCGGCGCGGGAGAGCGCCGGACCGGCCGGCACCGCCGGGGCCGACGCACGCCCTGACGCCGCCACCCAACGCATTCCGACCGCGGGCAAGGGCTCCCCGGTTTCCTCGGCCGCACCCACCGAGCGCATCGCGAAAGCACAGCCGGGCGCGACGCCGGCCGGAGACGACGGCAAATCCGCCTCGGGCGCAAGCCCTTCGGCGGCGAACCCGAACCCGGGCACTCGCGCGCCGCGAGGCGACGAGCCCGAGCAGGCGCCCGGCAGCCCGGCCGCTGGTGCGGCGCGCGCCGGAGAGCCGAAACAAGCACCCGGCCCGGCCTCGTCGAAGGGCCCGAACCAGGCGACGTCGAACACGGCGGGCGCGAACCCGGCCAACAGTCCCGCGGGCAGGACGGACGCACCAACAGCCGCCGGGACGAATTCCGGCGCTTCGCCGGTGCGGGGCGCGGGCTCGGCCCAGCAACCCTCGCCGCCCGGTGCGCCCAGCGGCGCGAAGCCCGCAACCCCGGACAACCGGACGAACTCCACGAACCAGCCCGCCCCAACGAATTCCCCGGCGGCCCGGACCTCAGGCGCACCCGGTGGCGCGAGCGCCAAGGGCACATCTGCCCCGAGCCCGGCCGGAGGCGGAACGTCTCAGTCCTCGAACACGCCCGCGGGCAGCGCACCCGGCTCGGCGCCGGGCGGCACCGGTGAACCGACACCCCCGGCGCCCGGCTCTGCCCCGGCGACCCGACCGGCCGGGAAATCCCCTGTCGCCCCGCCCGCCAGCAGTCCGAACGCGCCGACGCCTTCCGGCCCAGCCGCTCCGAACGCACCCACCGGCAAGGGCACCACACCCTCCGCCCCGGCCCGGCACGGCACCACGAACCCCACGCCAGGCAACGCCGGCGGCGAACCGGCACGCTCCAGCGCAGCCGCTCCGAACGCGCCCGGCAGCAGAGGCCCCGCATCTTCCGGCCCGGCCGGTCCTGGCACGGCGAACCCCGCGCCGAGGAACGTCGGCGGCGAACCGGCACGCCCCGGCCCAGCCGCTCCGAACGCGCCTACCAGCAAGGACGCCACACCCTCCGCCCCGGCCCGGCACGGCACCGCGAACCCTGCGCCGGGCAACGCCGGCGGCGAACCGGCGCGTTCTGGCGCGGGCACTTCCGAAGCGGGCCGGCCGCAGGCCGCCGATGCGAAGACGGCCGCCGATCAGCAGAAGCAGCCGAAAACCGGCGAGACCACACCGCCGGACGGGTCGGCCGCAGCGCGCACCGTGGTGATCAAGCGGGATCAGATGCCCGGCACCAGTCAGAATTCCGCGCCGAGCGCACCCTCCGGCGGCGGTCCCCAGGCAAAAGACGCGGCAGCGCAACCGAACCAGCCCTCCGAAGGCCAGGCAGCGCCCGAGTCCGGACCGGGAGCAGGACAGGCGGCCGCAGCCGGTGCCGCAGCGGTCTCGAAGACCGATTCGAAGCCCGCGGAAGGGACACCCGGCGCCACGCCCGAGACCGCCGCGAGCGGCAAGAACGCGCCCGGCACCGCCGATGCCGAGACCGCGGCGATCCCGCCGGGCGGCCCGGCCCAGGCAGGCGGAGAATCCGCGACCGTCGTGATGCGCAGGCCGCAGCCACCGGCGGGCCCGGGCACGCCGACGGCCGACAAGTCCGAACCGGGCGACGAACAGAACCCGCCCGGTTCGGATGACGTGACGATGGCGATGCGGGTGGTCGACCCGGACGACGCGAAGACCGTGGCGCTGCCCATCCAGCGCCCCGCCGACGGCGGCAGGCCGGGAACCGATCGCGTGGTCGCGTCACCGGCGGGACCGGTGCCGGTGACGAAGCCGCCGAGCACGCCGCGCCCCGCCTCCGGGCCGAAGCAGCCCGGACCGCACGGTCCCTCGGCGCCGCCGCACGGTCCGGGAGTCGAGGAGACCCGCCCCTCGCCACCGCGCGGGCCGGGCCGACCGCGTCCGGTGGCTACCGCGCCGTCCCCCGCGGACGTCCAGCAGACCGTGCCCGCGCAATCGATGGCCGGTCCGCGCGCGCCGCAGACCCGGCCCGTCGCACCGCCACAGCGGATCGCCCCGGCGCCGCAACCTGGCGCCGGGGCCTCGGCCACCGGCCCCGGCGGGTCCAACCGCAAGCTGATCGTGGCCGGAGCCGCGGGCGCGCTGGTGATCGCGCTCGTCGCGGTGATCGTGGCGCTCGTCACGATGTCGGGGGAGGACTCCCCCGAGACGCAGGTGCGCACCGCGATCACCAGCTACACCGACGCACTCCGGACCGGCGATCTGGACGCGCTGCGCTCCTCCACCTGTGGCCCGCTGCACGACTTCTATCAGGGCATCCCGAGCGATCAGTTCGCCGGCGTGCACAAGCTGTCGGTCGAGCGCAAGAACATCCCGGTGGTGGACAGCATCGACGCGATCCGGATCACCGACGACACGGCCATCGCGCAGGCCACGGTCTACACCGAGGCCGACCCGGCGAAGCGGTCCGCACGCACCTTCGACCTGCAGCGCACCGACGACGGATGGAAGGTCTGCGACCCGCCCTCCAGCACCCAGTAAACGCCCCGCGGCGTGATAGCCGAAAAGCATCGATGCCGGTCGCGCGCGTCACATAGATATGGTCAATGGTCCGACTCGGCAGTAGCATGGCCCGGATCATGAGCAGGGAGCAGACGATGGCGCGGCCGGATGTCGATCTCGTTCCGGTGACGCGAACCGGACAGCGATTCCGGGTGCGCGACCACTACGAAGTCGGCCGGGAAAAAGTCCGGGAGTTCGCCCGCGCGGTGCAGAACCACCACGCGGCGCACCAGCGCGAGGGCGACGCACGCGCGCTCGGTCATCCCGGGATCATCGCGCCGCCGACCTTCGCCTCGGTGATCGGGATGACCGCGACCAGGGCGCTGCTCGACTCGGTGCTCACCGAGTACGACCTGTCCCAGTTCCTGCAGACCGACCAGGTCTTCGAGATCTACCGGCCGATCCTGGCCGGTGACCGGGTGCGCAGCGAGATCGTCATCGAGTCGATCCGCCGGTTCGGCGACAACGACTTCATCGTGGTGCGCTTCGCGCTGAGCAATCAGCACGGCGAGGTCGCCATCGTCGGGTCGACCACGATCGTCGCGCGCCGCGGCGTCGAGGTCGACGCGGGCCTGAACGACGTGGTCGAAAACATCATGATGCACGGGCGTCCGGTGGACTCGACCGCGGCGAGCGCCGATCTCGCCAGGAGCGACGCGCTGGTGGCGCTCGGCGTCAGCCCGCTGATCGAGCCGGACGGGCACGAGATCACGCCGGTGCGCACGGTGCCCGCGTTCGACGAGCTCGCCCCGGGCGACCAACTGCCCGTCGGCGCCTTCCGGCTGACGCGCGGCGACCTCGCGAACTACGCGGGCGTGTCGGGCGACGCCAACCCGATCCACTTCAGCGACCACGCCGCCCAGCTGGCCGGACTGCCGACGGTGGTCGCGCACGGCATGCTGACCATGGGTCTGGGCGGCGGCTACCTCACCGACTGGCTGGGCGATCCGACCGCCATCCGGAAGTTCAGCGTGCGGTTCTCCGGTTTCGTCCCGGTCGCCGCCGACGCGGCGAGCACGGTGGAATTCACCGGCAAGATCAAGTCGCTGGACTCGGCGACGCGTACCGCGACCATCCTGCTCGGCGGCTCCGCCGAGGGGCGCAAGCTGTTCGGTCGTGCCGTGGCCGAGGTCCGGCTCCGCTAGCGCGACCGGATCACTCGGTGAAGACCGAGTGCATCAGGTAGACGTTGTAGTCACTCCAGGTCGACATGGTGAAGTAGAAGTCCGATCCCGATGACCATGGGTGGATGAACCCGCCGTAGAGCTCCGGATAGCTCAGCACGGACACCGTCGGCGTGCTCTGCGACCACACGCCCTGCGGTGTGTCCGACTCACGGACGACGATGGCGGCCTTCGTCGTGTCCAGGTAGCTCATCTGCCAGACGTTCCGGGCGGCGTCGTAGCGTACGGACAGTTCACCGGCGGGACCGTCCACGATCGGCGTGGCCGAGGAGAATCCACCGACCGGGGTCCACGCGCCGTCGCGCCAGTACTGGTAGGCGGTGGTGTTGAGCAGCTGGTCCTGGGCCACCCTGGCCAGGCCGACCGCGCCGAGCCGGGTATTGGGCGTGCCGAACATGTACACGTAGCCGCCGTGCGGGACCATCGCGCTCACCTGGAAATTCGCCAGGCCGAAGATGTTGTCCCAGCGGGCGTGCGGGTCCTTCGTCCAGGTCTCGCCGTGGTCGTCGGAATAGGCGATGCCGCCGTAATTCGTGAAGAACGTGCCGGGGAGGCTGTTCCAGGTCCGGATCGACATGTAGCTCAGATACTGTCGCTCGCCGATCGCGAAACCCGAGGTGGGGATGGTGGTGACCTCGACGTTGTCGAGTTTGCGACTGGAGAGCACCTCGGCGGCGTGGCAGCGGTCGTCGGTGACCATGCGGTCGAAGGTCACTCCGTCGGCGAGGTCGCGGTCGGTACTGAAGGCGAGCACGTTGCTGCGCCAATCCAGGCCCATGCCGCCCGGTGGATGGAAGCCGCGCCCGACGGTGTCACCGAACGCGGTCGCGATCTCGCCCGGCGCGCTCTCCCACATGATGCCGAGGTCGGTGCCGTCCACCTGCCACCGCTTGTCGGTGCGGTTCACCGAGTTCGCGCCGGTCAGCTTCGCCACCTCGCGGGCGGGGCCCAACCGCGGCGCGGGCCGGGCGGGCGACTGCGCCGCGGGTTCGACCGGCGGCTGCACCGGCGCGGGAGGCGGTGGAACCGGGCCAGGGTCCGGACCGGGTCCGGGAATCGCGAAGTGGAAAGGCTTGGGATTTAGAAGGATCTCCGGAATGCCCAGCTGTGCGGCGAGGCCGGGTGGCGCGCCGGGCAGATCGGTGAGATCCGGGCAGGGATTGGCACACGGGTCCGGCGGAAGCTCCATTCGAGTGCGCTTCGGCGCTGGGTCCGGCAGCTGCGGCGGGAGCACGGTGACCACCGGATAGGGAATCGGCACCTCCAGCGTCTTGGGCACCAGCGGCTCGTGGGTCGCCACCGGATCGGTCGCGCAAGGGCCCACTCCCGCAGGGCTGTCGGCGGCTTCGGGCGCGGCGGCGGCAGGCCCATCGGCGTAGACCAGCATTCCCGCGCCGACGACGACCGCACCGACGGCGGCCAGCATTCGCAGCGCCATAGCAAACCCCTCGAAATCCGTTGCGGACACGAACCTTGCGGACACGAACCAGCGGAACGACCCTACCCCGTTCGCCTTTGCGGCACGGGCCGTCCGACACGCTGGACGAAGAGGAATTTCGCAGCGGCGCACCTGTCGATCCGGGAGCAGGATGGAAGGCGTGACCAAGTCAGTTCTCCGCGTCGTACCCGTGCTCGGGGTTGCGCTGCTTGCGGCCGGGGCGAGCGCGCTCGGGCCGTCGGCGGCGTCCGCCGCGTCCCCGGCCGCCGCGATCGCCGGACCGCACGAAGACCATCCGATCCCGCACAATCGATCCGGCCCCAAGGGCGACAGCCAGCGGCCGGAGGAATCCGCTGAGCGGTCGGGGAAGATCTACACCAATTGCGACCAGGTGCGCGCGGAGGGCGCCGGGCCGCTGTACCGCGGGCAGCCCGGCTGGAACGCGCATCTGGATCGCGACGGCAACGGGATCGCCTGCGACTAGCGCAGCGCCTGGAAGGTCAGGATCGTCGCGCCGATGCGGATCTGATCGCCGTCGGCCAGCAGCGCGCCGCTGTCGATCGGATCGTCGTTGACGAAGACGCCGTTGGCCGAGTGCAGATCCTTGATGAGCAGACCGGCGCGGCTCGGCATGATGTGCGCGTGGTAGCGGCTCGCCCGCGGATCGTCCAGCACCAGGTCGTTGTCGGTCATCCGGCCGATCCGCAGACCGCCCTGGGCGATCGCCACCGCACGACCGTCCGGCAGGCGCAGCTGACCGCTGCGCACGGCGCGCGGCATCTCGGTGACCGTCTCGGTCATCGCCGCGGCCAAGCGCTCGACCTGACGGAGTTCGACCGTGCTCAGCGGCTCCTGCCGCAGCACGCGCTGTTCCAGATCGACCAGCGCCGGTCCCGGGTCGATGCCCAGTTCGTCGGCGAGCACCCCGCGCACCTTCCGGCATGCCTCCAGCGCGTCCGCCTGGCGGCCGGACAGATACAGCGCGGTGATCAACTGTCCCCACAGCGGTTCGCGCAGCGGGTGCTCGGCGGTCATCGCCACCAGCTCGCCGATCACGGAGGACGCGCGCCCGCAGGCGATCTCGGCGTCGATCCGGGCCGAGGCGGCCAGCAGCCGCTCCTCGTCCATGGCGGTGGCGAAGCCGTCGGCGAATTGCAAACCGGCCAGATCGGCCAGCGCCCGGCCGCTCCACTCGCGCAGCGCGGAGCCGAACAACTGCGCCGCCCCTGCGTGATCGCCCGCCTCCGCCGCGCGCGTGCCCGCGTCCCGGGCCGCCTCGAAACGTCCCAGGTCGCAAGCGGTCTCGTCGATCTCCAGCCGATAGCCCGAGGACTCGGTGCGCAGCACCGTCGCCGGATCGACCCCGGAATTGCGCAGCGCCTTGCGGATATTCGAGACGAAGACCTGCAGGCTCGCGGCATAGGAGTCGGGTGGTTCCTCGTTCCACACCAGGTCGGCGAGCGCGGCCGACGACACCGCACGCCGCCGATTCACCGTGAGCGCGGCGAGCAGAGCTCGCGGTTTGGGCCCGCCGACGGCCACCGGTTCACCACCGACGAGCAGTCGAACGGGCCCGAGCACGCGCACATCCAGACTCATGTGCACCAAGCCCCTGACGGGTGTACCAGGGTCAGGCGCTGATCGAGCGTCCGGCGGAGTGCAGGTCGTTGCACGCCTCGACCACCCGCGCCGCCATCGAGGCCTCGGCCTTCTTCAGGTAGCTGCGCGGGTCGTAGGCCTTCTTGTTGCCCACTTCGCCGTCGATCTTCAGCACGCCGTCGTAGCTGGCGAACATGTGCCCGGCGACCGGCCGCGTGAACGCGTACTGGGTGTCGGTGTCGACGTTCATCTTGACCACGCCGAAGCGCAGCGCGTCCTCGATCTCGGACTTCAGCGAGCCGGAACCGCCGTGGAAGACGAAGTCGAACGGCTGCGCGTCGGCGGCGAGGCCGAGCTTGGCCGCGGCGACGCGCTGGCCTTCGGCGAGCACTTCGGGCTTGAGCACGACGTTGCCCGGCTTGTACACCCCGTGCACGTTGCCGAAGGTGGCCGCGAGCAGGTACTTGCCGTTCTCGCCCGCGCCGAGCGCGTCGATGGTCTTCTCGAAGTCCTCCGGCGAGGTGTAGAGCTTCTCGTTTATCTCGGCTTCGACGCCGTCCTCTTCACCGCCGACGACACCGATCTCGACCTCGAGAATGATGTTCGCCGCGTGCGTGGCCTTGAGCAGTTCCTTCGCGATCTCGAGGTTCTCGTCGATCGGGATCGCGGAGCCGTCCCACATGTGCGACTGGAACAGCGGGTTCTGCCCGGCGTTGACCCGCTCCTGGGAGATGGCCAGCAGCGGCCGGACGAAGGTGTCCAGCTTGTCCTTGGGGCAGTGGTCGGTGTGCAGCGCGATGGTCACGTCGTACCTGGCCGCGACCACGTGCGCGAACTCGGCCAGCGCGACCGCGCCGGTGACCATGTCCTTCACACCCTGGCCGGAACCGAATTCCGCGCCGCCGGTGGAGAACTGGATGATGCCGTCGCTGCCCGCGTCCGCGAAACCCTTGATGGCCGCGTTGATCGTCTCCGACGACGTGCAGTTGATGGCCGGGAAGGCGAAGGAGTTGGCTTTGGCCCGACCGAGCATCTCGGCGTAGACCTCCGGAGTCGCGATGGGCACAGTAAGACCTCCGTGTTGTGCGGCAAAGACCTATTTTGTCAGCCCTTACCCTAAGGCAGCAGTGTTTCGCCTGGTATGCAGGGAGGCCGTGCACAGGTGACCCACCGGTAATTTTGCGCACAGCGCGAGCATTTTCCGGCGGAGCCGGTACTGTGGGGCCGGTAATTTGCGCTGGCAGCTTCCGACGCGGTGGCAAGCGAATGCAAGCCAGCCGTATCGGGACAGGAGGCCACGTGATTCTGCAGGCAGCGACAGAATCGGTGACGAGCAACCTCGCGCTTACCGAGTTGCTCGATCCGATGCACCTGCTCACGGAGACGTGGCTGAAGAACGCGGTGCTGCCGGCGATCTTGGTGATCGTCTTCATCGAAACCGGTCTGCTGTTCCCCATCCTGCCCGGCGACTCGCTGCTTTTCACCGGCGGCCTGCTCGCCGCGCAGCCGAATCCGCCGGTGTCGATCTGGGTGCTTGTGCCCGCCACCGTGTTGGTCGCCTTCGCGGGCGACCAGTGCGCCTACTGGATCGGACGGGCCATCGGGCCCGCGCTGTTCAACAAAGAGGACACCCGCTTCTTCAAGAAGCACTACGTCACCGAGACGCACGAATTCTTCGAGAAGCACGGGCCGAAAACGATCATCCTGGCCCGGTTCGTGCCGATCGTGCGCACCTTCATGCCGGTGCTGGCGGGCGTCTCCAAGATGGACTACCGCAAGTACGTCGCGTTCGACGTCGTCGGCGCGCTGCTCTGGGGTGGCGGCGTCACGGTGCTCGGCTACTTCCTGGGCAACGTCGCGTTCATCCGAGACCACGTCGAGGCGATCTTCCTGCTCATCGTCTTCGTGTCGATCCTGCCCGGCATCAGCGCGGTGGCGAAGAAGCTGATGAGCCGGCGCGGCGGCCCGGCGGCCGAGGAGCCGGCCGAGGCCGAGCTGACCGTGTCGACCAGCGAGCCCACCCGCTGAGCCGGTGCGGACCGAATCGTCGCCCCTAGCCCTGGGCAGTTTCGATCCTCTGCTGTCGGCGGGCCCCGCGCTCGTCTGGACAGTGGTGCTGACTTTCGTCTTCCTCGAATGCGCCGTGATCCTCGGGTTGTTCCTGCCCGGGGACTCGATGCTCATCACCGCGGGCATCGTGATGGCGTCGCACGCCTCCGGTGAGGCGCACGTGTGGGCGCTGTCGCTGGGCGCGATGGTCGCGGCCATCGCGGGCAACCAGGTCGGCTACGTGATCGGGCACCGCACGGGGCAACACCTGGTCGCGCGGAAGAACGGCAGATACATCAACGTCCGCAACCTGCAGCGCGTCGCGGAATTGCTGCACCGGCACGGATTCGTCGCGGTGTTGATCGCCCGCTGGATTCCCTGGGTGCGTACGCTGTGCCCGTCCGTCGCGGGCGCCGCGCGGATGGACCACCGCAAGTTCACCGTGGCCAGCACCATCGGCGCGATCGTCTGGGCGCCGGTGCTGTTGCTCATCGGCTACTACGCGGGCAGCTTCCTGCAGCGCGTGCCCTGGCTGATGCCGATCGTGATCGGCACGCTGGTGGTGGGACTGATCATCGGGACGGCGCTCGGCGTGCGGCACTACCGCCAGGAGATGTCCCAGCCCGCCGAGGACTTCACGCTGGAGACCAGCCCGAGCGTGATGCTGGACTCGGAGAGCTGACCCAGCTCACAGGCCTGCGGCGCTGACCTGGAAGGCGGCCTCCATGAGCAGCCAGCCGGACAACTGCACGCTCATATCGCGTTCGGGCACTTTCGAAGGGACCACCGAGCCGCCTGCGGTGAAATGACCGGCTCCCGCACTGCCGCCGGGCAGTTGCGCGGGTTTGCTCCAGTCGTGGCCGAACAGCGGCTCACCCTCCACCTGGAGCCGGTTCGCCCAGGCAGCCGCGGCGGACGCGTGGACGATCGCGGCGGCCGCCTTGCGGTCGGCGACCTGTTCGGCGTCCTCACCGGGCAGCATCACCGCAACCAGGGCGAGATAGCGGGCCAGGATGCCGTTGAACAGGCCCCCGTCGCCGCCACCGCCGCCGTTGACGACACCGCCGGTGGTCATGTGCTGCTCGACGGCCGCCAGCAGCCGATGCACGCGTTCGGTGTGCCTGGGCTCGCCGGTCTGCACAGCCAGTTCGGTCTCCAAGGCGAGCACCACGCCCTGGCAGTAGGTGAACACGGGACGTTCGATCGCACCGGAGGGCAGATGGATGCCGTCCAGGATCAAACCGGTCTCCGGATCGCGCAGCGTCGCGTCCAACCAGTCCGCCATCTCCTGGGCGCGCTGGATCCGCCCGAGCCGCAGCAGCGCGATCGCGGCGGGACCGTTCGCGGGCGCGTTGAAGTAGTCCGAGCCGATGCGCCAGGGCAGACCGCCGCCGACCTGCGGCTGCCAGCCGTCGTGCAGTGCCTTCTCCAGCGCCGCCAAGGCGCTGCGCACGTCGGCGCCCTGGGTGCGCTCGGCGCGTTCCAGGGCGATGGCGAGCCACGCCATGTCGTCGTAGTACCGGTTGGTCCAGCCGGTGATGTTGCGGATGCGGTGCGAGCGCGCCAGCGCGGCGATGCGCCTGCGGCGCTGCGGAGTCGGCGCCCGGTTCGCCGCGTCGATCGCGCAATCGATGAGATGCGACTGCCACCAGTAGTGCCAGGAGCCGAAGACCCGCTCGCGCCTGGTGGCCGGCCAGCCGACCACGCCCAGTTCCGTGCCCGGCAGCGCCCACAGCGCCCGCAGGTGCCGCGAGACGACCGCCGACTCGGCCATGTCGGCTCGTTCGGACCACAGCGTCGCGGGCGCGACGCCATCCCGGCCCGCCGACGCGCGGCCGGCCGGCGGACGCGGTGCCGCGGAGCCCTTTTCGGCGTGCTCCGCGCGCGGCACCTCGATATCGTCGCTCCGCGAGGTCATAGGTCAATGGTGCCAGGCCAGAACGGATTTACGCGCCCGATTTGTTACGAAAGCGATGTGAAATCGTGCCGGTGCGCTCCGGCACAGGAAGATCTCCTGTTCACACGGCCGACGAGTTCGTCCGTGGACTCACCACGCCTCGGTCAGATCGGCGTGTTGCCGGACCCAGGTGTGCATGGCGATCCCCGCGGCCACGCCGGCGTTGATACTGCGCGTGGAGCCGAACTGCGCGATCGATACCGTCATGGCGGCGGCCTGCTTGGCGTGGTCGGTGACGCCGGGCCCTTCCTGGCCGAACAGCAGCAGGCACGCGCGCGGCAGCGAGACCGTCTCCAGCGGGACCGAGCCGGGCACGTTGTCCACGGCGACCACCGTCAGCCCGGCGCGCTCGCTGAACGCCAGCAGCTCGCCGATCTCGGCATGGTGACGAATGTGCTGGTAGCGGTCGGTCACCATGGCACCGCGGCGATTCCAGCGCCGCCTGCCGACGATGTGCACGGCCGCGGCGGCGAAGGCGTTGGCGGTGCGGACCACCGTGCCGATGTTGGCGTCGTGCCCGAAATTCTCGATCGCGACGTGGAAGGGGTGCCTGCGCCGGTCGATGTCGGCGACGATGGCCTCGCGGCTCCAGTACCGGTACGCGTCCACCACGTTGCGGCGATCGCCACCGGCCAGCAACTCCGGGTCCAGGCGCGGGTCATCCGGCGGCGGCTCGGCGTGCTCGCTCGCCCAGGGGCCGACGCCGTTCGGGTGCTCGCCCCACTCCGTCGGCCCGGGTAGGTCCTGCTCCGCCGCGTCCGGCACTGGATGACTCACCCCGACGATGCTAATTCCGGCCGCCGCGCAGGCGCCGGGTGGCTCAGTAGCTCGACGAACTGCCCGCGAACGCGCCGACCAGGCCGAGCACCACGAACAACGCGACGAACAGCAGACTCAAACACATCAGCGCGGTCGCGATGATGCCGCAGATGTACCCCGCGTTGACGTTCCCCCTGCCGCCGATCGTTCCGCCGGAGGAATCGATCTCGTTGAGCGCCCGCTTGCCCATCACCCAGGCGAAGGGTCCCATGATCTGGCACAGCACAAGGCTCAGGATGCCCAGGATGAGGATGGTGGTGGCTTGCGGATGGTCCGTGGGTCCGTAGGCGCCATAGGCTGGGTAGCCGTACGGCGGCTGCTGCGGCGGGTAGCTCATCAGCAGGATCGTAGTGGGTGTGGCCCGCTACACCACACTTACGGCGGACAGCTCCCTCGAATCCCGAAATCTCCGCGACGACCATGGAATTTATGACCGAGACACACGCCGAACCGACCCTCGTGCTCGACCCGCCGCACACGGCCGAACCGCGGGAGCACGTGCTGCGCACGGTGTTGCTCGCGCCGGTGCGCGCGCGGTTCTGGAAGGAACTGGTCTATCTACTCACGGTTTTCGTGCTCGGCTGCGTGGCCGTCGCCTATTTGTTCTTCGGCTTCGGGGGCGGGTTGTATCTCGCCATCACTATCGTCGGCCTGCCGGTCCTTGCATTGGTGCTGCTCGGTGGACGGGTATGGGGCCGCGTCTACCGCGCGCTGGGCAAGGACCTGCTCGGTGTCGCCGTCACGCCGCCCGCGCCCTTCGCGCCCGCGCCCGGCCTGATCGGATTTCTCAGAAGCGCTTTCACCGATCGGGTGAGCTGGCGTGTGGCGGCGTTCCTGCTGGCCCAGGCCGTGCTCGGCGTCGCGGTCGGATACCTGGTGCTCGTCGCGGTCGCGATGACGATGTTCACCGCGGTCTCGCCGCTGCCGTGGGCGCTGATCCACCCGACCAACGTCGACGACAACGGTGTCGAGCACCGGTCCATGGTCCAATTCGGCGATTTCTATCTCGACAGCTGGCCGAAGGTGCTCGGGTTCGCGCTGATCGGCGTGCTGGGCTGCCTGGCGCTGCCCTGGCCGGTGCGCGCGGTCTGCTGGTTGCACCGGCTGCTGACCATCGCCCTGCTCGGCGCGACGGCTCACGACCGCCGGGTGACCGAGCTGCAGGAGAGCAGGCGCACCGCGGTCGAGGACGCCGCCGCGACGCTGCGCAGACTGGAACGCGACCTGCACGACGGCACGCAGGCGCGACTGGTCACCATCGCGATGGCGCTGGGCCGGGCCGAGGACCGGCTCGCGGCAGGCGCGGACCCCGGCGACTTGATCGCGGACGCGCACGCGAGCTCGAAGGAGGCGCTGACCGAACTGCGCGAGCTGGTGCGCGGAATCCACCCGCCCGCATTGGAATTGGGACTCGAACCGGCCCTGGAGACGTTGACGGCGCGCTGCTCGGTGCCGGTGCAGCTGCGGGTGCGCCTGCCGGAACGACCGAGCCCCGCCATCGAGGCGATCGCGTACTTCTCGGTGGCCGAGCTGCTGACGAACGTGGTGCGGCACGCGAACGCCACCGGCGCGTGGGTCTCGGTGCTGCCGGGCGACCGGCGAACCATCGTGGTGACGGTGCGCGACAACGGAATCGGCGGCGTGGTGGCGCCCGTGGACGGCGCGCTCGGCGCGGGGAGCGGGTTGTCCGGCCTCGCGGCGCGGGCCCGCACCGTCGACGGGACGCTGACCGTGCGGAGCCCGGCGGGCGGACCGACCGTGGTGACCATCCTGCTGCCGCTGGCGGGGTCGCGATGAGCGACGGACTGCGCATCGTGATCGCCGAGGACAGCGCCATCCTGCGCGACGGGCTCGCCGGGCTGCTCATCGAACGCGGCCACGAGGTGGTCGCCATGGTCGGCGACGCGACCACCCTCGCCGACGTGGTCGGCACGCACCATCCCGACGTCGCCGTGGTGGACGTGCGAATGCCCCCGAGTTACACCGACGAGGGGTTGCTCGCCGCCATCGAGCTGCGCCGCAAATACCCGTTGACCGGCGTGCTGGTGTTCTCGCAATGGGTCGAGACCCGCTACGCCACCGAACTGCTGGCCGGCGGCGCCGGCGGCGTCGGCTACTTGCTCAAGGACCGGGTCGCCGACGTACGGGACTTCGTGGACGCGCTGCACCGCGTGGCGACCGGCGGCACCGCGCTCGACCCGGAGGTGGTGAGCCAGCTGATGGGCGCCTCGCGTCAGCAGGATTCGCTGGCCCGCCTCACCCCGCGCGAACGCGAGGTGCTCGAGCTGATGGCCCAGGGGCTGTCCAACAACGCCATCGCCGCGGCCCTGACCGTCACCGAACGCGCGGTGGAGAAGCACATCGGCAATATCTTCCTCAAGCTCGACCTGCCGCCCTCGGAGGCCCACCACCGCCGTGTGCTCGCGGTTTTGCGACTCAAGGGCTGACGAGGCTGTGGTTTGCCGGGCTGCTGTGCCAGACTGGCCGCAACGCGGTATCCGTGTGGGGAGGGGAGGAAGCGATGACCGTCGACGTGAACTGGCCTGATCATCTGCTGACCCTGGAGGACTGGAGCGCGCTGCCGGAGGACAGCAGCCGTAATTACGAGCTCGTCGAGGGGGTTCTGGTCGTGTCACCGAAACCGGTGTCGCAACATCAGCGCGCGATCTTGCGGCTGGGCGCGCAGTTGGAACCGCAACTGCCCGGCACCCTCGGCGTGCTGGCCGATACCGAAGTGTTGATCGACGCAGGCCCCCTGCCGACAGTGCGGGTGCCGGACATCCTCGTGGTGCCCGAAGCGGGCATCGAGGCCAATCTGCCGCGCTATAAGGCGGCCGACGTGCTGCTCGCCGTGGAAGTTCTGTCGCCGGGTTCGCGGCGTACCGACCGCGTGACGAAGTTCTTCGAGTACGCCGAGGCCGGTATCGAGTACTACTGGCTGATCGACCTCGACAAGCCCACAAGCCTTGCCGCCTACCACCTCATCGACCGGGACTACGAACTGGTCGCCGAACAGGCCGGCACAGTGACACTCGACATCGCCGGAACCCCGATTACGGTCGATCTCGCCGCGCTGACCAGCAGCCGCGTACGCTCATAGCGCCGCACCACCGGCTACGCCGGGCCTATCCTTGAGTTCTGGCACTCGGGGTGGAGGCTGGCTTGGAACACGAGCGTATATTGCGCACGGTGCTCGGGGTGACCGCCGGGTATCTGATCCTGCTCGCGTTGTGGCTGGGCTGGGTGGTGCATCGCACGCCGCCGGGGACCGTGCCGTATCAGATCGTGGCGTTGGTCGGGTTGTTCGGCTCGTGTGTCGGCATCGGGATGATGCTGGCCGCCCGGCCGTCCAAGGCGGATCGCCGACTGTGGCGCAACGGCTTGGAGGGGTGGGCGACCGTGGAGGGCGTGCATCCGCTACAGCGCACCGACCATCACACCGAACTCACCGAGCTGGATCTGGAACTGACCGTGCCCGGATCGGAAAGTTACCGGGGCACCGTCGTTTTCGATGCCACCCCGGCCGACAAACCCCGGCTCGCGGTCGGCGAGATCCTCTCCATCCGCGTCGACCCGGCGAACCGGGATCGCATCATTCTGGTGCTGTGATCACCGGCTTGACGTGCGCTTTCGGGTCGGCGAGCAGGTACTGCGCGGCCGCGTAGGTCGCCAGGATCACGCCTTCGGTCACCCGGCGGGCTCGCTGACCGCGCGCGAACAACCGCCGCAGCACGATGAGCCCGTCCGAGACGGTGAACAGCAGCGCGCCGATGCCGAGGCGACTACGCGGATCCGCGCCCGGGACATTCACGCCCGCAATGTTTTTCGTGACGGGCGCCAGCGCGGGGTCGGACGCCAGCACGGCCGCGGCGCCCAAGGTGACGCCGTAGGCGGTCAACGGTGCGGCCACCGACGGCGCCTTGCTGCGTAGCAATCCGGCCGCGCCCAGCCAAGCGGCCAGCCGCGGGATGGCGACCCCGGCCGTTGGCCTGCCACCCATCCGCCACCACAGCGTGGCGTAACCCGTCTGCATCAGCGCGAACGACGACGCGCCCGCGATCAACCTGCGATCGTCGTCCGGGTCGATGAGCAGGATGTCGCCTACCGTGGCCGCGCCGAGCGAACCGATCAGAACGGTGCGCTCGCTGGACGGCAGTTCCCTGCCCTCGGTCACCACGTCGGCCGCCAGCAGCGGCATCAGCAGCGGCTTCGCGATCCACTGCGCCTTCTCCCGCCCGGTGACGGCGCCGTAGACGGTGACCGCCGCCGCCGCGAGATAACCGGCTCGGAACGGGCGCATCGGCTAGAAACTCGGTTCGGTGGGCGCGGGGGGCAGCGTGACGACCTGGCCCGCGTAACTCAGGCCCGCGCCGAAGCCGAGCAGCAGCGCCGTCTGGCCGCCCTTCGCCTTGCCGGTGACCAGCATCTCCTCGATGGCGAGCGGAATCGACGCGGCCGAAGTGTTGCCGGTGTTCTCGATGTCGTTGGCCATCGGGATCTCGTCGGCCAGGCCGAGGTTCTTCTTCATCAGCTCGTTGATCCTGGCGTTGGCCTGATGCGGGACGAAGACCTCGATGTCCTCCTTGGCCACGCCGGACACCTCGAGCGCGGTGGACAGCGCGCGCGGCAGGGTGACCGCGGCCCAGCGGAACACGCGCGGGCCTTCCATCCGCAGCGACATCCGGCCGACCGGGTCCACCGCCGGGTCCAGACCCTGCATGGCCTGGGCGCGCTGCATGTACTCCAGGAAGTCGATGTCCTGCATGATCGCGGCGGCGTTCTCGCCGTCGCTGCCCCAGACGGTCGGGGAGATGCCGTTCTCGTCGCTCGGGCCGACCACCACCGCGCCCGCGCCGTCACCGAAGATCATCGCGGTGCCGCGGTCGGTGGGATCGAGCCCAACGGTCATCGTCTCCGCCCCGATGAGCAGGACGTACTCGGCGGAGCCGGACCGGATCATGTCGGCGGCCACACCGAGGCCGTATCCGAAGCCGCCGCAGCCGGAGGTCAGGTCGAAGGCGGGGACCCCGTTCATCCCGATGTCGTAGGCCACCTGCGGAGCACCGTGCGGGGTGAGGGTCAGCCAGCTGGACGTGGCCAGGATGACAGCGCCGATCTGTGACCGATCGACGCCGCTGTTGACGATCGCGCGCTCGCCCGCCGCCGCGGCGATCGACCGGAGCGTTTCGTCACCGCTGATCCAGCGCCGGTTGCGGACGCCGGTGCGCTCGTAGATCCACTCGTCGGTGGAATCCAGGACCTCGCAGACCTCGGCGTTGCTGACCAGGCGTTTGGGTCGGTAAGCGCCGATTCCGAGCATCGCAACGTTCTCGCGATTCCTGTTGACTGCAATGCTCACCACTGGGGACTCACACGACCCTTCACCATCGAAGTTAGATCCTCGTCCAGGCTATCCCAGGGCGAGATCCTTGAGGCCGAGGATCGACCGGTACTCCAGTCCCTCCGCGGCGATCACCTGGTCGGCGCCGGTTTCCCGGTCGACGACGGTGGCGACGCCGACCACGGTAGCGCCCGCCGCGCGCAGCGCTCGCACCGCGGTCAAGGGGGAGTTCCCAGTCGTGGTGGTGTCCTCCACGACCAGCACCCGCTTACCGGCGACGTCCGGGCCTTCGATCTGGCGCTGCATGCCGTGTGACTTGGCGGCCTTGCGCACCACGAACGCGTCGATCGGGCGGCCGGGCGCGTGCAGAACGGCCAGAGCCACCGGGTCGGCGCCCATGGTCAGGCCGCCGACAGCGTCGAAATCCCAGTCGGCCACGAGTTCGCGTAGCAGCTTGCCGATCAGCGGACCCGCGCCGTGGTGCAGGGTGGCGCGACGCAGGTCGACGTAGTAGTCGGCCTCCTTGCCCGAGGAGAGGGTCACGCGGCCGTGCACCACGGCGAGTTCGCGCACCAGGGCGGCCAACCTGTCCCTGTCGTTGGTTATCACGTCGATCATGTCTAAGTCCTTCCGCGTGCGTCGAACAGCCCGCGATTGAGCCGGGCCCCCAGGGTTCGCGGGATCATTCCGGCGACGGTGGTGAGCGCTTTGTACTGCATACCGGGCACGCTGAGCACCCGGCCCTTCTCCAGATCACGCAGTGAGCCGGCGACTACCCGGTCGACGCTCAGCCACAGCGCTCTCGGCAGCGAGGACATCTCGATGCCGGCTCGCTGATGGAATTCCGTGCGAACGAATCCCGGGCACAGGGCTTGGACCCGAACTCCGGTTCCGCCCAGTCCCCCTGCCAACCCTTCGGTGAAGGATACGACGTAGGCCTTGGACGCCGAATACGTCGACCCGCGTCCGGGGATCAAGCCTGCCACGCTGGCCACGTTGACGACGCAACCGTTCGCCGCGGCGATCATCGGCGGCAAGGCGGCCCTGGTGAGCCGCATCACCGACGTGACGTTGACGTCCAGTTGCGCTTGGAGCTGCTCGGGCGGCAGGGTCCAGAACTCGCCCGAGTGCGCGAAACCCGCGTTGTTGACCAGGAATTCGACCCCTTCGGCCAGCCGGGCCGCGACCTGCTCACGGTCTTGCGCCCGAGCCAGATCCGCGACGAGCAACTGCGAGCGAGTGCCGAAGCGATGCTCCAAGTCGGTCGCCAGGGCCGCGAGTCGCCGCTCGTCCCGGGCGGCCAGCACCAAGTCGTAGCCGAGGGAAGCCAGCCGAGTGGCGTAGCCGTGGCCGATACCCGAGGTCGGCCCGGTGATCAAGGCCACAGGGCGGGTAGCGCCGGGCAGCCTGGGATGTGGATGCTCGGTCATGACAGCGCGATCGATCGCAGTCGCGCGGACCCGACTGCGGTGGGCGCGCGGCCGGTCACTTCTGCACGGGTCCCTGATAGGGGCGGAATCCGGGATGGAACGGTCCGCCGGGCGGATCGGACTGCCGCCGCGGCGATTCGGCGTCCGGCCTGCCTTCGGCGGCACGCTCGTCGCGCTCATCCCGCGGCCGGGGCGGCTCGTCCTCGCGCACCCGGGCGCGCGCCTTCGGCACGACGGCGAGCGAGGGGCGGCGTGCGGGTTCCGACTCGTCGGGGCCGTCGTCGGCGTAGGAGTCCGCGCCGGGCCGTTCGTCGTCCTCGGCCTCCTTGCGCAGTCGCGGACGGTCGGCGTCGTCCTCGACGTCCCCGGCGTTCTCGCCGCGCTGCCGATCGCGCGGGCGCGGCCGGCTCGCGTCGTGCGCGCCCTCCGAGCGCGGCTCGCTGACCGGCGGCAGCACGTGCAGCAGGCCGGACAGGCGCAGCACCGCGTCGATCGCGCCTTCCCAGTCCTTCGAGGTGGTGCCGACCGACAGCATGCCCAGCGTCCAGTTACCCTCGCTCCAGAGCATCTGCACCGTGTCGGGCAGCGCCTCGATGAAGGCGACCATGCGCTGATCCACGGCGTGCCTTGCGATTTCGGGATTGGTCGCGAACACCACGCGATCACCGATGGCGCCGAGCAATTCCAGATCGTGGTCCTTGGGCGGAGCGGCCGTCTTCAGCCGCATGTCCACGTCGATGTCCGAGCCGATCTGGCGGCGCACCGCGACCAGCGTCGCGGCATCCTCCAGGTCGAACAGCACGAACTTCTCGCCCTTGCGTATGCCGGAGACCACGTCCACCGCGGAGAGATAGCCCAGTTTGGCCAGCGCGCCCCGCCGCCAAGTGGACGGCAGCGCGGGTTCCACGGACACGTAGGTATAGCCCTGCGACTTCGCCCAGACCTGTCGCGCGTGACCGGTCCGCTGCCGCTGGAGCCGATCGAAATACAGCAGCACGATCGCGCCCACGAGCGCGATCGCCGCCAACCCGAACCACATTGCCGTCATCGCCGCCTAGCCTAATAGGCCCGGCCGGACATGGTCCGTCATTACCCCCGCGCCAGGCCGAGCGAAAGACGAGCAGCCGTCGATCCGGCTTGACGGGCGGGTGCGCGCCGCGGCGGGCATCCGGCGCATGGCACCGCTCATCGTCCGCCGCCGGGCAGTGAGGTACCGATGATGATCTTGGCCTGAATCGAGCCGTCCGGCGCCTTGTCGCCCTGGATCAGCACGAGTTCGCCGGGGGCGAGATCGGACACCTTGCTGCCCGACAACGCGATCACCTGGGTGCTCGCGTCGGTGCGCACCGTGATGGTGTCGCCCGTCACCGAACTCACCGTCAAGGTGCCGCCGTCGTTGGCCGTGACGGTGCCCATGGTCGTGCCGAGCCCCTCCACATCGCCGAGGCCGGGCAGACCGGGCAGGCCGGGCAGCCCGCTGGGCGGGGTGGGCGGCGCGGTCCTGGTCCCGGGCAGGGACCTCGTCGTCACCGGCGCGGTCGAGGCCGCGGTGTCGGCCGAATCGGAATCGCCGCTGCCCAGCAGGACGCCGGCGACGACCCCGATCGCACCGATCAACAGCACGACGCCGAGGGCGAGGGCGATCCACAGACCGGTGTTGCGCCGGGGCGGTCGCGGCGGCCCACCGGGCGGTACCGCGCCGCCGGGCGGCGCAGCCGTCCCCTGCCACTGAGCGCCGCTGTTCTGGTAAGCCGCCCACTGGGAGTCGTAGGACGGGAACTCGCGCGTCGCGTTCGGCCCCGGCGGACCCCATGATCCGTACTGCTCCGTGGGCGGATACGCCGACGGAGCGCCGCTGCCGTACGCCTCCAGGTACTCCGTGGTGTGTGTCGGGTCCCCGTACCCGGACTTGCCCGGACCCAGGTGTTCGGTCGGCGCATCCTCCGGCCGCTGTCCCCATGGATCGTTCGGGTTGGTCATGGGTTCCAGCGTAGGCGCTGTCCCTTCCACCGTGCCCGCGCCTCCGGAACCGGTGCCGCCGACCCGACGAGGAAGCGGTCCGCTCCGGGCGCTACCCGGACCGGACCGCTTGCCGCGCACGGCGATGAGGCGGAAACGTCACCCCCGCACGGCACCGCCTCGGCTCATCGCCCGACGACCAGGCCGTCACCGTCGGGGCTGACGGTCACCTTGACGCTGTCGCCGTCGGAGATCTCGCCCGCGAGCAGCTCCTTGGCGAGGGTGTCGCCGATGGCCTGCTGGATCAGCCTGCGCAGCGGACGCGCGCCGTAGGCGGGATCGTAGCCGCGCACCGCCAGCCAGAACCGGGCCGAGTCGCTGACCTCCAGCTTCAGCCTGCGCTGCGCCAGCCGCTTCTGCAGCTGGTCGAGCTGGATGTCCACGATGCTCTCCAATTGCTCCTCGTCCAGCCGGTGGAACATCACCACGTCGTCGAGGCGGTTGAGGAACTCCGGCTTGAACGCCGAACGCACCGCGTTCATGACGAACTCGCGATCACCGCCCGCACCCAGGTTCGAGGTCAGGATGAGGATGGTGTTGCGGAAGTCCACCGTGCGGCCCTGGCTGTCGGTGAGCCTGCCCTCGTCGAGCACCTGCAACAGGATGTCGAACACGTCCGGGTGCGCCTTCTCGATCTCGTCGAACAGCACCACCGTGTAGGGCCTGCGCCGCACCGCCTCGGTGAGCTGACCGCCCTGGTCGTAACCGACGTACCCGGGCGGTGCGCCGACCAGCCGGGCCACCGAGTGCTTCTCGCTGTATTCGCTCATGTCGATGCGGACCATGGCGCGCTCGTCGTCGAACAGGAAGTCCGCCAACGCCTTCGCCAGCTCGGTCTTGCCGACGCCGGTCGGGCCGATGAACATGAACGAGCCGGTCGGACGGTTCGGATCGGCGACACCGGCGCGCGCCCGGCGCACCGCGTCCGACACCGCCTGCACCGCGTCGTTCTGACCGACCACGCGGCGGGCCAGCTCGTCCTCCATGCGCAGCAGCTTCTGCGTCTCCCCTTCCAGCATCCGGCCCACCGGGATGCCGGTCCACGAGGACACCACCTCGGCGATGTCGTCCGGACCGACCTCCTCCTTGAGCATGACCTCGCCGTCGCCCGCGCTGGCCGAAACCTTTTCGGCCTCGGCGAGCTGCTTCTCCAGGGCGGGGATGCGGCCGTAGCGCAGCTCGGCCGCCTTGCCCAGATCGCCGTCGCGCTCGGCCCGTTCGGATTCGCCGCGCAGCGCTTCCAGTTCTTCCTTGAGCGAGCGCACCTGGTCGATCGCGTTCTTCTCGTTCTGCCAGCGGGTGGTCAGCTGGTTGAGCTTCTCCCGGTCGTCGGCGAGTTCGGCGCGCAGCTTCTCCAGCCGTTGCTTGGAGGCCTCGTCGGTCTCCTTGGCGAGGGCGACCTCTTCGATCTCCAACCGGCGCACCGCGCGCTCCACCTCATCGATCTCTACCGGGCGGGAGTCGATCTCCATGCGCAACCGCGAAGCCGACTCGTCCACCAGGTCGATCGCCTTGTCCGGCAGGAAACGGGAGGTGATGTAGCGGTCCGACAGTGTGGCCGCGGCGACCAGCGCGGAGTCGGTGATGCGCACGCCGTGGTGTACCTCGTAGCGGTCCTTGATGCCGCGCAGGATGCCGATGGTGTCCTCCACCGACGGCTCGCCGACCAGCACCTGCTGGAAGCGCCGCTCCAGGGCGGCGTCCTTCTCGATGTGCTTGCGGTACTCGTCCAGCGTGGTCGCGCCGACCAGGCGCAACTCGCCGCGGGCCAGCATCGGCTTGATCATGTTGCCCGCGTCCATCGCCGATTCGCCGGTGGCGCCCGCGCCGACGATGGTGTGCAGTTCGTCGATGAAGGTGATGATCTGGCCCGCGCTGTTCTTGATGTCCTCCAGCACGGCCTTGAGCCGCTCCTCGAATTCGCCGCGGTACTTCGCGCCCGCGACCATCGCGCCGAGGTCCAGCGCGACGACGGACTTGCCGCGCAACGACTCCGGGACGTCGCCCGCCACGATGCGCTGGGCCAGGCCCTCGACGATCGCCGTCTTACCGACGCCCGGCTCACCGATCAGCACCGGGTTGTTCTTGGTGCGACGGCTCAGCACCTGGACCACCCGGCGGATCTCGGTGTCCCGGCCGATGACCGGATCCAGCTTGCCGGAGCGGGCGGCCGCGGTGAGATCGGTGGAGTACTTCTCCAGCGCCTGGTAGGTGCCCTCCGGATCGGGGCTGGTCACGCGGGCGCTGCCGCGCACGGCGGTGAACGCCGAACGCAGCGCGTCGGCGGTGGCACCGTACTTGGTGAGCAGCATCGTCACGTCGGAGTCGCCGTCGGCGAGACCCACCATCACGTGCTCGGTGGAGACGTACTCGTCGCCGAGTTCGGTGGCCAGGCGCTGCGCCGCGGTGATCGCGGCCAGCGCCTCCCGGCCCAGCTGCGGTGTGGTGGTGGCGCCGGTCGCCCGGGGCAGCCGGTCCACGATGTCCTGTGCCTCGCGCCGCACGATCGCCGGATCCGTTCCGACGGCCTTGAGCAAGGGCGCGGCGATGCCGTCGGTCTGATCCAGCAACGCCACCAGCAAGTGCGCCGGACGAATCTCCGGGTTGCCCGCGGCGGAGGCCGCCTGCAGGGCGGCCGTCAGAGCCGCCTGCGTCTTGGTGGTGGGATTGAACGAGTCCACGAGTCACCTTCCTACTAGTCGATTCGCACGGCGCCGGGCACGATCGCCGACCCGAAGCCCTCGCTTCGGCTCGGCCCTCGCTTCGACTCGGCGCCGTTCCATACCGTCCAACGTCCGAAAGGTTGAGTCTGTTCCGCTCAAGTTTGAAATTCTTCGCCGCGCCGGTACGACACCGCCGAATCGTGTCGAACGCTACGCCCCGACACCGGCGAATGCGACGATTCGCGACACCGCCGATGCGATGATTCCGCACGTCGGCGGGCTTCGGATGCCTACGATGACCACGGCCGTCACTTGTTGCATCACCCTTCAGCCCGAATCAAGGAGCGAATGGATGCGCGCGATCGTGGTACGGAAGTTCGGAGCGACGCCGGAACTGGCCGAGATGCCGATGCCCGAGCCGGGGCCGGGAGCCGTGCGGGTCCAACTCCAGGCGGCCGGGGTGAACCCCTTCGACCGGAAGGTGGCCTCCGGGATCCTGGACGGCAAACTCCCGCACGACTTTCCGATGATCCTCGGGGTGGACGGGGCGGGCACCGTCGCCACGCTCGGCGCGGGTGTCAGCCGCTTCGCCGTCGGCGACCGGGTGGTCGGCAAGTTCCTCACCCCGCCGGTCGGCCACGGCAGCTTCGCGGAGTACGCCGTACTGCCCGAAGGCGGCACGCTGGTGCCGATCCCACCGGGTGTGCCGACCGTCGCGGCCGCGGCCCTGCCGACCGCGGGCGTGACCGCGCAGGACCTGGTGGACGCCACGCACATCGAGCCCGGCCAGACGGTGCTGATCGTCGGCGCGACCGGCGGCGTCGGCTCCTTCCTGGTGCAACTGGCCAATATCGCGGGCGCGCACGTCATCGCGACGGCGCGCGGTAGCTCCGCCGATCAGATGACCCGCCTCGGCGCGGCCCAGACGGTGGACTACACCGCGGGTCCGGTGCGCGACCAGGTCGCCGCCGCGCACCCGGACGGCATCGACGTCCTGTTCGACCTGGTGAGTCCGCCGGAGGCGCTCGCGGAGCTGACCACGCTGGTCCGCGACGGCGGCACGGTCTACTCCACCACCTTCGCCGCCGACGAGGACGCGTTGCGGGCGCGGTCGATCAAGGGCGGCAACATCGAATCGCAGGGCAAGGCGCCCGAGTTGGCCCGGCTGATCCAGCGGGTCGCGGCCGGTGACGTGGTCGTGCCGATCGACGCGACCGTTCCGCTCGCACAGGCGCCCGCGGTGATCGGAGCGCCCGGCACGCGCGGCAAGACCGTGCTCGCCATCTGAGCCGGGCGGGGACCACCGCATCGGTTCCGCCGTCCCACGAGACCACCGGAGGAGTGCGATGAGCACCCGACCGCCCGAGTTCGGCCTGTTCCTGATCCCCGAGGCCGACGACTTCCGCAGGCTCGCCGAGCTGAGCGTGTACGCGGACGTGTCCGGACTGGACCTGATCGGCATCCAGGACCACCCCTACCAGCGCCGCTTCCTGGACACCTGGACCCTGATCACCGCTCTCGCCGGGCGGACCGAACGGATCACCTTCTTCCCCGACGTGGCGAACCTGCCGCTGCGCCACCCCGCGCTGCTCGCGAAGGCGGTGGCCTCGCTCGACATCATCAGCGACGGCCGTATCCAGCTCGGCCTCGGTGCGGGCGCGTTCGGGGACGCCGTCGCCGGGATGGGCGGGCCGCGCCGGACCGGCGGCGCGGCGGTGCGCGCGCTGGCCGAGGCGATCGCGGTGATCCGCGCCCTGTGGTGGAGCGAGGCGCGATCGGTGCGGGTGCCCGGGGTCCACTACTGCCTCGCGGGCGCGCATCCCGGCCCGCGCCCGCGTCATCACCCCGGCATCTGGCTCGGCGCGAAGGGGCCGCGGATGCTGGAGCTGACCGGTCGCGTCGCCGACGGCTGGGTGCCCTCGGCGGCGTGGGCGCCGCCGGAGTTCCTCGCCGAGGCGGGCAGGCGGATCGATGACGCCGCCGCGGCCGCGGACCGGGACCCGCTGTCGGTGCGGCGGGTGCTGAACGTGTCGGGAACCATCACCGCCGACGGGGCCGATCGCGGCTTCCTGGAGGGCCCGCCCGAGCGCTGGGCCGACGATCTGCTGGCGCTGCACCGCGACCAGCGGATCGACGGATTCGTCTTCTGGCCGACCGAAGGGGAACCGGTCGAGCAGATCCGTCGTTATACCGAGCAGGTCGTGCCCGCGGTCCGTACCGCCGCCGGGACCTGACCGGCCGGGACCGGCGCCTTCCCGCACGGGCGGGTTCGCGGTTGCGGCGCGGCTCGCCCGCAGTCCCGCTCATGACGGGTCAGCGACGTCCGCCGTTTGCCCACCGATTACCGTTTGGCCGGGTCTTACGGCACCGAGGGCGCGGTCGGACGCAGTCCGTCCATCGCCCGCGCCCGGCCGCAGCGAAGGTGAAGGTGCGCCTATACCCACACGACCATGGCATTTTCGGGGATACTTGTCCGCGGGAGACCGCCGGTAACGGGTATGTCCCCGCAGAACTGAGGGAAAGGAAGCTCCACGTCGTGGATGCGCGTTCGGCTGCGCTGGTCCGCGCCAATTTCCGTTCGGTGATCGAGTCGCCGAATGGACCCGAGCGGTTGGTCAGTGCGTTCTACGGACATTTGTTCGCCGAGAACCCACGGCTGCGCGAACTGTTCCCGCCCGCCATGGAGATGCAGGCCAAGCGGATCGCCACGGCGATTCAGTATGTGCTCGACCACCTGGAGGACTGGGACCGGGCGCAGAAATTCCTGGAGCAACTCGCTCGCGACCATCGCAAGTACGGCGTGGAAGCCGCGCACTACGACGTGGCGGGCCGCGCGCTGCTCGCGGCGTTCCGCGCTTACAACGGCGTGGCCTGGAACCGGGGCCTGGAGGAGGGCTGGCGCGACATCACCATCCTGATCTCCGCGTCGATGGCCATCGGGGCGAACTCCGACAAGTCGCAGCCGGTGTGGGAGGCCACGGTGGTCGGCCATCGCCGCGTTCTGGAGGACTTGGCCATCGTGCGCTTGCAGTCGGATGGACCGGTGCCCTATCAGGCCGGGCAGTACGTGCCGGTGACGATTCCGCAGCGCCCGAAGATGTGGCGCTATTTCTCCCCGGCGATCCCGTCCAACCCCTACGGCGAAATCGAGTTCCATGTGCGCAAGATCCGCGGCGGCTGGGTGAGCCCCGCGATCGTCAACGAGACCAGGGTGGGCGACCGGTGGCGGATCGCGGGCCCGCTCGGCGGGTTGCACGTCGACCGGGACAGCGGCCGCGACGTGCTCATGATCGGCGCGGGCACCGGCATCGCCCCGCTGCGCGCCCAACTGATCGAGATGGGCCAGCGCGGCATCAACCCGCGGGTGCACTTCTTCATCGGCGGCCGCTACCCGTGCGACCTGTACGACGTGGAGAACATGTGGCAGCTCTCGCAGAGCAACCCGTGGTTGACCATCGTTCCGGTCTGCGAGCAGAAGTCCAATCCGTGGTGGTATCCCCATCCGCCGCAGGACGCACCGTACGGCATGCACCGGCGCCTGATCGGTAACCTGGGCGCCGTGGTCGCGAGCTTCGGCGCGTGGGCGGACCGCCAGATCCAGATCTCCGGCTCGGCCCGGATGATCGCGGACACCCGGCGCGCGCTGCTCGCGGTCGGCACGCCGGAGCAGAACATCACCTGCGACCCTGTGTAACGAAGGAGGCCCCGTTGGGGGATCCGAGCATGCTCGGTAACGGCGCGCATCAGGCGCCGGAGTGGACCTCGACCGTCGTCGGTCATCATCGGCTACGTCACGATCTCGCGGTGATCCGCCTGATCGGCGAGTTCGTGCCGTTCGCGGCGGGCCAGTCGGTCGAGGTGCGGGTGCCTCAGCATCCCGGCGTGCGGCGCAGGTTCTCGCCCGCGCTGCCGCCCTCGCTGGACGGCAAGCTCGAGTTCCACGTGCGCACCGTCCCGGGTGGCTGGTGCAGCGGCGCTATCGTGGCCGACACCCAGCCGGGCGACGAGTGGCGGATCAGCGCTCCGCTCGGCGGGTTCTGGGTCGACCCGGACGGCGACGAGGTGGTGATGATCGCGGGCGGCACCGGATTGGCGCCGATGCGCGCGCAGATCCTGGAGCTGGCGCGCAAGCCGTCGCCGCCGCCCACCTACCTCTTCGTCGGCGGGCGGTCCCCCCGCGACCTGTACGCCGCCGACATGCTCTACCTGCTGGCCGGTGAACTGCCGTGGCTCACCGTGATTCCGGTGGTGGAGAGCTTGGACGACCCGGATTGGGTCGACGAGTGGTACGAGCAGTCCCGCGTCGACATCGGTTTCCCGCCCGACGACCTGCTCTACGGCACGCTCGCCGAAGTCCTCGGCTCGCACGGCGCCTTCCGCGAGCACCAAGTGCTCGTCTGCGGCTCCCCCGCCATGGTCCAGACCACCGTCGACCGCCTCCTCGAAACCGGAACTCCCCCCGAGCGAATCCAATTCGAGGGCCTCTGAACAGGGCAGGCGGATATCCGACGCGAGCCATCGGCATCGGCATCGGCATCGACATCGACACCCTGAGGAACAGCCGGTCCGCCTAACGCAACCACACCAGCTCGACCACGCCTCACGCCTGCCATCCCCACGCGCCCAGCGCACCCCAACCACGTCTTTCGAGCGAAGCGAGACCGAGCATTGCCCGTTCGCGGCCCGGCTCGCGTTTGCGCGGCCGCCGCGCAAGCGACGAAGGAGCAAGCGGCGGCCGCGCAAACGCGAGCCACAAGGGGGCCGCGAACACGCCGCGCCCGCGCGGCCAACTAGAACAACGGATCGTGGCGGATGTTCTTCGCGAGCGTCCCCGCCGCCATGAGGCGGAACTTCGTGGTCTGCACCATCGAGGGCGATCCGACGATCTGTACGTCGCGGTCGGACCAGGCGCCGAAGCTCGCGACGACCTTGCCGATCTGGCCGGTGACGCGGGGTTCCAGGCCGGGCCAGGTGGTGCGGGGCTCGTCGGGTTCGGCGTACCACCACGGGTTCTCGTCGTGCTCGCTGACCGGTGTGACGGTGAGCCAGCGGTTGGCTATCGCCAGCTTGCTCAGTGTCTCCAGGTCGTAGAGGTCGCACGGGTGGTGACCGCCGACGAACAGGTGCACCTTGGGGTTGGTCCGCCGCATCGCCATCGACATCAGTTGCGCACGCAGCGGCGCGAGCCCGGTGCCACAGCCGACCATCAGCATCTTGCGTTTGGTGTTGCGCGGGATGCCGAGGCCGCCCAGTGGCGAGCCGAGCAGCCATTGGTCGCCGACGACGGTCTGGCCCACGATGGCCGAGCTGACCCAGCCGCCCAGCACGCCGCGGACGTGGAACTCGATCTCGCCGTTGGCGTTCGCGGGCACGGCGGGCGAGAGGTAGCGCCACATGCGCGGCCGGGAGGGGATCTGCACGCTCAGGTACTGGCCCGCGGCGTAGCGCATCGGCTGGTCCAGTTGCAGCCGGACGATGACCAGGTCGCGCAGCACTTCGCGGCGCTCGATGACGGTGCCGGTCCACGCCGACGGCGTGGTCTCCTTCTCCGCCGCGCCGATCATGGTGTCGGCGATGATCTTCAGGCCCTCGTCCCAGGCCCGGTCGACCTCGTCGGTCCACATCTCGGTGCCGGCGAACACCCGGACGGCGGTCTTCAGCGCGGTGGACACGGCGGTGTAGTGCGCGGGCTGCACGCCGTACTTGCGATGGTCCCTACCGAGCTGGGCGAGGAACGGCAGCAGTTTGTCGGGCTCCTCCAACCGGTCCAGCGCATAGGAGATCGCCTTGACCAGGCGATCGCGCTGGGCGTCCATCGCGGCCGGGAAGAAATCGCGGACGTGCGGGTAGTCGGTGAACAAGATCGCGTAGAACGATCTCGCCAGTTTCTCCGGACCCCCGTCTTCCGCAGCAACCGCCTTGAATGTCGTTCTGATCAAAGCGACAGTGCGTGAATCCATTGATCTCACAACCCCATTTCGCACTCGTTCACGAACCATGCCGACGAGTGAGGTGCTGCGGGCCACTCGACAGCAGCCGATGGGAAGGAGTGTAGGCGAGGTTTGCCAGCTACGGAATCTTTCGATTGGACATCACGCGTGTAATTTCGTCAAAACGAGGATATCCAGCGAGACACGCCAGAGAAACCGACTGAAAGACGGTAGATCTACCGCAAAATCAGTCGAAGAACCGCCGAATCAGTAAGTGGCGCTTGCGAATTACGTCCCGATTGGTCTGTTCTAGCGACTTCGGGGCAACACCAGAACAGCCGAAGGGAGTACGAAACGGGCAAACCGCGACGACACCATCAATCAAGCTATGGTGAAAATGTCCAGTTGATAAGACAACGAAATAACCACTGCCGTACCGTTTCCGCCAAACATGTTCTGGTTTACTGTCAGCAAATAATCCGCGGTAGCGGGCCCGAAACGACGACGGCCCCAGCCTCGGATCGCGCTGTGCGACCGAGGCCGGGGCCGTCGTCGTGCCGTTATCGCCGGTGGCGGCTGTCGTCGCGACGATGGCGCGGCTGCCAGACGACCAACGCGGTACTGCGTTGCTGCGGGGCGAGATCGGGACGGTATCCGGCCCGCATCCGCTCCAGCTCGGCCGACAGTTCGGCCACCTGCCTGCTCAGTTCCTCCACCTGATTGGTCAGCTCGATGATGCGCTTGATGCCCGCCAGGTTGACACCCTCGTCCTGGGACAGCCGCTGCACCTCGCGCAGCAGCTCTACGTCCCGGGCCGAGTAGCGCCGCCCGCCACCCGAAGTCCGTTGCGGCGTGACCAGTCCCAGACGGTCATACGTGCGCAGTGTCTGCGCGTGCATGCCTGCCAGCTGGGCCGCCACCGAGATCATGAAGAACTCGGCGCGCGCCCCGCCGGACGCGTTCTTCGGTTCCGAGGACATCACGCACCTGCCCATCCTGCACGTGGATCGAAGCCACTGGCCCGCTCGGCCTCCTGATAGCGCTTGAGCGCCTCGACGGCCTCGCCGTCCAGCTTCTGCGGCACCGCGACCTTCACCGTCACCAGCAGGTCACCGGCGCCGCCGCCGCGCTTGGGCACGCCGCGACCGCGTACCCGCAGGATGCGGCCGTCGGCGGTACCCGGAGGCACCTTGACGCCGACTCGCCCGTCGAGCGTGGGCACCGAAACCGTGGTGCCCAAAACCAATTCACTGTAACTGACCGGAAGCACCAGGGTCAGGTCGTCGCCGTTGCGGCCGAAGACCTTGTCCTGGCTGACGTGGACGGTCACGTAGAGGTCGCCCGACGGCGCACCGCGCAGGCCCGCCTCGCCCTGACCGGCCAGCCGGATCCGTTGCCCGTCACCGACTCCGGGGGGAATCCGCACCGTGATGGTGCGCGTGCGGTTCTGGATGCCGCTGCCATGGCAGTCGACGCACGGGTCGTCGATGATCGAACCGCTGCCACGGCACTCGTCGCACGGCTCGCTGAAGCCGAACGCGCCCTGGTTGCGGCTGACGACGCCGGCACCATTGCAGATCGGGCAGACCCGCGGGCTGGTGCCCGGTTTGGCCCCGCTGCCGTGACATGTCGTGCACGGCGACGGGCTGGTCATCCGCAGCGGAACCGTGACGCCCTGGGCCGCCTCCCGGAAACCGAGGGTCGTCTCGGTCTCCACGTCGGAGCCGCGCCGGGGGCGGCTCGAGGTCCGCGTGCCGCCCCGGTTGAACAGACCGCCGAGCAGGTCACCGAGGCCACCGTCGCCGGCGCCTGCGCCGCCGAAGATGTCCCCGATGTTGAACTCCTGCGAGAAGCCGCCGCCAGCACCGGGGCCGAACCCACCGCGACCGTAGCCGCCGCCCGCGAAGAGCTTGCGGGTGTCGTCGTACTCTTTGCGCTTGGCCGGATCCGACAGCACGGCGTGCGCCTCGCTGACGGTCTTGAACCGCTCCTCGGCTCTGGTGTCACCAGGGTTGGCGTCCGGGTGCAGATCGCGGGCGAGCTTGCGATAGGCCTTCTTGATCTCGTCCTGCGAGGCGCCGGAGGAAACACCCAGCTCCTTGTAGAAGTCCTTTTCGATCCACTCCCGTTGGCTCACCGAGCATCTCCTCCTCTCGCGTGCTTATTGTTCGTTCGCGCCGGCATCAACATCCGATGCCTCTTCGGTCGGTTGATCCGTAATCTCCGTCAGATCGGCTACGCCGTCGGTTACCCCGACCAGCGCGTGCCGAAGCACCCTATCGCCGAAGCGATAGCCTTTGCGCATCACTATGCCGATCACCGGATCGTGGCCGGAGCCCTCGTGCTGCACGGCCTCGTGCAGGGTCGGGTCGAAAGGCTCACCCTCCGAACCGAACTCCTCGAGGCCCTGCTTGAGCAGCGCGGCCGACAGCTTGTCGGCCACCGACCGCAACGGACCGGATTCCAGGTCGCCATGTGCCCGCGCGCGGTCGAGATCATCGAGCACGCCGAGCAATTCGGTGACCACCGCCGCCTTGGCGGAATCGATCGCCGCCTTGCGGTCGCGCTCGACCCGGCGCCGGTAGTTGGCGTACTCCGCGGTCAGCCGCTGCAGGTCGGCGGTGCGCTCGGCGAGCTCGCCGCTGATGGTGTCGGCGAGCTCCTGCGCGTCACCGCCGTTGCCGGTCTGCGCGCCGTTGCCCGACTCAGGGGCCTGCGCGGCCGCGGCGCCGTTGTCCGCGGCCGGCTGGCGGATCTCACCGGTTTCCGGGTCGATCTTCCGGTTGTCGACGAAGGTGATCGGCTCCTTCTCGGGGTTGCCCTCGGTCACTTCTTCTCCGTGTCGACCGGCTCGTCCACGACCTCGGCATCCACGACCTGGTCATCCGACGCGGTGCTGGACGCACCGTTGCCCTGCGCCGCCGCGTCCGCGGCGGAGGCTTCGTAGATGGCCTGGCCGAGCGCCTGCGACTCGGTCGCCAGCTTCTCGACGGCCGCCTTGACCGCGGCGATGTCGGTGCCCTTGAGGGCCTCGTTCGCCTCGGCGATGGCCGCCTCGACCTTGGTCTTGACCTCCGCGGGGACCTTGTCCTCGTTCTCCTTGATGAACTTCTCGGTCTGGTGCACAAGCGACTCGGCCTGGTTGCGGGTCTCGGCCTCCTCGCGCCGGGCCTTGTCCTCGGCCGCGTGCGCCTCGGCGTCCTTGACCATCCGGTCGATCTCCTCCTTGGACAGGCCGGAGCCGTCCTGGATCTTGATCGTGTTCTCCTTGCCGGTGCCCTTGTCCTTCGCCGTGACGTGCACGATGCCGTTGGCGTCGATGTCGAAGGTGACCTCGATCTGCGGCACGCCGCGCGGGGCCGGCGGGATGCCGGTCAGCTCGAAGGAGCCGAGCAGCTTGTTGTGCGAGGCGATCTCGCGCTCACCCTGGAACACCTGGATCTGCACCGACGGCTGGTTGTCGTCGGCCGTGGTGAAGGTCTCCGAGCGCTTGGTCGGGATGGTGGTGTTGCGCTCGATGAGCTTGGTCATCACACCGCCCTTGGTCTCGATGCCCAGCGACAGCGGGGTCACGTCGAGCAGCAGGACGTCCTTGACCTCACCCTTGAGCACACCGGCCTGCAGGGCCGCGCCGACGGCGACGACCTCGTCCGGGTTCACGCCCTTGTTCGGCTCCTTGCCGCCGGTCAGTTCCTTGACCAGGTCGGAGACGGCGGGCATCCGGGTGGAGCCGCCGACCAGCACGACGTGGTCGATGTCGGACACCTTGATGCCCGCGTCCTTGATCACGGACTGGAACGGCGCGCGCGTGCGGTCCAGCAGGTCCGAGGTGATCTTCTGGAACTCGGCGCGGGTCAGCTGCTCGTCGAGGAACAGCGGGTTCTTGTCCGCGTCGACGGTGATGTAGGGCAGGTTGATCGAGGTGCTCTGCGAGGAGCTGAGCTCGATCTTCGCCTTCTCGGCGGCCTCACGCAGCCGCTGCATGGCCATCTTGTCCTTGGTCAGGTCGATGCCCGAGCTGCCCTTGAACTTGTCGACCAGCCACTGCACGACCCGCTCGTCCCAGTCGTCACCACCGAGGTGGTTGTCACCGGAGGTGGCGCGGACCTCGACGACGCCCTCGCCGATTTCCAGCAGCGAGACGTCGAAGGTGCCGCCACCGAGGTCGAAGACCAGGATGGTCTGTTCCTTGTCGCCCTTGTCCAGGCCGTAGGCGAGCGCCGCGGCGGTGGGCTCGTTGACGATGCGCAGGACGTTCAGGCCCGCGATCTGACCGGCTTCCTTCGTGGCCTGCCGCTGGGCGTCCTCGAAGTAGGCGGGCACGGTGATGACCGCGTCGGTGATCTCCTCACCGAGGTAGGACTCGGCGTCGCGCTTGAGCTTCATCAGCGTGCGCGCGCTGATCTCCTGCGGCGTGTACTTCTTGCCATCGATCTCGACGCTCCAGTCGGTGCCGATGTGCCGCTTGACGGAGCGAATGGTGCGGTCGACGTTGGTGACGGCCTGGTTCTTGGCCGGCTGGCCGACCAGCACCTCGCCGTTCTTCGCGAACGCGACGATCGACGGGGTGGTGCGCGATCCTTCCGAGTTGGCCACGACGACCGGCTCGCCGCCTTCGAGAACGGCGACGACCGAGTTCGTGGTCCCGAGGTCGATTCCGACCGCACGAGCCATTGTGGTTCCTCCTAGTTGACGTACCGATGTGTGCAGGTGCCGGGGCGAGCAACCGCCCTGCGACGCCCGGTGAAGGACGCCGCGAGACCTCGCCCCTAGCACCTCACGGAGCACGGCCCCAGCAACACTGAGCGTGGTCGGCTCAATCCTGCCCCGCAGGAGTCGCGGAGTCAACCGAAACTTGAGCCCGATCCACTCAATGTTGTCGAAAGGCTCAACGGACGGCTCGCGCGATTAATTCCCGAACGCCGGCGCGAATGCGCGCGCCCCGCCAGTTCGAGGCCGTCGACCCTGGACCCGACCTCGGCGCGAAGCCTGTCGCAACGGCTGCGGGGTCGTCATCCACCCGAGGTTGCGCCGCCCAGTTCCCGGCGGTGCGGTCGGTTCCCTCTTGATACCGCTGCTCGAACTGGCAGAATCGGCTTCATGGACGCACCGGCGACGCCTTACCACTGCGATGGCGAGGGCGACTACGACGTCTTGCAGTGGGACGCCAGAGCGGACTGCGAAGTGCGCCAGATCCTCGATCGGATAGCCGACAAGTGGTCGCTGCTGGTGATCGCGCTGCTGGATCAGCGCAGTCTGCGGTTCACCGAGCTGAAGCGCGCGATCGACGGCGTCAGCCAGCGGATGCTCACCAAGACCTTGCGGCATCTGGAACGCGACGGCCTGGTCCGGCGCACCGTGTACCCGAGCATCCCGCCGCGCGTCGACTACGCGCTCACCCCGCTGGGCACGAGCCTGCACACCACGATCAACGCGCTGGTCACCTGGACCGAGGCGCATCAGAACGAAATCGCCTCGGCCCGTTATGCCTACGACCGCCGGGTGGCCGAGGAGGTCACGGTGGGCGCTACCGCGCAGTAGGGTGACCGCGAGCGGTCCGCCGGACCGCCGCGCGCCGCCGAGCCGAGGAGTCGCCATGAGGGCCGCCGTCGTCACCGCCGCCGAGTTCGAGGTCGCGGAGCTGCCCACGCCGCGGCCCGGCTCCGGTCAGCTGCTGATCGACGTGTCGCGCTGCGGTATCTGCGGCTCGGACCTGCATGCCCGCACCCACGCCGACGAACTGGCCGACCTGGCCTCGGCCACCGGCTACGAGCACTTCATGCGCTCGGAGCAGAGCGTGGTGCTCGGGCACGAATTCAGCGGCACCGTGGTCGATTACGGGCCGGACTGCCGCAAGCGATGGAAGCCGGGGACGGCGGTGGTTGCCTTGCCGATCGTCCGGCACGGCAGGCAACCGCACCTGGTCGGGCTGTCGACCGCGGCGCCGGGCGGCTACGCCGAACAGGTGGTGGTCCAGGAATCGATGACCATGCCGGTGCCCAACGGCTTGTCCGCCGAACACGCCGCGTTGACCGAACCGATGGCGGTGGCCTGGCACGCCGTGCGCAAAGGGGGCGTCGGCAAGGGACGAACCGCCTTCGTCATCGGCTGCGGGCCGATCGGCCTCGCGGTGATCAGCATGCTGAAGGCCGCGGGTGTGCGCACCGTGGTCGCGAGCGACTTCTCGCCGCGCCGTCGCGAACTCGCCACCGCCTGCGGCGCGGATGTCGTGGTCGACCCGGCGACGGAATCGCCTTGGGCCGCCGCGCCGAAGAAGAGCCGGATCAACGGCGTCACCGACATCCTCGGACTCGGGTTCGACACCATGGATCGCCTGCGGCGGGTTCCCAACCTGCCGTGGTGGTATGTCTTCCGGCTGGCGCACACGTTGAACGCGGGCCCGGCCGGGCCGGTGATCTTCGAATGTGTCGGAGTGCCGGGGATCATCGATCAGATTCTGGCGGCCGCACCGCCGCTGTCGCGCGTGGTCGTGGTCGGGGTGTGCATGGAAACCGACCGCTTCCATCCCGCGATGGCGATCAACAAGGAGATCGAGCTGCGGTTCGTGCTCGGCTACGACCCCGGCGAGTTCCGCGACACCCTGCACATGCTCGCCGAGGGAAAGGTCGATCCGAGCCCGCTGATCACCGGGACGGTCGGGCTGGACGGCGTGGCGGAGGCATTCACCGCGCTCGGTAACCCGGAGCGGCACGCGAAGATCCTGATCGACCCGCGCGTCCGCGCCACAGCGCCGGTCTGACGGCGCTCGCTCAGGGCGCGGCGGCGAGAACCTCGTCGGCGATCTTCTCGTCCAGCGTCACCCGGACCAGGGCGGCGGCGAGCTCCGCGGTGTGGTGGTCCGGCGCCAGACGCGCCAGCCGGTCGGGGTCTTCCGGCAACTGCACGCGCTTGGCGCCACGCAGTACGCGTTCGTCGAAATGCGGCCGCACCCAGGTCCAGACGTCCTGGATCTCGCGCAGGAAGATATCGGCCCCGGTAGGACCGATGCCGTCGAACTCCTGGAGCAGTTCCGCGGCGCGCTGCGGGTCGTTGTCCGCCTTCTTCGCAAGCTCCCGCAGGTCACCGTGGTAGCGGTCGAGCACCCGCGCGGCGTTGTGCCCGAGCCTCGTCGCGGTGCTCTCGTCGTAGCGGCGATAGTTCCCCCGGCCGAGCGCGTCGACCAGCTCTTGCCAGTCGGCGTCCGCGACCCGGTGCGGCGTCCGGTAGCCGCTGCCGATCAGCTCCCGGGTGGCCGCGATCGCGATCTCGGCGGCGATGCGGGCACTGAGCAGCTGGGAAAGCATGAGCAACTGGAAGAGCGCGGCCGGTTTGTCGTCGAGCGTGATACCCGCTTCCTCGGCATACCCCGTGCCCGCGCGGACGAGCAATTCGTGTACGACGTCCTCTTGGCTCATCGTTACCTCCTCTCGCTACCAGGGCGCATACCCGGGCGCGAAGGGGCTACACCGGCGGCGCGGGCGCGGTTCGGCGAAGCGTCTCGCCGCAGGTCACGGTGCCGTAGCGGTGCGGGCGCCGGCACGCCCGCCGCTCACTCCGGCAGCACGCTCAAGGTGCCCTCCGCGCTGCGGGCGGCGGTCAGGCAGGCCGTGGCGGTGAACTGGTCGGCGAGCGGGTGACGAGCCCGGGTGCGCCACTTCCGCACCGCCGCGACCGCCTGCGCGCGCTGCGCGGTGAGCGGCGCGTCGATCGGAAGGCCCAGACGCAGGTGGGGTGCGATGCCGGAGCCGCCGATGAGGCGGTGCAATTCGGCGAGATCGTCGGCAGGCAGCGCCAATTCGTAGGTGCGCAGGCGGCCGAGCAGGCGCAGCTCGGCGAAACCGTGCACGTCCGCGAGCAGGGTGCGCACCCTCGGCAGCAGGCGGTCGGCCTGAGTGCCGCGATAGGCGGTCAGCACCCGGGCCAGCGCGGTGAGCGCGGAATGGGCTTTGAGCTGGTCGGCGCGCTGACCGAACTGCACGTCGAGTACCGAGCGCAGTTCGTCCACTCCGCTGCGGCTGGTCAATTCGGCGGCGAGCGTGGCCGAATCCCGGACGCCGAGCCGGATCAGCGTGACCGCCATGCGAATGCCGAACAGCCCGAACCGCTCGGCGAGCTGCGCTCGCAGTTCCGGCGGCACCGGAAGCGGCACGTCGGCGCGCGCGAAACGGTCCGCCGACAGCAGCGCGGCGCTCAGTTCGTCGACCGGGACGCGCGCCAGCGTCTCGAAAGCCGCGAACTCCTGCTGCCGCAGCGTCGCCGCGGCGAACGCGAGCAGCCCGGCGACCGGGATCACGGCCTGGCACAGACCCGTTCGTTCCAGTTCACCGGCGAAACGCGTGGCGACATCGCGCGCCGAGTGCAGCGCGTCGATGCGGCCCGCCCCGATCTCGTCGGCCCGCGAGACCACCCCCACGATGCCGAGCGGCCCGGACGCTCCCGGACCGCCGTTGGCCGCGGCGGTTCCGGCGCCCACGCGCTCGAGGAACTGCACGTCGGTGGCGTCCAGCCGGCGCAGCAGATACACCACCGCGTCGGCGCCGGGTATGGCGATGCCCTGCTCGGAGCGCTCGTCGTCCGCACCCGGAGTCAACAGGCGCGCGGTGCGCCGGGACACCTCGCGCGACAGCGACGACGTACCCGGGGTGTCGATGATGGTGGTGTGCGCGAGCGCGGCGGCGGGCCACTCGACTTCGAGATGGTCGACCTCACTCGGGGCCGGGGCGTTCCAGTTCAGCCGGTCCAGGTCGAAGGTCAGCCCGTGCGTCCCGCTGCCGCGCCGGACCACCACGTGCGCACGGGCGCCGTCGGGCGCGTACGCCGTCACGCTGGGCGTCGAACCGTATCGGTACCAGGTGACCACCCTCGTGCACTCGGTGGCATCCGTGGGAGCGATGTCCTGCCCGACAAGGGAGTTCAGCAGGGTCGATTTGCCCGCCTTGATCGAACCGGCCAGCGCGACGCGCAACGGCTGGTCCAGTCGGCGGGCGCAGTCGGTCAGCAGGGCACGCGGGCGCGGCTCGCCCGCCAGCGCCGCCTGCGCCGCGCCCACCAGCCGATGCGCCTCCGCGACGATCCCCGGCACCGCGCCACCATCACGTCTCACGGGGCTACCGTACCGGCGGGTCCCATCGGTAGTGCGGTCTGCATGGCGTCGGCGTACCGGCGCAGCTCGGCGACCACGCGCAGCTGCTGTTCCAGCTGTGCGCCGCGTTCGGCGCGCCGGGTGGCGACCATGCTCGCGGCCTCCTGCGCGGCCCGCAGCGACTCATCGATCGAGCGCAGGCTGCGTTCGGCGACGCCCGCGTAGTGGTCGCGCAACGCGCGATGGATGCGGTGCAGCCGGTCCTTCGAGTCCTTGCCCGCCTGGAACGCCACGTCGTCGACGAAACGGCGCACCGCGGCCTTGGCCTCGTTGCGCCGCTTGGCCAGCCGGGCCTGCTTGTCATCTCGGAACGCCTTGCCGCCCACGATCAATCCCGCGCCGATCGAGATCGGGTTGAGCAGGGCCAGCCCGGCGAAGGTGCTGGCCAGCCCCACCATGAGCACGCCGCCGTAGGAGCCGCGCATGCCGACTAGCAGTTTGCTGCCGAACCCGATGTCGGGTTCCAGATCCGCGAGCGTGCCGGAGATGGCACGGCCGGTGTCGGCTCCCGCGCCGGGACGCACGTCCGGCAGGTCGACGGCGCCGAGCTCGGCGAAATGCTCCGCGACGCGTTCGGCGAGTTCGATCGCGCGGGAGTGGGTCCACAGCAGGTTGTCGCCGAGGGCGGTGTCGACGGTGCCGGTGAGGTGTTCGGCGATGCGGTCCCAGTGCCTGCCCGGATCGTGCTCGTCGATCCATTCCTCGGTGCTGCGCGCGATGTTGCGCAGGCGGTCGCGCAGATCGTGGTCCACGTCCCCGGCCAGGTCGGTGATGCCGTCGGCGAGCGTCTGCTGCCAGGCCGCGGTCCTGCGGTGCAGTTCCTCGGCCGCGCCACGGGCGGATTGCAGCTCGCGCACGGCCGCCGCGCCCTGTGCGGGATCGCGGACCGCGACCAGCTCACTGCCCAGGGCAAGGGCCAGATGCTCGGCCGCGGAACGGATATCGCGGGCCACCGCGGCGCGCGTGGCCAGCTGATCGCGCGCCACCACCTGGTCGCGCAGGAACTCGTAGAGCGCGCCGAAGCCGGACTCCACGCCCAGCTGCCGGTCCTGCAACCGCATCGCGTGGCTGCGCAGCAGCGAGGACACCGGGATCATCGGCACGTCGAGTCCGGCCCGCGCGAGATGGCCCACATCGGCCTCGTGCACCTGCCGCCAGTGCGGGTACAGGTCGGTCTTGGTGAGCAGCAGCGCGACCGTCGGGCACAGTTCCCGCACCTGTCGCAGGAACGCCAATTCGGGCTCGGTGAGTTCGGTCGACGCGTCCGACAGCACCAGCACCGCGTCCGCGGCGGGCACCAGTCCGAGCACGCCGGTGGCATGGGCATTGCCGTGCCCGCCGACGCCCGGGGTGTCGATCAGCACGATGCCGTCGGCCAGCAGGGCGTTGGGCACTTGGACCTCGAGCCGAACGATCCGCCGTCCCTGCGCGAGCGGTGAGCGCGGGTCGATCGCGCCGATCTCCGCGATCGGCACCGCCACCCTGGTCTCCGCACCGCTGGAGTCGCCGTGCGCCGCGAGCACCAGCTCCGCGCGCGGCTGCGGGCCGTTGGCCAGCAGCATCGGCACAGTGGTTGTGGCGTCGTCACCGACCGGGCAGATGTCCAGGTTCAGCAGCGCGTTGACGAAACGGCTCTTGCCCTGATCCAGCTGCCCGGCGACGACGATGCGCCTGCGCGGGTCGCGGACCCGGTCGGCCGCCACTTCCAGGCGGCCGACCAGATCGTTGCGGCCCGCGGCACGGGCCGCCGCGACGGTTTCACCCAGTACCGACAGCAGCGGTACCGCCGGTGGAGTGGCATTCGGCGCAGGCGTCCCCATCGCGGTATGGACCTCTTTCCGTTTACCGGGCAACTATCAGTGCAGGAATGTATCGCCACCCAGGTCGGCGCCCGCGGACCCGCTGAACTCCGTGCTCGCGTGGCTCTCGCCGAACAGGCCCGAGTCGGCGTTGCCGCCGGTCGTGCTGTCCAGACCCGAGCCGAAGGCGCTCGACACGTCCAGCGAGGACCAGGTGTGCGCGGTCGAACCCACACTGCCACCGAGCCCGGCCCCGGTGTCCACCGCACCGTGCGCCGCGCCGCTCGCCGAGCCCGCCAGACCGGAGGTCGCGTCCGCGGCGCCGTCGACGGTCGACTGCGCCGCACCGCCGAGACCGGCCGTGGCGTCGAGGCCGGACGTCGCGTGGGAACTCGCGGTGCCGCTGATTCCGCTGTCCAGGCTCGAACCGAGGTGTGCTCCCGCGCTCGACGCGCCTTCGAGACCGGTCGACAGGCCAGCGCCGGCATTGCCCGCGGCGCCGAGACCGGTGGACAGGCCGGTCTCCAAGCCCGCGCCGACCGTGCTGTCGATTCCGGTAGCCAGGCCGGAGCCGAGACCGGCACCTGCCTGCGCACCAGCATCCAGCCCAGCCGACAGACCCGAACCCAGACCCGCACCCGCCTGCGCACCAGCATCCAGCCCAGCCGACAGGCCGGAGCCCAGTCCGGCGCCTGCTTGCGCGCCCGCGCCGAGTCCAGCGGCCAACCCGGAACCGATGCCCGCACCCGCGTCGATGACGCCGTCGAGTCCGGTTTCGAAGCCGGTACCCGCCTGCACAGCGCCGTCCACGCCTCCGCCCAGACCGGTGGAAAGGCCCGTCTCCAGTCCGGTCGTCGCCTCGATCCCGGCATCGAGCGCTCCGCCGAGACCGGATTCCAGACCCGTGCCGAGCTGCCCGCCGGTGTTCAGCGAACTCTCCAGTCCGCCGCCCAGCTCGGCTCCGGTGCTCACGGCCGCGCCGAGGCCGGTCGCGAGCCCGGTTTCCAGGCCGGTCGCCGCCTGCGTTCCGATGTTTCCGGCGCCACCGACGGCGGAGGAGAAGTTTCCGCCCAGTCCGGCGGTCAGATTGCCGGAGCCCTGCGCCGAGTTGTCGATTCCACCGGTGAGCCCCGTCGTGGTCTGACCGGTGGCGTCGAACGCACCGCCCAGCGCGGTGTCCAAGCCGCTGGTCACTTCACCGGCTCCGTCCACCGCACCGCTCAACCCGGCGCCGATACCCGTCGTCAGGTCGCCGACCGCGCCCACAGTGCTCTCGAAGCCCGTGCTCGCGTCCACACCTGTGGTCAGCCCGCCCGCCGCGTCGACAGCACCTTCCAAACCGCCACCGAGGCTCGCTCCCACACCGGCACCCAGACCGGCGGTCAGATCAGTCGCAGCGCCAGCGGCACCCTCCAGACCCGTAGTCACACCGGCAGCACCGTTCAATGCGCCTTCCAGGCCAGCGCCCAGACCGGTCGTCGCATCGACAGCACCTTCCAAGCCCGCCCCAAGACCTGCACCGGCTTGTGCACCCGCACCCAGCGCCGCATCCACACCCGTGGTCAGCCCGCCCGCCGCGCCGACAGCACCTTCCAAACCGCCACCGAGGCTCGCTCCCGCACCGGCACCCAGACCGGCCGTCAGATCAGTCGCCGCACCCGCGGCACCCTCCAGACCCGTGGTCACACCGGTAGCACCGTTCAATGCGCCTTCCAGACCAGCACCCAGACCGGCGGTCAGATCAGTCGCCGCACCCGCGGCACCTTCCAGCCCAGCGCCGATGCCCGTTGTCGCGTCGACGGCGCCCTCCAGACCCGCGCCCAAGCCCGCGGTCAGATCGGTCGCCGCGCCGAGGCCGCTATCGAGACCCGCATTCACGCCGGTGGTGACGTTCGTCGCGCCATCCACAGCGCCTTCCAGACCTGCGCCGAGACCCGCAGTTATGTCGGTTACGCCGCCGATCGCGCCGCCCAGACCCGCACCGAGCCCCGTCGTCGCGTCCACGGCACCCTCCAGACCCGCACCCAGCCCGGCACCGAGATCAGCGCCCGCCTGCGCTCCGCCACCGAGACCCGCGGTCAGATCGGTGGCCGCGTTCACGGCGCCTTCCAGACCCGCGCCGAGGCCGGTCGTCGCGTTCACCACGCCGCCCAGGCCCGCACCGAGCCCGGCACCCAGATCAGCGCCCGCCTGGGCTCCGGCACCCAGAGCGGCATCCACACCCGTGGTCAGGCCGGCGGCCGCGTCCACCGCGCCCTGCAGGCCCGCGCCGAGCCCGGTCGTCAAACCGGTCGTCGCGTCTACCACGCCGCCGAGGCCCGCGCCGAGGTCGGTCGTCACCCCGGCCGCCCCGTCCAACGCGCCCTCGAGCCCCGCGCCCAGACCGGCCGCCGCGTCCACCGCGCCCTCCGAGCCCGCGCCCAGACCGCCGCCCGCGCCCAGTGCCGCATCGATGCCGGTCGAGACGCCGGTCTCCAGACCTCCGCCGACGTTTCCCGTGCCCTCGAGGTCGACGCCCGCGCCGATGCCGCTGATCACCTGGGCGCCCGCGCCCAGCAAGCCACCCACGGCGGCGGACAGATCGGCCCCCGCGTTCACCACGGTGTCGAGCCCCGCGGCCAGTCCGGCACCCAGCCCCGCGCCGATCTCCAGCCCGGTCTGGATCGCGGTGTTCAGGCCCGCGCCCACGTCGACACTCGCGCCGAGGTCGACGCCCGTGCCGATACCCGCGCCCACGTCGACGCCGGTGCCGACACCGAGGTCGACGTCCACGCCGCCACCAGCGCCCCCACCCAGATCGACTCCGAGATCCGCCCCCAGGTCGACTCCGGCGTCGGCCACGGCCGCCGCACCCACGGTGCTCGCCGCGCCGACCGCTGCCGCCGCGCCGGTCTGCGCGCCCGCCGCGACGATTGCTTGCAGCTGCGATCCGCCGGTGACCAGTGCCGACTCCGCGACCATCGGGGCGCAGAGGGTGATGTCCTCTGGTGTCACCGCGCTCAGGCCCGCGTTGGCCAGCGCCTGGGTCGGGTTGGCGCAGTACGCGACCGCGGCGTCGTGGTTCCGCAGCAGACCGAGGATGAACTCCAGAATCGCGTTGGGTGTCATGAGAATCGTCTCCTGAGTCCCGGCGGACCTCGCTGATCCGCAGTCGTTGGAATGCAAATCACGCTAGGAGCGCATCCCGTTACGCCGAAACGGGGCGAACCCCTACGACCGGCCGGGGGCACCCGATAGGGGTGGGAGCGGAATTAGGGGAATTTCCCTAAACGATCCCCTAACGAGGTAACGGCTGATGGCCAGCAACCGACAGAACGGTTGCGTCGGCAACTACAACGCCAAGCGCACCATCTCGGATACACAGCAGCGACACCGGACCAGACAGCTTTTCGAACGGGGTTCTGAATGACACAGCGCCTGGCGCTCGGCATCACTGTCGGGGCGTCGAATTCGGTCGCCGTGGCGGCTACGGAAGATGGCGACGACGGCATCGGTCCGTCCGGCGGCGGTTACCTACGCTCGCATCCGAGCGTATTGCGACTGTCGGAGGACATGGCGCCCACGCTCGGCGCGGGCGCTCGCTCCACCGGCCGCCATTCCAGTGACGTCCTGCTGGAGGGCTTCCTCGCCAGGGTCGGCGACCCGGTCGGCATCTTCGCCGAGGACGGCTCCTCGTATTCCGCGCCTGACCTGGTGGCCACGGCGATCGGCTGCCTGGTCGACGAGATCGCCGCCGAGACCGGACGAGACGAGGACCGGGCGATCGTCGCCTGCCACCCGGCGTGGTGGTCGCGGCACACCGTCGACATCCAGCGCGACGCGCTCGAGCGGGCCGGGCTCGGCGAGGTGACCCTGGTCCCTGAGCCGACCGCCGCGATCCGCTGGCTCGACGCCGCGCACGGCAGGACCGACGACGGCGCGGTGGTGGTCTTCGATCTCGGGGCGAGCGGCTCGACCGTCTCGGTGGTACGCACCGGCGAGCACGCCAGCCTGCTGGGCGCGCCGCTGCGCAGCACCGACGTCGCCGGAGCGGAATTCGATCTGCTGACCATGCGCTATGTCTTGGCAAATGCCGTGCTCGGCGCGGATTTCGATCCGTTCGATCCGGTGGTGGAACGCGAATTATCGGCTTTGCGGGAGCGCTGCAGAAAAGCGAAAGAAGAGCTTTCCATAAATACCGCGACGGTTGTTCAGGTTCGGGTCGACCCCGCGGATCCGTACGGCAGCACCGTGCGACTGGTGCGCGGCGAACTGGAAGACCTGCTGCGCGGACCGCTGTTGAGCTCGATCGACTTGATCCGCGACGCGGTGCACCGCGCGGGCATCGACATCGGGGATGTCGGCCGGGTCCTGCTGACCGGAGGCGGCGGCGCCATCCCGCTGGTCGCCGAACTGATCTCCTCCGAGTTCGGCTTGCCGGTCGTGGCGGCTCCCGACCCGGAGCACACCACGGCACGCGGCGCGGCGCTGCTGGCCGCCGATCTGCTCGCCGCGGAGACCGACCAGCTCCCCATGATCGATCCTGGCGTCGAGGACGAGACCGTGCCGCAGCCCAGGGCGCTGCCCTCCGCCGGTCTGCCGGACTTGCCCGAGGACCGCCCCGCGCGCGGTCGCGCGCTGACCAGCAAGCGGCGCCTCGCGGTGGTGGCGGGCGTCGTGGTCGCCATCGGCCTGCTGACCACCGGAACCGTCGCCATCGGCACCGGCATCCAGTCCGGCCCGAGCAATCCCCCCTCGACCGAACAGTCCCCGAGCGGCGCCGCGCAGGTCGCCGCGACGACGGGGGCGCAGACCGGCGACCCGTCCGCCCCGTCCGGCGTCGCCGCCACGAACTCCGCGAGCGCTACCGGCCGACCGAAAACCGAGGGGCCGCAAGCAGGTTCGCCCTCGTCACCGGCCCAGGGCACCAGCGTGGCCGTGGTGAACAGCGAGTCGAGTCCCGATCAACCCGCTCCCGCTCCCGCGGACTCCCCGGCGCCGCAACCCGCGCCGCAGCCGCAGCCCCAGCC
>NZ_JABLTE010000048.1 GCF_013315795.1 Nocardia barduliensis
GCCCCCACCTTGCGCGGCAACTCCGACCATCGACGTTCGCCGCACCGCCGCCTCGCCACCCGTGCCGCCGCACGCAGCGCGAATCCCGAACGGAGACTTACGATGACCGCCAAGACCACCCCGAACGCCGCTCGGCGACTGCTCACCTGTGCCGCGATCGTCGGCGTACTCACCGCGGGCGCCGCGGGGGTCGCGGGCGCCGAGTCGCACTCCGGCCCCTCGAACCCGCGCAACGGCACGGGCGACAACACCGGCTGGCATCACATCGACCCCATGGGTCAGCACCACCGCAACAGCGATCGACTGGACGCCGAGGAAGCCGACCAGGCCGTCCGCGACTACCGCAGGCGGCAGAGCCAGGCCGCGCCGACCGACGTCGTCACCAACGGAAACGCCAACGGCTCGAGCTGGTCGCGTGTGGCCCGCCCGGACGGCAGCGGCTACACCGTGTGCCGTCCGCAGGCCGCCTGGTGCCGGTGACCGCAGGCCCAGCGCACTCCCTCGCACCCGAAACCTTCCGTGGCATCACTCTGACCTAACCGTACCGCTAACTAGCGGCACATTACTTGAAGTATCACCATCCCGGAAATCCACTCCGGCCGGGATAGCACGAAATGGGGAAACACATGATCAAGTTCAACGGGCTTCGCCGGACGACCGCGTGTGACGACAAGCGCGGCGGCACGGCACGGACGCTCACCCTGCTGGCGGCGGCAGCGGTGGCGGCGGGCGGCCTGAGCCTCGGCGCGGGCACCGCCGAGGCTCAGGGCGCTGCCTGCCTCTGGGCCGGGGGCGCCTACGGCCAGGGCAGCACGGTGGTCGCGGGCGGCTGGACCTTCGCCTGCGGAACCGACGGGCACGGCGCACCGTACTGGCACCGCGGCCACGCCGTGCGACAGGCCAGCACCGTGCCCAACCCGGGCGCGTACGCCCACCCCGCGGGCCTGTTCAGCCCCGGCGCACGCCAGTACGGCACGGAATACAACGACTACTGCGTCGGAGCCCAGCTCATCGAGGGCTCCGAGGACGTCTACCAGGTGGTCTCGGACGGCCGCGGCGCACTGTGGTGGAAGGCCGCAGGCCCGATCGACCAGTGGGCCTTCGATCCCGGCACCGGGCCGCAGCGGTCCTGGCGGTCGGCGAGCCTCTGCTACGACGGCTCCCTGACCTGACCCGATCACCCGGCTTCCGCACGCCCGTAACCGTCCACGGTTACGGGCGTGTTCGCATTCGCGCGGGCCGTCGCTCGGACTCCAGCCGGATCCGCTCGCCGAGGTGATCCGGTACGTGCCAGCTGATGTCGGCTCTGGTGGCCGCGATCAGCTTGCGGCGCACCGACGCGACCTGCGCGTCGACCGTCCGGATCGAACTGCCCCTGCGCGCGGCGATGGCACTGTTGGCCCAGCCGGCCGCGGCCAGCACCGCGACCTCGCGTTCGGCGGGCGTCAACTCGTCCCAGCGCGAGGCCGTCGACCTGACCTGGGCGCGGGGGCTCGGCAACTGGTCGGCGGGCAATCTGCCCAGCAGCAGCAACTGCAGTTCGTCGCGTTCGGGACGCAGGCGGGCGCCGCGCTGGACGGCCGCCGCGTGGGCCTCGGCGCCGATGACCGCGGTGACCGCCGCGACGGCCTGGGCGGTGCCGCGGGCCACCAGCGTCACGCGATCGGCGACGATGCCCATCGAGCGGTGCAGCGTCGCGATTCCGCCTTGCAGATGGGCGATCTCGGTGGCGGCGGCGGACGCTTCGGCGCCGCGGATGTCGCCCGCTTCGATCCGGGCGGTCAGCGAGTAGGTCAGCGCCATCATGCTGAAATGCGCGACCCAGCCGGCGGTCCAGGTGTCCCCGGTGCTCAGTAGGCGTTCCAGCGTGGACTGTCCGAGTTTCACCGCCTCCCGCGGATCACCGTGCCGGGACACCGCGATCATCCAAGCCAGCTCGGCCCAGGAGGTCGCCCAGCCCGCGTCGGAGGCTACGGCCCGATCCAGATGTTTGCGCGCGGCCCCCAGCGCGACGTCCGCCGTACCCAGGTTCGCGTAGCTGAGCGCCTCGAACAGCTCACTGCGCTGCTCCCCCGCCCGATCACCCAGGGCAGCGAATTTCCGGCGCGCCCTGGCCAGCACGTCGACCGCCCGCAGGTCGAGGTGGATCAGCAGCAGTTCCAGGCCCCAGGTGAACTCGACCGCGGCGGGCAGGCCCACGTCCACCGCCGTCGTGTCGCGCCAGCGGCGGCGCAGGTCCGGGTCGGTCAGGCACTCCGCGGCGCATTCGTCCAGCAATTGCGCGGTGTAGGCGTGCCTGCCCTGCCAGATGGCGATCCATCCCACCAGCGCGGTCGCGTTGATCCGCAGCCGCGTCGGCGGCGGCTCGACCTGCGCGGTGACTTCCAGGGCCTGTTCGGTCAGGCTGGTGATGGCGCGGTTGGATCCGGTGATGAACGGCACGCGCAGCGCCATCAGCGTCGCGGCCGTCTCCAAGCCGACCACGGCCTCCTCGGGATCGGCGAGGCTGGTTTCCACGGCGATGAGGATGTTGTCCCACGCCGCCCGCGCCCACGTGATCCATTCCTGCTCGCGCGGTCCGTACCACATGGCGGGGCCCGCGGCGACCCGGTCCCGGTAGTGCCGCCGATGCCGGGCGAGCAGGCGCGCCTGGTCCAAGTGGTCCTGACGGGTGGAAAGGCGGTCGCGCACGAACACCCGGACGCTCTCCAGCAGGTAGTAGCGGACCGTGGCCGCGGTGAAGTGGACCGACAGCAGCGAGCGTTCGACCAGGCGCTCCAGCAGCCCGCCGATCTCCGCCGCGGGCAGCGCCGCGTCCGCGCACACCGCCACGATCGCGTCGAGTTCGGCTCCGCCGGACGGGCTCTCGTCGTCGTCGGTGTCGCAACCGGTGGCGAAGACCGACAAGCGATCCAGCAGCAGCTGTTCGGACGCGGTGCACAGGCCGTAGGACCAGGCGATCACATCGCGCACGCTGCGGTGCCGTTCCCCGACGCCGCCCCGGGCACCGTGCGTCCATTGCAGGCGTCGATCGTCGAAGTCACCGGACAATTCACGCAGGACGATCGCGGGTGGCCGGTGCAGCAGCCGCGCCGCGGCCAAGCGGATGAACAGCGGATTGTTGTCGACGTGCCCGCAGATGCGGGTGGCGATGGCCAGCTGCCCGGGGTCCTCGGGGATCGGCCGGCCGGTGCGCTCGGCGCGCCGCCGGAACAGTTCCAGGGCGTGCATGCTGGACAGCGGCGGCACGGTCACCAGGTGCTCATCGATCCAGCCGACCGGCTCGCGGCTGGTCGCGACGATGGTCAGGCCGGAGACCGCCTGCAGCAGCCCCACGATGAGCGGGCCCACCCCGCCCAGCACGTGCTCGCAGTTGTCCAGCACCAGGATGGTCCGGTGGGTCTCGTCGTCGGTGCCGCCCTCGGTGAAAGTCGCCATCAAGCCGTCCCAGGCCGAGCGGCCCGCGATGCCGTTCTTCGCGACCGACAGCAGGACCTCCTCGGCGACCGCCCCGGTCTCCACGCCGGCCGCGAGCCGGGCCAGGCGTGTCCAGTAGACCGCGTGCCGCGCCGCGCCGCGATAGCGCCGCACGGCTTCGACCGCCAGCGTCGTCTTGCCGATGCCGCCGGGCCCGACCAGGGTGATCAGCCGGGCGCTCGGCGAGTTCAGCAGGGCGTCGATCTGCCGCAGTTCGGCGTGCCTGCCCACGAACTCACCGGGCGCGGCCGGACCGTTGCCGCCACCGCTGTTCACCTCCGACATGCCGATCCACCTACCGATCCGGAAAACCACCGCTCGGGCAGCCTAGTAGGCGCGGAAGGGCGAAACGATTCGCGAGTCCCGTGCCCGCGCGGACGATGGAGAGGCAGCCGTCTACCGATCCCTGGTCACCCCTCGACGGCGGCGGCTGGGCCGCCGCTCGGATTCGTACCGGACCCGATCGGCGAGCTCGTCGGGGATGTGGCGGGCGATGTCGGCGCGGGAAGCGATCATGAGCTTCTGCCGGATGGCGGCGACCTGGGCGTCGACCGTCCGGACGGAGCTGCGCCTGCGGCCTGCGATGGCGCTGTTGGGCCAGCCCGCCGCCGCGAAGACCGCGACATCGCGTTCGGCCTCCGACAGATCGCTCCAGCGCGAGCCGGGCCGCCGCGACACCGGCCGGGAAGCGACCGGGCGGTCCGGCCGTCGCGAGACCGGCGCCGGATCGCCGGTGGCCCCCCACAGCGCGTCCAGTTCGGGACGCAGCCGCGTCTTGCGTTCGGCGGCGGCGTAGGCCCGGTCGCCGAGCACCGCGCGGGAGACCTCCACGGCGCGGCGGATCTCGGCGGCGACCAGCGGCACCTGGTCGACGAGGATGCCCATCGAACGCTGCCGGGTCTTGAAACTGCCCATCAGGTAGGCGATCTCCGTCGCGGCGTCGGCGGCCGCGGTGCGGTCACCGCCCTCGGCCCGCTCGGCGCTGACGACCTGGGACAGCGCGACGATGTGCGCGCCCACCGCCCAGCTCGCCGTCCAGGTGTCCTGCTCACCGCGGTGGCGGGCGAGGACGCCCTGGGTGAGGGTCAGCGCCTCGGCGGCGGACCCGTGCTTGGCCAGCGCCACCGCGCGCGCGATCTCGGCCCACGCTCGCGCCAGCGTCGATCCGGACGACACCGACCGCTCCAGGAACCGGGCGGTGTTCTCCAGCGCCGCCCGCCGGTCGCCGAGCAGCGCGGAGCAGAACGCCACGAACACGTCGCTGCGCTCGGCGCCGATGCGATCGCCTTGTTCGGCGAATTTGCGCCGGGCCCGGGTGAGGACGGTGACGGCGCGCGGGTCACCACGCACGAGCATCAGCTCGAGTCCCCACATCCACTCCACCGGGGCGGGCAGCCCGAGATCGGTGTCGGTGTATCGGGGCCCCACACCAGAGGGGACGGTGGCGCAATCGGCGAGCAACTGGGGGATCTGATCGGCGCGGCCCTGCCACAACGAGATCCAGCCGAGCAGCGCGGTGGCCAGGTCGGCGAGCTCGGCGGGACCGAGTCCGGCCGCCCGGGTGACCTCGAGTGCGCGTCCGGTCAAGCGGGTCAGCGCGCCGGCGCCGGACTTGACGTAGGGCACTTTCATCGAGAGCAGGACGGTGGCGGTCTCCAGGGACACCACGGCCTCCGCCGGATCGGCCAGGCCCGATTCGATGCCGAGCAGGATGTCGTTCCACGCCGAGCGCGCCCACGCCAGCCAGGCCCGATCCTGCGGACCGAGCCAGATGGCCTGTCCGGCGACCACCTTGTCCCGGAAGTACCGGCGATGCCGGGCGGCCAGGCGGTCGAATTCCGCGCGGTCCCGACGGCGCAGCCGGTCGCGGGCGAACACCCGCACGCTCTGTACCAGATACCAGCTGACGGTGGTCGCGGTGAGATGTGCCGACAGCAGGGACTGTTCGGTGAGCCGCTCCAGCAGGTGTTCGATCTCGCGCGCGGGCAGGGTCTCGTCGGCGCACACCGCGATCGCGGCGTCGAGTTCGATGCCGCCGCGCAGCGACTCGTCGTCGGTCTCGTAGCCGGCGGCGAAGACCGACAGCCGCTCCAGCAGCAATTGCTCGGCGGGGCCGCACAGCGCGAAAGACCAGGCGACCACGTCGTAGACGCCGCGATGCCGCTGTTCGGCGCCCGCACGGGCCCCGTGTGTCCAGTGCAGGCGCTTGTCGTCCGCGTCGCCGCTGAGCTCGCGCAGCACCATGGCCGGCGGCTGATGCCGCAGGCGCGCCGCGGCCAGCCGGATGAACAGCGGGTTGTGGTCGACTCGCCGGCAGATCCGCGCGGCGACGTCGGCCTGTTCGCGCTCGTCCGGGATGGCCCGTCCGATGAGTTCGGCGCGCTGCCGGAACAGTTCGAGCGACTGCCGCGGCGAGAGTGGCGGGACGGGCAGGATGTACTCGTCGGCCCAGCCGATCGGCTCGCGGCTGGTGGCCAGGATGGTCAGCCCCGGTGCGGCCTCGAGCAATTCGGCGATCATCGCCGCGACCGCGCCGAGCAGGTGTTCGCAGTTGTCCAGTACCAGGACCGCGCGCTCGACGGATCGGTCGCCGCTGGTGAAGGTGCGCACCAGCGCGGCGCGGGTCGGCGGCGCGCTGGGGTCGGTGCGCACGGCCGACTGCATCACGTCCTGCGCGGTGGCGGCGCTGTCGGCTTCCAGCCCGGCCAGCCGCGCCCAGTACACCGGCCTGCGCCTGGCGGGCGCGCCACGGCGCAGCGCCTCGGCGGCTAATCGCGTCTTGCCGATCCCGCCCGGGCCGACCAGGGTGATCAGGCGGGCGCCGCCGTCCAGCAGCGTGCCCAGCCGGTCCAATTCCGTTTCCCGGCCGATGAATTCACTGGTGGATGCAGGCAGCACGTCGCCACGTGCCTGAACCAGGGACATAAAACGAAAGTTAGCCGACAACGCGGCAACGCGCTCGGCAATCAGAGGTTACAACGAGGTCAAGCCCCTGCTTTTGCGGGCGATGGACCCCGTTTCGCGCTTCCCGTGCGTGCGGGTTCTACCCGGCGGAGGCCATTTGCTGGTAGTGCATCTGGACCACCGCGCTGTCGAAGGTCATCACGTCGACCAGTTGCAGCCCCGACACCACCGCAGGCGTCGGGAACAACGGAATCCCGCCGCCGAGCAGGATGGGATGCACGAACAACCGGTACTCATCGATCAGGTCGTGCTTCATGAAGGCCGACGCCGTCTCGGCGCCGCCGAACAGCACCATGTCGCAGTCCGGCCGCGCGCGCAACGCGGTGATCTCCTCGACGAGACCGTCGCTGACCACGCGGGTGTTCCACGCCGTGGTGGCCAGGGTCCGGGAGAAGACCAGTTTGGGCGTCTGTTTCCAGCACCGCGCGAAATCCACGTAGAACTCCGAGATCGCGGGGTCCACGTCGGCGGTCGGCCAGAACGACGCCATGATCTCGTAGGTCTTGCGACCGTAGAGGAACAGGTCGGCCGAGCGTAATTCGTCCAGGAAGGACTCGCACAGTTCCTCGTCCACCACCGGCCAGTGGACTTCCTGATCCGGCCCCTCCGCGAAGCCGTCGAGCGACATCTGCATCCACAGTGTCACGGTTCCCATGTGCCCACACCCATCTGCTGCCCTTGTGCGACAGTCAGATTGTCGGGGTGAGCGACACTTCGGCGCATCGGTAGGTGGCCGCCGGACATACTTAGGTAGACCACCGTAGGTATTCCCGTTGAACTGTGAACGCACACGGGATGCTTACCAATATACCGCTGATCAACGGCACGTTACTGTCACGTATCGCCAACGGTGGGAATCTGAAACGTTAATGCTCCGGTCGTCGACGCGGCCCCGCGCGACCGATCAGGTCTCCGGCAACGCCTCCGACAGCTCGGCGTCCTGACCGAGATACCTTGCGACGGACTGATTTACGAGGGACGCGGCGACCTCCGCCGGGATCACTCTTGTCTCGTCCAACTGCTGCGCGAGTTCGGCGGCGCGCGCCGGGCCGCGATCGGAATCCTGGAACGACGCCCACACGGTTCGCCGGAACAGGTCCACGTAGCGGCGCGCGATCCGGTCGGCGTCGGCGCGCAGCTTCTCCAGCTCGCCCAGCGCCTCGTCGGCCGGAATGCCCGCGGCCGCCAGGCGATCGAGGCTGTGCGCCAGCCTGCGATCGGCGATCCGATAGGTCGCCGCGTCGACGGGTTCGTACAGACCCGCGGTGACGACCCGCGCCAGGCCGTTGGGCACGTCGCGGTAGCGCTCGGCGAGTTCGGTCGCCGCGATCGTGTCCCCGGCGTCGGCGGCGGCGGTCTCGTCCGCGTCCGGCTCGACGACCCCGAGAATGTCCCCGAGATCGTCGCCGCGATCCCAGGCGTTGAGCAATTCCTTGATGCCGTTGAGCTTGATCCCACGATCGAGCAATCTGCTGATGGTGCGCACCCGGTTGAGGTGGTCGGCGCCGTAGAACCCGGTACGCCCCTTCACCTGCGGGGGCGGCAGCACACCGCGTTCGTGATAAACGCGCAGGCTGCGCACGGTCGTACCGGCCTCCCGCGCCAGCTCGTCGATCGTGTACTCCACACCCGCAGTCATATCTCAAGGAAACCACATCGCAACACGGGACACCCGCCGGTGCGCGGCCATTGCCGGGGCGACCGACCGGTCTCTAGCAACAAACTGGCTAACATGCTCCGCGCGGGGTCGATCCGCCTGCGAAGACGCTCGCGGACGGCCCTTCCCGCCGCTGGAAATCCACTCGGGTGCCCGGCTCCGGCCGCTGCGCCTATCCTTCCGGCATGGGTGAATCAGCGGGCCCCCCGGCCAGTCTCGCCGACCGCGAGCGCGCGATGCGCGAGCTGACCCACCATCTGGGCACGGGCCGGCTGAGCCTGACCGAATTCGACGAGCTCAGCGCCGCCGTCGCCGCCGCGACCAGCAGGAGTCAGCTGGCCGAGTTGTTCGCCGACCTGCCTGGCACCACACCGCCCGCGGCCGAGGTCGTCCCGGTCAATCCCCTGCCCCGCCTGGTCGTGCTGGCCGGGGCGGCCGTGGTCTTCTCCGTGGTGCTCGCGGTGACCACCGGCAGCTGGCTGTGGCTGCTGGTGATCCTGGCCGCGCCGGCGCTTTTCATGCTCACCGCGCGCGCCACCTGAGGCCGGTCACCACCGCGACTTCGGCCGCACGTAATTGGCCAGGTCGACCAGCCGATAGCGGTGCAGACGATGCGGGGCGATCCGCGCGAGCGCCCGCAGGCTGGACTCGAGCCCGCGCTGCAGACCCATGGTGGTGAACGGGAAGCCGAGCAGGGTCGCGTCCGGATCGGCCGCCTGACCGCCCGCGCGTACCCACTCCAGCGCCGCGCCCACCACGATGACCTGCAATTGCAGCGCCCGCGGTTCGTCCGGCGCCGCGTCCAGCCGAGCCGCCGCCTCGAGCAGATCGGCCTCGGTGGTCTCCGGGATCGGTTGCGAGACCAGCAGCAGACACCCGGTCATCCGCGCCACGCTCTGATATCGCGACGCCTCCGGGACCTGATCCAGGACCTCGACGGCTTCCAGCAACCCGCCGTCGGCGGCGAGTCTGCGTGCCAAGCCGAAGGCCGCGCTCACCACGCCGTGGTTGGTCCGCCACACCGTGCGGTAGTACTCCTCGGCGAGCCGATGCCAGTGCTCGCCCGCGGCGTCCCCGAGATGCTGCAGGGTGAGTTCCGCGGTAGCCGCGAGGGCGAGCGCCGGGGCGATCTCACCGGGCAGCATGCAGTGCACCAGGTCGAAGTATTCGTAGGCGCGTTCGTACTGTCCGTCCAGCAGGGCGGCGACGGCGGAGTACCACTCCAGGCGCCAGTCCGTGCCGTAGTCGGGCCGCAGATCGGCGAGCCGATCGCAGGCGGGTATCACCTCGCCGAGGTCCAGGTGCGCGCGCACCGCGGTCAGCGTGCCCTCCAGTTCGAACGTCTCCGGCTCCGGAATGGTCCCCGAGACGATGCGGTCGGCGGTGCGGCGCAGCGCGTCCAGCGCGTGCCCGGGGTCGCCGTGCAGCAGCGTGGACAGCAGGTCGGCACTGGGGTCTTCGCTGTCGATCAGCGGAACCGGCAGGGCAGCGACCACGCTGGGCGCGTCGAGGGCGGGCAGGCGATGGCGTCCGTCGGTCATACCGTCGGTCTGCCCGATCAACGTCTCGATGCCGAAATCGCCGCGCATGGCGCCGAACTCGAGCGAGGACTGCGGATGCTCCTTGCCGGTGTCGTAGGCGAGCACCATGCGCAGGACGCCGGCGAGCTGACCGTACATCGCGTAGGCGGTCGGGAAGCGGCGGCGCGGATCGGGGTCGGTCGCGCGGCGCAGCAGCCGGTGCAGCGCCGGATAGTCCCGCAGCAGCGGCTGGTCCTCCGGCGACGGGATACCGGGCAGCTGGTGCCCGTCGGCGTTCTTGGGCATGTCAAGCACCAAGGCGGCCAGCGTCCGTCCGACGGTGTAGATGTCGGAGGCGACCGTCGGGCCGGTCTCGGTGATCTCGGGCGCTTGGTAACCCGGGGTGCCGTAGATACTGCCGTAGGACTCCATGGCGGCGACCGCGCCGAGGTCGATCAGCTTGACCTCGTCCTCGCTGACCATGATGTTGTCGGGCTTGAGGTCGTTGTAGGCCAGACCGAAGGAGTGCAGATAGTCCAGCGCGGGCAGGATCTCCATCATGAAGGCGATCGCCTCGGAGACCGGAATGCGGTCCGGCGCACGCAGATCCAGCATCTTCTTCAGCGAGCGGCCGCCGACGTACTCCATGACGATGTAGCCGTCGGCCACGTCGCGCCCGGAACGGTGCTTGACGAAGTTGTGGATCTTGACGATGCCGGGATAGGCCACTTCGGAGAGGAACTGGCGTTCGGCGAGGGCGACCACGTGCGCCTCGAAGTCGAGCGGGTTCTGCAACCCCTTCAGCACCACCCAGCGGTCGCTCACATTGCGGTCGACCGCGAGGTAGATCCAGCCGAGCCCGCCGTGGGCCAGGCAGCCCTGGACTTCGTACTGGTCGGCGACCATCTCCCCGGGCTGGAGGGAGGGCCGGAAGTTGAACGGCGAGGCGCATCGGCCGCACTCACCCTCCACGGCGCCGGGCCCCGCGTCGGTGGTGCGGCCGACCGGCTGCTGACATTTCCAGCAGAACCGTTTGTGCTCCGGCACTTCCGGGTTCGGCATGACCGCGGTGCGCGGATCGAGCGGGCTCACCTTGGGCATGGACACCAGCCCGCCGCCCAGTCTTCGCACGCTCGGCCGCGAACGCGCGCTGCGCCCGGAACCGGGCTCGGACTCGAGTGCGCCGAGCAACAGCTCGGCCGTGCCGATGGTGCGCTCACCGGCGCCGTCGGAGCCGGTCGCCGGTTCGGCGACCCCCGGAGCCGGGTCGACGGCCACGGCACGTGGTGGTTCGACGTACCGTGGCGCCGACCACGGATTGGGTGGTAGTCGCGGGGGCACCTCGGTTTTGAGCAGGTGTCGAGTTGCCCAGGGGTGGGAAGTTCGCCGAGGCACGTCGGTGCCGCGCATTCGCCGATTCGCCCATGGATGCGCAAGTGGACGGTCGGATGCGCTGGGGTGCTCCGGCATACGAACCTCTCAGACCCGCCGTTGAATCGCGGTTTCATTCTGGTCCGCCGCCTGTCGATGCGCGCGAGTATTGTTCCCGGCATTGGGAATGGATCCGCCCCGGGCGAACGGCCCGGGGCGGATACTGCTTCACTCCTCGTCGGGCTTGTCGAGGATCACCACCGGGTCGCCGCCCTGTGCGCGCAGCGGCCGCTCGGCCAGAACCGGGAACTGACCGGTGATGCCCTGGCGGATCTCCGCGATCTGCAGCACCCGCTTGCGGGCCAGGAACCAGCCGCCCACCAGCGCGGGAACCATGATGACGAGCATCGCGATCACCGCGCCGCGCTGCACGTGGTCGTCGCTGAAGGCCATCAGACCGACCACGGCAACCAGGAACACCAGCGTGGCGAAGCTCGTGTACGGCGCGCCGATCAACCGGAACGACGGCCGTTCTACGCGACCCTCGCGTGACCAGCGCCACAGCTGCAGCTGGCAGATCACGATCGCGGCCCACGCGAAGATGGTGCCCAGTGCCGACATGTTCAGTACGATCTCGAAGGCCTGCTCCGGCACCACCGCGTTCAGGCCGACGCCGATCAACGCGACCGCTCCGGTGGCCAGGATGCCCACATAGGGCACGCCGCCGCGGGACATCCGCGCCGCGATGGTGGGCGCGCTGCCGTTCATCGACATCGAGCGCAGGATGCGGCCGGTCGAGTAGAGGCCCGCGTTCAAGCTGGAGAACGCCGCGGTCAGCACGACGAGGTTCATCACCGAACCGGCGCCGTCCACACCGAGCCGCGAGAAGAAGGTGACGAAGGGGCTTTCACCGTTCTTGAACGCGGTGTAGGGCAGCAGCAGCGCGAGCAGGACCAGCGAACCCACGTAGAACAGCGCGATCCGGGCGATCACGGAGTTGATCGCGCGCGGCATGATCTTCTCCGGGTTCTCCGCCTCACCGGCTGCCGTGCCGACAAGTTCCACCGCGGCGTACGCGAACACGACCCCGGTGGTGACCAGAACCAGCGGAAGCAACCCGGTCGGGAAGAGCCCGCCGTTGTCACCGATGACGCTCGGGCCGGTGACCTGGCCGTCGACCTTGAAGCGGCCCGCCAGGAACACCGTGCCGACGATCAGGAAGGTGACCAGCGCGATCACCTTGATCAGCGCGGCCCAGAACTCGAGCTCGCCGAACCACTTCACCGACACGAGGTTGATGCTCACCACGACGGCGAGGGAGACCAGCGCGATCAGCCACTGCGGTACCGCCTCGAACGCTCCCCAGTAATGGACATATGTCGCGATGGCGGTGATGTCTACGATCCCGGTCATGCACCAGTGGAAGAAGTACATCCACCCGACGGCGAATGCCAGCTTCTCGCCGTAGAACTCGCGGGCGTAGGAGACGAACGATCCCGAGGAGGGGCGATGCAGCACCAGCTCACCCAGCGCCCGCAGGATGAAGAACACGAACACGCCACAGATGGCGTACACGATGAAAAGCCCTGGTCCCGCACTGGCCAGCCGGCCACCCGCACCGAGGAACAACCCGGTGCCGATCGCCCCACCGATAGCGATCATCTGCAGCTGACGCGGGCGCAGCGACTTGTGGTAGCCCGAATCCTCGTCTTCGAGCGCGGCAGACTGCGCGGACGCCTCCGCGGGTGGTCGAACTGTGGTCATGGCGATGGCCTTTCAGGTGACGGCGATCATAACTTCGCTCAATGTACCGTTATCTAGCGGCACGTTCAATAGCGATCCACACCTTGTAACACGCTGGACATCAACGGCTTTGGAAAAAGTGCCCCCGAACAGGGGCGATAGTGAAGTAATTCGTTGAACGTACCACCGGTTATCGGTACGCTCGATGAGATAAGACGGATGAGGGAGCGCAGATGGCCTGGTTCGAGCGGGAGTTCGTCGCGGTTCCGGAGGACCGCAAGAATCAGCTGGTCTACAAGTGGCCGGATGTCAACATCCGCCGCTACACCCGTGCGATGGTCAATGCCGACCAGATCGCCCTCTTCGTCAAGTCCGGGCAAGTGGTCGGCGCGATGGGCCCGGGACGCCACCGTATCGACGCCGACGAGCTCCCCGTGCTCGGCGCGCTCGTCGACACCCTCACCGGCGGCAACTACTACCGCGCCGAACTGTATTTCGTCTCCACCAGAGAGTTTCCGGGGATCCGCTTCGGCGGACGGCTGGACGACATCCTCGACCCGGTCAGCGAGCAGGTGGTGACGCTGCGCGTCTTCGGCGAGTTCGCCCTGACGGTTCGCGATCCGGCCGAGTTGCTCACCGCGCTCGCAGGCACCGCCGATCTCACCGACCAGGAGCGGGTGCAGAACTGGTGCGCCGACTTGCTGCTCAAATCCATGAAGATGGCGGTGACCCAGGGGGTCGCGCGCCGCGACTGGCCGGTGCTCGGGCTCTCGGCGCAGCTGCAGCCGATCGAGCAGGCGGTGCTGCGCCAGACCAATACCGCGCTCTACGAGTACGGGCTGCGCATCCCGCGGATGGGCAACTTCGACATCAGTCTGGCGCCGGAGGACGCCGACCGACTCAAGCGCCTCGCCAAGGACGTCAAGTACATCAGCCTCACCGGCGATTTCCAGCGTTACGCCGCGGGCGAGCTCGCGCTCGGCGCGAGCCAGGGGTTCGCGCGCGGACACCACGGCATGGAAGGCGGATTCCTCGGCGCGGCATTGAGTTTGAACGCCATCGGTCACCAGGTCGGCAACCACTCCCCCGCGCCGCAGCTGCCCGCCGCGGCGCCGGAGACGGCCCAGACCTCGTGCGCCGCCTGCCAGGCCGCCAATCCGGCGGGCGCGAAGTTCTGCATGAACTGCGGCGCGCGCCTGGCGCCGCAGCCGCGGCACTGCCCGAGCTGTGGCGCGGAATCGAGTCCGGGCGCCAAGTTCTGCGGCGCCTGCGGAACGCCGATGCCCGGAGGCTGACGCCGAGCGCGCCTGCCTCCGGGCATCGTGCGGTCGATCAGCCCGCGACCGTCGGCGCCACGGCCGTCGACTCGCTGCCGCTCACCATGCCGCGGACCTGCCGTGCCGCCACCGAGAGCGCGGCGAGATCGTGCGTTTCGGCGGCGAAGATCTGCGCCAGCGACGCACCCGCGCGGGCCAGCCGCGACCGGTTGGTCGACTCCCAGTACGCGATCTTCTCGGCGGTGCTGTCCTGCGGTTCGGTCGCGGTGAGCACGTCGAGGGTCAGCGACCGCAGCGAATCGTAGAGATCCTCGCGGACCGCCAAGCGCGCCAGCGCCCGCCAGCGCCCACCGCGCTCCAGCTTGCCCACCGCGGTGAGCAGCCGTTCGATCTGGAAGTGCTCGTTGAGCGCGTAGTACAGCACCGCGACCTCCGCCGGATCACGCTCCGCGATGTCGGCCAGGTCGATCACGTCCAGCAGCGGGAACCGGTGGATCAGGCCGAACACCTCCTCGGCCAGCTCCAGCGGCGCGCCGCGGGAGATCGACCGCCGCGAACGCTCGGCGAGATCGTCGATGAGATAGCCGGTCAGCCAGCCCGGCACCTGGCCGGACAGCGCCCGCACGCCCGCGCGGTACCTGGCGATGTCCGCGCCGATCGCGATCGGCTGCGGCCGGTTGGACAGCAGCCAGCGGGCTGCCCGGTCGAGGGTGCGCTTGGTTTCCAGCTCCAGTTCGTTGCGCGCCGCCGTGGACATCGGCGTCTGCCTGATGCGCTGCCAGAGGGTGTGCAGGTCGAAGATCTCCACTGCCGCCTTGTACGCGCGCACCGCGTCGTCGGTGGTCGCCCCGGCCTCTTCCGCGAGCCGGAAGGCGTAGGTGATGCCGCCGTAGTCGACCATCTCGTTGACCACGACGGTGGCCACGATCTCGCGCCGCAGCGGGTGCCTGCCGATCGCCGAGGCGAAGCGTTCGCGCAGCGGCGCGGGGAAGTAGCCGGGCAGCACCGAGGCGAACGCCGCGCTGTCGAGCAGGTCGCCCGCGAGCAGGTCGGCCTTGAGCGAGAGCTTCACGTGCGCCATGAGATTCGCCAGCTCGGGCGAGGTCAATCCGGTGCCTTCGGCCGCACGGCGGGCCAGCTCGGCCTCGGTGGGCAACGCTTCCAGCTCGCGGTCCAGCCCGCGGCGCTGCTCGAGGTCGTTGATCATCCTGCCGTGCACGCCGGACATGCCCGCCGCGTCGGCCCGCGACATACCCAGCCGGAAGTTCTGCGAGATGTTGTCGCGCAGCACGAGGTCGGAGACCTCGTCGGTCATCGAGGCCAGCAGCGGATTGCGCTCGGCGAGGGCGAGTTCGCCGCTGGAGACCACGGCGTCGAGCAGGATCTTGATGTTGACCTCGTGATCGGAGCAGTCCACCCCGGCGGAGTTGTCCAGCGCGTCGGTGTTCATCCGCCCGCCGCCACGGCAGAACTCGATCCGGCCCAGCGCGGTCGCACCCAGGTTGCCGCCCTCGCCGATCACCTTCACCCGCAGCTGGTCGGCGTTCACCCGCACCGTGTCGTTGGACTTGTCGCCCACCTCGGCATTGGTCTCGGCGCTCGCCTTGATGTAGGTGCCGATGCCGCCGTTCCACAGCAGGTCCACCGGGGCCAGGAGAATCGCCTTGATCATCTCCGGCGGGGACAGCGTGGTCACGTTCGCGGGAAGATCCAGCGCCGCGCGTACCTCCGGGGTCACCGGGATCGCCTTGGCGGAACGGTCGTAGATGCCGCCGCCGGGGCTGATCAGGGACGTGTCGTAATCCGCCCACGACGAGCGGGGCAACGCGAACATCCGCTGCCGCTCCCGGAAAGAAACAGCCGCATCCGGAGCAGGATCCAGGAAAATATGCCGGTGGTCGAACGCCGCCACCAAACGAATGTGCTCCGACAACAACATGCCGTTACCGAACACGTCACCGCTCATGTCACCGACCCCCACGACCGTGAAGTCCTGGGTCTGAGTGTCGATTTCCATCTCGCGGAAGTGGCGCTTGACGCTTTCCCAGGCGCCCTTGGCGGTGATGCCCATCGCCTTGTGGTCATACCCGGCCGACCCACCCGAAGCGAACGCGTCACCGAGCCAGAAACCATAACTCTGCGCCACATCATTGGCGATATCAGAGAACGTCGCCGTACCCTTGTCGGCCGCCACGACGAGATACGTGTCGTCACCGTCCCGGCGCACCACCTGCGCGGGCGGAAGCACTTCGCCGGTCGCGCGGTCGACGTTGTCGGTGATATCCAGCAGGCCGGAGATGAACGTGCGGTAGCAGGCGACACCTTCCGCACCCAACGCCTGCCGGTCGGCGACCGGATCACCGGTGACGGCGGGCGGTTGCTTGACTACGAAGCCGCCCTTCGCGCCCACCGGCACGATCACCGCGTTCTTCACCGCCTGCGCCTTCACCAAACCCAGGATCTCGGTACGGAAATCCTCCAAACGGTCCGACCACCGCAAACCACCACGCGCCACCGATCCGAAGCGCAGATGCACACCCTCCACCCGCGGCGAGTACACGAAGATTTCGAACTGCGGCCGCGGCTTGGGCAATTCGGCAATCGCGTGCGGATTCAGCTTGACCGACAGATAGTTCAGCGCGTCGCCCGCCGCGTCACGCCGGTAGTAGTTGGTGCGCAGCGTCGCCTCGATCAAGCCGAACAGCGCCCGCAGGATGCGGTCGGTGTCCAGGCTGACCACGGCGTCGATCTCGGCCTGCACCCGTTCGGCGATCGCCGCGGCCCGGTCGGCGGCTTCCGCGCCGACGTCGTCCGGGTCGAAGTACGCGGCGAACAGGTCGATGCACGACCGCGCCGTCGCCGGGTGGTTCAGCAGGACGCGGGTGATGTTGCCCAAGGTGTAGGCGAATCCGGCCTGCTGCAGGTACTTCGCGTAGGCGCGCAGCAGGGCCACCTCCCGCCAGTGCAAGCCGGCGCGCAACACCAGTTCGTTCAGGCCGTCGACTTCTGCCCGGCCGAACCACATCGCGGTGACCGCATCCGGGAATCGACGCCGCACACTGGTTTCCGGCAGTGCGGCGGCATCCACGGAGTGCCCGGTCTGCGCGGGCGGCTCACTGTCCAGCGCGTCCCGCAGAGGTGCGGAGGGCACGCGCAGCCCGAAGTCGTAGATCCAGCGATCCGGCCGGTCCGCCAGTGCGATGCGATAGGGCCGCTCGTCGACCACTTCCACACCGAGACTGTGCAGAACCGGCAGCACCCGGCTCAGCGAGACGCCTTCGCCCGCGACGTAGAGCGTGAATCGCCACTCCCCGGAGCCGGACTCGCCCTGGCGGTAGAGATCGGTGTCGATCGCGCCGTCGGCCAGCCGCTCGAGGCGCCGCAGGTCGGTGAGCGCGTGCGCGGGGTCGTGCTCCTGCTGGTAGGCCGCGGGGAAGGCCGCCGCGTAGTCGGTGACCAGCGCCTGCGGCAGGTCGGCCACGCCCGCTGCCTCGGCGACCAGCCGGTCGCTCCAGGTCCAGGTCGTCGCCAGCAGCAGTTCCTGGATCCGCTCGCGATTGTCCTCGGAGATGTCGGCGGCCTCGGCCCCCGGCTTGCGGTGCACCGTGAAATAGACGACGGCCAGCTCCGATTCGGTGGCCCGCGCCGAATAGGCGATCTGCTCGGCGTCGAACTGCTCGCGCAGTATCTCGCCCATGCGCACGCGAACCTCGGTGGAGTAGCGATCGCGCGGCATGTAGACCAGGCAGTAGATGGTGTCGCTGCGCGAATCGCGCCGGATGAACAACCGCACCTGCCGTCGCAGGCCCAAATTCATGACGGCCGAGACGGTTTCGAACAGTCTGCGCGCGTCGGTGGAGAACAGCTCCACGCGCGGGAACGACTGCATCATCTCCAGCATCGCCTGCCCGGAGAACGAATTGAGGCCGAAGCCCGCCCATTCGATGACCTGCAGCACGCGCCGCGAGATGACCGGGATGTCGAGGATGTTCTCGTGCAGGCCCGCGACGGTGAAGGTGCCGACGAAGACATGCTCGCCCTTGACCATCGCGACGGTGTCGCCCCAGGCCGCGCGACCGCTCGGGTCGCTAGCGCCGTAGTCGGCCACGCTGATGAAGTACAGATCCCGCGATCCGGGCAGCAGCGAGTCGACCGAGCCGTTGGCCATGCGCAGGACCGTGCGCTTCGCGCCGACCACGGGCACGCTGATGTCGGCGGCGGCGCCGCCCGCGAGGACGCCGAGCCCGGTGCCGGGCAGCTGCCACGGCTCGAAGTCGGCGTTCGCGCTCGGCGCGGAGCGGCGGAAGTGGTAGTAGCCGTAGCCCAGCGGCGTGAAGTGCCCGTCGGACAGCCAGCGCAACAGCCCGGCGGTCTGCGGGATCTCCGCGTCGCCCGCCCACTGCGCGGCTTGGTCGAGCTGGTCGGCGACCGTGTTGAGCACCTCGACCATGGTCGGCGTGTCGTCGGCGACCTGGCGCAGGTCGGCCAGCAGCGGCGGCAGCGCGCTCTCGATGCGGTCCACCAGTTCGTCGGACAGGCCGGTGCCCAGCTGCACGTGGATCCACGACTCGCGCAACGTATGTCCGTCGGCCTCCGCGGCCGGTTCGGTCTCGCCGTCCCGGGGCGCGATGGACAGCACACGGCCCTCGGCATCCCGGGAGACGTCGAAAATCGGGTGAACGACCTCGGTGACCGTCGCACCGAGGCGGCGCAGCGCCGCGGTGACCGAGTCGACCAGCAACGGCATGTCGTCGTTGACGATCTGGATCGCGGCGCCGAGTCCGGCGCTGTCATCCGGACGGTAGACACGGGTGGTCGCCGAGCCGGGCGCGCGGGTGGCCGCCAGTTCCAGGTGCTGCCGGAAGATCCGCTCGGCTCGATCCGTGATCGCCGACGTCGAGGGACCCGGCTGGATCCACCGGAAGTAAGCCGCCTCCAGATCGGTCGGATCATCGCGGAACCGCTTCGGTGAAATCGTCTGCTGGGTGGTTGCCACCATCGATCCGTTGCCTTCCCGAGAACTGCGCTCGTACGTGTTTCGTACTTCACATAACGTACCGCTGGATAACGGCACAATCAACAGTGTAACAATAATTTCCCGCTACGGACATGGGTCGCGGCGTCCGGATCAGGGATTTTCCGCGGTCCGGCGGAAGGGGCGCTGTCAGGTCAGCGAACCAGGCCTGCCCGCGACATGAAGGTCTGGGCGCCGGCCCGGCCGGCGAAAGTGCCCGTCTCCAAACGCAGACCCGTCCGGGTATCCGCGTACCAAACGGTTGCCGAGGGCCCGATCGCCGCATAGACGGGGCCGTCGACCAACGCGGCGCCGCCGGAACCGCGCCATCGGGAAATGCTGTCCGCCAGACGATCCTGCTGCGCCAGTTCGACGTAGAAGATCATGTCCCGCCCGCCGGCGATGCCGCCGAACAGCATCGGGTGGTTGGCCGCGACGACGCACTTCTCCCCCTGGCCACCGGCGTCGAGCCGCTGACAGGTGGCCGCCGAGCGCAACGCGCCCGGCATGGCCTGCACGGGCGTCGTGGCCTCCGAGAGCGACGGCAGCGACGGCAGCGAACAGGACCGGACCGCGAAGACGGCGAGCACCAGCAGCACCAGCAGGCCGATCCCGAGGGCCCGCCACTGCCAGCGCGGATACGCCTTGTCGACGATGAACTTCTTGGTCTCCGTGCCGACCTTCTCGGCGACTTCGGCGACCTGGGCCGGCACCTTCTCCGCGGCGGACTTCGCCGCGTCCGCCGCCGCGCGCAGCGGTGCTCCGCAGTGCGCGCACCGGGAATCCGCGCCGGTGTTGCGGTGCGAGCAGTACTGGCAGACCAAGTCGTGCAGTGTGGACACCTCAGCGCCCCGTCACGACGATGGAGGAGATCGCGGTGGTGTTGACCGACGGATCACCCTTGGACTCCAGCACCGTCAGCACGATCTTCGACGCGCTCACCGCGGGCTCCAGCTTGGTCACCACCAGAGTTCGCTGATCGAGGGTCGGCTGCGTGTAGACGGTCTTGTTGCCGTCGTCGAACTGGTACGAAACGCGGCTCACCGTGCGGTATTTCGCCCACTGATCGGTGCCGTCCGCGCTGATGTGATCCCAGCCGGGCACGATGCCGATGGAGTCGATCTGATAGGTCTTGCCCAGGTCGATGGTGATGACCTGACCGTCGACCTTGTAGGCGCGCACGCACGACCACGCCTTGCCCGTCTGCCCGCCGAACGCGTCCATCGCCGATGTGCTGCCGGGCGGGCACTTCGAGTCCGCGGACTTCACCTGGATGATCGAGCCCGCCGCGGGCGCGGCCGAGGTCGTCGGCGCCGCGGAGGTGGGCGGCGGCGTGACGACCAGCAGCTGATCCTGTGCCGTGTTCTTCTCCTGGCCGCCCGTGGTCACCAGCAGCAGCACCAGCAGCACGGCGACCACCGCGGCGACGATCAGCGCGACCCTGGGCTTACGCAGTTGGACGAGCGCGTCCTTGGCCATCCGCTGCGCGGGCGCCAACCGGTCGGCCGGTGCGGGGGACGCGCGTTCGGGTTCCGGTTCCGGTTCGTCCAGCGCGGCCGATCGGGCGGCCACCGAGGAGTAGTCGTTGCGGAGTTCCATGGCCGGAGCCGACTCCTGCGCCTGCCCGTTCAGCAGCGCGAGGATGCGCTCGCTCGCTTTCGGACCGTCACCGCTGCGCCGCCGCGGGGCGACCTCCTGCGGCTCGGAGTCCAGGTCGGGCAACCCGAGCGACGCGGCGCCGATATCCGCGCTGTCGCCGAACTCCGCCGTCGGGCCGAGCGGCGCGGCGCCGGTGAGCGGCGCCGCGGAGGACCCGAACGAGGGATCGGAGAGCAGCGCGTCGAGGACCGCACCTCGATGACGGAGAAAGACGTCTCCCGGGTCCTCGGCGGGCATGGTCCGGATCGTATCCGGCCCGAGCCACCCGCCGGGCCCGCGCTATTCCCGCTGGGGAGAACAGCCGACCCGTCCGGTCAGCGCTTCTTCTCCTCGGTCACGAAGTACTCCGGCGGCACGTCGAAGACCCGCGCCAGCGCGATCACCAGGTCCAGGCGCGGGATCGCGTCACCGTGGATCAGCCGGTAGAGGCCCGACTGCGACACCGGCACGTCCGGATAGGCCAGTTCCAGGTGCTGCGCCAGCGAGTACAGCGTCAGCGACCGCGTCGACCCGTCCTCGGTCGAGACGACCGATTCCGCGATCAACTCCGACAACCGGCTGGAGAAGATCGCCGCCGCGGCCTGCCTGGGGGTTAGCGCGTCCCCGGCGTCCGATTGAGGGAGATCGCCGCCATCGGAATGGGTGTCCGCTACCACGGTGATAGACATTAACCGACCACTCCCATCAGCTCACGCGACGGCCACCGGGTTGCGGGGGTGCAACCACGGGTCCCGATGCACCCGCGCCAGGCGCGGGTGGTCCGTCGACGGTATCGAAATATCGTGTTTCGCCTCTCGGCTCGATGAGGTCAACCCGCACCGTGCGCATCGGGATGCTCACGTCCACCGCGGTTGCGCTGACCTGCTTGATCGCGAGATCGACCGCACGCCTGCGCGGACCGCCGGGCTCGCTGATGGTGACCGTCGTGTGCGCGTTGGACGCACGCGGCGGCAGGTGGTCGAAGACCGCGATGGTGGCCGGTTCCGCGTCCGCGGCCTCCGGGTGCCCCGCGGCCGGATCGGCCAGGCGCATCGAGCGCTGGTCGCCGACCGCGGTCACCAGCTGGCGCCAGCTGTCCGGTCGCGCCGAATGGATCTCCACGTCCGCGCCGACCACCATCGCCCGCAGGATGATCTGCTGGGCGACCGGCAGCATGGCCTGCACGTCGATGGTGCGCCTGCGCGGGTTGAACCGGGCCGGGTCGAACAGCGGCAGCGCCAGGGTGTGCCGCGGCTGACCGCTGATCGCGCCGAGGATCTGGCCGTTGGGACCGATCGCGATGGCCAGGTCGGTGACGAGGTCCTCGGGTGCGATGTCGGCGCCGGACTCGAAGCCGCGCAGGGCGCGCACGGAAGCGCCGGTGGGCAACGAGGCAAGCAAGGCCGTGGACTGCGCGCCGCGCAGCAGTCGCAGGTAGTCCGGCGGTTCGGTGGTGACCGCGGGACCGATGAACCGGACGAGGGCGCGCGGACCGGCGGTATCGGCGGTCAGGCTCACCACGAGCGTGGTGCGGCCGCGGTTCCAGGTCCAGCAATCGTCCAGGCCGACCCCGTCCAGACGGGTCCAGTCGATCAGGAAGCTGGTCACACACCGGCCGGGCACCGACGATTGGAGATTGCTCCAGGTTTCCCGCAGATCGGAGAGTTCCACCCCCGCGTGCAGCAGGCGCGTCGCGTCCCGGAGGGCGGCGGCGGGCAGTGCGTGCGCGGCGATACCGCGCTCGCGCAGCCGTCCCGCGATCCGGTGCGTGGCGCTGGCCAGCGCCTTGGGCGCGACCACCGCGCACGGACCGCGCTTGCTCAGCGCCGCCAGGTTGCGTTCCTGGTCGAGCCGGACCACCAGCCAGGTCAGCCGGTCCCCGACCACCGGGTGCGAGCCGATGAGCTGGTCGTAGAGCATGCTGTAGCTGCCGGAGGAGCGGACGCGCTGACCGGTGGTGACGATATCGATGTCGACCGCGATGCCGAACTGGTCCAGCATCGGCAACAGCAGGTCGACCGGGATGGTGTCCTCGGTGTAGAGGGTGCGCTCGGAGATGACGGTCGGCAAGTCCAGGTTGGGCGCGAGCTGGATCATCGCGATGAGGGTGTCGCCCGCCTCGTTGACGCCGCACACCCCCGCGGCGACCTGAACGTCGCGGATCTGCGCGAGCTGGGTCCGTTCCTGCGCCCGCGCGGTGCGGCCGGTGCGGTAGGCCGCCCAGTCGAGCAGCCAGCGAGCGCCGGTCCGTCCGTTCACCCGGACGGTCACCGTCACGACCAGGACCGTGACCACCACCGCGCTCACCCACCACGGCGTCTTGGCCGACAGTCCGGCCAGCAGCGGACTGCCGACGATGACGAAGGCGGCGAACGGACCACGCTCGACGCCGGCGACCCGAACGCTCGGAAAGCTCACCGGCGCCTCCGCATCACGGAGTTCAGGTGGCTGCCCGCGATCCCGAGGAGCACGGCCGCGAGGATGACGACGGTCGCGGTGATCGCGGGCCGCAGGTCCTTCGCGCGCGGTGCGGGCGGGATGGGCAGTTCCGCCGACCGGAACAGACCGGCGGGCTGCTGTGGCGGCGTGCGGTAGCTCAGGGCGGCGAGCGGATCGATCATGCCCACGCCGACCATATTGTCGATGCCGCGCGCGGGGGCGTGCGCGCTGGCTTGCAGCCGAGCGGCGATCTCGCGCGGGGTCTCGTTGGGGAAGCGCGACCGCAACAGCGCGGCCACCCCGCTGACGTAGGCGGCGGCGAACGACGCGCCGCCGACCGGCACGAGTTTGTCCGGTTCGCCGACACCGTTGATCAGGCCACCGCCGCCGGGACCGAGCGACTCGATGCCGGTCCCCGGCGCCGCGACCGAAACCCAGGGGCCGGTCAGCGAATCCGGCATCGGTGCGCCGGTCGCGGTGGTGAATCCCACCGTGAGCACGTCCGCGCCGAACCAGCCGGGCGTCGAGATGGTCTTCACGTCGCGCCAGTTGCGCGGGTCGGCGGGCCGGGCGGGGTCGACGTCCGGGTTCTGCGCGCAGTTCGCGGCGCCCGCGCTGTTGCCCGCGCCCGCCACGATGAGCGCGCCGCGAACATGGACGGCATGGCCGATGGCCGCCGACAGCATGGATTGATCCACCTGCGCGTCCACCGGCAGGCAGATCGGCAGCGACACCGTGATCACCCCGGCGCCCTGGTTCGCGGCGCGCGTGATCGCCCTGGCCAGGGTCCGGATCTCGATGGCGATCCGCTGGGTCGGGTCGGAACCGGGACGTTCGGGACTGAACGCGCCGGAACGGGTGCGAATGGAGATGATCCGCGCGTCCGGGGCCACCCCGGCGAATCCGTCCGTGGGATCGGAGGCGGCGCCGATGATGCCGGCGACCAGCGTGCCGTGCGCGTCGCAGTCGGACAGTCCGTCGCCACCGGCCGCGAGGTAGTCGCCACCGCCGACGAGGTTGGGCAGGCGCGGATGGGGCTGCACGCCGGTGTCGATCACCGCGACGCTCACCCCGGCGCCCCGGCTCAGCGCTCTGGCGCGGCGCAGGTCCAGCGCCAGTTCCGGCGGCGGAACGCGGGTCAGGTCACTGTCGGGCAGCACACCCGCGGCCAGACAGCCCTTCTCCTGCTTCATCGGCTGCTCGGGGCCCGGCGGGTCGTCCACGGGCGGCACGCCGACCACGACCTGCGGCGGTTCCAGCGCGAGGGCGGGGGCGGCGGTGACGGCCAGCATCACCCCGGCGAGAACCGCGACCGCGGCACTGCCGACCTTCATCAGATTCCTCGCATCGCCGTGTAGACGCCCATGATCCAGAACGCGATCACCGGAACCACCAGGATCAGCGCGTATTCCACCAGGTCGATGACACGGCGGGTCACCGGTGACAGACGCTTGCCGGGCAACTGGAGCGCCGCGACACAAGCCACACACGCCACCACGGCCACCACGAGGCCGACCACGAGGCGGGGGGCCGGGGTTTCGTAGGCGCCGATCAGGACGAAGCCCACGCCGCAGACGGTGACGGCCGACCCAGCGATCAGCGCGATCGCCTGCACGCGATCCGGGTGCCAGCGCGCGCGCATCGCCAGCAGGCCCGCGATGGCGGTGGCCATGACGATCTCGCGAATGCCCCCGGGGCTGCCCGCGGCCGCGATCACCGCGGAGACCGCCAGCACCGTCGAGATCGCGGCGATCAGGCCGCGCAGGCTGGTGACCGCCAGCCGGGCGCGGCCCTCGATACCGGCCTCGGCGTTGTGGCGCTGCTGTTCGATGTCGGCGGGGGTCTCGTCTCCGTCGCGCACTGTCTCCGCGTCGAACAGGTCGGTCAGCGTCGTCGGCGAGACCTCGTTGCCCGGGTCGGGCAGGTCCGGCGGACGGATGCGCGCGATGGCAACGGCCAGGCGCGGCGCCATGGTCAGCAGCACGATCCCGACGAACACCACGCCACCGGCGACCTGCCCGACGGACAGGTCCACGTAGGTCAGCGGCAGGGCGGCCAGGGTCACCGTGACGCCGAGCACGGTCACGGCCATCAAAGTCGCGATGCCCACGCCGCTCACCCGCATCATGGTGGCGGCGGCCACCGCCGCGACCACCGCTCCCGCCGCCAAGTTGGCGGCCGCGAACGGGCCCGGCTGGCCGTAGGCGGGCGGCACCAGCATCGCGCCGCCCGCGAACAGCAGCGGCGTCGCCGCCAGCGACAAGCCAAGGCAGATCTTCGCCGGAGCGCTGCGCCGCCGGGCCAGCGCGGCCGCCGCCCAGCACAGCGCCCCGAGCAGCAGCGCGGGCAACCCGCACCAGAGGGCCGAACCGGTCATCGTCCACGACCAGGCCAGCATCGCGGCCGCCGCGGCGGCGCCTGCTCCGAGCACGGTCAGCCCCGCGATCGCGGCGGTGTCGGCGTCGAATTCGGCGAACTCACGCTCGTTGATCAGGGCGAGCGCGTCGGTGATGTCCTCAACCAGCGGCGTGAACACCTCGGCCGATTCCACCACCGACAGCATCAGCACCGCGCCGTCGTCGACGTCGTGGTCGGCCAGACTGCGCCAGCGCGGAATCGGCGCCTCCCCCGGGCGAGCCAGGCTCCACTGGCCCTGCGGCGGCGTGAAATCGACGCTCTCGTCGTCGATCGCCGAGGCCAGCACGACCAGCAGATCGTCGATGAAAGTCTCGATGGTGAACTTCGTCGGCACCACCACGTCGACCTGATAGCTGGAGACCATCACGGCGATCCGAGCCCGTGCGACCTCCGCCGACGGCTGCGTCCCGGCGGGCGCGGGCGCGACGGCAGTACTCATGCCTCCGCCTCGCGGACGCTGGGCTCCGGCAGGACCACCGGCGTGGCCGCGCCGATTGTTCGCTCACTCATCGCCACCCTCCGCGGTCACCGGAGTTGTCCGCTCCACCCGAGAGGTAGCCGGGGAATCCATCGGCCAGCCAAGCGGCCAGCTCCTCGAACGCGAGCACGGTCTCCTTCTCCAGCAGGCGCAGGTCGATCTCGCCGCCCTCGGCCAGATGCGCGTCGTAGGGCAGCACACAGGTGGGGCGCTGCGCGGTCTCGAACAGCTTCTCGATCGCGTCCACCTCGACGGTCGGCTTCAGCGGCTGGTGATGCACGATGCCGACGATCGACTTCGCGATCAGGTGTTGCAAGCCATGCGAACTCAACCAGTTCAGGGTGGCCACCGCGCCGGTCACGCCACCGACGGTGGCCGGGGTGACGACCACGACGGCGTCGCTGGTCTGCAGCACCGTCGCCGTCGCGGAATCGAGCACGCCGGTTCCGCAGTCGACCACCAGCAGGTTGAAGTGCTTGCGCAGTATTTCCACGGCGGTGCTGTACTCGCGGCCCGACAGCGCCTCGGTGGCCTCGGTGCTCCACGGCGACGCGATCACGGCGAGGTCCGCCGAATTGATCGAAGTGAACGACTGCACCGCGGAGAACGCGTCCAGGTTCTGCGACTGCGCCAGGTCCCGCAGGGTCAGGCCGTAGGGATGGCGGCAGGTGCGCGTCGAGAGGTCGCCGAAGTCCGGGTTCGCGTCGATCGCGACCACCCGGTCCGGGCGCAGGCTGGCGAAGGTCGAGCCGAGCGTCGCCGCGGTGGTGGTGCGGCCGACGCCGCCCTTCACACTGATCACCGCGATCTGATAGGTCGTGGTGAGCTGGCGCCGAATGCGCGTCTTGCGGTCCTCGGCGCGCTGTTCGGCAGGTGAGAGGCCGAGGTTGAAGCCCACTTTGTTGAGCGCACCCCGCACGCCGGAGTTGGAGCGCAGCTGCGCGCGCTTCGCGGCGGAGATGTCGGCGAGCAGTTCGATCGAGCTGAGCGCGGCGGGCAGCACCTCGATCCGCGGCGTCGGCTCATGGGTCGAGCGGTCGATACGCTCGGGCACCCACGGCGACGCCGATCCGGCCGCCCACTCCTGGTTCGCGGACGCGGCCTCGTTGCGCGCGAGCGCCTGCGAGGGCTCGGCCAGGTACTGCTCGGCGCCGTGCTGCTGAGCCGAATAGGGCTGCGCCGCCTGCGGTTGCGCCGGGGGCGGCGGAGCGGCCGAGTGTTCCCGCTGCGCATTCGGCTGCGCGGGCCGGACACCCGCCTGGGGCGGCTGCGCGACAGCTTGCGGTGGCTGGGAATGCACCTGCGGTGGAGGCACACTCGCGCTGGGCGGCGGCGCGACCACGCCCGCCGACCGGTGGTCGGGTTCCGCCCCGGCGGGCGCCTGGGGCTCACGCGGCGGTTCGACGTGGGTGAACGTGTCGGCATCCTGGCGCGTTTCGGCTGCGGGACCCTGCGCGACGGCCGCATCCGCCAATTCGCCGGTAGGTGCGAAGAACGCGTCGTAGCCCCCGGCCCGCGCGGCGTCGGCCGCATGACCGTTTCTGCTCGGTGCTCGGTTCATTTCCGTCGTCCTCTCCACAACCACGGTCCGACGTTCAGTTCACTCTGCTGGTGTCGAACCAACTTCGACCGGGCAGCAGGTCGATCAGCGCCCCGATGCCCGACCGCAAGGCCGCATCATCGCCCGGCGCATATCTCGCCCACTTCCGTCCGTCCATCGCGACGCTCGGAGTCACGATGATCCGCCCCGACAGCGTATCCACCACGTTCACGCTGGATACGGGGTGCGCAGAGCTGCCGTCGTGGTGCTCGATGAGCACCACCTCCGCCCGTCGGACCACCTCGTCCAGCACCCGGCTCAGCACCGCGGCGGCGTGCGGTTCCGCCCCGAGTTCCACCAGGGCACGCCGCCGTTCGTCCTGGTCGTCCGGAATCTCGCCGAATTGCTCGACCGTCGCGGCGATCGGCTCGAACTGCAACACCGGTGCCGGACCGAGCGCGGCCAGCACGGCGGCAGGCAAGGTGTCGAGCTGGTTGTCCTGCTGGAACACCGACTGGATGACGACATGGTCGTCGGAGCGCACCGCGAGCACATGGGTCTCGCCCGCGCGCACCAGCGACATCCGCAGCATTCCTTTCCGCTCGCCATCCAAACCGGTGTCCAGGATCCGTACCGCCATTTCCACGTCCGGCCGGTACAGGCACCCGAGCCAATGCTCGACGACCGGGTGCACGCGACCGTCCTCGAGCACACCCACTTCGGTGAGCTGCTCGGCGACTACGGCATGCACCCGATCCCGGTCCTCGATGCGGTAGATGTTCGGCAGCAGCGCCAATACCGGCGGATAGGACTCGATGCCGACCAGATGCTGTAACAGCAGGGCTGCATCGACATTCAGGTCGATTGCGACCGGATCGTCTTCCACACCTTCCCCGAATGCATTGTGATCATCTACCTCGGTTGGGTATGACCTCCGCGTGTTCACCGAGGACGTTCTGCGGAGGCCAGCACCGCTTCGTCTTCGTTTTCGTTGTCGTTCCGCTCGATGACGCCGACCGCCAGCACCGGTTCGAGCGTCGGCTCGTCTCGGCTGTCGCGGTCCTCGTACTCGATGACCCCGATGACAGGAGGTTGCTCGAGTACCGGAACATCCTGAGGTTCACCCGGCACGAACACCTTCGACGACCTCTTCTCGTCGTCGCGGCGCCGTCGCATTCGCGCCTTGGGCGCGAGCGCACCGCGCGGCGGGCCCTTCCGGGCCATCGGCCCGGACGCCGCTTGTTGCGGCATGGCGCCGAATGCCCGTCCGGCCCCTGGATTCCAGCTGGCGGGCATCCGGAAGCCGGTCGCGGCGCCCGGCATCGATCCGAGGCCGCCACGGGCCATGTTCAGCGCGACCAGGCTTCCGGCCCCACCGCTCAACGCGGCCAACGTCGGCGAGTTCTGCGACGTGTCATAGAACCAGGACTGGCCCATGTCTCCGTCTCCCGAGCCGTTCATTCCCGAATCTCCGGACCAGCCATTGGCATTCGGGTCCGGCGACAATTGCTCGGGATTGGTGGCGGGGTCCAGCGGATCCGCAGGCTGGGTCGGATCCGCCGGTTGAGTGGGATCCGTCGGCTGGGTCGTATCGCTGGGTTGTGTTGTATCGCCGGGCTTCTGATCGCCCGTCCCGGTGTTGTTATCCGTTCCGGTCGGCCCATCGTCCGTCGTCGTGGTCGATGTGTCCGTCTGCTGGGTGAAGTCGTTACCGTTGTAGTCGGTCGGGTTGTCGTAGGACACGTTCTGCGTCTGCGGGCCCGGCCCTGGGCCGCCGGTCACGATCGGCGGCGCCTCGATCGGCGGCGGCAGCGCGGCCAGTGTGGGCACCAGCGCCCCGGCGTAACCGGCCATCACCCCGAGGGCGGCCGCTCGCAGCGCCATCAACTCGGCTTCGGCTTCCAAGAGCACCGGCCCGCTCGCCGGTCCGAAGCCGCCGCCGAGCGCGATTCCCTCCTGTACCCGGACCTGGGCGGCCTTGGCAGCGAGGACCGCCATGGCGGCCTTCGCCGCGGTGGAGATTTCAGCCGCTCGGTCCAGCAACTGGCCGGTTACCTCGGCCACCGCCGCCTGTTCACGCAACCACGCCGAGTGTTTACGGAAGGCCGCCTGCGCCTGGTCCGCGGTGAGCGCTTGGAACGTCCCGCTCATCTGAAGCATCGAACTGTCGGTGTTGGCCGCGGCGGCATTCAACCGCACGGCCATAGCCGTATAAGCCTTCGCGGTCGCCCGCGTCGTGGCGACCCCATCGCCGGCGAGCACCGGGGCGATGATCCCCTCCGGCCCCAGCGCGCCGAGTACCACAGCAAGCATCTCGTCAGCTTTCGCTCGCGCTGTCCGCGGCTAGAACGCGGCTACCTTGCTGATCACCTGGCCGTGCCCGGCCACGTCACCGGCAGCGAAGGCGGCGCCTACCTCTGGTAGAGCGACCGCACCATCGGTGCCCAAGCAGACTCCCTTCGCCGTGGTGGGGAAGAACAATCCTGCTTGCTTGGCGCACGCAGTGGGGATGAGCGCGCTCACGTCATCGAGACCCGGCGGGGCCGGGACAGCGAGGGGAGCGGCCGCTCCGAGCATCAGCATCAGATCCTCCGCGCTGACGCCGAGCTGGGAAGCGATAACGGGGAGATGATCCCAATCGACAGCGAGATGCATGGACGTCTCCTAACAACCGGTACCCACTCTTGGCGAGTAGTACTTCGACATCGAGCGGTGCACTCAGAACGTTAGGCTATTCCCAACAGTGGGGATTGCGGTGCGGACCTCGCATTCACCCTGGCCGACCGCCTCTATCGCAGCTTGCCGGAGACTCCGCGAAACACACGAGTGGAGACGTCACGTGACACGATCCGCCCGGCCGACCGGCATCCAGACATGCGATCGCCCTCGACGAAGTTCGCGAACGAATTCGTCGAGGGCGATGGCATTCGATTTCCCACCGGCCGCGGCATCGCACAACGCGAGCGCCGCGATCGACCATCACGGAGCCGGCTCGCGCGGAGCCGGAAGATCCGCCGGGATGGCGATCCGGACCGGCGTCGTCAGAGCCCGATCTGCGAGAACCGCATGGCCTGACCCTGGTCGACCACGCGGAACTGGCCGTCGATGCCGGAGACGTTCTTGGTGGCCGCCTTCAGACTCTCCAGCGCCTCGTTGTACTGGGTGATCAGGCCATCGATGCGTTTCTGCAGGCGCTCGTTTTCGCTACCGGCCTCACCTTGGAAGTATTGCTCGAGCAGAGCGGCCACCGATTTCCGCTCCTCCTTGTTGACGGTCATGTCTTCGAGCGCCTTACTGGTGCGGATCACCAGGCCCTCAACGGCATCGTAATCGTTCTTCAAAGCCATTTTTCGAGACCTTTCCCGATATCTTTCTGTTGCAGACCCGGCATTAGAAATTGAGGTTGTATTTGTTGACCTGTGCGGCGTTCTCCTGGTCCTGGCTGCCGAAGGTCGAACCGGCCGTATGCAGTGCGTCGACGATCTCCATGAAGGTAGCGTGCAGCTTTCCACCCTTGTCGAGAGCTCCCTGCATCGCCTGCTGGATAGCATTTCCGGTCGCGCCCTGGACAGCGGGCGCGTACTCCATCTTGATGCCCTCGAGAATGCCCAGATGGTTCTTGAAGGTGTCGGCGTGCGTAAAGAACTTTTTGGCGGCGGTGTTGATGTCATCCTCGTCGCCGGTGTAGCCGATGGCCATATCTGTTCCTATCCTGTGGGGCGTTTACCTTGCCTCGGACGGATTCGCCGAGGACGTTGACAACGTGTGCATCGGACTCATCGACACGCGACTTGCGACATCGATATCCTCGACTACACCGCTTGCCGAAAGTTTCTCCAGTACCGGCACCTCCTGAGTTACTTCGGGAACGAATACCGCCGCGAAAGCTTGGATTTCCCTCGCTTCGGTGGCGTCCCGTCGTCGGCGATCGCACCGTGCGGCAAACACCAGCGTGGCGGTATCCGAGTGCCTTCCGACATCGCTCAGCGGCATTCCGCGCGTTTCCGATGCCTGGCCACCGTTCAACGACATCCGCGAACCGACGGCCCTGCCGGAGATGGACCCGAGTGTCCACCGGGGATCGAACTCGGCCTTCTGCACATCCGGCAGCACGTTGCCAACATCCGGGAGCGCCATGGCGATACTCCAATCGAGCGTGACTACCAGCTCGGATCGAGCGGCTGCTAAGGAAACGGTAATTCATTCCCAACCCTGGGACGATCCGCCGAAATCACATCTGCTGGGGCACCCAGGCCACCTGGACGAGGTCTCTACGGGAGCTCATGGGCTCCACGTAGATCCCACGTCCAGGCGGCTGCTTGGTGGCTCGCACGTCGCCGATCAGTATGCCGTCGAGCTTCGAGCCGTCCATGATCAGACCCGAGGAATTGAGGTTCTTCATCTGGCCGATCACGTTGTCGTACAACGCGGTATCCGCTTGCGCGATGTTGCGCGCCGCGATGACGTGCAAGCCGGTGTCTCGGCCGTCGACAATGATCTCCTTCAAGGGCTCCAGCGGATTCAACGCGCCGCGCTGCGCGATCATGTGGTAGTCGTCGATCACGACGAAGACCTCGGGCCCGCTCCACCAGGACCTTTCCGCGAGCTGCCGCGTGGTCACGTTCTCCGGTGGTCGCCGCGAGCGCATCTTCTCCACCAGCGCCGGCAGCGCATCTCGCACGTCGCGCTCATTGGTCACATGGCCGATGAGCATCTCCTGCGGCACCGTCTCCAGATGCCTGCGCCGGTAGTCGATCAGCAGCACGCGCGCCTGCGAGGGATCGTACTGACGCTGAATGGACGCCAGCAGGGCGGCCAGGGTGGTGGACTTCCCCGAGCCGGTCGAGCCGAGCACGATGAAGTGCGTCGACACACTGAAATCGATCGTCGCGGGCTGCAAATCGGACTCCCGCAGACCGAACGGCACGACGAGACGCTGCGCGAGCGTCTGCGCCACCGGCCATCCCGCGCGCACCTCGTCGATGCCCACTTGCGGCGGCAGCAGTTTCACCTGCGGCGCGCGGCGACCGGGGTAGCGCTGGGCGACCTCGGCGGACGCCGCCGCGAGACCCTCCGCAGCCGATTCCGCCTCGCCGACCCCGTCGATGCGCGGCAACGCCGTGAGCATGTGCAGCCCGTCGGTCGAGATACAGCGACCGGGCCGATTCGCGGGGATCGCCGCGACCACATTGCGATGGACATTGAATGTCGTGTCGGCCAGGTCGCCCAAACGCATCTCGATGCGCGTCTGCATCAGGTCCTTGATCGCGGGGCGAATGGCGATCCAGCGTGAACTGCTCACCACCAAGTGAATGCCGTAATTCAAGCCTTGCAGGGCAATGGATTCCATCACCGGGGTGTACTCGTCGTAGTACGGGCCGTTCGTGCCGAACCCGACATCCCATCCGTCGATGACCAAGAAGACATCGCCGTAGGGATCGCGGTCCAGCCACGGTGCGGCGCCCGCACCATCGCGCATTGTGCGGAACTTGCGGATGTTGTCGATGCCGAACTCGGCGAACATCGATTGCCTGCTCTCGAGCAGGTTCGTCACCAACGCGATCGTGCGGCGGATGCGGTCACCGTCGCGAGCCGCGGCGACCGAGCCCACGTGCGGCAGGTTCGCCAAGCTCGACAAGCCGCCGCCGGAGAAGTCCAGACAGTAGAACTGGACCTGCTCCGGGGTGTGCGTCAGTGCCGCGGACAGGATGAACGACTGCAGCGCGGTCGACTTGCCGGACTGCGTACCGCCGACGATGGCCATATGGCCACCCGCGCCGGACATGTCGACGGACCAGACGTCCTGGCGCTGCTGACGCGGCTTGTCCACCAGCGCCAACGGCATCTGCAACGCCCCCTGCGGCACCGCGCGCACCATGCGCTCCAAAGTGGGCGGCGTGACCAGCGGCGGGAGCCACATCTTGTGCGCGGGCTGACCGTGCCGGGCCAATTGCTGCAAGACCGCTTCCATCACGGTGATCGTTTCGCCGTCGGCGGCCTCGGGCGCCTCCTGGACGACCACCGGCTCGACCACCACGGGGCGGGTGTCGACAATATGGCCGGTGATGAAACGCTGCGGCGGGCGGTATCCCCCACCGGGCCGTCGCGCGCGCTGCGCGGAGGCCGCGGACACCTGCGCGGGAGGCGAGTACTTCTCACCCACGTACGCGGCCTGGAACCGCTGGAGGTCGCCGGAGCCGACCCGCAGGTAACCCGAACCGGGCTTCTTCGGCAGGTGGTAGGCGTCCGCGGTGCCGATCGCGTCGCGCGAGTCGCTGGTCTGGTTGGTGCGCAACGCGATCCGGTAGGAAAGGTGCGCTTCCAGCTCGCCCATCCGGTTGGCGGGCACTTTCTGCGACGCGAGCAGCAGGTGGATGCGCAGCGATCGGCCCAATCGGCCGATGGCCACGAAGAGCTTCGAGAAGTTCGGGTACTGCTCGAGCAGTTCGGCGAACTCGTCGAGGATGATCAGCAGCGTGGGCAGGGGTCGCAGGTCCGCGCCCTGCTCCCGGGCGCGCTCGTAGTCGGCGACGCTGGCGAAATTGCCCGCGTCGCGCAGGATCCGCTGCCGCCGTGCCATTTCACCGTTGATGACGTCTTCCATACGGGTGACGAGGTCGGCTTCCTCCTCCATGTTCGTCACCACGGCCGTCACGTGCGACAGCCGGTCGAAGCCGAGGAAGGTCGCGCCACCTTTGAAGTCGACGAGCAGCAGGTTCAACACGTCCGGCGAATGTGTCGACACCGCCGACAGCACCAGGGTCCGCAGGAATTCCGACTTACCCGATCCGGTGGCGCCGATGCACATGCCGTGCGGGCCCATGCCTTCTTCGGCCGATTCCTTGATGTCGAGATAGACGACACTGCCGGCCGGATCGTGACCGAAGGGAATGTTCAGCCGGGCCCGATCCTCGTCGCGGCGCCGCACCCACGCCTGCTCGACGCGGATGGCGCCGGGGTCGGCGATGCCGACCATCTCCTCCCAGGACGTGCCTCCGCTGGCCTGCTCGGCGGCCACCGCCTCCACCACCGTGGACAACCGGTACGGCGAGAGACTGCGCGCCATCGCCGTCATCGCCGCCGTGGACAGCGCGTCGGCGACGCCGACCCGGCGCAATCCGCGCGGGGTCACCTCGTTCAGCGACCGGTCCTCGGTCACGGTGAAGCGCAGCGCACGGGGCAGATTCTGCTCCGTGGAACCCATCCGCAGCCAGGTGCAGCCATCGATGCCGGAGATGTCGCGGTCGCTGGCGGGCCCGCTGACTTCGACGATCAGCAAGTAGTGCGTGCGATCCAGGGTTGGCTGCGAATTCGCCGAGAAGGGGCCGCGGTTGAGCCCGGCGAGCACCTTCGTGCGCAGCTCGGCGACGGTGCGATAGACCATCCGGCTGGAACCGATCGCGTCGGTCTCGCTCGGATGCTGGGTGTGCGGAAGCCATTTCAGCCAGGACCACTCCGGCGCGTCCGGATCGGACAGCACCGCCGCGACCGCCACCTGGTCGGGTCCGTGCAGGACCACCACCTCGGCGATCATCGCGCGGATCAGTCCGGCCACCAGGTGCGCGTCACCGTCGATGCCGACCTGCGGCGCCGACAGCAGATTGATCGCGACCGGCATGCCGCCGACCGTCGAGTACGCCTTGGCGAACCGGGTCAGCTCGACGACGCCGACCGGGTCCAGATCCGACGTGGGCGCGGCTTCCGGCACGATCACGCGCACCTGATTGGCGATGCGCCCCCGGCCGACGCGCACCCGGAGGAATTGCGGACTCGCGACCTGCACTTCCCACATCCGCTTGCCGCCGATCAGGCGGGCGATCTCGTCGGGACCGGGATGGGTATAGCGCAGGAAGGCATACAGTTCGGCTTCGGCACCGTGCACGGTCTTGCGGTTGTCGGTGAGACTGCGCAGGTAGTCCTTGCGTTCCTCGTTGAGGCTCGCCGCACCGCCGCTGGAGTTGCCCGCGAACGCGCCGCCCATCATGCCGAACATCGACACCAGCATCATGGCGGGGAACATCAGCATCATCGGGTTCATGGCTCCGCCGCCGCGGAACATCATGACCATCATTCCGCACATGGCCGCCACCATGACCACGGGCATGATCATGCGCAGCCGCGACGGCGGGACCGGCTTGGGCAGCTCGGTCGGCGGTTGCAGCCGCAATTCGGTCACGGCGGGGGCTTTGGGACCGCGCACCGTCCGCGCGGGGCGGACGAATCGACGAGTGGTGGTCACTACGAACCACCGAGCCCGGCGACGATCTTGTTGTTCGGGATGCCGTCGTGCTGAATGCGAGCTTCCTTCTGGGACAGGGCGGGACCCACCGCGAACAGCGAGATGATGTTCCACGGCGCCGGGACCGGGGTCCGCAGTGCGAGCGCGGACAAGGTGGGATCGCCGGTGGCGCCGCCGGGATCGGTGATGACGCCGTAGCGGACGCCGCTGTCGGAGACCCAGTAGAAGGCCTCCCGCAGTGGTGATCCCGGCTCCGAGCCGGTCACCTGCACGAAACGGCCGGTGTCGCGGGGCAGATAGGCCGCATCCGCGGTGGTGCCGCGCGAAGCCGCCGAGGTCACCAGGTCCACCGTCCGGCCCTGCTCCTCCTGGGTGAGCGGAAGTTGCTTGCCCACCAGCAGTTCGGTGGCCGCGTTCGGATCGTTCCCCGACCGCGACCAGTGATAGCACGTCACGCCGGACCGCTCGGGGTCGACCAACCGGATGGGCCGGGTGGGGTAGGACGCGGTGCCTGGCCACTGCCCCGGGCGCAGATTGGCCGCGATCACGTCGGGTCCCACGGTGCGCGTGGACACCGCGCCCTGGGAGTTCGCGTTGCGGACCATCGCCGCGAGGACGGCGCTGATCCGGACCAGACCCGTCTGCGAGACGAGGTAGTACGAGACGCCCTGATCCGGCGTCGAGACGGTCAGCACCGACCCGACCGGCGTGGTGAATCCGTTGTTCAAGGTGATCGACTCGCCCGCGCCGGGCACCTCGGGCACCCGCAGCGGCGGCGCCTCGGGTATCGCGTTGACCAGGCCCTTGGACGCGGCCATCACCGGAGCGGTCGAATCGATGCCGAGTGCCATCGCCACCGCGGTGTTCGCGAGATCGATCGCGGCGCGCACCACGCCTTTCTCGGCGTCGCCGTACACCAGCCAGGTCGTGGAATCGTCGCGCAGCAGACGGGCTTCACCCTCGCCCAGCAGGCGGGTGGCGTCGCCGTCGACGGTGAGCGGCCCGCCGATCGCCGTCGTCCGCACCGCGGAGCGACTCACCGTCGGCAGACCGGTGGCGGGGTTCACCGGCGCCGCCGCACCGGTTCGCGCGGTGTCGCACACCGTCCACGACGAGTCCCGCTCGGCGGTGTCGACGATGCTGCCGGGCGCGCCGGGAATACCGACCCACGGCCCGCGCGGATATTTCGACAGCTCGTCCTTCGATACCTTCACCGGGTTGTCCGGAGAACCGACGATCAACCGAGCGGAGGTGAGGTTCAACGCTGGGAACAGCCGATTGTTCAGCCGCACGTACAGCGCGCCGGTGTCCTTCTCCGCCACGATCTTCGACTCCCCGACCTTCTTGGCCGGTTTGAAGAACGCCAGCACGGCGGCGCCCGCGATGATCACACACGCGAGCGCGATGCCGATGGACAATGCCGTGGAACGACCGCGCTGCGGGTCGTCGATCATCGACGCGTCTCGACGGACCAGCGCGTGCTCGATCCGGCGCAGCAGAAAACGCCAACCAGAGATCTGGTGTTTGGTCACAACCCGGAAGCGCGCCACCGGTTATCGTTCCTTCCGCCGCCCTGCCACCACACCGTAACCAGCGGTCACAGCATGAATACGACCCGTGTTCCCAGTACGGGGAATGCTGGGTCAGGGGACGCTCACACCCGCGCCGACGGCGCCAAACCCTCCAGCGCCGCGGAAACGTCGAACGCGTCGATGGTCATGAGCTCCTCGTCGCTCATCGCGGCGATATCCGCGTTCTCCCTGGTGAAGCGGTAGTCCCGCTCGGCCTCGGCGGCCTCGACCACGTTGCGCACGAAACGGCCGTTGCCTGCCAGGTCGATCAGCCGCCTGCCGTTCTTGCTCTGACCGGCCAGCTCCTCACAGCGCAGGCGCAGCACCTCACGCGCCTGCTCGGAGAGGATCGAGTCCTTCTTGCGCGCGATGTGATCGGCGATCTGCACCAGTTCGTCGGCGTCGTAGCTGGCGAACCGGATACGCTTGGTGAACCGGGAGGCGAGGCCGTCGTTGGACGCCAGGAACCGGTCGATCTGGTCCTCGTATCCCGCGATGATCACGACGAGCTTGTCGCGGTCGTTCTCCATCCGGGCCAGCAGCGTGTCGACCGCCTCCTTGCCGAACGCGTCACCGCCCGAGAGCCCCTCCTGGATCAGCGTGTACGCCTCATCGATGAACAGCACGCCGCCCAGCGCCGAGTCGATCAGCGCGTTGGTCTTCGGAGCCGTGTGGCCCAGGTGGGTGCCGACCATGTCGTTGCGGGAGACCTCGATGACCTCCGCGTTCTCCACGACACCGAGGCCGGCGAAGATCTTGGCGATCACGCGCGCGATGGTCGTCTTACCGGTACCGGGCGGACCGGAGAAGATCAGGTGCTGCGACCGCGAATCCACGGCCAGCCCGCGCTTGGCGCGCACCTGGTCCATCAGCACACCGGACTTGAGGCGGTCGACCTGTTCCTTGACCGAGTCCATGCCGATCTGCGCCTGCAACAGGTCCGAGGCCTCGGTGAGGAGACTCTCGCGCTCCGCGCGCGCCGCGCTGGCGGCCGCCTCGCGCGGGTCGTCACCGGTCTTCGGGTCCCACTTGTTCGTGCGGGAAGCGATGAGTTCCGCGGTGGCGACCTCGAACCGGTAGCTCTTGTCCCGCACCGCGCGCTGCCACTCCTCGCGCTCGGGCCACAGCGCGGAGCCCTGCAGTCCTTTGAGGATCTTGTCGGCGGCATCGTGATCGCCGTTGTGCCGCATCAGCATGCCGAGCAGGAAGTGCGCGTCGGCCCAGATGTAGGACAGATTGCCCGAGGAACTGTCCTCGACGATCCGCTGTGCGCGCGGCATGGCTTCACCGAAGCGGCCCAGGTGCGCCAGTGACTGGGCGGTCATCAACTCGGCGGCGATGTCCAGCAGGCCGTCCTCCAGCACCGGCCGGGCGTTGCGCGCGGCCAGCACCTCCGGCCACTGCTTGGTCCGGAAGTACAGCGACATCCGCACGAAGTCGGCGACGTCGTCGCTGGGGACCTCGTCCAGGATGGCCGCGGCCTCTTGCCATTCGCCGCCTTCGGCGTATGAGCATGCCTGTGCGATGGCGATCTGGTCCCGGTCGGCCATCGCGACGCGCAACCCGTACATGCCGATCTCGACCTGGCACCACAGAGCGCGGTCGACCAGACCGGCCCGCTGCTGGTCGCGATAGAGGTTGTGCACCGAGCGGTAGGCGCCGTAGATCACCTCCGAGGTGACCTCTCCGGCCATGGCGCGCCCGAGCCAGGCATCGCACATATCGGGGTCGAGGTCGGTGGCGGCCCGAAACGCCGCCCCCGCGTGCTGCTCGTTGCGCACGCCACCCGCGACCAACCCAAGATTCTGAACACCCGTGTAGAACGCGTCCTCGGCCGCTGACACTCGGACTTCCCTTCCGCCGAACTAGCCTGCTCGAACGATAGATTCCGGGGGTAACGCCACGGACACGGAGCCTTCCCAATAATGGGAAGCGAGGGCGCGTTCCGCGCGACCCGCTCCGCCCGGCCGGTCTCGGGCAACTCACCGGCTCACGTTCGAGGCCCACTCCCGCCCCGCACACCCGACTCACATGCCAGTTTTGAACGTACCGTCATGTAACGGTATGTTTACCGCGGGGTCGGCAATCATCCGCCTGCAGACGGCCCCTTCGGCGGCGGCTGGCCAGCCGCGATCCGGTCCCCCAGCCGCCGCGCAGCAGGTCACAGCCGGTCCGGAAATTTCTTGCCGCTATTTAGGTGCACACTATTGAACGTTCCGACAGAAGAGGGTACTGTCTGAACACAGATCGCCGGTCCCTCATCCCGACGATCTGAACCCAAAAGCAACGGCCGGTGGCACCGGCAGGCCACCGGCCGTTGTGGGGGTGCGACACCCGAGGCGTTCCGACGCCGTGCGGGTGTGACTACGTTTACCACTGTCGACACTTCGACTCAGCAACCCATTCCCGCGCTTGGGAATGGGTTTTTCGCGTTCTCCCACCCGCGCACGTTTTCGGTCAGCCGCGAGCACCGGGCGGGTCCGTGCGATCGGATGGCGGGGCCGTCACTCCGGACGGCGCGACTTTCGCGTCGGCCAGGCCGGTGTTCTCCGCGCCGCCTTCTTTCGCGTCTTTCTCCCGGATCACGTGCACCGGTGGCCGCCCGGCGGCGGGAGCGTGCACCGCGGCGGGAACCTCCCGGGTGCGACGCGCCTTCGCCCATGGGGTGGCCGCGGGCCGACGCACTTTCGGCGCGATCGCCGCCGGGCGTTCCGCCTTGAGCGGCTGCGGATTCGGCGTCGCCGCTGCCTGCTGCCCGGTGCGCCCCCAAGGGGTGGCCGCCATCCCGGCACCCTGCTGAGCGAGAGGCGCGACGCTGGATGGACTGCCCGCGATCGAAGCCTCGACCGGCAACTGCTCCAGGGACGGAGCCGGATCGGACGCCGAGCCGGGTTGGCGCACCGCCGTGTCGGACGCCGGTCGCGCCGAATCGGTGAGCGCCGCCTCCCGGGCGAGCGTCGTCCCCATCTCGGAGGCCGCGGGCGCGGATACCGAACGCGGAGTGTCGATTCCGGCGGAGCGCTCCGCGGCAGCCGCGTCCGGGGTGTTCGCGACCGCGCCCGGAGTCGGGGATTTCGCAGCCGCGGGGTCCGAAGTCGAATGCCGGTCCGCTGCCGCGGCCTGCTGGGACGCTTGCTCCGCGGTGCCGACCGGGGAACCACCCGTGTTCCCGGTTCGATCCGCTGGCGGTTCCCCAGCACGGATCGCGTTCGCGCCGACCGGGTCTCGTGCGTCGGGCGTGTTGTTCCCGGCAGGACTTCCCGATCCCACCGGTAGGTCCGGACCGAAGCGTGCCTCGGGATTCCCGTTCGGCCGGAACGCGAACTCGTCCGGCCGCACGGCGGGACCGATGGGGAGCCCGGCGTCCGGCACGGTGGGGCCGGTCACCGGGGGATGAGCCGCTTCGTCGATGCGCGGCGCGGTGGTGAAGTCGAGTTTCGAGACGTTCTCGGCGAAGTTCGCCGCGTGCTGCATGATGTCGTCGGCGTGATCGTCGAGCACCTTCGCGAAACGCTGGACCTCGTCGGGGTCGATGTGCAGGGCTTTGGTTCCGTTCGACGGCGGCACGTCGAGCGCGTCGCGGGCGGCGTCGTAGACCAGCCCGTTGACCATGTCGCCGATGGCCTGTTCGAGCGGTTCGATCGCCTTGCCGATGACTTCGGCGACGATGTAGCCGACCAGGTACTGCACCATCTGCTCGCACAGCCGGCGCGCCGCGGCCGCCACCAAGGGCGCGGACGGCGCGAGCGGCGGGGTCAGCATGATCGAGGTGTAGGCCGCGGCCAGCGCGGCGAGTTCGGCGAGCACGGCGACCTTCACCGCGGTGATCACGGTCGCCGCCACCTCGAGGGCCTGCCCGACGAGCTCGCACGCGCTCTCGAGCTGCCGCATGTTGGTGGCGCTCATTTTCGCCCAGGTGGCCACCAATTGCTGGTAGGACTCGCCCGAGTAGAAAGCGCCCATCTGGTCGATCACGCCGGTCGCGGAGTCGTGCGTGTCCTGCACCTGCGCGGCGAAGGTGCGGACGTGGCCTGCGAGGGCGCGCACGTCGTCCTCGTTGATGTCCGGGTACGGAATGCCGCAGATGTTGAGGAAGAGCGCGACCTCGCTGGGTATGTCTATGGCCACGCCGTGATCCTCTCCCGGGTCACCGCGTCACAGCACCCGCACGACGACGGCCTCGCTCGGCATGCGTGACCACTTCACCGTCGAACCCGTGTAGGGCGCCTCGATGACCATGCCGTTGCCCGCGGCCAGCTGCACGTGTTCCGGCCCTCGCGCACTGAACGATCCGGCGGGGAACACCAGGTCACCTGGGCGCACGTCGTCGGCGGACACCCGGGTCCCACTGTAGATCTGCTCGTAGGTGGTTCGCGGCAACACCACTTCGCCGTTGCTGGCTTGGGCGATCGCGTATTGCGTGAGGCCCGAGCAGTCGAATCCACCTCCGGTGGGCCCACCGGCGCCGCCCCCGCCCCACACATACGGCGTGCCGAGCCAGTTGCTGGCGGCGAGCACCGCGTTGCTGCCCAGCGTCCCGTCCGAGCGCACCCTGCCGTTGCGGCGCAGCCGGGAAGCGGAGCTGGACCTGGAGCGCGTGCGACGCCGTCGGCGCGGTGCGTCGCCGTGGCGCGCCCGCCTGGTCGGCGGCGTGGCAGGCGGCATGATCTGCGCGGCCTGCTGGCGTGCGGCGGCGACATCGGCGTCGACCTGCTTCGTGGCATTGGAGATGGTGGTCTGCGCGGCATCGAGCAGCGCGGGACCGCTGAAGCGGGTATCGCTCACGGAGGCGATCGCCTGCATCCGCGCCTGGAAATCGGCGATGTGGTTGGTCAGGCGGCCACGGCCGTTGACCGTTCCGTCGCTGGATTCGCCAACGGCTTTGCGCACGATGCCGTCTTTGCCCGCATGCGATTCCGCGACCGACAGCTGCATCCCCTGGGCCTCGCCGTACCGCAGCGCCACCGCCCCGGAATGGGCACGCAGATCGGCGGCCAGCGCTTGGGTCGCGCTCGCCGCCTGGCCCGCGGGCTGGCCGTCGCCGTACAGGGCGAGCAGCGAGCGGAGCACTCCATCCAGGTCGTTCGTCAGTGCCGGTGCCATCCGACCGACTCGCCATCGCTCATCAACGACCGCCTCTCACACTTTCCAGTTATTGTGTCGTCCGCACAGATTCCGTCGTATTCCCATTCTTGGGTGGGTAATCGAACTATGCGCCACTTCCCAAATCCGGGAAGCCCTGACAATGGATGTGACTTCCTGAGAGGCGGTGGCGACGGTATGGCACCAACGGCGGCGGAAACCAAAGCCAAGACAGCTTCGGTAGCGTCCAGCCCGCTGGCCGGTATGGCCGCCGAGGCCAAGCATTTCTGGTTGGTCGACCTGCACTGCCCGCCCGGCGCCTCGGAAGGGCTGCGCGCGTTCATCGCGCTGGCGGACACCGCCATTCAGACCGCCGTCGACCTCCTCGGCCGTGGCATGACCACTCCCCCGCCGAAGGTCGACGACCTGCTCAAGCCGGCGATCTACGAAACCCTCGGCAAAGGCGAGGCCGACGACGAATACCGCAAAACCATCGACAAGGTCGAGGCCAGGCAGCTGAAGTTGCTGCAAATGGACGACAAGGTGGTCAAGACCTCCGTCACGGTAGCCGCCGAACAGGTACAGGCCCTGCGGTCGATCAAGACCATCGTGACCGAGCTCAATACCAAGCTGAAGGCGGCGGGCAAGGCCAAACTCAAACCCGCGCAAGAGCTTCCCCTGCTCAAAGCGGTGGCCGCCGCCGTGGAGGCGGTATACGACAAGGTCACCGCCATCGCCGACCTCAACGAGGACATGGCCAACGGCGGCGGGAAAGGCAAAGGGGGCGGCGGAGGCCAATCCAACGGGGGCGGCGCAGCCGGCGGCAGCAGTGGCGGCGGCGACGGTGGACTGTCATCGCTGTTGCCGATGCTCGCGATGCTGCCGATGGCGGCCATGCCGCTGATCTCCCAGATCCCCGAGATGTTGCAGAAGGCCGAAGAGGACAAGGTCGACAAGGCGGAGAAGGCCGAACAGAGAGGCGCTCCCGGACAGCCGGGCCAGGCACCGCCGCCGGGCGATCAACCCGCGGCCGCGCCGCCGCCCGGCGATCCGAACGCGCAACCGGCCGGTGCGCAACCGGCCGCCACGGAGCCCGGCGGCGTCACCGCGGCCCCGGCCGCGAATACCGCACCTCCCGCCGAACAGAACGGGGCTCCGGCCACCACGGTGGCACCCGGCGTGATTCCGGTTCGGCGGTCCAGGGACGTGTCCTCGGCCGACCGGCCGGGCAGCGGGACCACTCAGGATGTGGCGGCCGAGGAAGAACCGGATCAGGAAGCAAGTCCCGTCATCGACGCCTAGCCCTGAGCGGCCTATCGTCCGGCGGCGAGGGGCATTGTCCACGTGGCGGTCTCGTCCTCGTAAGTTGACGACCGCCACGAGTGCTCATCGCGTAGCTCCGGTGCACGACGTGCAGTAGAAACGCACGCTCGCCCATCGCTGCCGGGCACGGCGGTCACGAGGCGCACAGCGATGCTGTCTGTCCGCACACGTCGGCGTCAGCGACACACTGCCGATACTTATTCTCTTGCTCGAAGACTGGCCGCGTTTCTCTTGCTGGGCGGCCGTGGCCGCCTTCCGTCAGCGAGTGCCGGTCCACCACGGAAGCGTGCCGTACCGGCACGTGGTCAGGCCGCAGGATGAGCTCTAGGAAGACGCTGGTGCCCGGGTCGCGGCGCGGCGGAAGGAAACGCCGCGCCACGGCCCGGAGCGCCGGAATTCGCTACCGGCGCGCGGTTTTCACGACCGCTCCGGACGGGCCACCGGCGGCGGTGTCGAGGGCGCGACCACGACGGTGGGCGGCGGCCCTCCGGCGACCTCCGGTGCGGCGACCGCCGGAGCCGTAGCGGGCCGGGCGACCCGCTCGGGCGCCACGGTGGTGGACACGGGCGCCGGTGTGGAGACGAACTGCGGGTGCAGCGTGATCTGTTCGTGCGCGTAGACGGCGTCGCGCAGCGTCTGCCTGCTCGGCTCGTCCGCCAGCAGCAGCACCAATTCGTTGCAGCGGCGTTCGAAGACCATGCTGCGCAACGGGGAGACTCCGGCGTCCAGCCGCAGCTGCCCGATCTCCACCCGGCCCACGTCGACCCGCTGCCCGAGCATCGAGGCCGCCAGCAGATCGTCGGCGTCGCGCAGTTCTTCCCACAGTTCGCGCGGCACCGGCTTTCCGGCCTGGACCTCGGCCAGAATCCGTTCCCGGACCCGGCGCGAGGTGGCGGCTTCGGCGGGTACCGACCCGGAGCGGCCGACCTGGCCGTGCGCGTCCGCGGCGAGCTCCACGCAGCGGGAGCGGACCTGCGCGTCCGGTACCGCCGAGACATGTTCCAGGCCCGCTATCGAACCGGTGAGACCGAGCCGGTCGGCCGTATCGGGTGTGAATTCGCGCAGGTCGACGTCGTAGGACGGACCGACGAGCCCTTCCATCGCCGCGTCGGCGAATCGGGAACGCAAACCCGGGTCGATCGGTCCGGAGGACACGAGCGCCGACAATTGCGCGTTCGCCTTGGCGCCCCAGGCCAGACCGAATTCCGCCAACACACGCGCCGGATCGGTGACCCCCTCCCACGGCGAGCCGCTGCCGTCGTCGGCGGTGAGCAACTCGTCCCAGTTCCACGGGGTGGAGACCTCACGCGGCAGGAACAATCCGGCAGGCAACCAGCCACGGCCTTCGTTCGACGTGATGAAGACGCCCGTTCCCCCCGGGCCGCGCAGCACCGCCACCGACCAGGCCATGCCCACCGGGGAATCCACGGCGGCGAGCACACTGCCGAGCAGCGTCCTGGCCAGGACCAGGTCGTCGTTCACCTGGCTGCCCACCACGTACGCGGGTTCGGCCTCCTTGTCCTTCGCCGAGGCGACGGCGGCGGCGAACGGGCTCGCGACCGGCACCGGCATGGGCGGCAGGTCTCCCCGGCCCGTCGCGCCGCTGGGCGGCTGCGTGGCGCCTCGGTCGTCCGGGCCCGCGTTGAGCGGTCCGACGCCGGTCGGCGGCATGCCCGCCGACGAGGGCGCCGTCACGCCGGTATTCGACGGCCCGCCCGGTGTGGTCGTTCCCGGCGCGTTCGGCGTGCCGGTGCCGTTGGTGCCCGCCGGGTCCGTCGCGGCGGTCGCGCCGGGCGCACCGGTGCCCGTCGGCGACGCTCCGTTCGGACCGCCGGGCGAAGTACCGAGCGGGTTGTTCTGGGTGCCGTCGGGGCCTGCCGATGTGGGTGTGGGACCCGCCGAAGTAGGACCGGCCTGCACCGGACCGTCGCCGGGCAGGGAAGCGACCGGTTGCGCGGGGACGCCAGGACCGAACGAATCGGGGGAGGTCGCGACCGGCATCGTCGGGGACGGTTGATCCGTGACGCCGCCCACCTGCCGGATGTGCGAGGCGAAGTCCTCGTCGGATTGCTCGTAGGCGGCCGCGGACGCGCGCAGCGAGTCAGCGGTGCGGTCGTGTTCGCTGGCCAGCGCCTCGCCCGCGCGCTGCCGGGCGTCGTAGTACCGCTCCAGCGCTTCGTACACCGGATAGGCGATCTTGCCGTAGGTGGGCAGGAAGTTCGCGAGCCAGTCCGCAGGGGGTTTGGCCCACTCTCTGGTATCGCGCGCGACCCGGTCGTGTTGGTCGGCCAGCTGACGCAAAACCGCAGGGTCGATTTCCATGCTGTTCGGCATGCTCGATCAGATCCTTTCCCGCCACACGTCCCCCATATTGTCGATCCTTCCCAGGAGTGGGGAGCGCGTTCCTTTCAGCTCAGCGACCAGGACCAGCCGTGATGGTCGGACGGCGAACCGGATCGGCGGCCGGGCCGGGAGCCGGTGCGACGAACGCGGGGTGGCCCACGATCTGCGCGTGCGCGTACATCGCGTCGCGCAGGCTCTGGCGCGTAGCGGCCTCGGCCAGCAGCAGCACGAGTTCGTCGCAGCGCCGCTCGAAGACCATGGCGCGCAGGGCGTTCATCTCCGACGCGTACCGGGCGTCGGACTGGTCGGCGCGCAACTCGCCCAACGCGACCCTGGACACATCCGCACGCCGCGCCAGCATCGTCGCGGTGAGCAGGTCGTCGGCGTCCCGGAGTTCCTCCCACCACTCCTGCGGCACCTCGCGTCGCTGCCGCAGCGCGGTGAGGATCCGCTCGCGTGCCGCGGGCGCGCCCAGCGCGGCCGGAGAACCCAGACCGGCCTGCTGGAGACGAACGTGCGCGTCCGAGGCCAACTCCCAGCGTCGCGTGCCGATCTCCGCCTCCGGCGCGGCCACGGCTCGCTGCACCAGCGCGGGAGCCCCGACCAGTTCGAGGCGGTCGACCAGACTCGGCCGCGGCGCGCTGAAGTCCATCGCCGCGGAAGCGGCCACCGAGCCTTCGATCGGCACGTCGCCCAGCTGTCGTCGCAACTCGGCGTCGATGTCCTCCGACGAGACGACGGCGGTCAGCCGGGCACCGGACTTACGCCCCCAGGCGATTCCGAATTCCGCGAGCACACGCGCGGGGTCGGCGACCCCCTCCCACGCCGCCTCGGAAACATCCCAGACCCAGGGTGTGGACATCTCCCGCGGCAGGTGGATGCCCGCGGGCATCCAGCCGCGTCCCTCGTTCGAGGTGACGAACGCGCTGATCCCGCTCGGATGGCGCATCACCGACACCGCCCAGCCGAGGCCGAGGACCGCGTCGCCCCCTGCGGCCAGGATGCCGCTGAGCAGCGTGCGGGCCAGCACCAAGTCGCCGTCCACCCGCTCACCCAGGACGAATGCCGGGGCGGCGGCCGAGGTCATGGCCGCACCCACCACGTTGCGGATCGATTCGTCGCTGCCGTCGTCCTCCGCCCGTCCGGCGTCGGCCCGCTGCTCGCCCCGCTCCGGCGGCGGCGCCTTGACGGCTCCGGCGGATCCGGGAGGCGGCCCCGAACTCGCCGCCGTGACCTTGGGCGCGACGGCGGCTGCGCGTGCTTCGCCGGGGGCCGCGGCCTGCTTGGCCTGCACCTGCGGCGGGGGCGAACCCGCCTGTGCCGCCGGGGCGGAGACCGCCGGTCCGGCCGGGTTGACCGACGCGGCCGGAGCCTGCGGCGTGAAAGCGGGCGGCGGCGTCACGACGGGCGGCGGAAGGATGTAAGGCACCGCGGCGGTCGGGTCCGCCATCGGCGCGGAGGAAGTGGCATATCGTTCGGCACCGGTCGCGTCGGTCGATTCCGCCGCCGGAGCGGTCGTCGGCCGGTCCTCGCTCACGGACTCGGTTCGCTCCGCCGAGGCATCCGGATCGCTTCCCACCGGATCGCGTTCGTCCGGATCCCGTTCTTCCGGGCCCGGCGCTCCCCGATGGTCGTCGTCCGCCTGGACATCCCGGCCCGAAGCCACCGGCTCGGGGTCCGTCACCGGCGCGCGCGGCCCGCCGCTCACGGCGGGCATGCCCGGTCCGTCCTGGGGCGCCGCGCCGGGCGTGTTGCCGACGGGGATGGTCGTCGGCCCACCCGGCGTGTACTGGTCGGTGTCCGGGCCCGTCGACGGCGGGCCAGCGGAAATGTCCTGCGTGGGAAGCTGATTCGGACGCTCGCCGAGATCGTCGCCGGGCGGGAGCTGGCCGACCGGGTCGACGACCGGATCGTCGGCCACGACCTGCGGCGGCACCGGGAACGGAACATCGGCCGGCCGGTGCGGGTCCTTCGGTCCGTCCTGACGCGGGTTGCCGGAGTGGTCGGTCGCGGGCCGGTGCTGTCCGTGATCGTCCGCACCGTTGTGCCCGGGAGCCCATGGTCCCGGCTGTCCCAGCGCGTCGGCGATCAGCCCCAGGCTGGGCAAACCCTGCGGGCTGATCGAGTTCAGCGCGGCCCGGACAACGTCCTCCACCGCGTCCCGCGCAGCGGCGATCATGCCGGGGATACGGCTGCGGATGGCCTGGGCGTCGGATTCGTCATCCTCCGCGGCTGCCGCGCGTTTGGTCCTGTTGACCTGCGCGGTGGTCTCCTCGACGATGTCCAGGATCTTGTTGCGGGTCCGATACACCAGGTCGGAGAAGTCCCGGAAGGTGTCGGCGGCGGCCTCCAGCGCGTCGGCGAACGCCTGCGGATTCGCCCGCTGCCGCAGCATGTCGTCCTTGACCGGTTGCAGACCGGCACTGGAACGGGCCCGTTCGTCGAAGTCGCGGCGTTTGCTGTCGGCGTCGAGCAGGTCCAACGCCGCCGCGCCGTCGCGCGCCCGGCGTTCCAGCGCACTCCAGTCCCCGGGCGAGATCACCGGCCAGTTGTCGCCGACGATCTGGTCCCAGTACGGACTGTTGCGCTCCGGCTCCATCAGCGGGTCAGATGGATTCGGTGCGGCGGCGCACCGCGGCGGCGCCCGCGCGATCGGCCTCGCCGTGGGTGTAGGAGGCCTGGGTGGTGAACTGCGTCGTCGCGTCCACACGACGGCCGTTGGACCGTACGGCGCGCTCGAAAGTGGTCTTCATCCACTGCACATGCGTCACCAGTCGCCGATCGATCTCCGATTCGGGTCGCCGGGGCGCGACGAAGCCGCCGGAGATCGTTTCGACTTGACCGCCGATCGTCGTGATCGCGGTGCGGAACTTGTGCGCGGCGGCGACCACCTCGTGCGGGTCGTCGGTGTCGAACTTGTCGGTCATGTCGCTGTCCTGTCTCGCCGTGCGGCGGATTCGGCACTCAGGTGTCGCGCCGGAACTCGGCTTCCTCCATGGCGCGGTAGGAAGCCTCGGTCGGAAGATCGAACGAGTCGATCGTGTAGGGGCGGGTGCCCTTGTACTCCATCTCGGCCCGCAGACCCACGCGCGACTTCGCGTGCGCCAGTCGCGCGAGCCGCACGATCTGGGACGCCAACCACTCGTCTCCGTTGTCGCGCGCGTCGTCGGTGATGTACAGACCGATGATCTCCCCGTCCCGGTCGCATCCGACGCCGACGGTGTGATCGGGGTTGAACACCTCGTAGGTCAGGTTTCGCCAGTCCGGTGGCGGCGTATCGAGTTCCTCGTCGTCGAAGTCGTCCACATCGATCGCGTGCATGTCGGTCATCGGTTGCTCTCCGAGAATCGTTCGCCGGATGGCGGATTGAAGGGATTGTCGACGTCGTCGACCGCGGACTCCAAGCGGGCCGCAAGCACGGACCAGGCCGCGTCCTCGATGCGCATGACTTGGCGCAACTGCCAGAACCGAGCACCGAGATACATCTCGCCGGTGCCGTCCGGCGCGACGTCCAGATGATCGGGACCTTCCGTGGTCGCGTTCAAGGTCACCGCGGTGACCGGCGGCCTGCCGTCGTCGACGTTGACCAGGGTCGCGCCGCCGCCAGGAATGAAACTCTGCCGCAGCCGCGCACTGGTGCCGATCGCGACGTCGGCGCTGTTGGTGGTGATGGTGACCTCGGGATTCAGCAACAGCTGCAACACCCAGGAGCGGGCCGCCTGCGCGGGACGGTCGGCGTTGATCGCGATCGTGAGGGTCGCCGCCAAATCGATCACGAGCACCGAATCCGCGGTCGTGACCCCGACGACCACGAGCCGCCGTGCGGTGCCCACCGGGTACGGCAGGTCGTCCGCGGCCAGGGACACCACGTCCGCACCGACCCCGCCGCCGGTCGCGGGGTGCGCGGACACCGTTCCGGTGGCTATGTCGATCGTGTAGGCCACGATCGTCTCCGAAATGCCGTCCGCCACTCCGGCCAGCCGGACCAGCCCCTCGTCGTGCAGCCACCGCACCGTGTCCGCGACGGTGACCTCCGGGGCCGGCTCGGTCATCCGCCCTGCCCGGAAACGGCAGCGGTGGGCTGGATTTCGTCGACGGGAGTCTCCATGACGCTCTGGTACTGCCGCGCGGCGTCGGCGGTGCTCTCCCGGATCGCGGACATGATCTCGGCGACCAGTTCGGGGCAGGTGAGCCGCGCGGCGGTACCCGGAGCCAGATACAGATCGGTCAGCCTGCCCATGGCGTCGACCTCCGGGATGACCGCGCCGCTCGGCGAGGGCCTGCGGGCGCGGATGTTGTCGATCTTCTCCCGCATCTCGGCGATCCGATGCCGCAGATCGCGCGCTGCGTCCAGGGCCGCCTGCACATCCGGGTGGATGGCACTCACGACTCCACCTCGCTGTGCTCACTCATGCGTTACCTCCGGGTTGGGTCGGGGACTGGTTGCTCGGCGTCGGTGTCGGCGGGGTCACCGTCGGCGCGATGGTGGGCCGCTCGCCGATCACCGCTTCGGTGTGCGGTGTGTCGTCGACGTACATCAAGCGGTCGGGATGCCACGCCACGACCCGGTTGCGTTCGTTGTTGCCACCCCCGTTGCCCGCACCGGGCGCCATCGGCATGTACGGCATCATCGGCGCACCGGCGCCGCGCGCGGCGGCGGCGTTGGCCGCCGAGGACGAGCCGAGGGGATCGATCACCGAGGTGCGCGGCATGCCGGAACCCAGGCTGGCCGCCGCGGCAACGGGCAAGGCGCTCGCCTGAATGGTTGCGGCGTCCACATCCGGGATGCCGGCACCCGGGCTGCCGACCGGCATCCCGCTCGGGCTGCCGGTGCCGAGGCCGCTCGGGATGCCGAGGTCGTCGTATCCGTATTCGTCGAGGCCGTAGTCGTCGTACGCCTCGGCCGCGTCCGACTGCGCGAGCTGGCTCAGCGGCATTCCGGCCGAGGCCATCGCGCTCATCAGGGCGGGCAGCATCTGGCTCAGCGCGTTGCTGTCGCCGCCGTTGCCCTTACCGCTGCCGTTGCCCTCGGCCGCGCCCTCGCCTGCGCCGACCTTCGAACCCACCTCGGTCGAGTAACCGGTGATCGTCTCGGCCGAACGGGCGTTCTGTTCGTTGAATTTCGCCAGGGCGGCCTGGATGCCGACTTCGTTCTTGGAGCGCATCGCCGCGATCAGCTCCTTGCGCGCGGCGATGATCTCCTCCGGCGTGGGATGTTTCGCCTTCGCCGTCCGGAAGGCGTCGCTGTAGGTGTCGATTCCGTCGGCCAGCAGGCCGAGGCCGGTGCCGAGCTGATCGAGCCACCCGCGACGCTGGCCGAGTTCCGCCGACGCGGCGGCGCCGACCGGCTCCCAGTGCTGCATGGTCTTCGCCGCGGAGTTCACGCCGTCGATGGCCGCGAGATGCGGGCCACCGGCGAACTTGCGCAGCGCGTCCGCGAATCCCTTCGCCGCCCCGGGGCCGGGACCCGAGTGCAGCTGCTGGGCGAAGGTCAACGGATCGACGGCGCCACCCGCGACGGGGAACCGGAGAGCGGGCGGGCGTCGCGGTCCGATCTCCTGCACTTCGCCGACCGGATTGCCGAGGATATCGCCGCCGCTGCCGTTGATGGTGCGGGCGCCGCGGTCGTCGGCGGCGGTGTAATCCACGGCGGCCGCGCCGATGTTGTACGCGGTGCGCTGGATATCGGTGAGGACATCGGCCATGCCGTTGAACAACGACGCCGCATGGGCGTTGAGCTGCGGTACCGCGGCGGCCGATATCGGGTCAGCTCCCGCGGGCACGACCCATCCGCCCGGCAGCGCCGCCCCGGTATCGCGCGCCATCGCGGCGAGCTTCGACGCCGCAGCGACGAGTTCCTGCGGATCCACATTCAGCGCCATCGCGACCTCCTCTCCTCATCTGCCGCCACCGCACTCGCTCGCGCGATCAGCCCGCGGGTGCCGCGACAACCGGCATTGCCGCGGCCGCGGACTGATCGGCCGAGCCCGGCGTCGCCGGGGGCGCGCCCCCGTCCGCCGGCGCGGTCAACTCGATGCCCTTCGGGTGGACGAATCCGGAGAACTGACCGAATTCACCCGCGCTGTCGGACATCTCCGGAGTGAACGGTTTCAGCTCGCCGTTGACGACGGCCTCCAGCGTGCCACCCTCCTCGGAGCCGAACACCACCAGGATCGCGGTGCGCTTGTCCCACGTGGCGACGTCTCCGGTCATCAGCTGGTAGGGATCGACGCGGTCGCCGATCTGCTTCTTGTCCGACCACTTCGCCGGCGTCTTCTCGTACGCCTTCTGCGCGTCGGTGCCGCTGGCGTTGCCGAACGCCCCGTCGAGCGCCTGGGCGACCATCGCGGACACCTTCTGCGTGCGCCCGTCGGGGAAGGTGTAGATCACGCTGCCGTCCGCCCCCGGCGTACGGCCCGGCGCCCCCGCGGGCTGCGTGGAAGGCGCTGCGCCGGTGGGCGCCCCGCTGTGCTGCGGCGCCGGAGCCGTCGTCGAAGGCTGCACCGTAGCGGGCTGCGCCGTGACCGGCGGCGCGACCGGCGGCGGGGACACCGGGTCCATCTCGTCCTCGAAGCGGCGCGGATCCAGTTCCTCCCTGCGGTTGTTCAGGTCCTGGTCGGCCATGTTCCGCATCATCGCCTGCTGCATCATCATCGGCAGCATGGAACTCATCAGATCCATGCCGGAGCCCATCGGCGACGAGACGGGGGTCACCGGAGCGGAAGGCGTTGTCGGCGTCGTCGTACCCGGGGTGGTCGGGATGCCGTCGAGACCGCCGGGTGTCTGGCCGTTCTGGCCGGGGGTGTCCGTACCGGGGATGTCGGTCAGACCGGGCGGCGTCAGATCCGAGTTGCCCGGATCGTCCAGGCCGTCCAAACCGTCCAAGCCGGGAGGCAGGGTACTGTCCACGCTCGGAGGAGTCGTCGTGTCGGCAGGTGGATAGTTCGTCGTGCCGACGGGCGGCGGATACGACGCCGGATCCTTCGACGCCGCCTCCAGCTTCTTTATGGTCGCTTCCAGCTCTTTGATTCGCGCGGTCTGATCGTCGATATCCTTTGCGACGCCGCCCTGCTCCTTGGAGATATTCTCCAGTTCGGTGCTCGCGGTGTTGCACGCGGCGATGATCCAGAGCCAGTGATGGTCATCGATTTTGAATCCGTCGGTCGGAGTTTTGGCCGCCATCGGGACGACTTTCTCGTCGATCACGAGATTGATTTTCCGCTGCCCCGTATCGGACCATTTGGCGGAGTCCTTCACCGACTTCTTCACCATGGCGTCCAGCGTGTCGTGAACATTCCGGTAGGCTTGCTGGAGCTGCACGGCCACCGTCGCGTAGTCCTGAAAACTACCGAGAGCGTTCGACGGTGCGACCTGGGCAACCTCCGGCGCCTTCGGCACCTCGTCTGCCGTGGCATCTTTGCCCAGACTGGCGTAACCGTCTTTGAAGAATAGGTAGAACTCTTTGAAACGACTTTCGGTGAACGGCGAGTGAACCCACGCAGGAGGGTAATTACCCGCCCGTATCGCTGCCCGATCGGGCATCAGCATCAGGTGCATTTCCACAGAACTGCTCCTCAGGCGCTGAGGTCGAATGTCGTCGAATCATTGAGGATCTTGGTCGGCAGCGTTTTCTCGTACACCTTCGCGGGCTCGCCCGGTTTGGGATGGATGACGTCGTATCCTCTGCTGGCCAAGGCGTTGCCGAGGCCCGCGGTCAGCGCTCCGGCACCGAGTCTGTTCATGTGGGCTCTGGAGAAAGCCAATCGATCGCCCAGTCCGCCCAGATTCGCTTTCTTACTCAGGAGATCGGGGACGTCTCGGAAACTCTGCCCCAACGCCTTGAGGCCGCCGCCGGCGATGCCCTTCGTCGCGCCACCGACCACGCCACCGGGTATCGCACTGAAGGCAGCGCCGACCAAGCCGGCCTGCAAGCCCTCTGAGAAGGAACCTCTTTCGATGCCGGTCCAGATGCCACTGACCGCACCGCCGAGTATCGCGGAGCCGACCGGACCACCGAACGCGAACCCCACGCCGCTGGCTACGCCGGAGACGACGTCTTTCCATTCGAGACCGAACAAGCCCATGCGATTTCACCTATTCGACGCGCAGCGAGTTTCTATCGAGCCCAGCCGGACACTGTCGCCGCCGCAGGTTGACGCGATGGGGCGACCGTGGTCTGCGGCTGCACATCGACCATGCTCGGGGTTCCTCTCGACACCACCATTGTCGAGGATTCCCAATGACGGGAAGCGCGGCCCTGACCGTACCGGTCAGGATGATCCTCGAAGACATACACTGACGTGCGCGAATTGCCCGGGCCGCCAGCTATTTTCCAGCCGACGGCGAGCGAGCAGAAGGGAGCAGCGGATGAATCTCCGTCGCCGGTCGCTCGAACGTGCCGCCCCGATGGCATCCGCCCGTCTATTGCGCCGACCGCTGAGGATGGGTCATGACCAGCGCTGAAATCTGGCCCGCGGAGGTCGAGGGAGAAGCAGGAGAGCCGGGTTCGGCGGAGGAGCAACAGCAAGGGCCGGTGACTCCGTGGTCGAGCCGTCCGGAACAGAGACGGCCGGGAACGCCCGTACCCGGCCAACCCGCGGCTCCGTCCGCCCCCGGCCAGCCGGGCACTGCCGCGCCTGCTCAGCCGAGTAGCGCTGGCCCCCCGGCTGTTTCCGCTCCGCCGAGTCACTCCGGTCCGCCCGGTGTTCCTGGTCAGCCTCAGCCTGGTCAGCCTTCGCCGGGTCAGTCTGTGCCGGTTGAGCCTCCGGCTGGTGTGGTTGCGCCGGGTGAGGGTGTGCCGGGTGGTGTGGTGGCGCCGCGGTCGGAGGGTGTGG
>NZ_JABLTE010000049.1 GCF_013315795.1 Nocardia barduliensis
GTTCGGGGGCATGGGGGCGGGCATTCAGCTCGATCGGCTCGGCCTGAGCAATTACGTCATTCTGGAGCGGGAGGACGATCTCGGCGGCACCTGGCACGTCAACCACTATCCGGGTCTGGCGGTCGACATCGCGTCGGTCACCTACTCCTATTCGTTCGAGCCGAATCCGCACTGGTCGCGGCTGTTCGCGCCGGGCGCGGAGCTGAAGAAGTACGCCGAGCACGTCGCGGGCAAGTACGGCCTGCGCCGCCGGATGCGCTTCGGCACCCTCGTCGACGGCGCGCGCTGGGACGACGAGCAGCAGCACTGGGTGGTCTCGATCGCGGGCGGGGAGACCATCACCGGCCGGTATCTGCTGACCGCGACCGGGTTCCTCTCCCAGCCCTACACTCCGCCGTTCCCCGGCATCGATTCGTTCCAGGGCAAGATCATCCACACCACCGCGTGGCAGGACGACTTCGACCTCACCGGCCGCAGGGCCGCGATCATCGGCACCGGTGCCACCGCCGTGCAGCTGGTGCCCGAGGTGGCCAAGAAAGCGCAGGCGCTCACGGTGTTCCAGCGCACCCCCATCTGGGTGGTCCCGAAGATCGACACCGCGATCCCCGCGCCGGTGCGGAAGCTCTTCGAACGGGTTCCCGTCACGCAGAAGGCCGCGCGGCTGGTCAACACCAGCCTGCTCGAGGCCCTGATGGTGGTCGGGGTGCTGCACTTCAAGCAGGCCAAGCTGATGAACAAGGGTGCGGGCGCGCTGGCCAAGGCGCATCTGCGCGCGTCCGTGCGCGACAAGCAGACGCGCAGGCGGCTGACGCCGGACTACGATTTCGGGTGCAAGCGGCCGACCTTCTCCAACCACTACTTCACCACGTTCAACCAGCCGCACGTGCGCCTGGAGACCAACGCGATCGAGCGCATCGAGCCGGACGGCATCGTCACCGCCGACGGGCACAAGACCGAGATCGACACGCTGATCCTGGCCACCGGCTTCAACCTGTGGGACGTGAACTTCCCGGCCATCGAGATCATCGGACGCGACGGGGTGAATCTCGGAAAGTTCTGGCGGGACAATCGTTTCCAAGCCTACGAGGGCATCACGGTGCCGAAGTTCCCCAACTTCCTCAGCCTCAACAGCCCCTACTCCTACAGTGGTCTGTCCTACTTCACGACCATCGAGGCGCAGATGAAGCACATGGGCCGATTGTTCGGCGAGCTGCGCAGGCGGGGCGAGCACACGTTCGAGGTCACCGAGCGGGCCAACGCGGCGTTCCTGGACCGGGTCACCGCCAAGCTCGGTTCGTCGGTCTTCTACGGCGGCGACTGCGCCACCGCGCGCAGCTATTACTTCAACCAGCACGGCGAGGCCGCCCTGTTGCGGCCGACCAGCACACTCAACGCGCACCGCGAAGCGGTCAGCTTCCCGCTGGAGGACTACGTCTACGGCAAGACCGCCTGACCCGCGGGCCACATCGCGCACGAGTTCGCCCGCCGGAGTGTGTTCCGGCGGGCGATTCGGCGTGCGGGGGGAAGTTGTGGCTGTCCAGCGGGTGTGCGGGTGTGGCGTCCGCGCGACGAACTGGCAGACTGTGTGGGTACTTGTCCATCCCACCCACAACACTAGGGACTGACTTCGACGATGGAACTGCTGTTTCCGCTGCTACTGGTAGCCCTGCTCGTGCCGATGTTCCTCGGTGTCCGCCGTCAGAAGCGGGAGGCCGAGAAGGTCGCGAGCATGCAGGACAACCTGAAGATCGGCGATCAGGTCATCACCACGTCGGGTCTGTACGGCACCGTGGTCGAGCTCGACGACACCACGGTCGACCTCGAGATCGCCGAGGACGTGGTCACCACGTGGCTGCGTCAGGCCATCCGTGAGGTGCGCGCCGAAGACGCGGTGCACACCGATGCCACCGGCGCGGACGCCACGAGCTCGGACGACTCGGACGCGACCGCCGCCGTCGAGGAATCCACCGAGCAGACCGAGACCCGCCTGACCAAGGACTGATCGTTCCGGTTGTGCCCCGGCTCGCCGGATGTCGCCGCGGCCCTCCGTCCGCGCACCCGGCGTCGCTGGCGTCTGCCTGCTCGTTCCATCCTCGACTTCCCGCCTAGGAGATGACCTACCGTGCCACCCTCCCAAGGATCGGCGCACCCGCTCCGGCTGCTCGGCGTCTACGCCGCGCTGCTGGCCGTGGTCTACGCGCTGGTGTTCTTCACCGGTGACAAGTCCCCGACGCCCAAGCTCGGTATCGACCTGCAGGGTGGCACCCGGGTCACGCTGTCCGCGCGCACGCCCGACGGCAGCAAGCCGAGCCAGGACAGCCTGAAGAAGGCGCAGGACATCATCGAGAACCGGGTGAACGGGCTCGGCGTCGGCGGCTCCGAGGTCGTCATCGACGGCGACAACATCGTGATCACCGTGCCGGGCGACGACGGCCAGCAGGCGCGCGCGCTCGCCACGACCGCCAAGCTCTACATCCGCCCGGTGCTGCAGGCCGTGCCCGCCACAGGACGGGGCGCCACGCCGCAGACCACGCCGGGAACGCAACCCGCGCCCGCCGCGCAGCCGGAGGCGACGCAGCCCGCGACGCCGGAGTCCACGCAGACGCCGGAGACGACGCAGTCCGTTCCGCAGCAGCGGGTGTTCCCCGCCCAGCAGCCGACCGAGCCGCCCACCGACCCCGGCCTGACGCCCACCGAAGAGGCCACCAAGGAGATCCAGGCGGCCAAGGCGGTGCGGCAGAGCACCGACCCGGCCGTGCAGCAGGCCGCGCTCGCCACCCTGGACTGCGGGAAGGCCGATCCGCTCACGGGCAATGACGACCCGGCGTTGCCGCTGGTGACCTGCTCGACCGACGGCACCGAGGTCTTCCTGCTGGACAAGAGCCGCATCGACGGCCAGGAGATCAAGGACGCCACCTCGGGTCTGAACCAGCAGCAGGCCAGGCACGAGGTCTACTTGGACTTCAAGTCCGGCGGCAGCGACGCGTGGGCGGCGCTCACCGGCGAGTACGTCTACAAGCGAGTCGCCTTCGTGCTCGACTCGAGGGTGGTCAGCGCGCCGGTCGTGCAGCAGGGCCCGCAGCAGGGCGGCCGCACCCAGATCTCCGGCAACTTCACCGCGACGTCGGCGAAGGAACTGGCGAACACGCTGAAGTACGGCTCGCTGCCGCTGTCGTTCCAGACCTCCGAGGCCGAGACGGTCTCCGCCACGCTCGGTCTCTCGTCGCTGAAGGCGGGCCTGCTGGCCGGCGCGGTCGGCTTGGCGGTGGTGCTGCTCTACTGCCTCGTCTACTACCGGATGCTCGGCTTCGTCACCGGTTTGTCGCTGGTGGCCTCCGGCTTGGCCGTCTACGGCATCATGGTGCTGCTCGGGCGCTGGATCGGCTTCACGCTCGACCTCGCCGGTATCGCCGGTCTGATCATCGGCATCGGTATGACCGCCGACTCGTTCGTGGTGTTCTTCGAACGCATCAAGGACGAGATGCGCGAGGGCCGCAGTTTCCGTTCCGCGGCGCCGCGCGGCTGGCAGCGCGCCCGCCGGACCATCCTGTCCGGCAACGCCGTCAGCTTCATCGCGGCGGCCGTGCTGTACGTCCTGGCCGTCGGCCAGGTGAAGGGCTTCGCGTTCACCCTCGGTCTCACCACCATCCTCGACGTGGTGGTGGTCTTCCTGGTCACCTCGCCGCTGGTGCTGCTGGCCTCCCGGACGGCGTTCTGGTCCAAACCGTCGGTGAACGGCCTCGGCGCGATCCAGCAGGTCGCCCGCGAGCGGAAGGCGGCCGCGGCCGCCCTCGGGAAGGCGTGAGGACGCGATGACCAACAGCCACACCACCCCCTCGCTCGACAAGCCGGGCGCCACCGAGATCACCGACGTGTTCGAGGCGGTCACCGAGCCGCGGCCGCCCGAGCACAGTTTCTTCAACCGCCTCTACACCGGCACGGGCGCGATCGACGTCATCGGCAAGCGCCGGATGTGGTATCTCATCACCGCCGTGATCGTGCTCATCTCGCTGGGCAGCATTCTCTTCCGCGGCTTCAACTTCGGCATCGACTTCGAGGGCGGTTCGCGCATCCAGTTCCCCGCGGGGAACGCGACCACCAGCGAGGTGGAGGACGTCTACCGCGGCGCCATCGGCACCGACCCGGTCTCGGTGCAGACCGTCGGCACGGGCGGGTCGGCCACCATGCTGATCCGTTCCGAGGCGCTGGACCAGCGGCAGGTGGAGGCGGTGAACACCGCGCTGTTCGCGAAGTTCCAGCCCAAGGACAAGTCCGGCAACCCGAGCCTGGCCGCGATCAGCACCTCCGACGTCAGCGAGACCTGGGGCAGCCAGATCACGCGCAAGGCGCTCATCGCGCTCGCGGTGTTCCTCGTGCTCGTCGCGGTCTACATCGCGGTCCGCTTCGAGACGCACATGGCACTCGCGGCGCTGGCGGCGATGGCGTTCGACGTCAGCGTCACCGCGGGCGTGTACTCGCTCGTCGGTTTCGAGGTCACCCCGGCGACGGTGATCGGCATCCTGACCATCCTCGGCTTCTCGCTCTACGACTCGGTCGTCGTGTTCGACAAGGTCGAGGAGAACACCCACGGTATCCTGCACCTGACCAGACGCACCTACGGTGAGCAGGCCAACCTCGCGGTGAACCAGACGCTCATGCGCTCCATCAACACCGCACTGATCGGCATCCTGCCGATCGTCGGCTTGATGGTGATCGCGGTCTGGATGCTGGGCGTCGGGACCCTCAAGGACCTGGCGCTGGTGCAGCTGGTCGGTCTGCTGGTCGGCACGTTCTCCTCGATCTTCTTCGCGACTCCGCTGCTGGTCTCGATCAAAGAACGGTGGGGACCGGTGGCGGCGCACACCAAGAAGGTGCTGGCCAAGCGGGCGGGTGCGGCGAGCGCCCGCGCTGGCGTCGCGGCCGAGCGCCGGGCAGGCATGGCGGCGGGCCGGGAGATCGACGAGTCTCCCCGCGGCCAGCGCGCGCCCGGGCAGGCGCCGCGACCAGGCGCGCGCCCGAGCGGGAAACGGCAGAAGCGGCGGAACTGACACCAGGCAGGGGTTTGATGCGACAGCCACGCAGGGCGGTACGACTGATCGGAGCGCTCGTTGCGGGCACGGTGGCCGCCGGGACGGTGGTCGGCTGCTCCAGTAAGAACCAGGTGCCCTCCATCGGTTACGCGACCGATGCCACCATCGCCACCTATAACGGCGGCAGCACGCTAGGGGCGAGCTCCGGCTCGCCCGCGGTGTTCTCCCGGGTGCTCACCGGCTTCTACTACACCGGTCCGGACGGCCAGCAGGTCGCCGACACCGACTTCGGCACCGCCAAGGAGGTGCCGGGCGAGTCGCAGACCATTCAGTACCGGCTCAACCCGGACGGCGTCTACTCCGACGGCGTGCCGACTTCGTGTGACGACCTGGTGCTGGCCTGGGCCGCCCGCAGCGGGCGGTACACCAAACCGGGTGACCGGGGATCGGTTCCGCTCTTCGATGCCGCGAGCACCAGCGGCTACGCCGATATCGAGCGGGTCGACTGCCAGCCCGGCTCGCGGGATGCCACGGTGGTGTTCCGGCCCGGTCGGCGTTACCAGCCGTGGCGCAACTTGTTCACCGCGGGTGAGCTGATGCCTGCCCACGTCGTGGCTCGGGTGGCGAACGTGCCGAACGTCGTGTCGGCGTTGCAGACCGGCGATCCGAACGCGCTGGGCCGGATCGCGGAGTTCTGGAACACCGGCTGGCTCATCTCGGCCGACGGCAAACTGGACCTGTCCCGGTTCCCGTCCTCGGGCCCCTACCGCATCGAATCCTTCGGCAGCACGGACGGTCTGGTGCTGGTGGCCAACGAGCGGTGGTGGGGCAACAAGCCGGCGACCGGGCGAATCGTGGTGTGGCCGAAGACGTTCGACTTGAAGAAGAAGGTCGGCGAGAACGCCGTCGGCGTGCTCGACATCGGCGCGAACTCGGTGAAAGACCTGAGCCTGGGCGGCTTCTCGGTGCAGACGGTGCCCGGCCGAGGCGCCGAGCAGCTGGTGCTGACGACCGGTGGAGTGTTCTCCTCGGTCGAGGCGCGCCGGGCGTTCGCGCTGTGCCTGCCGCGGCAGGCGCTGTTCGACAAACTCGGCAAGGTGCCGGACGCGCCGAAGACGGGACTCGGCTCCGGCCCGCTCAACGCGCACGTGGTGCAGCAGGATTCGCTGTTCTATCCGGCGGTCATCGCCGCGTCCAACAAGTACTCCGGTGGCGACGTGGCGAACGCGACCAGGGCGGTGGCGGCCTCCGGTGCGCCGAACCCGACCGTCCGCATCGGATACCTGACTCCGGACGATCGCCGCGCGCAGACCGTCGCGATGATCGCCGATGCCTGCAAACCGGCGGGCATCACCGTGGTGGACGCCGGCTCGCCCGACTTCACGCCCGCCCGGCTCGCCGAGGGCAAAGTGGACGCCGTGCTGGGCAGCACCGCGTCGGCGCCAGGTCCGGCGGGCTCGCTCGCGGGAGTCACGGCGACCGGTGCGTTGCGCACCGGTAGCGGGCTGAATGTCGGTCGCTTCGGCAACGGCCGCTACGATGCGATCACCGATCAGCTGGGGGCCGACGACAACTCGGGCGCGCAGTTGAATCTGCTCATCGAGGCCGAGAACCTGCTGTGGGCGGAGCTGCCGAGCATCCCGTTGTTCGCCACCCCGCGCACGATCGCCTTCGGCAAGGGGTTGCGCAACGGGATCGCCGCCCCCAACCAGGCCGGATCCGGCTGGAACATGGACCGGTGGGTGCTCGAGCGGTGACAGACGGTGTGGGTGATGTGATCATGGAGAGGTGTCGATGAGCAAGCACGCGGCGATCGAATCCGAGGACGTAGCCGCCGAACGGACCACCAAAGCCGCCGAGGTGGTCGACCGTTTGACCCGTTGGCACGACGATTTCCCCACGGCCGGAGTCCGTTTCGCTGATCTCACCCCGGTATTCGCCGATGCCGAAGGTTTCCGCGCGGTGGTGGACTGCCTGGCCTCGTGCGCGCCCGACGCCGATCTGGTGGCCGGCGTCGACGCCCGCGGCTTCCTGCTCGGTGCCGGTGTCGCCGCGTCCCTCGGTACCGGTGTGCTCGCCATCCGCAAGGCGGGCAAGCTGCCGCCGCCGGTGATCAGCCGGGAATACAGCCTCGAATACGGCACCGCCGCACTGGAGATCCCCGCGGACGGTATCGACCTGTCCGGCCGCCGCGTTCTGCTGCTGGACGACGTCCTGGCCACCGGCGGCACCCTCGCCGCCGCCGCCGAGCTGTTCAAGCAGGCCGGTGCGGAAGTGGCCGCCGCGGCGGTCGTGCTGGAACTGAGCTTCCTCGGCGGGCGTGCGCGGCAGGGTGACTACCCGCTGACCTCGATCGTCGAGCTCTGAGTCCGTAACGGCACAGGCCGGCGCGGCGCTGGTGCCGGTGTTCGCGTGGACACTGTTGTCCCGGCAGTTTGGGGCCCCGTTCCGCTGCGAACGAGGAAACGCCCCGATCCGCTGCTTGCGACCGTGGCCGCCGCGATCGGCGTGTCGCGCTGACGCGCAAGTGTGATCCGAATTGCACTGGCGCATCCGCCGGAGTTGTGTTTAACCTGTACAGGTCTTATTCCCGTTGATCGGAGTTCTGCCGTTGCTCATCTGAGGTAGCCACACGTGCGGCCCGCATTCGCGCGCCGTGTCTCGTCGCAACCTCCGGGAGCTTGGCATGACCAATCTTTCTTTTTCCGATCTCACTTTCGGCTGGCCGGACGGCACCCCCGTTTTCGAGGGGCTCGACGCCGTCCTCGGTCCTGGTCACATCGGCCTGGTCGGCGGAAACGGCGCGGGCAAATCCACTCTGCTGCGGTTGATCGCGGGGGAGCTGAAGCCCGTCCGCGGGTCCGTCGCGGTCACCGGACATCTCGGGTACCTGCGCCAGGACATCGGCCTGGGCGCGGGTCAGCGCGTCGACGCGGTGCTCGGCATCGCGCCGTTGCGAAAAGCGTTGCATCGCATCGAATCCGGGACCGGAAGTGACACCGATTTCGACCTGGTCGGCAATCACTGGGACGTCGAGGAACGAGCCTTGGCGTTGCTGGCCCGGCTCGGCCTGCACTATGTCGCCGACTCGGTGCAGCGGCTCGATCGCACCCTGGACACGCTGTCCGGCGGTGAGACGGTGTTGCTGGGACTGGTCGCCGAGCTGCTCGCCGAACCCGACGTGCTGCTGCTGGACGAACCGACGAACAACCTGGATCAGGTGGCTCGCGCACGGCTCTACGACGTGGTCGGGCAGTTCTCCGGCACCGTGCTGACGGTCAGCCACGATCGTGAGCTGCTGGAGCGGATGACGTCCATCGCGGAGCTGCGGCACGGCGAACTCCGGCTGTTCGGCGGGAACTTCAGCGAGTACGAGCGAATCGTCGCCGCCGAGCAGGAAGCGGCTCGCGCGGCGATCCGTGACGCGCGCAGCGACGTTCGCAAGCAGGCACGCGAACTCGTCGAGGCGCGCATCAAGCTGGACCGCAGGCAGCGGTACGGGCAGAAGATGTGGGACCAGAAGCGGGAGCCCAAAATCATCATGAGCGAACGCAAACGGCAGGCGCAGGTGTCGGCGGGCAAGCTGCGCAACAACCACATCGAGAAGCTCGACACCGCCAAAGAACAGCTCGAGCAGGCCAAGGAGCTGTTGCGCGACGATCGGGAGATCCGGGTGGAGCTACCCGACACGCGGCTGTATCCCGGCCAGGAGGTGATCGAACTCGACCAGGTCGAGCTGGCGTGCGGGCCGACGGTGACGCTGCGGGTATCCGGTCCGGAGCGGATCGCGTTGACCGGCCGCAACGGCGTCGGCAAGACGACGCTGCTGCGGCGTATCGCGCAGGAGGGGCCGAAGGTGCCCTGGCGCATGCTGCCACAGCGACTGGACGTGTTCGACGAGCGGCGCTCGGTGTTCGAGAACGTGGCCGCGGCGGCGCCGCACGCGTCCGCGGAACGGATCCGGGCACAGCTGGCCCGCTTCCTGTTCCGCGGCGCGGACGCCGATGTCGCGGCCGCGGCGCTGTCCGGCGGCGAGCGGTTGCGTGCGGCGCTGGCCATGCTGCTGCTGGCCGATCCGGCGCCGCGGCTGCTGCTGTTGGACGAGCCGACCAACAACCTCGACCTGCCCAGCCTGGAACACCTCACCCAGGCGCTGGCGAGCTTCGAGGGCGCGCTCATCGTGGTCAGTCACGATCTGCGCTTCCTCGACGAGATCGGGGGGACCCGGCGCCTCGAGCTCACCGCCGAGGGCTTGACGGAGACACTGGTGACCTGACGCGCCGTCGGCTTCGGCGGCGACCAGATCGGCCCGCACGCCCGCGGGGGCCGGGCACCGGATCGTCGCGCCCGGCTCCCGGTGCCTGGCCTCTTACGCCGATCGGGCCGCCCGCCGCAGGATGCCGGGATGTCTCAGCAGGCCGGGCGCCAGCCGCACGGCGAGATAGGTGAGTGTGAGCCAGGGCCGCAGGTGCGGCTGCAATGTGCGGATACGGCCCTGTTCGTCGAGTCCGAGCACCAGCGCTTCGGTGAGCCGGAACGGTCCGATCGTGGCGGCGGCGAGCAGGACGCGCCGTGCGCCTACGCCGATCTCCTCGGTCCAGCGCAGGCCGGTGAGACTGCCGTAGGCCGCCGTGAGCAGCACGCGCAGGTCGTCTCGGCCGCGGAACACCAGTCGGCCCGACAGCGGCGAGACCAGTTCGGCGTCGGGCGCCAACACCTGGGTCAACGCGTCGATGTCACCCGTCTCGGTCGCCCTGCGGAATTCGGCGATCGCCTCGGACATGTGCCTTCACCCCTTCGCTCATCGATTGACCCGAACCTAGTGCAAGTCACTTGCGAAAAGCAACGGACTAGACTGGGCGAATGCCCAAGGCCGCTTTCTCCGACATCGTCTGCTCGATCGCGCGCACGGTCGACGCGGTCGGCGAGCGCTGGACGCCGCTGATCCTGCGCGACCTGTTCGTCGGACTGAGCCGCTTCGAGGATCTCCGGCGCGATCTCGGCATCGCCTCCAACGTGCTCGCCGCTCGCCTGGACGCGCTACAGGAGCACGGCATCGTCGAAAAGCGCGCCTACCAGTCGAATCCGGTCCGCTACGAGTACTTGCTCACCGAACGCGGACGTGACCTGTATCCGGTGCTCACGATGCTGATCACCTGGGGTGACAAATGGCTGGCGGGCGCGGAAGGCCCGCCCGCCGTCGTGGTCCATCGGGAATGCGGGCGAGCGACCTCCGGTGTGGTGGTGTGCCGGGAATGCGGCGAGCCGCTCACCGCGGGCAACGTTCGGTGGCTGCCCGGTCCGGGCGGCCGGCAGGGGCCGGGAACGATGCTGATCGGCGGTTTGCTCGAAACCGGAGGCGGCACCGGCTGAATCGGGACGTCCCGCGCGTCCGCGCAGGGGGCCGCGCGCTGTGCAGGCAGGCGCGCTCCCAGCCGGTCGTGGCGGCGACCCTTGACCTCTAGTTTTGGTCGTATAGACTAAAACAAGGAGAGGACGTGATCACATGGGATACGGACACTGGGACGACTCCGCCTATCACGCGGCCAAGACCTTCCGCGCCGCCCGCGGCATCGACGATTTCGGTTACACGGCCCAGATGCGGGCCGAGTCGCCCGCGAACTGGCAAGTGCATCCGATGCTTGACCCGCTCGGGGTCACGGTGCGCGAATGCCGGGATTCGGCCGAGCACGGCAACTCGCTGCCCATCGCGGTGCTGTTCGACGTCACCGGGTCGATGGGCCGTGTGCCGCGGATCATGCAGGACAAGCTGGGCACCTTGCACGGATTGTTACGGCGCAAGGGATATGCGCAGGACCCGCAGATCCTGTTCGGCGCCATCGGGGACGCGGATACCGACCGCGTGCCGCTGCAGATCGGTCAATTCGAGTCCGACAACCGGATGGACGAGCAGCTGCGCGCCGTCTTCCTGGAAGGCGGCGGCGGTGGGCAGAAGTCCGAGAGCTACGAGCTGGCGGCCTATTTCCTGGCGACGCACATCGCGACCGACGCCTGGGAGAAGCGGCGCAAGAAGGGCTACCTGTTCCTGATCGGCGACGAGCTGAACAAGCCGCGGCTGGCCTCCCGGCACATTCGCGCGGTCATCGGAGACAGTGTGCGGCAGGACATCTCGGTGGAATCCGTCTACCGCGAGCTCGCCGAACGCTGGTACGTCCACTACATCCTGCCCGACCAGTCGAGCTACTTCCACGACCCGGAGATCGCCGAGCACTGGCGCGGCCTGCTCGGCCAGAACTTCCTGCGCCTGGACGACCCGGCTGCGGTGTGCGAACTCATCGCGCTGACGATCGGACTGGCCGAAGGGCGCGTCGACCTGTCGGCCGGATTGGCTGACCTGCGGGACGTCGGGTCGGTGGCCGAGGCCGCGTCGGTCGGCAAGGCGCTGGGCGCGGAGGGTGGGCGGCCGCGGGCATTGCCGCGTGGCCGTGGCTGAAACCGGGCCCGCGCTGGACGGATCGCACATCATCGTGGTGGATCTCGGTTTCGGGGACGCGGGCAAGGGCGCGACGGTCGACTGGCTCTGCGCCCCCGAGTCGGGATTCGACGTCGCCGCCGTGGTCCGGTTCAACGGCGGCGCGCAGGCGGCGCACAATGTGATCGCCGACGGGCGGCAGCACACCTTCGCGCAGTTCGGGTCGGGGACGTTCGCGGGCGTGCCGACCTTGCTGTCGCGGCACATGCTGGTCGAGCCGATCGCGCTGGCCGCGGAGGCGCGCGGGCTGGCCGCGCTGGGTGTGCGCGACCCGCTGTCGCTGTTACGAATCGACGGGCGGGCGCTGCTCACCACGCCTGTCCACATCGCCGCCAACCGTGCTCGCGAGGACGCGCGGGGTTCCGCGCGGCACGGTTCGTGCGGTCGCGGGATCGGCGAGACCGCGGGATATGCGCTCGCGCACGACGCTCCATCGGTGTCGGATTGCCTGCGCCCCATGACGTTGCGGCGCAAACTGCGTGCGCTGGCGGCGTTCTACGCGCCGCTGATCGCCGCGAGCGACCATCGTTACGAACCGATCGACGATCTGGTCGAGATGTACCGCGAGTTCGCCGCGGCGGTAGCCATCGTGGGCGACGATCAGCTGGCCCGGTTCGCCAGGCGGGGCCGGGTGGTGTTCGAAGGCGCCCAAGGCGTCCTGCTCGACGAGTGGCGCGGGTTCCATCCGCACACCACATGGTCGACCGTCGAGCCACGCAACGCGCGGGCCATGCTCGCCGCGATCGGCGCGTCCGGTTACGTGCTCGGCGTCACCCGGACCTATCAGACCCGCCACGGCGCCGGTCCGTTCCCCACCGAGGATTCCGGCCTCGACCTGTCCGAGCCGCACAATACGGCGGGCCGCTACCAAGGCGAGTTCCGTCTCGGGCACTTGGACGCGGTGCTGCTGCGCTACGCCGTCGAGGTATGCGGCGGCGTCGACGGGCTCGCGGTCAATCACCTCGATGTGCCCGGGACGCGTTACGCCGCAAGGGCTTACACCGTTGACGGAGTGGTGGTGGACGCGATGCCTGTTGGACGCTGGCAGGACCTGGACCACCAGCGCGAGCTGGCCGGATCGTTGTCGCGCGCCGCGCCGATCCTCACCGAATTGCCCGCCGATCCGGTGCCGTGGCTGGCCGGGACACTCGGTGTGCCGGTCGTCCTCACCGGTCACGGGCCCGATCGCCGGCACCGCACCCGCACGGCGTATCCCGCCGCGGCGTGAATCGTCCGCGGTGGCGCACCGCCGGACCGTCGACGCGCGGAGTGGACGCTCGGCGTGCGGAGTGGACGGTCCACGCGCCGAGTGGACGGTCGGGCAGGATGGGTGGCCGTGGAGCAGTCCGTTGTGTCGGTGGATGTCGTGGCGTTGCGGTTCTGGGACGAGGACGGTGCGGTGCGGTTCGGGATCGCTCCCCGCGTGCGGGAGCCGTTCGCGGGGCAGTTGGCTTTGCCCGGTGTGCTGCTCGGACGGGGGGAGCGGCTGGCCGTCGCGGCACGGCGAGCGGTGCACGCCAAACTGGGTGTGCCGGAGGCCGCCATCGGGTCGGTGGGGCAGCTGGTGACCTTCGACGAACCGAACCGCGACCCGCGCGGACCGACGCTGTCGATCGCGATGTGGGCGGTGGTGGGCCCGCACGAGGGCCCGGCGCGGTGGACCGGGTTCGACGAGGTGCCCGAGCTGGCGTTCGACCACGATCGCATCGTCGCGGTGGCCCGCGGTGTCCTGACGCGGCTGCTGTGGAAGGACCTGACGTTCACCCGCGCCCTCCTCGGCGCGGAGTTCCCCGCGACGAGGGCGGTGGCGGCCACGGCCGCGCTGGCGGGAGCCCGTCCCGACCCCGCGAACCTGAACCGCACCCTGGCGGCAATTCCCGGCTTGGCGCGCACCACCGAACGGCGTCGCGTCAAAGCGACCGGGCGACCCGCCGCTGTGTGGGCCTTCGGCGAGGAGGAGGGAACGGCATAGCCACCGCGGTCGTCGTTCGGTTCGGGCGTGAACGGGGCACGTGCGGTGTCGGCGCCGCCGTGGGTCGAAGGCGACATCTCAGCGCAGTGGGGCGTGCATGACTCAGCGCTGTGGCGCGGACACGATTCAGCGCTGTGGGGCGTGCATGACTCAGCGCTGTGGGGCGTGCACGACTCAGCGCCGTGGCGCGTACATGATGACGGCGACGCCGACGAGGCAGACCGCCGCGCCGAGGTAGTCCCAGCGGTCGGGACGGAACTTGTCCACCAGCACGCCCCAGGCCAGGGAGCCCGCCACGAAGACGCCACCGTAGGCGGCGAGGATGCGCCCGAAGTGCGGGTCCGGCTGGAAGGTGGCGACGAAGCCGTAGGCGCCGAGAGCGAGGACGCCCGCGGCGATCCAGACGACGCCGCGCTGTTCGCGCCAGCCCTGCCAGACCAGCCAGGCGCCGCCGATCTCGGCGAGCGCGGCGAGGGCGAACAGGAGCAGCGAGCGTGCGACCGTCATGGCGGTGACGGTACTCAGCCGGCGGCGGCCGGAGGGCGCGCGCCCGGAACGACCTCGTACACCGCGTACGCGCGCCCGAGTACCGGGTGGGAGACGTTGCGCACCGGCACTCCGGCCTGGGTGCGCCCGAATTCCGTGCCGCCGTGGGCATGCCCGTGGACGGCGAGCAGCGCGCCGCCCGCGTCGACCGCTGCGGCCAGTTCGTGGCAGCCGAGTCCGGGGTAGATCTTGGGCGGTTCACCGGCCAACGTGTCCAGGACAGGCGCGAAATGTGTGAGGGCGATACGGGTTTCGCAGTCGATCGAGTCGAGTGCCTGGCGCAGGCGCAGGGCGTCCAGTGGGCCGCGGCGCATGCGGGCGCGATGTTCGGCGGAACCCTCGTCGGGTGCGCCGGGATAACCGGGGAAACCACCGCTGCCGCCCATGACTCCCGCGACGCCCAGCCGGATTCCCTTGATTTCGAGGGTGATCGCGGTGCCGTCCAGAACATGGACGCCCAGCGCGGTGAGCCGCGCCGCGATCCGGTAACCCGATCTCCGGTCGTGGTCGTGGTTGCCCAGCACCGCGACCACCGGTACGGGCACACCGTCGAGTTCGGCGCACAGCAGATCCGATTCCGCTTCGGTGGCGCCGTCGGTGAGATCGCCTGCCAGCAAAAGGATGTCGGCGTCCGCGGCCAGGCGGAGGAAATCGGGACGGAAACGTCCGGAGACAGCCGCGCGCATATGGAGGTCGCCGACTGCCGCGACGCGTATGCATCCTGCGGTCACGACGGCCAGCCAGCCATATCGGCGAAGGCTGTGTCAAGCGACGGTGCCGTGCCGCGAGTGGTGAGCGATGGGCACGCCGATCGCGTCGCACCTCGGAAACTCGGCGTTCACCTGGCTGCGGCCCAACGTGAAGTTCGGATATAGCTTTCCGCTATGCCCTGTTCAAGGCATGTTCAGTGAGGCTACGGGCAGTGTGGCCACCGATGAAACATCCATGAACACTGCTGCGGCAGGCTATCGCCCGAGCCGATTGATCCCGCATGGTTCGCGGTATGAGCCGAGCGCGACTGCTGCCGAAGGTTATCGCCGTCGCCGCGGCCGTATTCCTTCCGCTGTCCGGCGCGGTCGGCGTCGCCCAGGGGGAGGCGCAAAGGGCCAAAGTAGTCGTGATCGGCTTGGACGGCCTGATGTACAGCAAGATCGAGCAGGCGCAGGCACCGAATCTGCTGCGGCTCAGCGGCGCGGGCCTGCTGAGCCGTTCCTCGATCGCCCCGCACATCACCATCTCCGGTCCCTCCTGGGCCAGCGTGCTGACCGGCGTGTGGGATCGCAAGCACGGCATCACGAACAACCAGTTCACCGCCGCGCCGTTCACGCGGTACCCGACGGTCTTCACCCAGCTCGAACGCGCCCGGCCCGCGCTGAAAACCCAGTCCATCGCGACCTGGGACCAGATCGCGACCATGACCGGCAGCGGCAGCCCGCGCGCCGACGTCGTCGTCTCCACCGCGCCGGTGCCGGACGATCCCGACGAGTCCCGCACCGATGCCGCCACCACCGATGCCGTGGTGACCGCGATCGGCAGATTCGCGCCCGATGTGCTGTTCACCCACCTGGACCAGGTGGACCGCGCCGGTCACGACGCCGGCGGCGCCTCGCGCGCCTATCTGGACGCCGTGACCCGCATCGACGCCCTGGTCGGGCGCATCGTCGCCGCCGTGGACGCCCGCGCCGCCGCACACCCCGCCGAACGGTGGACCGTGCTGGTCACCGCCGACCACGGTCACACGGCCGAAGGCGGGCACGGCGGCCAGTCGCCGGACGAGACGACCAACTTCGTCATCGCTCGCGGCCCCGATTTCCGGCCCGGCGCCACCAGTACGCGGGCGACCCTGGTCGACATCACGCCCACCGTGCTCGACATCTTCGACGTCGCCCCCGCGGCGGATATCGACGGGCGCTCGCTCGTTCCCGAGCCCGTGCCCGCCCGTTCCCCGTCCGTCGAACCCCAGCCCGCCGCCATTCGCTGACCGAGGCCGAGCTGGTCGGCTCCCGTGTCCTCGGTTGTTCCAGAGCAGCGGCGATATCTGGTGTGAACCCCACGGTTCTGGCCGAATCAGGCGTAAAAAGGCTGGTCGGCACCGGTGCGGCGGTGCGGTCCTCCTGCTGCGCTCGAGGGAGGGAGCTGCGCCCAGCAAATCGGGTGTGTCCGATATGCACCGGTTGCAAGGTGTGCCCGGAACCGCCCAGCTTCGACAACCGTCGATTCCGGCGCGCAGCCTTCGTCAGCTGAGCGGACGTCGGCGCTGCGCCCGGACTAAAGTTGGTGGTCCGGGAGGTTGCACCGGTCGGATAGGGTGGTCCGATCGAGGCGCGGAGAGGTGGTGGCATGACTCAGCATCTGGGCGAGGCGAAGGTCGAGCAATCGACGTCGGGCCCGCAGTCGAACGGTGCGGGCGCCACCGACGCCGCGCAGCCCCCGAAACCGGCCACACCGGCGAACGCGACGCCGCCGCGTCAGCCGGGCGCCTCCTCGGCCGTCCCGACCTCGGCTTCGCGCCGGGTGCGTGCCCGCCTGGCCCGCCGCATGACCGGTCAGCGCGGCATCGCGGCGGTCAAGCCGGTGCTCGAGCCGCTGGCCACCGTGCACCGCGAGCTGTACCCGAAAGCGAATCTGACGCTGCTGCAGCGCGCCTTCGACGTGGCCGACGAGCGGCACAAGCATCAGTTCCGCAAATCCGGCGACCCTTACATCACCCATCCGCTCGCCGTGGCCAACATCCTCGCCGAACTCGGCATGGACACCACCACGCTGGTGGCCGCGCTGCTGCACGACACGGTGGAGGACACCGGCTACAGCCTCGAGCAGTTGACCGAGGACTTCGGCTCCGAGGTCGCCCACCTCGTCGACGGCGTCACCAAGCTGGACAAGGTCAACCTGGGCGCTGCCGCCGAGGCGGAGACCATCCGCAAGATGATCATCGCGATGGCCCGCGACCCGCGCGTGCTGGTGATCAAGGTGGCCGACCGGCTGCACAACATGCGCACCATGCGTTTCCTGCCGCCGGAGAAGCAGGCCAAGAAAGCCAAGGAGACGCTGGAAGTCATCGCGCCCCTGGCCCATCGCCTCGGCATGGCGACGGTGAAGTGGGAGCTGGAGGACCTGGCCTTCGCGATCCTGCATCCGAAGAAGTACGACGAGATCGTCCGGCTGGTCGCCGACCGCGCGCCCTCCCGCGACACCTACCTGGCGCGGGTGCGCGCCGAGATCGTCAACACGTTGGCCGCCTCCAGGATCAACGCGATCGTCGAGGGCCGCCCGAAGCACTACTGGTCGATCTACCAGAAGATGATCGTCAAGGGTAAGGACTTCGACGACATCCACGACCTGGTCGGCATCCGCATCCTGTGCGACGAGGTGCGCGACTGCTACGCGGCCGTCGGCGTGGTGCACTCCCTGTGGCAGCCCATGGCGGGCCGGTTCAAGGACTACATCGCCCAGCCGCGCTACGGCGTCTACCAGTCGCTGCACACCACTGTGGTCGGCCCGGACGGCAAGCCGCTGGAGGTGCAGATCCGCACCCAGGACATGCACCGGACCGCGGAGTTCGGCATCGCCGCGCACTGGCGCTACAAGGAGACCCGCGGCAAGCACTCCAACGACACCGCCGAGGTCGACGACATGGCGTGGATGCGCCAGCTGCTGGACTGGCAGCGGGAGGCCGCCGACCCGGCCGAGTTCCTGGAGTCGCTGCGCTTCGACCTGAAGTCGCCGGAGATCTTCGTCTTCACGCCGAAGGGCGATGTCATCACGCTGCCGCAGAAGTCGACGCCGGTGGACTTCGCCTACGCCGTGCACACCGAGGTGGGCCACCGCTGCATCGGCGCCCGGGTGAACGGACGCCTGGTCGCGCTGGAGCGGCAGCTGGAGAACGGCGAGGTCGTGGAGGTGTTCACCTCCAAGGCGCAGAACGCGGGACCCAGCCGCGACTGGCAGAACTTCGTGGTGTCGCCGCGCGCCAAGGCCAAGATTCGCCAGTGGTTCGCCAAAGAACGGCGCGAGGAGGCGCTGGAGAGCGGCAAGGAGCAGATCTCCAAGGAGGTCCGCCGGGTCGGGCTGCCACTGCAGCGGTTGATGAGCGTCGACGCGATGACCGCGGTCGCCCACGAGCTGCACTACACCGACATCTCCACGCTCTACACCGCCGTCGGCGAGCACCAGGTCTCCGCGCACCACGTGGTGCAGCGGCTGATGGCGCAGCTCGGCGGCATCGGCGACGTGGAGAACGAGCTGGCCGAGCGCTCGACGCCGTCGACAACACCGAGCAGGCAGCGGGTCACCGGCGACGCGGGCGTACTGATTCCCGGCGCACCGGGCACGGTCGCCAAGCTGGCGAAATGCTGCACTCCGGTGCCCGGTGACGAGATCATGGGTTTCGTGACCCGCGGCGGCGCGGTGAGCGTGCACCGCACCGACTGCACGAACGCCGGTTCGCTGCGCGATCAGGCCGAACGGATCATCGAGGTGTCCTGGGCGCCCTCGCCGTCCTCGGTGTTCCTGGTCGCCATCCAGATCGAGGCGCTCGATCGCACGCGGCTGCTGTCGGACGTGACGAAGGTGCTGGCCGACGAGAAGGTCAACATCTTGTCCGCGTCGGTGGCCACGCACGGCGACCGGGTGGCGATCAGCAAGTTCACCTTCGAGATGGGCGATCCGAAACACCTGGGGCACTTGCTGAACGTGGTGCGCAACGTGGAGGGCGTCTACGACGTCTACCGCGTCACCTCCGCGGCCTGACGGTCGTCACCACGCCTGGCGGTAGCTGTTAATTAACTGTCGACGCAAGGGGTTTCGCGTGCGCCGCGGGGCTCGGGTTGCCCTCCGCGCCGTGCAGTTCGGAAACTTGTCGGACTGATTCCGGGAACGCGCCGCGGTGTGTCGCGTTCATGTCGGTGTGTCCTGGAAGTTTTCCGTCGATTCGGCAGTAATAGCCGGAATCTGTTACCGTCTATTGCGTTTCATGGCGTTTTGGTGGCTGCGGCAGACGACTTGATTGCGGATCGCTATGACTGGATACACGGCAAGACTCTCGGGGATGCTGGTAGCACTCGCCGTGGCTGTGGCGACCGCCGGTGTCGCCGCGGCGGAGCCGTCGCATCCCGCCGGTCCGTCCACCGACATCCGCCTCGCGACCTGTCCGGCGTTGTACGCGTTGGGAATTCAGGGCACCGGCGAGTCCTCACCGGACGCGGCGCCGACCACCGACACCGGCATGCTCTCCACCGTCTTCCGCCCGATGATGGCGAAGGCTCCCGACACCCGCTTGGTCGACCGGGCTTATGTGCCATATGAATCCGGCTTCGGTGGTGTGACCGCCGGTGGTGCGGCGCCTTACTCGGAATCGGTGGCAGGCGGCCTCGACCGTTTGCGGAGCATGGCCGAAACCGTCGCCGACACTTGCCCGAACACCCGCTTCGCGATTGTCGGGTACTCGCAGGGCGCGCACGTCGCGTCGATGTTCGCCCAGGAGATCGGCCAGGGCCGCGGCGTACTGCCCGCCGAGAAGATCGCCGCCGTCGCGCTGTTCGGCGACCCCACCCGCAATCCGGGCGCACCGCTGTTCCCCGGGGCGCCGGGCAAGGCGACGCCGGACCCCGCCCCGGGAACCTCGGGTGACCGGCTGGGCTCCATCGCCGCCCTGCCGCAGGCTCCCGCCACCGGCGGCGGCATCGGCCCGGAACGGGACAAGGCCGCCAACTTCGGGGCGCTCACCGGCCGGGTGGCGAGTTTCTGCGCGGCCGGCGATCTCGCCTGCGACGCCCCGGACGGCGCGCCCATCCTGAAAGCGGTCGCCAACGTGGTCGGCCAGTCCAAGCTCAGCGGTGGCGACCCGATCGCCTCGCTGGTGTCGATCGCGCAGGCGCTGGCGTTCACCTCGATCAAGACCGCGACCCGAGTGGTCGACGAGGACGTGCAGGGCAATTCGCTGGCCACCCTGGCGATCTCGCCGCAGAAGTCGATCTCGCAGCGTCTGGCCGACGCCTCCGACCCGCGCACGCCGCTGAATCTGCCCGGGGCGTTGCAGGCGCTGCTGAAGGTCGGCATGATCGGGTTGAATTCCGTCGTAGCGGTGGTCCGAGCGGTCATCGCCCCGGCGAACATCTCCGAACTGGCCACCGCGGGCCTGGCGAATCCGGCCGCCGCGCTGCTGCAGCTGGGCGTCAGACTGCTCGGCGCCATTCCCCAGCTGATTCCGCCGACCACCGGAGTCCGGCTGGTCACCCAGGCGTTCGACGCGGTGGTGCAGAACATCACCGACAACAGCGAGCTGCTGAACACGGCCACGTGGGTGCGCTACTGGGACACCGTTCAGCGCCACACCGCCTACGGCAGCGCGACCGTCTCGGCCAACGGCGCCGCGCCCACCCAGTTCGTGGCGGACTGGTTCGCAGCCGTCGCCCGCGACGTCGCCGACGCCTTCGGCGGCAATGCCGAACCGCGGGGCGTGCTGGAGAAGCAGCCCACCGGATTCTTCGGGGACGGCTCCGGCGCGTCTCCCACGCCGAGTTCGTCCGGTACGGGACAATTTCCGTTCGGGACAGGAGCCGATGGCGCCTCATCCGGCGGCGTGACATCGATTCCGCCCACCGACCGACCCGGCATACCCGACGCCTACCCGTTCTCCACGAACTGATCGCCGAGAGGGTCCGACGATGCGATACTGCGTGCCCTGCTCTGCGGGAATGGGGGAATGTTGAAGTCGTACAAACAGCTTTCCCGCTGGTACGGCGCTCTGGAGCCGGAGGCCGACGCGCCGGAGACAGTCGAGCGTGACGAGCCGAACGTCATCGCCCCCGCGGACGATGACGGGCCTTCCCGCTATCCGGACTACATTCGCGACGACGACGAGCCGTGGCAGCGCAGACCCGACGAGGTCCCGGCGGATCTGCCCGCGCAGCGCAGCGAATTCACCGGCGGGTGGTCGGACTGGGTGGTGACCGGCCACGCGCCCGGTCCCGACGACGACTACGTCGCGCCCCCGGCGGTCGGTCCGGTCCCGTTCCCGTGGGCCGACGACGACGAACCCGAACCGGAGGAACGGCCGCGTCCCGCGGTGTCGCGTGCGTTGCGGCAAGCCGCCCGTGACCACCCCGCCGTGCGCCGCGCCCGGCTGCTGATCATCGTCATCGTGGCGGTGCTGGTCATCGCCGTGGCCGCGGTGGGCGTGCTGTTCCTGCTGCGCGCCGCGGCCGAGCGGGCCGCCTCGCCGCGGGACTCGCACATGTCCGAGTCGGTGCAACTCACCGTCGGCGGCGCGCAGGCGGGCGCCGATCCGCGCGCGATCAGCGCGGGCGCCTGCCCGACCGAGCGCACCGACACGGTCGTGCGCAGCGCGGAGGCGGGCGGCACGGGCTCCGGGCCGGACGCGGTGCTGTCGTTCCAGCACGCGTACTACGTCGAACGCTCCGGTGAACGAGCCCGCGCGGCCGTCGCGCCGGATGCCGACGTCCCGCCTGCCTGGGTCATCCAGCGGGGGATCGACTCGGTCCCGGTGGGCACCGCGCATTGCGTGCGAATCGTGAGCAGCGGTGACAACCGGTATTCGGTGGAGGTGACCGAGTACCGGCCCGGCGGTGTGCCCGCCACGTACAACAGACAGACGGTCACCACCGCGGTGATCGACGGCCGCACCTTGATCACGGGTATCGCGGCCGGATAAAGGAGAGCAGAGGCGATGGGAGAGGACTGGAGCCGCTGGCTCGACGAGACGCCCGGCGAGGGCGCGGCGTCGGGCCGGCCGGTGCGTTCCAAGGCTCCGGTGGTGCGGTTGCGGCGCGGCAAGGGCGGCGGCTCCGAGGCGGATCAACCGGCGCAGCGGCCGATTCTGGTGGTCGGTGGGTGCGGTGGCGCGGGTACCACCACGACGGCGTTGGGCTTGGCGGGTGAACTCGGCACGGGTGGGACCCCGACGGTCGCGGTGGACGCCACGTCGGCGGGCAGCGATCTCGCGCTGCGCGGCGCGGACGAGCATCTGCACCCGATCAGTCTGCAGAGTTGGCTGTACGGACGCGGTGACGACGAGCCGGCGCCGTTGAAGGAGTGCCTGTCGCGCGCGACCTCGGGTATCGGTCTGCTCTGGCGGGATGCCGCGCCGTTGCGCAGGCGTGCGACCTATCTCACGGTCGCGCGGGCGGTGCACGACGCGGGATACACCGCCGTCTACGACGGAGGGCACCCGATTGCCGCCAGGCAACTGCTGCCCTTGCTCGACGACGCGGATGTGGCTCTGGTGCTTGCCATTCCGGCCCGCACCGACGCGGCCAACCGGCTGCGGGTCGCCCTGGAATGGCTCGACGACCAGTTCGGCGACGCGGGGGAGGGACACGGCGGCGGCGTGGTCGGAGACACCACCATCGTCATCTCGCACCAGTACCCGGGTGACGATTCCCGGGTAGCGGATTATTTGCGCGAGCACCTGTCCGGCTGGGTCCGCGACATCATGGAGATCCCCTACGATCCGCACCTGGCCCGTGGTGAACTCGTGCGGCACACCTCGCTGGCCACCGAGACGCGCCGGGCGTATGGGCGCCTGCTCGCCGGGGTGGCATCATGACCGCCGCCATGATTTTTCCCCGCCAGCCCGACCCGACGCCCGCCGGTGTGATCGCCCCGCCGGAGTCCCGCCGCGCCGCCATCTGGGACCGTCCGGTACCGGGTGTCGGCCGTGCGCCACTGGTCTGGCTGCTGGGTGTGCACGGGGGTGCGGGAGCCAGTACCCTCGCGCATGTGCTTGCGCCCGCGGCGGATTCGGGCCGCCGCTGGCCCGGCGTCTTCGACCGCGAAAGTCCGTTCGTCGTCCTGGTCGCCAGGGAGACCATCGCCGGTCTGTCCCGCGCCCACGACCTTCTGCGCCAGCATCTTTCGGGTTTCGCGGGCCCCTCCGACGTGCTCGGCCTGATCACCGTCGCCGCGCGCCCCGGCCGGATGGCTCCCGAGATCCGGCGCTACCGCGACGTGGTCGGCTCGCTCGCCGGACAGGTGTGGCAGGTGCCGTGGTACGAGGAGTGGACGCTGGTCGAACCGGAGCAGCTGCCGGTGTGGTCGCCCGGTGATCCGCTGCCACCGCGCAAGCGCAAGCTCGATCTGCTGGAGGAAGTCCCGCTCGATGTCCGGGAGCTCGGCGCCGACATCGTGGCGGCCGCTCGGACGGCACTGGAGGAGGCCAGCTACGACCGCCGGTCACCGGATCTGCGCAAGCCGCCCGACGAGTGAACGTCCGCATCGAAACGGCGACAACCACCCACTATTCGAGAAAGGCACCCGATGAGCATGCTCCTCCTCGCCGTGCAGGACACGTACGGCACCGTCCTCGCGCAAGTCGGTAATCCGACGCCAGAGGCGCCGCCGGGCTCGGAGAAGATCCTGCAGCTGGTGCGGTATCTCACGTGGTTCGTCCTGCTGTCCGGGATCTGCGGCATCGTCTACGCGGGCGGCAGGTTCGCCTGGGAGAAGTGGACGGGCGGCGGTCTGGAGTCGCCGAAGATGGTGGCGGGCGCGATGATCGGCGGCGTGGTCGCCACCAGCGCGGGCACCATCATGAACGCCGTCATCGGCACCTGATGCCCGCGATGAGTACCGTGCGCATGCTCGCGGCCGAGCCGCTGGCCTACAAGCAGATGCCCGCCGACGTTCTCGCACCGCTGATGCAGCTGCTGAACTGGCTGCTGTGGTTCGTCCTGCTGGTGTGCCTGGCCTGGATGATCGTGTCCGCGGGGAAGCTGTGGCTGACCTTCCGTAGCGATCTGGCCATGAACGACGCCTCGCACGGCGTCCTGATGAGCCTGCTGGGAGCTGTGGTGGCGAGCACGGCGTCGGGCATCGCCCTGGCGTTCCTGCCCGCGTGAGCCGGAGCGGGACGGGGACGACGCGGGAATGAATTCGACAGTACTGCGGCCGGAGGACGCCACGGTGTGGCGGCGGGAGATCCGCCGCCCCGCGGCGGGAGTCGTCGGCGCCGCGCTGCTGTTCGCGGCGGTCGGCTGCGGCGGCGAGGAGACGGCGGTGCCGGACCTCACGGCCGCTCCCACCAACGTGCGGTGGCAGCCGTTCCAAGGTGTTTCGCTGCCGCACACCGACCAGGGGCCGCGGTCGACGGCCGACGGCGCCGCCACCGGTTTCGAGCACTCGCCGCGCGGCGCGGGCGTCGCCGCGCTGACCCATGCGGTGCGGCTGGCGGTAGCCGCCGACACCCAATGGGCGAAAGTGGCGGCGCGCGAAGTGGTTCCCGGCCCGGCCAAGGACGAGTGGGCGATCAATCGGGTGCAGCTGTCCATCACCGGCCCGGCGGCCCCCGAGTTCGCGCCTCGCTTGCTGGGCTACAAGATCACCGGATACACCGAGCGGCATTCCACCGTCGAGGTGTACACCGAATACTCCGACAGCTCGAAAGCGGTGCACCACACGACCGTCGAGTGGTTCGGCGACGACTGGAGATTACGACTGCCCGACCCGGACTCGACCGTCCGGCCCATCGATTCGATCGACGCATTACCCACCGACATCGTGAAATTGGAGGCACCGACGTGAGCGACAGGGAGTCGTACGCGCGCGATCGTGTCTCCTTCGGCGTGGTCGCCTCCGCCGCCGTGCTGGCGCTCATCGTGGTGGTCGGCATCTTCGTCTTCGTCAGCCGGGGCGACGAGCAGGTCGGCGGCGCACCCGCCGTCACCGAGGGCTCCGGCGGCACCGGCTTCGCGACCCCCGAGGTGGACATCCTCGGCAGGCGCGTGGACGTCCCGAACAACGCCGCGGGACAACCGCTTCCGCAGGATCCTTCCCGGCAGCGCAAGCCCAGCGATCCGGACTGGCTGACCGCGGCGCCGGAGGGCACCACCGAACCGCACGGCTGGCAGCGGGTGTACGGCGCCTCCGTGCCGTTCTCCACCTCCGACGGCCCGACGCGGATCGAGGACGACCTGGCCGTCGGCTACGCGCACACCCCGCAGGGCGCGGTGCTGGCCGCCGCGCAGATCACCTATCGGCTCAACGCGCGCCCCGCCGACCGCGACCTGTACGTGCGCCAGGTGCGGGTCTCCGCTCAGCAGATCGCCGCCTACGACAAGGCGCTGGCCGACGACCGCCTGCCGGAGCAGCAGCCGGAGAAGGTGACCCGTTACTTCGTCGCCTCGGACGCGTTCAAGGTGGACGACTACGCCGACGACCTCGCCATCGTCCGCCTGGCCACCAGGGGGCCGGTCGTGGACGGCAAGCAGCTCTGGGCGGCGACGCGCCTGGTCATGGTGTGGGACGCGGGCGACTGGCGCCTGAAGCCGTCGACCACCAACAACGCGCAGACCGAGTACGTCGAGTCGTTGCAGGGGTGGACGAGATGGTGAGCCGTAGGAGGTCTTCCGATCGCATGCCACTGGCCGTCCTGGGCGCGGGTGCGGTACTCGCGGTGGCGGTGGCCGCGGTCGTCACCGTGGTCGCCGTTCGGGACGACGCGCCGCACGATCAGGTGCCGCTGACGACATCGGCGTCGGAGAACCCCGGCGGGCGGGCTTCCGGGGCGTCGTTCGCGGGTTCCGCCAAGGACTCCTTCGGGCATCGGTTCGATATCCCGACCGACCCCGCCGGACAGGCTCTTGCGCAGTCGGGCGCGCTACGGACGCCGGCCGATCCGGAGTGGCAGACCGGTGCGCCCGGCGGGACGAACCAGCCGGGCGGTTGGCAACAGGTCTACGGCGGCCCGGTCATTCCCTTCTCGACCACCGATGGACCGGCGCGCATCGACAACGGCGTGCCGTCGGGATTCGCCAAGACGCCGCAGGGCGCCGCGCTGGCCGCCGAGCAGATCTACTGGCGGACCGTGGCACGGCCCACCGACCGCGCGCTGTGGCGGCAGTTGGTGATCCTCACGCCCGAGGAGCTCGCCGATCGGGAGCGCAAGATCGCCGAGGGCAAAGTGCCGGACGTGTTGCCCGAGAGTGTCAAACCACTGCTGTACGCGTCCGACGCTTTTCGAATCGAAAGCTATGGTGACGATTTCGCTGTTGTTCGTGTCGCCCGCAAGACCCGTGAGTTCCTGCACGGTGGGCGAAGTTGGGTGGCCATGAGACTCAACGTGGTATGGCGGGACGGTGGCTGGAGACTGAAGTCGTCCGCGGGCGACGCGCAGCCGCTCGAGACGATCGGTTCGATCGATGGGTGGACACAATGGTGAGGCGGCTAGTCACAATTCTCGCGGTCATCTTCACGGTGATGATCGCGACTCCGACCGTGGCCTACGGCCAGAACTACGGTTTCGACGAGACGTGCAACGAGATTCACGACTCTCTCGACGGCCTCGGACTGCCCGGCTTCACCCTCGGTGACGCCGCGTCGGCCGCGTGCAAGGCGGGCAACGCCGCCACGCATCCGGGCCAGGCGGCGACGGCGGTGAAGGACAAAGCCTGGGATTCGACCTTCGGCAAGGTGGTCGATTCGCTGATGAACGGTCTCGGCGAGGCCATCATCCTGGCGCTGACCTTCTGGATGAAGGTGCCCAACGAGGCGGTGAGCGATTCGGGCTCGCTGTTCACGAAGATCAACGACTACACCTATCAAGCGCAGATCCTGCTGTTGATAGCGTCGGTGATCCTCTCCGGGGCGCGCTTGGCCGAAGCCAGACGCGGGGCCGCGATGAACGAGGCGGCCGAATCGTTCCGGATGTTCACCCGCGTCGTGTTCAGCTCCTGGATGCTCGGTGCGGTGATCGTCGCGGGTACGCAGGCATCGGACCGCTTCGCGGAGTGGATCATCGACGACTCGACCAACGGCAACGCCAAAGACCTCGCCGAGCTGATGGTGAAAACCAGTAAGCTGCAGGCGTTCTCGCCCGGCCTGGTGCTGATCATCGCGATCGTCGGCCTGCTCGGCGCGCTCGCGCAGATCGTGCTCGCCATCGTCCGGCAGGGCCTGCTGGTGATCGCGGCGGGAGTGCTCCCGCTGGCGGCGGCGGCCTCCGGCATGAACATCGGCAAGCAGTCCTACCAGAAGCTCATCGGCTGGATCATCGCCTTCATGCTGTGGAAACCGGTGGCGGCGATCGTCTACATGATCGCCTTCACCACGGCGGGTCACGTCGACGGCCTCACTCCGACCGGTGGTCTGCCCGACGGTGAGCAGGCCCAGCGCATGCTGGTCGCGATCGTGCTGCTGTGCAGCGTGGCGTTCGTGCTGCCCGCGCTCATGCGACTGGTCACCCCGGCCGTCGCCATCGTCGGCAGCGGCGGTTCCGGTTTCACCGCGGCCGGCGGCACCCTGATCGCGGTCGCGGGTTTGGGCGCCATGGGCACCAAGGCGGTCGGCGTCAAGGGCACCGCCGCGGCGGGTGCGCCCGGCTATGTGAGCGGCGGCGGGACCGGACCCAGGCCCGGCGGCGCGGGCCCGCGCGGCGGCGGTGTGCCGCGGCCGACTCCGCCGCGCGGCGGCGGTGGTGGTCAGGGCGGCGCGGCCCCGCGCGCCTCCGGACCCGCGGGCGCGGCCGGAGTACCGTCCGGAGCGGCAAGGGCGGCAGGCCGGATCGGGGCGGCGCGCGCCGCGAGCGGTGGGCTGAACAGGGCAGATCAAGCCATGGGTGACGTCGCGGGCGATCGCTGGACGAACCGTTCACCCGACCTCGGGAGGAGCACCATTCCGCGATGACACTCACCGACACCTACGAGCGGCGCTCGTACGGGCTCTGGCAGAAGCCGCGCAGCGCGGGCCTGTTCGGCCTGCGCTGGGAGGAAACCGTTCTCGGCTTCGCGGTCGTGATCACGGCGCTGATCACCGCGATGGTCGGCGGCTTCCAGTGGGGCATGATCGTCGGCGGCGTTGGTGTCGTCGTGATGGTCCCGCTGGTGTGGCGGACCGGAGGTCGTTCGGGCTACGAGACGGGATTGATGATGTTCAACTGGATGCGCTCGCGCAATCGCGGCGAGCACGTGTACCGCGGCGGCCGCTTCTCCCGGATCCCGGGCGGCGTCACCCGCCTGCCCGGTCTGCTGGCGCCCTCCAAGTTGTACGAGGGCATCGACGCGGGCGGCTACAGCTTCGGCATGATCCACCTCCCGCAGTTCGCCCAGTACACGGTGGTACTGCGCGCGTGGCCGCAGGGCCACGAGGCGGTGGATCAGCCCGTGATCGACCGGTGGGTGTCGGCGTGGGGCACCTTCCTGGCCTCGGTCGGCCAGACCAGCGACATCGTCGCCGTCGTGCCGGTCATCGATACGGTGCCCGAGACCGGAAACCGTTTGCTCACCGAGGTTTCCACGATCACCAGGCCGGAGGCGCCGGAGCTGGCCCAGCAGGTGATGTACGAGCTGGCCACCGAGCTGCCGCAGGAGCGGGTGCAATTGCTGCCGCGGGTGGCGATCACGTTCAAGGCCACCACCGCCGAGCGCCGCAAGAACCCGGCGGAGGAGGCCGTCGAGATCGGTCGCCGCCTGCCCGGCATCTGCGCCGCGCTGGCCGAAGCCGGTGTGCGCGCCCAGCCGATGTCGGCCGACGAGGTGATCTCGTTCATCCGCCGCAGTTACGACCCGGCCTCCCAGGCGGATCTCGAGGTGGCGGCGGGCGAACCCGAAGGGCACGGCCTGGATTGGGCGGACGCGGGCCCGGTGTCCCACGACGAGAAGTGGGACCACCTGGTGCACGACGGTGGCCGGTCGGTCACCTGGGAGATGGACGCCGCTCCCGAGGGCGCGGTGGACGAACGGGTGCTGCAACGGCTGCTCGCACCGAATCCGGAAGTACCGCGCAAACGTATCGCGATCGTGTACCGTCCGCACTCGGCCGCCGACGCCGCCGAAATCGTCGACGACGATTTCAAGAACGCGTTGGTGGCCCAGCAAAGTGAACGCGGAGTCGTGTCCGCGGCGGCGACGCTGCGGGTGGGCGCGACTCAGCAGGCCCGCGAGGAGCAGGCCAGGGGTCACGGTGTGACCCGCTTCGGGGCGCTGGTGACCATCACCGAGCCCTTGCGCGGTGACCTGCCGCGCATCGAAGCCATCACGCGCGATCTGTCGACGCAGGCGCGCTTGAAGATTCGGCGGTGTTACCGCTACCAAGCGGCGGCCTTCGCGGCTTCGCTCGGTTGCGGGGTGATCCTGCCGGAGCATGCGACTATTCCGAAGGCACTGGCGGGGTGAGCGATTCATGGCACGCGACTACGAGCCACCCGTACGGGAACGGGACGAGGACGCACGCCGCAGGCGACTCGAGCAATCCGGCCGGGACGAGTGGGGGCAGCGGCCGGAGCGGCGGCGCCCCGCACGGGATTCGGCGCGGGTGAACGGCGAGGACCGGCTGGGCGTCGACCCGTCCGACCGGCGGGCCGCCGAGCGGCGCGCGCGAGCGGGCGCGGGCCGTGCCGACGCTGTGCGCGCCGACCGGGCGCACGCCGACCGGTCCCGCGGCGAGCGGAGTTCCCGCACGTCCCGTGACGCGGCCACCGAGCGCATCGCCGCACGGCCGGATCGCAACGGCGGGAGGAACGGCCGGGTGGCACGGCCCGCCAAGGTCGACTACACCGCCGACCGCGCCATGGGCACCCCGTACACCGACAAGGCGGCCCGCCGCGCTAAGGCGAAAGCCGATCGGCGCAAGCAGTCCGGCCCACCGCTGCTCGACGACGCCACTCGCGCCAAGCTGGAGATGATCGCCCGGGAGGGCAGTGGCCTGCGCGCGGCGTTCGCGCAGTTCCGGGTCCGCACCGACGACATCCGCCGCCGCAACTACGCGGCCCGCGCTGAGCAGACCATCGAGGACGGATTCGACCGCAGCACAGCGCAGCTGACCGACCGCGGCTACGCCGGACCGGGCGGCGGCCGCATGAACGTGGTCGGCCGCCCGGTCGAGTACCGCGCCACCACCGCCCAGGTCGCCGGTCTGTGGCCCTGGTCGGTCGGTGCGGGCGCGCCGCTGATCGGCACGCCCCTCGGATCGCATCTGCACACCGGAGCGCCGGTCTGCTTCGATCCGATGAACTGGTTCATGCGCGGAAGTTTCATCACCGCCCCCAGCCTGTTCGTGCTCGGCCTCAACGGTTTCGGCAAGTCCTCGCTGGTCCGGCGGATCGTGCTGGGCGGCATCGCGCAGGGAATCACGCCGCTGATCCTGGCCGACGTCAAACCGGACTACCGGAAGATGGTCGAGCTGGTCGGCGGCCAGGTGATCGACCTGGGTTACGGACACGGCAAGCTCAACCCGCTGGCGGCGGGTGTGCTCGGCGCGGTCGTTCCGCGCCTGGAGGAGTTCCCGGCCCTGCAGTTGCAGGTGTTGCAGGACCTGCGGGCCAGGCAGGTGACGTTGATCGCGGGCCTGGTCGAACTGGTGCGCGGCGACCGGGTCCGCGACTACGAGGAGACCTTGATCTCCACCGCGCTGCGCATCCTGTACCGGCCGGGCAGCGGGTACACCCCGGACAAACCGCCGATCATGGAGAACCTGCTCGAGGTGATCGTCGGTGGCGGCGAGGAATTGATGCTGGACGCGGGTTCCGACGACCCGGCGGAGTACCAGGAAGCGATCAAGGGGCTGCGCCGCTCCCTGCGCGCGCTCACGCAGGGGCCGTTCGGCGCGGTCTTCAACGGGCAGACCACCGTGCCGATCGACACCAGCGCGGTCGCGGTGTGCATGGACGTCTCGCACATTCCGACCGGCGACAAGAAGCTCAAGGCCGCGGTCATGCTGGCCTGCTGGGCCGACGGGTTCGCCTCGGTCGAGGCCGCGCACGTGCTCGCCGACGCGAAGCTCGGCCCGCAGCGCTATTTCCAGGTGGTGATGGACGAGCTGTGGCAGGTGCTCGGCCTCGGTGACTTCATGGTCGACCGCGTCGACGAGCTCACCCGGTTGCAGCGCGGCATCGCCACCGCGCTGATCATGATCAGCCACACCATCAAGGACCTGCAAGCGCTCGGATCGGAAGCCGCCATCGCGAAGGCGCTCGGTTTTCTCGAGCGGGCGCGCGCCAAGATCTTCGGCGCGCTCCCGGCCGAGGAGATCAAACGGCTGGACAGCACGGTTCCGTTCACATCGGCCGAGGAGGAGATGGTGACCGGGTGGTCCGCACCGCAAGCGCTGACCGGCGAGGCGCTCAAGCCGGGGCAGCAGCGGCCGTCCCCGCCCGGTACCGGCAAATTCCTCTTGAAGATCGGTGAGGACCGCAGGCCCGGCATCCCGTTCCACATGGAATTCACGCTGTCGGAGAAGGAAAGCGGGATCCACGACACCAACCAGCGGTTCAGCGAATTCACCGAATCGACCGCGCGCGGAACGGACTCGCCAGGGAGTGCCGCATGATGCCGCACCGGTCCTACCGTCGCGTCTCTCCGGAGGTGCGCCAAGCGGCGGTCGAGCAGGTCATCGCGCTGACCGGCAAGCTGCGCAGTGAGTCGGAGGCCTGCCGCGTGGTCGCCGAACAGATCGGCGTGCACACGAATTCGGTGCGCAACTGGGTGCGCGCGGCCGAGGGCCCCAGTCTGGAGCGGATGGACGCGGTCGCGCTACGGCGCAAAGTGGCCCTTCTGCAACAGCAATTGGCGGCCGCCGCCGAGATGAACCGCACGTTGGCCGACACGCTCAACGAAGCCCGGCGCCGGACGTGAACGACGGCTGCGCGCGGCACGATGCCGGAGTGCGGCGGTGAGCGGCAAATCGGCGTTGTGGACGGCGCTGGGCGCGGTGCTCGGTCTGGTCACCATCGTGCTGGTCATCGTCATGCCCGCGGTGGACGACCCCTGCGAGGGGGGCTCGGTCCTCGGCTCGCAGTCCGCGCTTCCGCCGCTGGGCGGATACGCGCCGGGTGATCAGCGCGCGGCCGCCACCGCGACATCCGGTGTCTCCCAGACCAATCCGGCCGCAACCGCCACTCCCTCGCTCGCCGCGGGGGTGGGTCGCCTGCGCCGCACGTTGCCGATGGCCACCGGAACGTTCACCGTGTCCGATACTTTCGGTTCGCGCGGCGGAGCCCACCGGGGCATCGACTTGGCCGCGGCCGACGGCACCCCTATCTTCTCGGTGTCCGACGGCCGCGTGGTCGCCGCCGGTCCGGCCTCGGGATTCGGCAACTGGATCGTGGTCGACTCGGTGGATACCAACGGCCGTTCGTACTCGGCGGTCTACGGCCACATGTGGGACTCGGGCGTGTTCGTCCGGCCGGGTGACACGGTGACCGCGGGGCAGCACATCGGCGCCGTCGGCTCGGCGGGTGAATCCAGCGGCCCCCACCTGCATTTCGAGATCGTCCCGGGCGGCAGGTTCACCGGCGGGCGCCAGATCGACCCGCTGCCCTGGCTGGAGGGCGCACCGACCCCGGACGTCGGCGGTGCGCGCGCCTACTCCAGCGACCCGCGTTGCAGCCTCGGCTTCGGCACCGCGGGCGGCGCGCTCGCCGCGGGCAAGGTGCCGCAGGAACTGGAGATCTGGTATCGCCGTGCGGGTTCGATCTGCCCGCAGGTCACGCCGTCGCTGCTGGCCGCGCAGGGCAGGCAGGAGTCCGGCTTCCGCCGCGGCGCGACCTCGCCCGCCGGGGCGCAGGGCTTGGCGCAGTTCCTGCCGACCACGGCGGTGAGCATCAATCCCGATGACGGTCAGCCCTATGTGATCGACGCCGACGGCAACGGTGTGGCCAGTGTGTGGGACGACGGGGACGCGATCATCGGCCAGGGCCGGTACATGTGCGCGATCGCGCACAAGATCCAGCGGTGGCAGGCCGAGGGGAGGGTGCAGGGCGACCTCGTCGCGTTGACGCTTGCGGCGTACAACGCGGGTGAAGGCGCGGTGCTTGCCTCCGGCGGCATGCCGAACCAACTCGCGGCCCACTACGCCGAGACCCAGCCGTACGTGCGCAATATCCTCGCGATGGAGGCGGAATACCGGGCGCCGGGTTCGCTCGGCCGGTTCACTCCCGGGCAGGGTTCCACCGGCGACCAGATCGTCGAAGCGGCGCACGAGTGGCTCGGCACCCCCTATGTCTGGGGCGGTGGCGGGCCCCAAGGACCGAGCGGCGGGGGACTGGACGGGCCGGGCCTGACCGCGGCGGCGGTGTTCGCGGCCTCCTCCGGCACCGTGACGCTGCCACGCACGGCCGAGCAGCAGTGGGAGGCGGGCGCCGAAGTGCCGATGAGCAGAGCGCAGCCGGGAGACCTGGTCTTCAGCTCGTTCGGCCCGCGCGGACCCGCGCAGGTCGGCGTCTACGTGGGCAACGGGCGGATGATCCAGTCGGTGCCCGGCGCGGATGCCCGGTCGCCGGGCGGTGTTTCGGAAGTCGCGGTACCGGGGGACGGACGGGCGAGGAGGGTGCTGTGAGCGTTGACGGGCCCGAACACGCGGCCGCGGGACTGCCGCGACCGCCCCGGGTGCGGCTAGCCTGGATGGATAGAGCGAATGCACGTGTGAAACTGGTGGTGATGCTGGTGCTGAGCGCCGCGGTGCTGAGTGCGGCCTGTGGCCGTGCGGACCGCGCGGACGCGGGATCCGATGCGGCGCACCCCGCTACGTCCACACCCCGGCTACTGGAGGGCGTCCCGGCCCCGGACCCGGTGACGCCCGACGGCGTGGCGGTCGCGGCGCTGCGCGAGATCTACAGCTGGCAACCCGCCACCGAGACTCAGGGCGCTTCGCTGGGCCGGGCGCGGAAGTTTCTCGGCCCCAGCCTGATTCGTATGCTGGATGCGGCGCCGACCGCGGTGGAGACACCGAAGTCGACGTTGCAATGGTCGGATTGGGCGAGGGAAGGGGCGCGGGTGGAGGCGTTCACTTTCGCGTCCGGTGAGAAGGCGCCGACCCTGAGCGACCCGAACGTCCAGCAGTTCAAGATCGGGATCGAGCAGACGGCCGTCTATCCGGACGGGCGCAAGGAGCCGTTGCCGCCCGCCACGGTGATCGCCACCGTCGTGCGAACCCCCGACGGCTGGCGGCTCGACGCGTTCCGCTGACCACCCGCTTTCCGTTACCGGACGGCCGACCCAGGAGGCACACATGGCCAAGAAGAAAAAGGTGACGGATCCGGCCATCCCCGGACCCGACGTCAGCCTGCTACTGACCTACGCAGGCTTCGCGATCTTCGGAACCCTCTGGCTCGCCTTGCATCTGGGCAACCTGCTCGCGGGCAGCCCGCAGAAAGTCCCGTTCAATCCGATCGCGATCGCGGCGGATCTGGCGCGGGGCAGGTTGCAGTGGCCGGGCGCGGCCACGGCGATCGTGCTGCTGGTGATCCTGAGCGTGGTCGCCTATCTGGTGATTCGCAAGGAGTTGCAGAAGCGCCGGTCCAAGGGCAGGTTGCCGGTCGACGACAAGGCCGACGTGATGGGCAACGGCGGCGCCATCTCGATGCTCACCGAGGCGGGCGTCCGGGAGAAAGCCGAGCAGCTCGGGGTGAAACTCGGTTACAACGACTCCCCCGGTGTGCCGATCGGCGTCGGTGTGGCCGACGGTGTGATGCTCTACGGCTCGTACGAGGATCTGCATCTGGACATCTGGGGGCCGCGCCAAGGCAAGTCGACCTCCCGGGTGATCCCGGCGATCCTCACCGCGATCGGCCCGGTGCTGGCCACCTCGAACAAGCGCGACGTGGTGGACGCCACCCGAGACGTGCGCGAGGCCAAGGGAAGTCCCACCTTCGTCTTCGATCCGCAGGGTGTCGCGGGTGAGGAACCGACCTGGTTCTGGGATCCGCTGTCCTGGGTGGACGCCAGGCGGGAGGGCTGTGAGATGCGTGCGGCGCGGTTGGCGGGCCACTTCGCCGACGGCGACGACGGCCGCGACACCAAGACCGACGCGTTCTTCGATCCCGAGGCCGAGGACCTGCTGGCCGGATTGTTCCTCGCGGCCGCGGTGGGCGACCGCAACGGCAGCAGGCCGATCGTGCAGGTGTGGGAATGGGTGACCAACCCGCAGGACACCGAACCCATCGAGTTGCTGCGCGCCGCACGCCACCACTACACGGCCTCGGGTCTGTCCTCGCAGTACAACACCGACCCGCGGACGCGCAGCGGCATCTTCGGCACCGCCAAGAAGATGATCCGCTGCCTGAAGCTGTCGAACGTGCACCCGTGGATCACCCGCGGCGGCGACCGCAGGGAATTCGACGAGCTGGAATTCCTGGAGAACAACGGAACGCTCTACAGCCTGTCGCTGGAAGGCCGCGGATCGGCCGCGCCGCTGGTGAGCGCGCTCACCGAAGCGGTGGTGGACGTGGCGATGCGGAAGGCATCCCAGTCGGCCGGTGGGCGCCTGGCGATTCCGATGCTCGCCGTGCTCGACGAGGCCGCGAACGTGGTGCGCTGGAAGGATCTGCCCAAGCAGTACAGCCACTTCGGCTCGCGCGGCATCGTGGTGATGACGGTGCTGCAGTCCTGGGCGCAGGGCGCGCGCTGCTGGGGTGAGAGCGGCATGAACGCGCTGTGGTCGGCGGCGAACATCAAAGTGCTCGGCAGCGGCGTGGACGACACCAAGTTCCTGCAGGAGCGTTCGGACGTGCTCGGCGAGTACGACGCGATTTCGCAGTCGGTCTCCGAGTCCAAGGGCGGCAAGAGCTATTCGCGCTCGCTCGGCTCGTCCAAGACGTTCTCGGTCAACGGTCTGGCGACGCTGCCGCGTGGCCGGGCCATCCTGTTCCCCTCCGGGGCGCCGCCGGTGCTCCTGCGCACCGTGCCGTGGTGGGAGGGTGAGTACGCTGCCGACGTGAAGAAGTCCATCTCGCGTCACGACCCGCAGCGCAAGACAGAGATCGCGGACGTGATCGGCTCGCCTTCGCTCAGCAAGTCGACGCCGCCGCCGGAATACGGACAAGTCGAGGAGGTTCGGCCGCTGTGACCGAACAGCAGCAACAACCGATGATCTACGCGAGCGTGGTGGAGTTCGTCGAGAACTACCTCAGCCTGGTCTATCGGCGGCAGGTCACCGATCTCAGTGACACGGTGTGGTGCCCGGAGTGGTGGCAGCACGCCGAGGCAGTCGCCCGACTAGACGCGCTGTGGCGCGCCTGGGAGCACTACCGGCTGGACGGGCGCACCGGATTGAGCGTCTGGTTCCTGGATCACGCGGATCCGCACATGTCGAAGCTGTTCGACCCCAAGGGTCCGTTCAAGTACTGCAGTGTGCGCAACGGTCACAAGGACATGCTCAGCCCGCTGCCGCTGAAATCGCCGCAGCACGGCATGTTCGGCGATCCCACGATGGGCGAGTTCCACACGTAACTCGCTGCGCGGCAACTTTTCTCGCGGTGACCCGGGAAACGCGAACGCCCGCCGGATTCCGGCGGGCGTTTGTTCGTGCGGCTATCGCGTGCGTTCCAGGCCGCGGGAGTCCAGTTCCCGCGCCCGGGTGACCGAAGGCGCCTCGTCGGGGCGGCTGCGTACCGCCTCGCCGGGCGGTTGCGCCTGCCCCACTTCGATCAGCATCCGCACCGCGGCGAGTTCCGGTGCGACACCCATTTTGGCTAGATGGGCCGCGATCGCCATTCGTCGCTCCGCCGAGTCGTATTGCATAGCCGGCTTGGCGCCGACGGCGGCATTGGCGGCCATCCGGGATGCCTCCGCTTGCGCGGAGAAGCGGTCCTTCTCCAGGGACACGCCCTTTTCCGCGATCGGCTTCTCGATCAGCCGGGCCAGTTCGGTGTTGCGCGGATCCTTGGCCTTCGCGTCCCGAGCTTCCCGGATCTGCAATTCCTTGGCCTCTTTGATGCGGGCCTCGGTGAGCTTGGCGCGCGCTTCGGCTTCCTTCTGACCACGCTCGCGGGTCCGCAAGGCGACGAGCGTCGCAAGCTGCAACATTGTCCTCATCATGGCCGCGGTTTCCCGGCCGATGTCGTCCAGTTCCTCGGACATGGCTGCTCCCCGATGCTGCAGTGATCACTATGGATGGTTGTGGTGCTTCGTTACGGACGCCGCCACGCGAACTGTAGTCCCGCGCAGCGGGTCCCGCCTGCAAACGTGGACACCCCGGAGGGCTCGCGGCGCGGCACTCCCGGTCCGGGATCGCCCGGCCGAAGGGTGACTACGCTGCGGGAACTCCTTGTTTCGAGATTACCCGACAAAGGTCGGCACAATCGAACGAGCGTGCTGCTTCATCAGCATATATCGCACATTTCCGGCGTGTCTCCTGGCGCGCCGGATGATCTTCGGGTTGAGGGGTAGCCTAACTGAAGAAAGGTTCGGTGATCCTCGTTCCGGCCGAACGGGGCTGACACGGCTCGGGCCCGCGGCCGAAATCGGCGGCGGGCCCGAGTACTCACGCTCAGCGATCGATGCGCACCGACTGGATGGTGACCGGCTGCTTGGGCTTCCCGTCGCCGGGACCGTTGGAGTCGTCCTGGCCCATTGCGGCGATCTTGTCGAGGGTGCCGAGGCTGTTGTCGTCCACCGTGCCGAAGATCGTGTACTGCGGCGGGAGCATCGAATCGGCCTGCACGATGAAGAATTGACTGCCGTTGGTTCCGGGACCCGCGTTGGCCATGGCCAAAACCCCGCGTTTGTAGGAGATGGGCTCCGTGGACGCTGCCGGATCATTCGGAGCGTACTGATCGGTCGGGTATTCGTTGTCGAATTCGTAACCCGGACCACCCATCCCGGTGCCGGTGGGGTCGCCGCACTGCAGGACCTTCAGGCCCTCGCCCGCGGTCATCCGATGACAACTGGTGCCGTCGAAATAGTTCTGCGCCGCCAGGCTGACGAAGCTGTTCACCGTGCACGGCGACTCGGCGTTGTTCAGGGTCAGCCCGATCGGGCCCTGGCTGGTCTCCATGCTGACGCTGACCTTGGCATCGACGCCCGTGGTGGGGATGCCGTCGGCCTTCGGCTTGTTCACCGGCTTGTCCGCGGGTTTGGCGCTGTCGCGGTAGGCGCAGTCGACCGTCGCGGCCTTGGCCTTGGCCGACGGCGGAGGGGCCGCGGTGGGCGTGCTGGACAGCGAGGCGTCGGCGGCGTCGGAGCTGCCGCTGTCGTCGCCGCGGGTCAAGAAGTACACCCCGGTCACGGCAGCGACCACGACGACGACACCGAGAACCGATCCGGCGATCGTGAGTTGCTTGCGCCTGCGCGCCCGCTCGGCCCGGTTGGCGAGCTGACGTTCCAGCTTGCGTTTCGCCGCTGCTCGTCGCTGTTCGTTGGTCGGCACTACCACGTTCCTCCCGTATCCGGTTACATCGGGATAAGAGTGTGCCATTTCTTCCTGAGACTGCTCGGCAACCTTCCTGTGCGGCGTTCGCGCGGAACCGGTTGGACTTGCGGGGGCGTAGTGGTGGAAACTGGAGCATCGTGACCAAGACCAGCAGCTTTTCCGCCCCGAAGGGGGTACCGGACTACGTGCCACCCGGCTCGGCCGAGTTCGTCGCGGTGCGCGACGGCCTGCTGCGCGCCGCCCGACTGGCCGGATACGGGCATATCGAGCTGCCGGTCTTCGAGGACACGGGCCTGTTCGCCCGTGGTGTCGGGGAGTCCACCGACGTGGTCACCAAGGAGATGTACACCTTCCCCGACCGCGGCGATCGCAGCGTCACCTTGCGTCCGGAAGGGACCGCGGGCGTGATGCGCGCGGTCATCGAGCACGGCCTCGACCGCGGCCAGCTGCCGGTGAAGTTGTGCTACGCGGGGCCCTTCTTCCGCTACGAGCGCCCGCAGGCCGGCCGGTACCGGCAATTGCAGCAGGTGGGCATCGAGGCGATCGGCGTGGACGACCCGGCGCTGGACGCCGAGGTGATCGCCATCGCCGACGCCGGGTTCCGCGGTCTCGGACTCGACGGTTTCCGGCTCGAGATCACCTCGCTGGGGGACGAGACGTGCCGCCCGCAGTACCGCGAACTGCTGCAGGATTTCCTGTTCGGCCTGCCGCTGGACGAGGAGACCGAGCGGCGCGCCCAGCTCAACCCGCTGCGCGTGCTCGACGACAAGCGTCCCGAAGTGCGTGCGATGACCGCGGACGCGCCGCTGATGATCGATCACCTGTCGGAGTCGGCCAAGGCGCACTTCGAGCAGGTGCTCGGCCACCTGGAGGCGCTGGGCGTGCGGTACGTGGTGAACCCGCGCATGGTGCGTGGGCTGGACTACTACACCAAGACCACGTTCGAGTTCGTGCACGACGGTTTGGGCGCGCAGTCCGGCATCGGCGGCGGCGGCCGCTATGACGGGCTCATGGCCGAACTCGGAGGGCAGCCGCTGTCGGGTATCGGGTTCGGCCTAGGCGTCGATCGCACCATCCTGGCGCTTGCGGCCGAGGGCAGATCCGCCGGTGACCAGGCGCGCTGCGAGGTCTTCGGCGTGCCGCTGGGCGACGCAGCAAAACAGCGGCTGGTGGTGCTGGCCGCGCAGCTGCGGGCCGCGGGCATCCGGGTCGATCTGGCCTACGGTGGGCGCGGCGTGAAGGGCGCGATGAAGGCGGCCGACCGCTCCGGGGCCAAGTTCACCCTGGTGCTCGGCGACCGGGACCTCGCGGAGAACACCGTGGGGCTCAAGGACATGGCGACCGGCGATCAGCGGCAGATCCCGCTGCCCGAGGCAGTCGGCGTGATCCGGGAGTCGCTGGCCGGGTAGCGGGGCTGTGTCGGGTTTCCCGGCACCGGCGCCGCTCGCACGGTACTGTGCGTCGAACCCGTCGCTGACCGGGCGGTGGGCGCGGTAGCGCGTGACCGGCGCACGACGGCATCGGAGTCGCGAGAAAGCGGAGCAGTGTCCACGAATCCTGATGACCAGCAGGCGCTCGCACCGGTGGGGCTCGATCTGGTCGCGCCGGAGCTGTACGCGCCGATGCTGCGCCGTCTGGCGCTGGCCGCGTCGGGCATCGGGCTCGGCGCGGCGCTGCTGGCCGCGACCGTGGTGAGCTGGCCGATCGCCGCGGCCATCGGCCTCGTCGTCGGCGCGCCCACCGTCCTGTACGCCGTCGCGCTGCGCCGGCGGCGGATGTGGGTGACCGGAACGACGATTCACGCCCGCAGGCTGTTCGGTGAACGCCAGGTGGAGATGTCGGCGGCGACCGGCGTCGAGATCCTGGTGTTCCCGGCCAGATTGAGCCGGATCGCCCTGCGGGTCACCGCGGGGGAGGTCGCGCAGGTCGTTCCGCTGGCCATGTACACCGATGCGGGCAGCGGTCGCGAACTGCACCTGCTCGGTCTGCGCAGGCTCGCCGACGCGCTGTCGGCCAGCCAATTGGCGGCGGCCGTAGCGGTTTCCGAGATGCTGGTGCAGCAGTTGCGGGCCGAGGCGCGGGACGCCGGGCTGGAAGAACGGCCGCTGTATCGCGCCGTGCGGCTGGCGCGGGCCAAAGACGCGGTGTCACCGGTCGTGCTGACCGACACCGAGGTCGCCACGCTGAGCTGACCGTCCGGCTCCGAGCCACGGAGCCGGGACTGTCGGGTAGCTCACCGTTGGCCTTCGAGGGCGGTGAGAGTGGCTAGGGTTGGCAGCAGAAGTCCGCCGACCGCAAGGAGTTCGTCGTGAGCACCGCCGCTGGGACCGTGACCGTCACCGTGACCGGAGCCGCGGGGCAGATCGCCTACGGCATGCTGTTCCGGATAGCGTCCGGCGCGATGCTGGGCCCGGACACACCCGTGCGGCTGCGGCTGCTCGAGGTCCCGGCCGCGGTGGCGTCGCTGGAGGGTGTCGCGATGGAACTGGACGACGGCGCGTTCCCGCTGCTGGAGTCCGTCGACATCAGCGACGACCCGTGGATCGGCTTCGCGGGCGCCCACATCGCCCTGCTCGTCGGCGCCCGGCCGCGGACGGCCGGAATGGAACGCTCGGATCTGCTGGCCGCCAACGGCGCGATCTTCACCGAGCAAGGCGCCGCGATCAACGCCAGCGCAGCGGACGAGGTGAAGGTGCTGGTGATCGGCAACCCGGCCAACACCAATGCCTTCATCGCCATGAGCAACGCGCGCGACGTGCCCGCCGAGCGCTTCACGGCGATGACCCGGCTGGACCACAATCGCGCCATCGCGCAGCTGGCCAAGAGGACCGGTGCGCCCGCCGCCGACATCGCCCGCGTCGCGATCTGGGGCAATCACTCCGCCACCCAGTACCCGGATATCGCGCACGCCACCATCGCGGGACGTCCCGCCCTCGACCTCATCGGCGACCGGGCCTGGGTCACCGGCGAATTCGTGCCCACCGTGCAGCAGCGCGGCACCGCCATCATCCAGGCCCGCGGCGCGTCCTCGGCGGCCAGTGCGGCCAGCGCCGCGATCGATCACATCCACGACTGGGTGCGGGGCACCCGCGACGGCGACTGGGTCTCCATGGCCGTGCCCTCGGACGGCTCCTACGGCGTGCCCGAAGGGCTGATCAGCTCGTTCCCGGTCACCTGTGCGAACGGCGAGTACCGGATCGTGCCCGATCTGGTACTCGACGAGCTCGCCCGTCCCCGGATCGAGGCGTCGGTCGCCGAACTGGAGCAGGAACGCGACGCCGTCATCGACCTCGGCTTCGCCAAGCGCGCCTGATCCGACCCGCAGCGCCCGGGGACGGGCGGCGGGTTATCCGACCGTCCAGGTCTCGGGCCCGGTGAGCAGGGACTGGAGCGAATCCGGACCGACAGGGTTCTTTTCCCGGGCCGTCTCGGTCTGGTAGCGCACCCCGTCGTCGTAGGTGGGTCGCGAGACATTGCGGAAGACGCCGGTGACGACGTGGTCGAGTCCTTGATCGGACAGCCGGGACAGCGCGTAGGCGTATTCCGGGTCGTCGGCGTAGGCGTCGTGCACGACGATGTCGGATTCCGCGACACTGTCGGTGCGGGCCACCGCGAGCCCGAAGCCGCGGCGAACCACCGCGAATTCGCCCTCGGCGCCGAAACGGATCGGCTCGGCGTGCCGCAGCGGGATGAGATGGTCCGCCGCGTTGTCCCGGCGCAGCGCGTCGAACGAGCCGTCGTTGAAGATCGGGCAATCCTGCAGGATCTCCACGAACGACGTGCCGCGGTGCTCCGCGGCGGCGCGCAGCACCTCGGTCAGCCCCGCGCGATCGGAATCCAGCGCGCGGGCGGCGAAGGTCGCTTCCGCGCCCAGCGCCACCGACAGGGCGTTGAACGGGTGGTCCACCGAGCCCATCGGGGTCGACTTGGTGATCTTGCCCTGCTCCGACGTCGGCGAGTACTGCCCCTTGGTCAAGCCGTAGATCCGGTTGTTGAACAGCAGGATCGTCATGTTCACGTTGCGGCGCAACGCGTGGATGAGATGGTTGCCGCCGATGGACAGCGCGTCGCCGTCGCCGGTCACCACCCAGACCGACAGGTCGGGCCTGCTGACCGCCAGACCGGTCGCTATCGCGGGCGCGCGACCGTGGATGGAGTGGAGGCCGTAGGCCTCCAGGTAGTACGGGAAGCGGCTGGAGCAGCCGATCCCGGACACGAACATGAGATTCTCCCTGCGCAACCCGAGTTCGGCGAGGAAGCCGCGCACCGTCGCCAGGATCACGTAGTCCCCGCAGCCGGGGCACCAGCGCACCTCCTGATCAGAGGTCCAGTCCTTCACCTTCTGCGGTCCGTCCGCGGACGGCACCCCGGACACTCCGGTCAATCCCAGATCGGTGCCGACCAGCGAGGTCTCCACGATGGTCATGCGTCACCCCCAGCTGTGCGGTGGACGGCTGCCTGGCCCGCGCTAAGTCCGGCGCGGGCCTCGGGACGGACTTCGTCCGGCAGCGTTCGGTAAGTGGCCCGCGCCCGCGCGGCGAAGACCTTGTTCTGTTCCATCTCCTCGATCGACCCGTCCAGCGCCGCGTCGATGACCCCGACCAGTTCCTGGGCGGAGAACGCGGTGCCCGCGATCTTCGTCCACGGCCGCACGTCGACCAGGTACTTCGCCCGCAACAGCATGGCCAGCTGGCCGCCGTTCATCTCCGGCGCGACCACGACGCGATAGCGGCGCAGCACCTCACCGAGGTTGGCGGGCAACGGATTGAGATGTCGTAGCTGCGCATGGGCGACCGCGACGCCGCGCCGTCGCGCGCGTCGGCACGCCTCCCCGATCGGGCCGTAGGAACTGCCCCAGCCGATCACCAGCAGCTCGGCGGTGCCGTCCGGATCGTCGACCGTGAGATCGGGCACGTCGATGCCGTCGATCTTGGCCTGACGCAGGCGAACCATGAGTTCGTGATTGGCCGGGTCGTAGGAGATGTTTCCGCTGCCGTCGGCCTTCTCCAGCCCGCCGATCCGGTGGGCGCGGCCTTTCGTGCCGGGGACGGCGAGCGGCCGCGCGAGCGTGCCGGGATCGCGCGCGTACGGCTGGAACGAGTCGGCGTCGTCGCCTCCCGGTTCGAACGCCGGGTCGATCGGCTCCAGCTCGCTCACCCGCGGAATGGACCACGGTTCGGAGCCGTTCGCGATCGCGCCGTCGGACAGCAGCAGCACCGGCGTGCGGTAGGTGAGTGCGATCCGTGCCGCCTCCACGGCGGTGGCGAAGCAGTCCGCGGGGGAGCGTGGCGCGAGCACCGCCACCGGCGATTCGCCGTTGCGGCCGTAGAGCGCCTGCAACAGGTCGGCCTGCTCGGTCTTGGTCGGCAGGCCGGTCGACGGCCCGCCGCGCTGCACATCGATCACGATCAGCGGCAGTTCCGTCATCACCGCGAGGCCGATGGTCTCGCTCTTGAGCGCGAGTCCGGGACCGGAGGTACTGGTGACCCCGAGCGCGCCGCCGAGCGAAGCGCCGAGCGCCGCACCGATTCCCGCGATCTCGTCCTCGGCCTGGAAGGTGGTGACGTCGAAGTTCTTGTGCCTGCTCAGTTCGTGCAGGATGTCCGAGGCGGGCGTGATGGGGTAGGTGCCGAGGAAGACCGGCAGTCGTGCCAGCTGACCGGCGGTGATCAGGCCGTAGGCGAGCGCGGTGTTCCCGGTGATCTGGCGGTAGGTGCCCGGCGGCAGCTCGGCGGGCGCGATCTCGTAGGTGGTGGCGAAGCTCTCGGTGGTCTCGCCGTAGTTCCAGCCCGCCCGGAACGCCAGCACGTTGGCCTCGGCGATGTCCGGCTTGGTCGCGAACTTCTCCCGCATGAACTGCTCGGTGCCGCCGATCGGGCGCCCGTACATCCAGGACAGCAGGCCGAGGGCGAACATGTTCTTGGCGCGCTGGGCGTCCTTCTTGCCGACTCCGGTCGATTCGGTGGCGCCGAGGGTGAGCGAGGTCATCGGAACGCGGTGGACCACGAAGTCCGACAGGGTGTCGTCGGCGAGTGGATCGGCGGGATAGCCGACCTTGGCCAACGCCCGCTTGGTGAACTCGTCGGTGTTGACGATGACGGTGGCGCCGCGCGGGAGATCCTCCAGGTTCGCCTTGAGCGCGGCGGGGTTCATCGCGACCAGCACGTCGGGCTGGTCGCCCGCGGTGAGGATGTCGTGGTCGGCGATCTGGATCTGGAACGACGAGACGCCGGGCAGGGTGCCCTGTGGCGCTCTGATCTCGGCGGGGAAGTTGGGCTGGGTGGCCAGGTCGTTACCGAAGGCGGCGGCCTCGTGGGTGAAGCGGTCGCCCGTCAGCTGCATTCCGTCGCCGGAATCCCCGGCGAACCGAATGACGACCTTTTCCAATTTCGCTGTGCCGACATCTTTTTGGTGTGAAACCATATGCCTGCTTCACTTCCTCGTCGCTGAGAGGTGCCATCGCCAAACTACTCCGTCGAATGCGGTGCGCGCCCCCGAAGCGCGCGGACCGGCGAGATTCGGCGATGCTGGCGTCAGGCGAACAATGCCAGTTGCGAGCCGGTCGTGTGCGTGGTTCGGCGTCGTGTCTCCGGTTCGGCTCGCGTGCGCGCCATCAGACCGTGCTCCGCCAGCAGCGGAGCGACTCGCGCGCGCAGCCAGGCGGAGTACTCCGGCGTGACGTAGGCTCCGCGGCGATACAGCTGGCGGTACCGGCGCAGCAGCGCCGGATGGTGCTCGGCCAGCCAGGACAGGAACCAGCCCCGCGTGCTGCCGCGCAGATGCATGGGGAACGCGACCGCCGAGTCCGCCCCGGCATCGGCGATCGCGCCGAAGATCGCGTCCAGGTGCGCCCGCCCGTCGGTGAGGCAGGGGATGACCGGAGCGACCAGGACGTCGACCGCGAACCCCGCGTCGGCCAGCGCGCGCACCAAGTCCAATCGGGCGCGCGGTGACGGTGTGCCGGGCTCGAGGCTGCGGTGCAGATCCTGGTCGAGGATCGCGATGGACACCGCGAGGCGGACCCGCACCTCTCCGGCGGCGGAGGTGAGCAGCGGCAGATCCCGGCGCAGCAGGGTGCCCTTGGTGAGGATGGAGAAGGGTGTGCCGGATTCGGTCAGTGCGCGAATGATGCCCGGCATCAACCGGTATCGTCCCTCGGCGCGCTGGTAAGGGTCGGTGTTGGTGCCCAGCGCCACCGGTTCGTGGCGCCAGGACCGCCTGCCGAGTTCCTTGCGCAGTACCGCGGCGACGTTCGTCTTCACCACGATCTGCGAATCGAAGTCCCGGCCCGCGTCCAGGTCCAGATATTCGTGCGTGCCGCGCGCGAAACAGTAGCGGCAGGCGTGCGAACACCCGCGCATCGGATTGACCGTCCATTGGAACGGCACGTTCGCGCCCTCGGGCACCCGGTTCAGCGCGCTCTTGCAGAGCACTTCGTGAAACGTGATGCCCTCGAACTCCGGCGTCCGCACGGTGCGCACCAGACCGGCCCGGGACAGCCCGGGCAAGGCGCCGTCCTCGGCGTCCAGGGTCTGGTTTTGCCACCGCACCCTCTCAGTCGAACATGTGTTCTAGGAGCTGTCAAGCGATCTGCCTGGTGTCGGGCGGGGTGAGCCGGGCCGGGTCGGCGAAGAAGGTGACCAGGTCACGCACCGTGTCGTCGAGCGGGCGCGGCTGGTAGCCGAGTTCGCGTTCGGCCTTGCCGTGATCGACGACGGGCGCGGAGATCAGCGCGCCGAGCGCGGCCTTGGAGACGATGTCGGAATTGAACAGCTTGCCGATCGGCGCCAGCACCGGGATGACGCCGGACACCAGCTTGGGGGAGATGGCGAACCTCGGGCCCCGCTTGCCGCCGTGCGCCGCGGCGACGCGGCACAGTTCGAGCATCGAGATCATCGCTCCGCCGAGCAGGTAGTTCTCGCCGGTGCGGCCGTGTTCTCCGGCCAGCACCAAGCCCTCGGCGACATCCCGCACGTCGACCAGGTCGAAGCCGCCGCCGATCATGGCGGGCACGCGTCCCAGCGCCGCGTCCTTGAGCGTCCGGTTGATGCGCGAGAGCGGTTTGCCGTGGTCCAGCGGGCCGAAGACGCCGGTGGGGTTGCACAGCACGGCGTCGAGGCCCTGATCGATCACCTTCCGCAGCGCGACCTCGCCCGCCCATTTGGAGCGGTCGTAGACCGGCAGTGCGGGGTCGGTCGAGCGCGGCGCGCTCTCGTCGATCCGGCCGCCGCAGCTGTATTGGTCGAACGCGTGGATCGAGCTGGCGTGCACCATCCGGCGTGCCCCGACGGCCAGCGCGGCCTCGGCGACCACCCGCACGCCCTCGGTGTTCACCCGCCAGGCCAGGTCGTTCTTCTCGGCCAGGGTGATCACCGCGACCAGGTGGTAGATCACCTCGGCGCCGTCCAGGGCGGCGCGCATCGAGGCGGGGTCGAGCACATCGCCCCGCACCCAGGTGACGCCGGGCGCCGCCGGCTCGTCGGGAATCGCCCGATCGATGGCGGTGACCTGGTGGCCGCGACCGGTGAGGAGGCGGAGCAGATTCGTGCCAAGGTAGCCGGCTGCGCCGGTCACTGCGACCTTCATGGAAGTCGAGAATATAGAACTTGTTCTAATTTGCAACACGTTCCAATTCGGTCCGGTTCGTCCGGTCCCGCGGCGCGTTCGGGCTCGTAACATGCCGGTACGGTCCGCTATATTGAGCGCAACCGTAGCGGCCCTTGCCGATTCGGCAGGGAGCCGGCGGATCACGACAAGTTCATGACGCAGATCTGTACGACGATGTGGGGGGCAACTCGATGAGTGATCTCTCGGTAGAGACCGAAGCGGTCCGGGCGTTCGCCGCCACGAACGCCGGAATCGCCGGTGATCTCGCGGGGGCGGGTAATTTCGACGCGGTGCGCAACGTCTCCGCGCTGGTTCCGGTGTTCGGCTTGATCGGAGCGGACTACCTGGCGATGTTCGCCGCGGCGCAAGTGTTGCAGGCCAAGGACATCAACGATCTGTCGGCCAAGTACGCCAAGCTGTCGGAGTCGGCTTTCAGCGCCGCCGCGGCCTACGACGCCGTCGACTGGTCCAACGCGGGCGCGCTCGGGTCGATCGCGGGCCAGATCGGGGGCGCGGTATGAGACCGCTGGACAGCGGCGTCATCGCGCCGCAGGACGAGGCCGTCGCGCACGCGGCCGAACAGAACGTCGCCATCGGCCAGCAGAGCGTGCTCGAGGCGCTACAGCAGAACCCCGCCCAGGCGATGCTCGATGTGCCGCTGCCGCAGCTGCCCGAAGATCTCCCGCCCATCGAGCCGCCCGCGTTCGTGCTGTCGCGCAAGATCTCCGAGGATCAGCAGTCGGCCGGCGCCATACCCGCCGGTATGCCCGGATTGAACGGCGCGCCGGGCGCGGAGCACGCAGCAGGCCTGCCGTACGAGGCGTCCGCGCTGCTCGGCGATATGCACACCGCGGTCGAGCACATCGCGGCTCCGGTGGTCGAGTCCGCGCTCCAGCAGGCGCAGGGGGTGCTCGACGGCACGATCGCCGCCGCGCCGAGCGCGATCACCAGCGCGGTGAGCCAGGCTTCGGCCCCCGCCGAGTCGCTGCCCGCGCTGCCCGCCGACCCGGTCGCCGCGCTCATGCAGGGCGTCGCGGTTCCCGCGTTGCCCGGCGTCGACCTGCTGATGAAGCCGATCTTGGACTTGCTCGGCAGCTTCGGCACCGGTGTGATCGGCGCGTTCGATCCCACCGCGATCCTCAGCCAGTCCTCCAAGGTCATCGAGATGGCCATGCAGGTGGGCAAGGGCAGCATCAGCACGGTGGACCAGCTGTGGCAGAGCCAGGCCGCCCGCAATGCCCAGGCCGCGAGCCAGCAGGCGAACGTGGAAGGCCAGGAGACCGGCAAGCGCGGCATCGACATCTCCGAGATCACCCAGCGGGCCGCCGCGGTGGTGCAGCAGGGCAATGCCCAGTTGCTCGGCATCGCGTCGTCGTTCGCCACCCAGGCCACCGCGTTCGCGCCGGTGATCCTCACCCCGCCCGCGCAGGCGGCATTGATCGCCTCGGCCACCGAGCACCTGGGCAACGCCGTGGGCGTGGTCAACGCCACCCGCGGGGATCTGGCGGGCAAGACCGCCGAGCTCAGCGGCATGGTGCAGCAGCTGGTCGCGCCGGGCGGCGGTCCCGCGCCCCAGGAGGTGGCGCAGGCGCTGGCGCAGAACGTCGGCCAGCCGATCCTGGAGCAGGCGCAGTCGACCGCGTCGGATACCGCGACGAAGGCGGCGGGCCTGGACTCCGTCACGCCGGGGACGTCGAGCCCGACGACCACGCCGTCGTCGGTGTACAACACGCACAGCCCGAGTTCGAACAACGGTGTGCCCAGCGGACTGCTCGGCAGCAGCCCCAACCGGTCCGGAAGCCCGAGCACGCCCTCGGTGCCCAAAGCGAGCGGCCTGCCCGGTACCACTGTTCCGCCGATTCGCTCCGTCGCCGGGGTCCCCGGTGTCTCGCTGGGTACCGGCACACCCGCAGGCACCACACCGGCCGGGTCGAGCAGCTTCATGGGCGGCCCGGCCGCCGCCGGGCAGCGGAGCAACGAAGAGGAGCACTCGCGCACGGTGCAGCCCTACCAGAGCCCCACCGGCAACGACGACCTCACCGGACCGCTCGGCGAATCCACGCCGGACGTCATCGGCGCGACGCACTCGGACGAGATCATCAGTTCGGACTACGAACAGGACCAGTTCTGACCCGGCCCTGGGCATTGGTTCGCGGCACCCGGCCCGAACGGATCGTTGCCGTTCGGGCCGCGTGACGAGCGAATGTCAGTTGTCCTGGACGAACGCGTCGAGCAATTTCTTGTAGAGGTCGGCGAAGCGTTTGCGAGCGGCCTGTTGCTCGGCGCCGAGCCCCTCGCTGGTTTCCGGGGAGTACACCACCAGATGCACGTCCTGCGCCGGTGACTGGGGCATGTAGTCGATGATCCGGCTGCTCTGATCGATGGGCCTCGGCACACCGAGGTCCGCCGTGGCCAACGCGTTGGTCTCGGCCAGCGCGGCGCTCAGCACGTCGGGCGGGATGCGACCGTCGATCCGCTTCGGCGGAGTGTCGGGACGGCGATCGGCGGCCACGGCATCGGGGCTGCTGACCGCACGGCCGTCGGCGAAGATCTCCAGTTGCGGACGGAGATCCGTGCGGGCCTGCCAACCGTCGGGGATGGTGGTCAGCGTGAACAACGCCAACGGTGCGGCGATCGGCGGTAGCGCACTGGGGCGATCCAGGGCCGGGTCGGCCGTGGCGGCGCCCGAGCCCGCCGCGACGATCAGCAGCACAACCAGCAGAACAGCTTTCGTAACTCGCATCGATCCCATCTTCCGGTGCTGTCCGTGTTCGCCTGCGGCGCAGGCGGACTGCCGTAGATCATGACAGCGCGCCGGCCCTGGCGGTACCGGCGCGCTGGGTCGGGTCCGATCCGGATCTACCGCAGCGCGGGCGGATTGTTCAGATCCTGTGCCGAATAGGTGTCACACGCACGGACCTGGCCGGTGCGGTAACCGGCGAGGAACCACTTCTGGCGCTGCTCGGACGAGCCGTGTGTCCAGGCTTCGGGATTCACCCGGCCCTGCGCCGCGCGCTGGATGCGATCGTCGCCGACCGCCGCGGCCGCCGACAGCGCGTCGTCGACGTCCTTGTCCGACAGCGGCCGCAGGAAAGGCTGGTCGCTGCCGGGCGCGGGCTGCTTGTCCGCGAAATGCGCCCAGATGCCCGCGTAGCAGTCGGCCTGCAATTCGGTGCGGACCGCGCCGGACTCCGGACCGCGGGGATCGCGTTGTGCCCGGCCGAGGTCGCCGAGCTGATTCTGGATGTGATGGCCGATCTCGTGCGCCACCACGTATTCCTGTGCGAGCGGACCGCCGCTCGCGCCGAAGCGATCCACCAGATCCTGGAAGAAGCTGGTGTCGAAGTAGGCGGTCCGGTCGGCCGGGCAGTAGAACGGGCCCACGTCGCTGGTGGCGTTGCCGCAGCCGGTCGAGGTGGCGCCGGAGAAGAGCACGACTTTCGGCTCGGCATAGCGCTTTCCTGCCTGCTTCGGCAACTCGGCCGACCACACCGCGTCCAGGCTCTGCGCGGTGAGCGCCACCCGGCAGTCGACGTACTTGTTGGCGTCCGCGCCGGTCTTGCAATGACTCGGCGTGCCCGCCGTGCCCGGTTGCGTCTGCGTCTGTCCGGGCGAGCCGGTGAACTCGCCGAGGATGGAGCCGGGGTCGCCACCCAGTAGCAGCGTCAGGACCAGCACGATGAGTCCGCCCGCACCGCCGCCCAGCGCGAGTTTGCCGCCAAGGCCGGGACCGCCGGAGGAAACCCGGTCCGGATCGATCTGCATGCCCTCGTTGAAGGTCATCGTCGTCGCTTTCTCGCTTGTCCGTCGGGGCCGCGCGCCCTCGGTCGTACGAACTCGATGCACGCTCCCGCGAATACAGCTTGGCACGGGCGCGGCGATATCAGTTTCCACTCGGGGAATGTGTCTCACTACGATGGTCTCGCACCTGGTCACACCGCGCCCGGTGCCGAGTCGTCGAAAGGAACCCCGTGCTGCGCACCCACTTGGCTGGTTCGCTGCGAAGCGAGCATGCCGGTCAAACCGTCACTCTCACCGGCTGGGTGGCCCGGCGGCGGGACCACGGTGGGGTGATCTTCATCGATCTGCGCGACGCGTCGGGTGTCGCGCAGGCGGTGTTCCGCGAGGGCGAACCCGCCGAACAGGCGCACCGGCTGCGTGCCGAGTACTGCGTGCGGGTCACGGGCACCGTCGAAGCGCGGCCGAGCGGCAACGAGAACCCCGAGCTGCCCACCGGCGCGATCGAGGTGAACGTCACCGAGCTCGAGGTGCTGAACGAGAGCGCTCCGTTGCCGTTCCAGCTGGACGAGCAGCCCGGTGAGGAAGCGCGCCTGAAACACCGCTACCTGGACCTGCGCCGCGAAGGCCCCGCACACGCCATCCGGCTGCGGTCCAAGGTGAACGCGGCCGCCCGCGAGGTGCTCGCCCGCCACGAATTCGTCGAGGTCGAGACCCCGACGCTGACCCGGTCCACGCCCGAGGGCGCGCGTGACTTCCTGGTGCCTGCCCGTTTGCAGCCGGGCAGCTTCTACGCCCTGCCGCAGAGCCCGCAGCTGTTCAAGCAGCTGCTCATGGTCGGCGGCATCGAACGCTACTACCAGATCGCGCGGTGCTACCGCGACGAGGACTTCCGCGCCGACCGCCAGCCCGAGTTCACCCAGCTCGACATCGAGATGAGCTTCGTGCGCCAGGAGGACGTGATCCTGCTGGCCGAGGAGATCCTCGTCGCGCTGTGGAAGCTGGTCGGCTACGAGATCCAGACCCCGATCCCGCACATGACCTACGCCGAGGCCATGCGCCGTTTCGGCACCGACAAGCCCGACCTGCGCTTCGGCGTGGAGATCACCGAGTGCGCCGACTATTTCGCCGACACCCCGTTCCGGGTGTTCCAGGCGCCCTACGTGGGCGCGGTGGTCATGCCGGGCGGCGCGAGTCAGCCGCGGCGCCAGCTCGACGCCTGGCAGGAATGGGCCAAGCAGCGCGGCGCCAAGGGGCTGGCGTACATCCTGGTGAACGAGGACGGCACGCTCGGCGGGCCGGTGGCGAAGAACCTCAGCGAAGCCGAGCGCGAGGGGCTGGCCAAGCACGTCGGCGCGGTCCCCGGCGACTGCGTGTTCTTCGCCGCAGGCGCACCGAAGGCGCAGCGGGCGCTGCTCGGCGCGGCGCGGGTGGAGATCGCCCGCAAGGTCGGGCTCATCGACGAGGACGCGTGGTCGTTCGTCTGGGTCGTGGACGCTCCGCTGTTCGAGCCGACCGTGGAGGCCACCGCGAGCGGCGACGTGGCGGTGGGCCACTCCGCGTGGACCGCGGTGCATCACGCTTTCACCTCACCCAAGCCGGAGTCGCTGGACACTTTCGACGTCGATCCGGGTTCGGCACTGGCCTACGCCTACGACATCGTCTGCAACGGCAACGAGATCGGTGGCGGATCGATTCGTATCCACCGCCGCGACGTGCAGGAACGCGTCTTCGAGGTCATGGGGATCAGCCACGAGGAGGCGCAGGAGAAGTTCGGCTTCCTGCTGGACGCCTTCGCCTTCGGCGCTCCGCCGCACGGTGGCATCGCCTTCGGCTGGGACCGGGTCACCGCGCTCTTGGCGGGGGAGGACTCGATCCGCGAGGTCATCGCGTTCCCGAAGACCGGCGGCGGCGTCGACCCACTCACCGACGCGCCCGCGCCGATCACCGAGCAGCAGCGCAAAGAGGCGGGTCTGTACGCCAAGCCGGAGCAGAAGAAGGCTGCCGCCGCCGAGACCGCGTCGTAGCGGAGCCCCCGCGCGGACGGTACCTTCTGGTCAGCCGCGTCCCTGCCCGAGGACGTCGATCGCGAGGACATCCGTTGCTGCACTTGCGCCTGATCAGCCCGCCGGAGATCACCGACGCGGTGCTCGCGGTGCTCGCCGCCGATCCCGGGGTCACGCACGTGACCCTGGCACGCGGTGTCGCGCTGGAGCCGAAGGGCGATCTGGTGCAGGCGGACGTGGCCCGTGAGGCCGCCAACGACGTCCTGGACGACCTGACCGCGCTGGGCGTCTGCCGGTCCGGCGGCTTGACGCTGACACCGGTCGAGACGGTCCTGTCGGACGCGGGGGAGCGTGCCGTGCACGAGGCGCCCGGCGATCCGAGCGACGCGGTGGTGTGGGAGGAACTGCTCGCGCAGACCCACGAGGAGTCCAGCCTCAGCGCGACGTTCCTGGCGTTCCTGACGATCGCCTGCCTGCTCGCCACTGTCGGCGTCGCGACCGATTCGCCGGTGACCCTCGTCGGGGCGATGGTCGTCGGCCCGGAATTCGGGCCGCTGGCCGCCTTCGCGGTGGCGATGGTGCGCAAGGATTTTCAGCTGGTCCGGCGATCGGCGTTCGCGCTCGCGGTCGGCTTCCCGGTGGCGATGGTCGTCACGCTGCTGGCGACAGTGGTATGGCAGCAGTTCGGCTGGATCACCGTCGACGGGCTGTCGAGCATCGACGATGTCGACTTCATCTACCAGGTCGGGCCGTTCTCCCTGGTCGTCGCGCTCCTGGCGGGAGCGGCGGGCATGCTGTCGCTGGTCACCGCGAAATCGGCCGCGCTGGTCGGGGTGTTCATCTCGGTGACGACCGTGCCCGCGGCCGGATTCGCCGTCTTCGCGGCGACTCTGGGCGAGTGGCGGGTGGCATGGCTGTCGGCGGGTCAGCTGGCTGTCAACATGGCGGGCATCGTCGTGGCCGGGGTAGTGGTTCTCGCGCTCCGGCCTCGCGCGGGCAGCGAGGCCGGACCGGTGGGGCGATTCAAGCGGTGGATCGGGACGCGCGCCCGGGTCGGCGGATGACCGGGCTTCAGTATGCGGCGACGGTGCCGCCGGTGAGCGTGCGATAGGCGTAGGTCACCGCGATGGTGGCGACCGGGCCCGCGACCAGCAGGCCGAGACCGCACAGCAGCAGGCCGAGGAAGGTCACCACCAGCACCGCCAGCGCGAGCAGCAGCACCTGCCAGGCGTTGGCCACCACCAGCGTGAAGCTGGACTTGAGCGCCTCGAACGGACCCTGATCCTGATCGACCACGAAATGCAGCGAGAACATGCACAGCCAGCCGGCGATCAGGCCGGGGAGCAGGCAGATCGCCGAGCCGAGGAAGGTCAGCGTGAACGCGAGCAGCGCGGTGAGCAGCACGTTGCCCGCGTTCATGAAGCGGAAGTAGGCGCCGAACGGGGGAGGTGTGCCGTCGGTCTCGAACAGCGCTCCGCGCACCATGGCCGCCTGCAGCAGCCATATCGCGGCCATGACCGCCAGGAACAGCAGCAGCAACGGCAGCATGGTCGTCGGATCGGTGAGCTGCACGACCAGCAGGAACGCCAGGTAGATGACCACGCCCACCGCGGTCACCCCGACCCACGCCCCCGGATTGGCGCGGAACCTCGCCCATCCGTAGCTCAGCGCCTGACCGACGTCCAGCGTGCTCGGCCCCACCGGCACCTGCTGGTAGCCGTAGACCGGTTCCTGGGCCTGCGCGGGGCCGGGCGGCGCCCAGCCCGGCCCGGTGCCCTGCGGTCCGTAGCTGGGG
>NZ_JABLTE010000004.1 GCF_013315795.1 Nocardia barduliensis
CCCGTGGCCCCATCCCCCGATGGGCCAACCGCCCGCCGCATTCCCGGGCCACTACCAGCCGCCGCCGCAGTGAGCCTTCCCCCGATCTCGGTCCCCACCCCGGGTGGAATCCGCGGCACGATCACCGGCAACCGGGTTCACCGACCTGCGACCGTGAGCTTCGAAGCCATCGCAACGACTTTGACGATCGACTCCACTGCGTAGATGACCGCCGTCGCCCCGGCCGGGAGTCACGCAGGTCGTCACCGCCTCCGGCGGAACCAGCAACGAGGGCACACCTACCTCTGATCGAGGCCGCATCATGGGCCGTCGCCGGTATCCGGCGGCGGCCCGATCGCATTGCGGGGCATCCGTGGTCCGAGCACCGGATAGGGCACCCGATCCTGATCGAAGCCGCCGAGGGGCAGACGGACAACGCAGAACAGCGACAGACGCTGTGCCCGTTCGGGTTCGGTTCAGTGGTCTCCGTAGCCGGAATCAGCGGTGGGCGGGCTGCCGCACCACGCTCGCGAGAAGCGCCGTACGGCAACGCCGGACGGGTGCGATCCGCCGCGGCGGCGTGCACCGGTCAACACCTGGCAACGATCCGGAAAACGGACAAAAACGGATGGCGGGACGCGTTGCCGAAGCGCTGTTCCTGGGGCATTAATGGATATTACCGGGCCACAGACAGAGTCGGGCGCCCCCCGGTATCGAGGATCCAGCAAACAGGGAGGCAGCGATATGCCTACTTTCCTCTCCCCTTCCTCGGGGCATGACTGGTGGCGTCCCCGTGTCAGCGTGACCGGCATCCCGGTCGAGGACACCGCTGCGGTACCCGCGGGTGCGAGACACCACGAACCGTCCTCCTTCGCATACGGGTTCGACTAGTTCGTCAGCGAACCCGACGTCCCGGCGCAATCCGAGTCGCGGGGCCCGGCTGCCTATCGAGGGGTGCAGTCCGGATCCCCCGCGACCCGATTCGCCCATCCTCGGCGATCGATGGTCGCCGCACCGCAATCCGATTCATCGGGAGGCACGACGATGATGCCACCGGAATACACCGAACTCGCTCGCATGGGCGCCTCCGGGTCCTCGCGCCACGGCGCGCGGATCACCAACTTCCTGCTGCACACGCAGGAGGGCGACGGCACGGCCGAGAGCCTGGCGAGCTACCTCAACGATCCCGGCCACGGGGTCAGTTACCACTACACGGTGCGCGACGGCGTCGTGTGCGACGTCGTCGACACCGACCTCGCGAGTTGGTCGGTGCTGGACGCGAATCCGTACACGATCAACCTGTGCTTCGCCGGAAGCCGGGCCGGCTGGGGCCCCGACGACTGGGCACAGATCGACGGGGACATCCGGATCGCCGCATGGCTGGCCGTACAGGACGCGCGGCGACACGGCTTCGCCACCGACGTCATCGCGCCGCCCTATGAGCAGCGCGAGGGCTTGAGCGACCACAATTACGTCACCGACTGCCTCGGCATCGGCACCCATACCGACGTCGGCTTCAACTTCCCGTGGGCCCGGTTCATGGGCTACGTCGAGGAATACGCCTCCGGCGCACCTACCGGACCACCGCCGAGCGCGATCGACGATACCTACGCCGTGAATCCCTGGCTCGGTGAGCGGATCAGCGGCAGCTCCGTGACCGCGGACCGAGTGGGCCGATACGCCCAGTTCACGCACGGCTATATCTACTGGCATCCCGCGACCGGCGCGCATCCGATCCCCCACACACTGTGGTCGAGGTTCGGCGAGTTGGGCTGGGAAGTGGGCCCACTCGGATATCCGGTCACCGACTGCACCGTGCTGACCGGACCCGACGGCTTCGAGTGGGGCGAGGTCCAGGGCTTTCAAGGCGGCGCGCTGTACCGGCGTGACGGCACGAAGACCTACTGGGTGCACGGCGCGATCCGCGCCCGCTGGCACCGCAGCGGCTCCGAGAACGGCCGGCTCGGCTGGCCGACCTCCGACGAGATCGCCTGGGACACCGGTACCTACCAGACCTTCGAGAACGGTCTCGTCTACTGGACGCCGCGCCAGACCCTGGCCACGGTGACCGCCGACGGAATCGATGAACCCCTGCACGATTCGCACAACTGAGAAAGGGAAAACCGATGAACAAGTTGATCACCATCCTGCGCAGTGAGCCCGTCCGCGCCTTGCTCTACCCACTGCTGGTAGCGCTGATCGGGTACGGCGTCACCAAGGGCGTCCTCTCCTCCGACCTCTCCGGTTTCGTCCTCGCCATAGTGGCGGCGGCGCTGGGCCTCCCGGCGGTCGAGTCGGCCCGCCACCGGGTGAGCCCGGCGCCACCGGACAGCGGTGAACCCGCATGAGGACCCCGAAAGGCACGACCCGGCACGACCCCTTCGAGGTGGTGCTGTGCGCCGTCTTCGGCGTCTCGATGCTGTTGCAGTGCGTCTACGGCCCGCCGCAGGGCTCGGCCACCGCGGCCATGCCCTCGGGATTCCGCACCTTGTGGCTGGTCCTCATGCTGGTCGGCTGCACCGCGACGCTGGTCGGCCTGTTCGCCCGGCGTGTCTGGGGCTATCTGGTCGAGCAAGTCGGTCTCGGGGCACTCGGCTGGTCGTTGGTGGCCTTCGGAGCGCAGCTGATGCTGCTGCAGATCCAGCACGGAACCCTCGGGCCTGCCACGGTTCTCGGGGGTCCGCTGCCGATCGCGCTGGGCGTCGCGTTCCTGTGGAAGCGCCGACAGGTGCTGCAGGACGTCCGGACGTTGCACGGGGTGAAGATTCGGGAGGCGTCATGAACATCGTCCAGCAGTCGCCGATCTTCGCGGCGCTCCTGCTCATCGCCAGTTCATCGGTGCTCTCGGCGGCCGTGACGGCGTGGTTCAAGCGCGGCGACGTCGACGCCACCATGACCAAGACGAAGGCCGACGCCGCGAAGGTACTGAGCGACCTTGCCATTTCGCAGACCCAGCAGATGTCCGAGCAGATGGGGGCGTTCCGGATGGCACTGCGGGTGCACCGCGAGTGGGATCGGAAGATGGTGACTCGGGCACGGCAGGCGGGCATCGAATTCGACGACCCGCCCGAGCTGTTCCTGTGACGCTGAAAGGGACCTCCGGCGTCGGAAGTTGACGAACATTCCGGATGGTCGCCAATCGTTCGCCGAGACCGCAGCTCTCGGCGGGCTGCGCGGTACCGGTGTGCCCACCGGCAGCGCCGCAGCACTGTCGAAATCACTGCTGCCACAACGCCTGCCAGGACGTTCGTGCCGCAACCTGCCGCACCGCTACCGATCCGAAAACGGACCAAAACGGATCGCCAGACACGTTGCCAGGCACCGAGTCAGAGGCGTTAATGGAGATAGCCGGGCCGTTGAAGAGCGGCGGGCGCCCCCCGGTGCAGAGGAATCATCACCACGGCAAAAGGAGGCAGCGCCATGCCTACCATCACTTCCCTCTCCCCGACATCAGGGCCCGTAACGGGCGGAACCAGTGTCGTGATCACCGGAACCGGATTCGGCGGTCCGACGACCGTTCGGTTCGGTGGTACGGCGACCACTTTCACGATCGACTCGCCCACCCAGATCACCGCCATCGCGCCTGCCGGTTCGGTCGGTACGGTGCAGGTGACCGTTACCGACCCGGGGGGAACCAGCAACGGCCTTCCCTATACCTATGTCCCGGTTCCCGCGTTGAACAGCATCAACCCCAACCAAGGGTCCACCGGAGGCGGGACGACGGTCACGCTCACCGGATCGGGCTTCACGGGAGCCACCGCGGTCAATTTCGGCAGCACACCGGCGACGTCGTTCACCGTCAACTCCGACACGCAGATCACGGCTGTCACGCCCGCCGGAACCGGGATCGTGCCGGTCACGGTCACCGGTCCGGGTGGCACCAGCGGTGCGGTGCCGTTCATCTACGTGGTCGTCCCGACGATCACCGCCATTTCGCCGACGGCCGGGCCCGCCTCGGGCGGTAACACCGTCACGATCACCGGCACCGGGTTCACCGGCCCGCTGACCGTCCGGTTCGGCAACACCGCAACCATCTTCACGGTGAATTCGCCCACCCAGATCACCGCCGTCGCGCCTCCCGGCACGGGAAGTGTGCAGGTCACGGTCACCGGCTCGGGTGGGACCAGCAACGGCGTCACCTACACCTACGCCGGTGTCCCCGCGCTGACCAGCCTCGCGCCCACCACCGGCCCGACCACCGGCGGAACCACGGTCATCATCACCGGCACGGGCCTGTCGACCGCTAGCGCGGTGAACTTCGGTGGCACACCGGCCACCTCGTTCGTCGTGAACTCCGACACCCAGATCACCGCCGTCGCGCCGGCCGGAACGGGGACCGCGCAGGTCACCGTCACCACCGCGGGCGGAACCACCAACGGCCTTCCCTTCACCTACGTGGCGGTGCCCGCCATCACCACGCTGGTGCCGAATGCCGGTCCGGTCAGCGGCGGGACGACGGTCGTCATCACGGGAACGAATCTGACGGGAGCGACGGCGGTCAACTTCGGTGCCACACCGGCGAGCTCGTTCACCGTCAACTCGGCTACCCAGATCACGGCGGTCGCCCCGGCCGGGACCGGGACGGTGCAGGTCACCGTCGCGACACCCGGCGGAACCAGCAACGGCCTCGCCTACACCTACATTCCAGTGCCCGCCATCACCACGCTGGTGCCGAACGTAGGACCGGTCACCGGCGGGACGACGGTCGTCATCACCGGCACCGGACTGACCGGAGCAACCGCGGTCAACTTCGGCGCCACACCGGCCGCCTCGTTCGTCGTCAACTCCGACACCCAGATCACCGCGGTCGCCCCTGCGGGAACCGGGACCGTGGGAGTGACCGTCACCACCGCTGGTGGAACGAGTAACGCCGCTGCCTACACCTACGTCGCGGTGCCCGCCCTCACTACAGTGGTTCCGAGCGTAGGACCGGTCTCGGGTGGGACCACGGTCGTCATCACCGGCACCGGACTGACCGGAGCAACCGCGGTCAACTTCGGCGCCACACCGGCGACCTCGTTCGTCGTCAACTCCGACACCCAGATCACCGCGGTCGCCCCTGCGGGAACCGGGACCGTGGGAGTGACCGTCACCACCGCTGGTGGAACCACCAACGCCGTCGCCTACACCTACGTCGCACTGCCCACTGTCACCGCAGTGGTGCCGAACGCGGGCGTGGAAGCAGGCGGGACGACGGTCGTCATCACCGGCACCGGACTGACCGGAACCACTGCGGTCAATTTCGGCGCCACACCGGCGACCTCGTTCACCGTCAACTCCGACACCCAGATCACGGCCACCGCTCCCGCCGGGACCGGAACCGTGCAACTGACCGTCACCACCCCGGGCGGAACCAGTAGCGGCGTCGCCTACACCTACATCCCCGTCCCCGCCGTGACCGTGGTGGTGCCGAATGTGGGTCCGGCGACCGGCGGTACGACGGTGGTCATCACCGGAACGGGATTCACGGGAGCGACGGCGGTGAACTTCGGCGCCACACCGGCGACCTCGTTCAGCGTGGACTCCGCCACCCAGATCACGGCCATCGCTCCCGCCGGGACCGGAACCGTGCAACTGACCGTCACCACCCCGGGCGGAACCAGTAGCGGCGTCGCCTACACCTATATCCCGGTGCCCACCCTGACCACGACGGTCCCCAATGTGGGCTCCGTATCGGGCGGCACGACAGTCGTTCTCACCGGAACAGGACTGACCGGCACCACCGCGGTGAACTTCGGCGCCACACCGGCCACCTCGTTCACCGTGGACTCCGCCACCCAGATCACCGCTGTCGCCCCGGCCGGAACCGGGACGGTGCAAGTCACCGCCGTCACGCCCGGCGGGACCAGCAATGGTGTCGCCTACACCTACATCCCGATACCCGCTTTGACCACAGTGGTACCGAACGTAGGACCGGTCACCGGCGGGACGATCGTCGTCGTCACCGGTACGGGGCTGTCCACCACCTCCGCGGTGAACTTCGGTGCCACACCGGCCACCTCGTTCATCGTCGACTCCGACACGCAGATCACGGCCGTCGCCCCGGCGGGGACCGGAACTGTGCAGGTCACGGCAACCACCGCGGGTGGTGTCAGCAACGGCGTCGCCTACACCTACGTCGCGCTGCCCACGCTCACCGCTTCGGTTCCGAGCCTGGGATCGGTCTCCGGCGGCACGACCGTCGTCCTCACCGGGACGAACCTGTCCGGAACGACCGCGGTGAACTTCGGTGCCACACCGGCCACCTCGTTCACCGTGGACTCGCCCACGCAGATCACCGCCGTCGCCCCGGCGGGGACCGGGATCGTGCAGATCACCGCAACCACCCCGGGCGGAACCACCAACGGCGTCGTCTACACCTACGTCGCGGTTCCCACGCTCACCGTGGCGGCCCCGAATGTGGGCACGGAAGCGGGCGGCACGACCGTCGTTCTCACCGGAACGAACCTGTCCGGAACGACCGCGGTGAACTTCGGTGCCACACCGGCCACCTCGTTCACCATCGACTCCGCCACCCAGATCACCGCCGTCGCCCCCGCCGGGACCGGAACCGTGCAGGTCACGGCTACCACCGCGGGCGGGACCAGCAACGGCGTCGCCTACACCTACATTCCGGTGCCCGCCCTCACCGTGGGCGTGCCGAGCGTAGGACCGGCTGCGGGCGGCACGACCGTCGTTCTCACCGGAACGAACCTGTCCGGAACGACCGCGGTGAACTTCGGTGCCACACCGGCCACCTCGTTCACCGTCGACTCCGCCACCCAGGTCACCGCGGTCGCCCCAGCCGGGACCGGAATAGTGCAGATCACCGCCACCACCTCCGGCGGGACCAGCAACGGCGTCGCCTACACCTACATCGCGACGCCCGGCCTGACCACTCTGCTTCCGAACGTGGGCTTGGCAACCGGCGGAACCGTCGTCGTCCTCACCGGGACCGATCTGACCGGCACGACCGCGGTCGATTTCGGCGGCACGCCGGCGACCTCGTTCACGATCGACTCACCGACCCAGATCACCGCCGTAGCGCCCGCCGGGACCGGTACGGTGCAAGTCACCGCCACCACCTCCGGCGGAACCAGCAACGGCCTCGCCTTCACCTACATCGCGGTTCCGACCCTCTCGGTCGTGCTCCCGAACGTAGGACCGGCGGCCGGTGGCACGACAGTCGTCCTCACCGGGACGGACCTGACAGGCACCACGGCCGTCGACTTCGGCGGCACACCGGCAACTTCGTTCACCGTCGATTCCGCAACACAGATCACCGCCGTCACTCCCGCCGGAACGGGAACAGTGCAAGTCACCGCGACCAACTCCGGAGGAACCAGTAATGGTCTCCCATTCATCTATATCTGACGGCTGATGCGGCTGGGCCGTCGGCAGGCTATTGCCGGCGGCCCAGTCTCGTTGCGGTCGAGCCAATACAACAGAGTCTCCTTCACCGTCGAGGGAGGCTGCAGGGGTAAGGGGGTTTTCGTTGGCGACCGTACTGAAGATGCTGCTAGCGGAGCGGCATCTGAAAAGTCATCCGGATTTCCTTGTCGCGTACGACCGATGCGCGGCGCAGCTGGACCCGCCCATTCCCCCAGGGCATGGGCCGGCGAAAGCGCAGTATTACCAGTGGCTGTCCGGGCGCATGATCGGGCTTCCACGCGACTATCACTGCCGGGTGCTCGAGAAGATGTTTCCCGGCTGGACAGTTGAAGGATTGTTCCAAATGGCCAACTCGACACCGGCGGGCACGCAATCACTCGGACCGGGGCCTTCCGGCACCGATGTCCGGCTCGAGGCGTTCCTGGGGGTGGAGACCAGCACCAGGGGAACTACGCTGGTCTACCCCTCGTTCGAGCTGACCGGGTCGTCCGTGGACGCACTGCGGGCGGCGGGGATCTCCCGGCGGCGAATATTCGGGAAGCAAGAGGGTGCCTTCCCGGATCGCCCCGTCGATATCCCCTCGGTAGTGGCGGAGAACGATTTTCGCGGACTGCTGTACATGTTCTCTTTGCTGCAGCGCCACACCAGCATTCGAGCCGAGGTCCGTAGCGACCGATACATGGTCACCCACTACGACCGCCCTTACATCAGTTTCGGGCTGAGCGGCAACAACTGCACCCGGTTGTATGCGCACATCGTCGACGACCCGCTGTTCACCATCCATGACAGCGGCGCGGAGGACGGCCTGGCAGCGGTGCGCTTGGAGCTGATCGACGGAAGCCGGTACGACTCGAACGACGACCGCAATATCGGCGTCGTCGCGCGAGTGCGGCCGAACGCGGATCAGCATCCCGATCGCTACTGGTTCTATTGCGGCGGTTTGGGGCCACGCGGCACCGCCGGAGCGGGCTGGTTTCTGGCCGACTCGTGGCTTTCGCTCCAGCACCGTGTCGGGGATCGCGAATTCGTCGCGGTCATCGGCGTCGACGAATATTCGGACCGGACGACCAGTTTGGAGCATCTGCTGATCGCCTCGCCCGAACGGAAATGAAAGGCACGCACACCGTCGTCGGCCCGGACAGTGCGAACAGCACTGTCCGGGCTGCGCGGACGCATCGGCGCCCGCCCCCGCGGCGGGCTCCGGTCCGAGCTCGACGAAGGAGGACAGTGGTGAACTCTCGGTCGACATTGGTTCGCACGGTGCGGTTCCCCGCGCCGCGGCACCATGAGGTCCTGGTCTGGGTCGTTCCCGTATGGGAGCGACGAGGAATCAATAACCGGCGGGCAAGGCCGCGAGCATGTCCCGCGTCACCGCGACGGCATTGTCGGAGCTGCCGCCTTTGACCAGCAGCGTGGCGAAGGCGATGTCGCCACGGAAGCCGACGAACCAGGAGTGCGACCCACCGTCGGCTTCGGCCTCGCCGGTCTTGCCGTACACCTCGCCCTGATCGGCGATGCGCTCCGCCGTGCCGCCGACGACTACCTTGCGCATCATCGCGCGCAGTCCTTCGACGACGTCGGGCGCGAGAGCCGGACGGTCGCCGTCGATCCGGGTGGGCCGTCCCGTGATCAGGTAGGGCACGGGCGCCGAACCGTTCGCGATGGTCGCCGCCATGAGCGCCATGCCGAACGGGCTGACCACCACTTTGCCCTGGCCGATGCCGTCCTCGGTGCGCTGGATCAGGTCCTCGGTGGGCGGCACGGAGCCGGAGGTGGTGGGTAGCCCGACCACCGAATAGGTCGGCCCGACACCGAGCTTCGCGGCGGTCTCGTGCAGGGCGCGACCGGGCAGCGCACTGGCGAGTTTGGCGAACGAGGTGTTGCAGGACCGTTCGTAGGCGGTGGACATCGGCACATTGCCGACTGTGAACATGTTGTAGTTGGGGATGGTCCGCTCACCGATGACGATCCGGTTCGGGCACGGCAGCACCGTGTCGGGTGTCGCCAGACCGTTCGACATGGCGGCAGCGGCGGTCACCGTCTTGAACACCGAGCCCGGCGGATACTGACCGATCGTCGCGAGGGGCCCGTCCCGATCGGCGGCCTTGTTCTGCGCGACCGCCAGAATCGCGCCGGTGGACGGCCGCAGCACCACCATCATGGTCTGCTCGGCCCGCGGCCGCACGGCGCGCTGGGCGGCGATCTGCACGTTGCGGTCGACGCTGAGCGAGAACGACGGGGCGGGCTGCGAGGGCACCTCCATCAGCACATCCGTGTCGGCGCCGTTGGCGTTCATGGTGACCACGCTCCAGCCCGCTTTGCCGTCCACCTCCGCGATCACCGTCTTGCGCACCTGGGTGAGCAGATCGGGCGCGAACTCCCGATCCGTCGCGACCAGATCCCACTGCTGGGTGAGCGTGACGCCGGGCAATCCGATGAGATCGGTGATCACCTGGCCGGATTCGACTTCGTTGAGCAGGGCGACGGTGTAAGTACCCCGAGCCGCCTTCGCCGCGTCGAGAATCGACTGCGGTGTCAGCGACTGGTCGAAACGATGCAGCGCGGCGGCCAGCGCGGTGGAGACCGTCGCGGGATCGGCGGCGTCCTCCACGGCGAAGGCGACCCGGGATACTTTGCCGGGCACCATGACGTCGGTGCCGGACTGCTCGTTGACCCGCGATCGCGGCGGCGGATTCGACCGCAACGCCATGGTCTGGGTGTCGCCGAGTTTCGGATGGATGTTCGAGGAGGTCCAGCGGACCATCCAGCGCCCGTTACTGCGGCCCATCTGCAACTGGCCCGAGTACTTCCAGGTCCGGTTCTTCGGCAGCCGCCACTCGTAGGTGTAGTCGACGGTCGCGGTGTCGCCGGTGACGCGCGCCGCACCGGTGCGCGCGGTGAGTTGCTCGGCCTGGAGTTGGTCCCATGCGGAACGCAGTGCGCCGCTCGCTCGCTGCGGCAGATTGGTGAACTCCGCGGCGGCGCTCACCCGGTGCTCGGCGAACGCCTTGACGAACGCGTCCGCTGCGGGAACAGGTCCCTGCGGCGCGCTCGCACAACCAGCCGCGGCCACGGTGAGGGCCGCGGCCGCGAGCGCGAGGATCATCCGAGTCGACATCGGCACCGATGGTAGTAGTCACTGACGGGCAAACGCCTGCGGCACTCCGGAATTCGCCGTGCCGACCGGCGCGCTCAGTCGACCAGGACGGTGGCGAAGGTGGCGATCTGCCGGAACCCGACCCGGCTGTAGGCACGGCGGGCGATCGCGTTGTAGTCGTTCACGTACAGGCTCGCGGTGCGGCCGGAGGCGACCACGGCGTTCGCGACCGCCGCGGTGCCAGCGGTGCCGCGCCCCCGCCCCCGATGGTCCGGATGCACCCAGACCCCTTGGATCTGACCGGTGCGCCGGGACAGCGAGCCGATCTCGGCCTTGAACACCACTTCCCCGTCCTCGAAACGGGCCCAGGCACGGCCGGATTCGATCAGGCTCTGGATCCGGCGGCGATAGCCGCGGCCGCCATCACCCGCGCGCGGGTCGACGCCGACTTCCTCGATGAACATGGCGATCGCGGCGGAGAGGTAGCGGTCGAGTTCGTCGCGCCGCACCCGCCGGACTTCCTGGTCGGGTGTGGCCAGCGGCGGCTGGGCCAGCGCGAGTAGCGGTTGTTCCCCGCGCAGCTCACGCTCGGGGCCCCAGTGCCGGGTCAGCATCTCCCACAGCGGCAACGCCAATTCCCTGCGGCCGACCACCGAGGAGCAGATCCGCGGCCACCGGATCGCCCGGTCGGCGAACGCGCGCAGTGCGTCACGGTCGCCGAGCAGCGGCACGAGGTTCGCACCCGAGAAACACAGCGACTCCGCGGGGCCGCCCCGGGACCAGAGCTCACCCTGCCCGCACCTGGCATCCAGGCCGAACTCCTGCAACCGGGCCGCGACCATACACGAGGCCACCGGATCGGCATCCAGCACACGTAGCACCTGGGCTAGGTCCCGATTAGCGAGCTGCCGCGCAGGGGCGTATTTGGCCCGTCGCGCCGGCTCCAGCAGACTCCGCACGATCACAGCCTGCCACGAACCGGCGCGATGCGGTACGTCTCCGCGGAAAGCCGTGGTAGGCGGCGGCTCAGCCGACGGTGACGACCGGCTCGCCGGCGGCGTCCTCACCCATCTCCTCGGCGATGCGCATCGCCTCTTCGATGAGCGTCTCGACGATCTGCGCCTCCGGGACGGTCTTGATGACCTCGCCCTTGACGAAGATCTGGCCCTTGCCGTTGCCGGAAGCCACGCCCAGATCGGCTTCGCGCGCCTCACCGGGGCCGTTCACCACGCAGCCCATGACGGCCACCCGCAGCGGCACCGCCATGCCCTCCAGACCGGCGCTCACCTCGTTGGCCAGCGTGTACACGTCCACCTGCGCGCGCCCGCAGGAGGGGCACGACACGATCTCCAACTTGCGCGGGCGCAGGTTCAGCGATTGCAGGATCTGCCCGCCGACCTTGACCTCCTCGGCGGGCGGCGCGGACAGCGAAACGCGAATCGTGTCGCCGATACCCTCCGACAGCAGCGCGCCGAAGGCGACGGCCGACTTGATCGTGCCCTGGAACGCCGGGCCCGCCTCGGTGACGCCGAGATGCAGCGGATAGTCGCACTGCGCGGCCAGCTGGCGGTAGGCCTCCACCATGATCACGGGGTCGTTGTGCTTGACCGAGATCTTGATGTCGCCGAAGCCGTGCTCCTCGAACAGGCTCGCCTCCCACAGCGCCGACTCCACCAGCGCTTCCGGCGTGGCCTTGCCGTACTTCTCCATCATCCGCTTGTCCAGCGAACCGGCGTTCACGCCGATGCGGATCGGGATTCCCGCGGCGCCCGCGGCCTTGGCGACCTCCTTGACCCGGCCGTCGAACTCCTTGATGTTGCCCGGGTTCACCCGCACCGCCGCGCAGCCGGCATCGATCGCGGCGAAGATGTAGCGCGGCTGGAAGTGGATGTCGGCGATCACCGGAATCTGGGATTTCCGCGCGATCGTGGCCAGCGCGTCCGCGTCCTCTTGACGCGGGCAGGCCACCCGCACGATGTCGCACCCCGACGCGGTCAGCTCCGCGATCTGCTGCAGGGTGGCGTTCACGTCGTGCGTCTTGGTCGTGGTCATGGACTGCACCGAGATCGGGTGAGCACTGCCCACCCCGACATTGCCCACCATCAACTGGCGGGTCTTACGCCGTGGAGCGAGCACTGCCGCGGGAGCGGTCGGCATCCCCAATCCGATTGTGCTGGTCACCTTCGGCTGCCTACTTTCATCGTGTCCGGCCGGTTCGGTGCCGAGTCTAGCCTTGGCGCACGACGCCCACCCTGTGACAGCAACGACAAGGCTTCCCCGGTGACCACGCCAGACTACGTCGCGAACCGCGCGGCACGGCCGCCGGCCCGGCTCAGGGGAACAGTTTGATCGGGTTGACGATGTCGGCGGCCAGGGTGAGCAGCATGTACGCGCCGCCCATCACCACGAACACGTAGGTGACGGGAAGTAGTTTCAGATAGTTCACCGGCGCACCGGGAGCCAGGCCCTTCCAGCCACGCACGGTATTGCGGATCTTCTCGTAGAGCACCACCGCGATGTGGCCGCCGTCGAGCGGCAACAGCGGCAGCACGTTGAACGCGCCGAGGAAGAAGTTCAGGCTGGCGAGCATCATCACGAACACCTGCCACAGGCCCGCCTCGGCACTCTCGCCGCCGATACGGCTGGCTCCGTAGACGCTGACCGGAGTGTCCGCGTCGCGGTCGCCGCCCGTGACGGCCTCCCACAAGTCCACGACCTTGGCCGGCATCTGCATCAAGGACTTGAAGACCTCCACCGCGAGATCACCCGTGAACGCGACGGACGCGGGGATCGCAGGCAGGAGGCTGTACTGCTCGGGCTCATAGAAATCCTGGCCGACCCCGATAGCGCTGACCTCACGTCCCGGACCGCCGTCGTCCGGGTAGCGCATCACGCGCTCCGGCGTCACCGGGATCACCAGCGTGCGCCCGTCGCGCTCGACGGTGTAGGTGATGGTTGCCGTCGCCTTCTGCGTCTCGACCACGAATTGCTGCCACGTCTCGACCGGAACGTCGTTGACCTTGGTGACCACGTCACCACGCTGCAGACCCGCTTGCTGCGCCGGACCCGGCCCAGCGCAGTCCTGCTGAACTTTGCCGGGAAGCTCGCTTCGGACACAGCTCATGGCACCCAGCGCGGTCGGCGCGGGTTGCTCCAGACTGGGCAAGCCCCAGCCGACGGCCAGCGCCACGATCAGGATGAAACCGAGCACGAAGTTCATCGCGATGCCACCGGACATGACGAGCAGACGCTTCCAGGTGGCCTGGCGGTACATGGCGCGGTCGAGTTCCTCCGGACGGAGTTCGTCCAGCGCCGTCATGCCCGCGATATCGCAGAAGCCGCCGAGCGGAAGCGCCTTCAGGCCGTACTCGGTCTCGCCGCGGCGGAACGAGAAGATCTTCGGTCCGAAGCCGATGAAATACCGGCGCACTTTCATTCCGGTCGCCTGGGCGGCCCACATGTGCCCACATTCGTGCAGCGCGATCGACACCGTGATGCCGAGCGCGAACAGCGCGAATCCCAACGCGAACACCATCTGCTCTACAGCCCTCCTGCGCTTGCGCCAGCTCTGAATCCCGCACGCACGCGTCCGCACCTGGCCGCGAGCACTCTGTTCACCCTAACCGGACATAGGTCTGCCCTGTGTTCAGTGTGCCAGGAGGCCGTGGGTTGGCGAGTCCGATCCCGCCCAGACCGAGTCAGCCGCGGACCCGAGCGGCGGCGAACTCGCGCGCCCAGCGGTCCGCGGCGAGCACCTCGTCGAGCGATTCCGGCTCGGCGCGCCACCGCTCGGCGGCCTCGACCGCGGCGGCCACCGTCCGCACGATCTCGGGGAAGCGGATGGCGCCGTCGAGGAATGCCTGCACCGCGACCTCGTTGGCGGCGTTGTACACCGCGGTGACGCTGCCACCGGCCTGACCGGCGGCGCGGGCCAGCTCGACGGCCGGGAAGACGTCGTTGTCGACCGGCTCGAACGTCCAGGTGGACGCGGTGCCGAAATCGCAGGCAGCGGCGGCGCCGGGCACCCGGTCCGGCCAGCCGAGAGCCAGCGCGATGGGCAGTCTCATGTCCGGCGGGCTGGCTTGGGCGAGGGTGGAACCGTCGGTGAAGGTGACCATGGAATGCACGATCGACTGCGGATGCACGGTGACGTCGATGCGGTCGTAGGGAATCCCGAACAGCAGGTGGGTCTCGATCAGTTCGAGGCCCTTGTTCACCAGCGAAGCCGAGTTCAAGGTGTTCATCAGGCCCATCGACCAGGTGGGATGCGCTTTGGCCTCGGCTGGCTCGACCGAATCCAGCATCTCGGCGGTCCAGCCGCGGAACGGGCCGCCCGATGCGGTCAGCACCAGCCGGTCGACCTCGTCGGCGCGCCCGCCGCGCAGGCACTGCGCCAGCGCGGAATGTTCCGAGTCGACCGGGACGATCTGTCCGGGAGCGGCGGCGCGTGTGACCAGGGAACCACCAGCGACCAGCGATTCCTTGTTGGCCAGGGCGAGCCGGGTGCCCGACTGGAGGGTGGCCAGCGTCGGCTCCAGTCCCAGCGAACCCACCAGAGCGTTGAGCACGACGTCCGCCTCGGTGCGGCGCACCAGCTCGGTCACGGCCCCCGGGCCACCGAGCGGCAGGTCCAACTGCTGGGCCGCGGCCGGATCGGCGACGGCGACATTGCGCGTGCCCGTGGCGGTCATCTGGGCGGCGAGCAGCTCGGTGTTGCCGCCGCGCGCGGCGAGTCCGACCACCTCGAAGCGGTCGGGATTGGCGGCGATCACCTCGAGCGCCTGGGTGCCTATGGATCCGGTGCTGCCCAGCAGCAGGACTCTCACGATGTCGGACACGACATCATTGTGTCCTACCCGGCGCAACCCGTCCGACGGGCGCGGGCCGACTTACAACGACACACCGTCGTATGTCACGATATCCGGCAGCAGCTCATCGAGTGCGTACCGGAATCGCGGTACAAGTAACAGCTAAGGAGCGATCGTGGCCGCCACGGAACTCGAACACGCCGACACCGAGCGCGTCGTCACTCGCGTGGATCCCGCCGAAGTTCCCTCCGCCGCCTGGGGTTGGAGCGGCGAGTCGCGTCGCACCTTCCGGATCGCGGGCTGGATCGTCGCGCTGATCCTGCTGGCCATGCTGATCGGCAACCACAGCGGCAAGGTCGAGGACATCTTCCTGGTCGGCTTCGCCGCCCTCATCGCGGGCATCCTGATCCGCGACTCGGTGCTGCAGCGCAAGCCGCGCTAGTCTCCTTTTCGGAAAGTCTTCTCGCACAACTTCATTCGTCCTGTACCGCGCGGCGGCAGCCCGGTACCGTGTGCGTCCGGGTCCGCGTCCCAGCCAGGTCGCGGACCTCGGTTTCCGTTCGCACAAGACCCTTAGGACGCAATGATCAAGACCTGTTCAGCCGCCCTGCTCGCCGCGAGCGCGTTCGGTTCGCTGCTGTTGCTGCCCGCCGCGCCCGCGCACGCCCAGTCCCCGGCGTGCGGCGCGGCCATCGACGCGATCAACGCCGCTATCGACAAGTCGGGCGGGAACCTGGACCCGACCGTGCAGCAGTCCCTGGCCGCCGAACTCTCGGCCATCGAGGCCGAGGGCGCGGAGAAGGACGCCATCGCCGCCTACGCCCGTGCCCTCACCGACGACAAGGTCGCGAGCATGGACCCGGCGACCGACGAACTGAACCGGGTCTGCAAGGGCTGACCAACGCGCGGCGGCGCGGATCGGCCGTGATCCGCGCCGCCACCGGATCGGCTAGCGCCCGCGCCGCCGGGCGGGTTTCTTCTTCGCCGGAGCGGGGCGACCACTCGCCTTCTTCGCCGCGGTCTTCTTTCGCGGCTCGTCGTCCTCGGCGCGGGCCGGGGCGCGGGAGCTGCGCTCGGAACGTCCGCGTACGACGCCGATGAAATCCTCGACCAGGTCGCTGGTGTGGCCGACCGGCCAGGCCAGCGCGACCTCCGTGTCCGGGACGTCGAGCAGCGGCCGGTAGACGAGGTCGCGGCGGTGGTGCAGGCGGGCGAGCGAGTGGGGCACGATCGCCGCGCCCCCGGCCGCCGCGACGAGTTCCAGCGCGCCGGCGACCGCGTCGAGGTCCGAGGTGTCCTGGAGGCGCTCGTCGGCCAGGTCGGCCAAGCGCACCTCGTCGAATACCGACAGCGGGTGTTCCTTCTGCACCACCACGACGGGGACCTCCCGGTAGAGCGGAATGGCGCTCATGCCCGCGCGGTCGATCGGCAGCCGGACGAAGCACATGTCGACAGCTCCCTCGCGCAACGCCACTTCTTGGCCCGCCTGCGCCAGCGCGATCACCTCGAGCGGGGTCTGCGGGAACCGCTCACCCCAGATCCGGGTCCACTTCGACACGGTCACGCCGGGCACGAAACCCACGCGCAGGCCCGCGGGAGCTTCCGGCTGCTCCCCGGCCGCCGAGTCCGCCCGGCTGATCACCTCGCGTGCCTGCTCCAGCAGCGCACGCCCGTCGTCGGTGAGCTGGGTCGGCTGTGCCCCGGGCACGAAAAGCTTTGTGCCCAGCTCGTTCTCCAAGTCGATGACGGTGTGGCTCAGCTTCTGCCGCGAGATGTGCAGCGCTTTCGCCGCGCGCGCGAAATGCAGTTCCTGCGCGACCGCGACGAACCAGCGCAGGCGCACCAGATCGATGGACTCCAACCGGCTCATTCGTGGAAGCGTATGCCACCGCGCGGTCGGGGCCCGCCGCGCCGCCCAGTAAGCTGTATCGGTGAGCCCGGACAAGAAACCGCAGATGATGAAGCCGCTGACCGCGGCGAACAAGCTCGGCATCTACCTTCCGGCCGCGCCCGAGGAATTCCGCAACGCGCCGATCTCCCGCGCCCAGCTCGACGCGCTGCGCGACGATCCCCCCGAATGGCTCACCGAGCTGCGCCGCACCGGCCCGTTTCCCCGCGACGTCGTGGCACGCAAGCTCGGTGTCTCCAACGCCGGCTTGGCCCGCGCCGAGGTGTCCGACGCCCTGACCGCCGACGAGATCAGCACGCTGCTGGCCGACCCGCCGGAATGGCTCGTCCGCGAACGGGAGAACCTCGCCGCGGTGCGCGCGGAGAACGCCCGGATCAAGGCGAAAGAAGCCGAACGCCGCGCCGCCAGCAACCGCCCGGCGAAGAACCGCGGGTAGCGTTCTCAGTTCTCCGCGGCCAGCTGTCCGCACGCGGCGGCGATCTCCTGACCGCGGGTATCGCGAACCGTGCAGGGCACGCCCTTGGCGTTGACGCGGCGGACGAACTCCTGCTCGACCGGCTTGGGGCTGGCGTCCCACTTGGAGCCCGGGGTGGGGTTGAGCGGGATGACGTTGACGTGCACGCGCGAGCCGAGCGCCTTGTGCAGCTTCTCGCCCAGCATGTCCGCGCGCCACGGGTGGTCGTTGATGTCACGGATGAGCGCGTACTCGACCGAGACGCGGCGACCGGTCTTGTCGGCGTAGTAGCGCGCCGCGTCGAGCACCTCGGCGACCGGCCAGCGATTGTTGACCGGCACCAGGGTGTCGCGCAGTTCGTCGTCGGGCGTGTGCAGCGAGACCGCGAGCGTGACCGACAATCCCTCCTCGGCCAGCTTGCGGATTGCCGGAGCCAGCCCCACGGTCGAGACCACGACGTTGCGCTGCGAGATGCCCAGGCCGTCCGGCGCGGAGGAGGTGATCCGGCGGACCGCGGCGACCACCCGCTTGTAGTTGGCCAGCGGCTCGCCCATGCCCATGAAGACGATGTTGGACAGCCGGCCCGGCCCGCCCGCGACTTCCCCGTCCCGCAGCGCGGCGGCCGCGGCGCGCACCTGGTCGACGATCTCGGCGGTGGACAGGTTGCGGTTCAGCCCGCCCTGACCGGTAGCGCAGAACGGGCACGCCATACCGCAACCCGCCTGGCTGGAGATGCACAGCGTCGCGCGGTCGGGGTAGCGCATCAGCACGCTTTCCAGCAGCGTGCCGTCGCCCGCGCGCCACAGCGTCTTGCGGGTCTCCCCCTCGTCACACGCCACGTGCTTGACGACGCTCAGCAGCGGCGGGAACAGCGCCGCGCCGATCTTCTCCCGCACCGTGGCGGGCAGATCCGTCATCCGCGCGGGGTCGGCCTGCAGGCGCGCGTAGTACTGGCGGGCGATCTGATCGGCGCGGAACTTCGGCAGACCCAGTTCCTCGACGGCCGCGCGCCTGCCCTCGGCATCGAGATCGGCGAGATGGCGCGGCGGCATGCCACGGCGCGGAGCATCGAAAACCAGGGGCAGGGAGACGGTCATAGTTGCTCCATTCTCCCATTCGCCGGAACTACCCCTGCACTCGACCGCGTGCGAGCGGTCCGACATGCGCGGTTCGTCGCGGGAAATACCTGCGGCCGCGATAGCCGTCGGCCATGATCGAGATATGTCCACGCACCCCGAACAGCCGGCGGAGCCGGACCCGGACCTGTCGCAGCGTCAACGCACGACGCCGCCGGGCGTTCCGCCGGTCGCTCCCACCACGAAATCCGTCGCAACCAAGACGTCACTGTCCACGCGCACCGGCTATGCCTGGACCGGGCTCGTCGCGGGCATCCTGATCCTGATCCTGTTGCTGATCTTCATCGTGCAGAACCTCGAACAGGTCCAAGTGCACTTCTTCTTCTGGGACTTCTCGCTGCCGCTCGGCGTCACCGTGCTGCTGTCGATGATCGGCGGCGCAGCCGTCATGGCGTCGGTGGGCGGGGTTCGCATCCTGCAGCTGCGCCGCGCGGCCAAGAAGGGCTGACACCGCGGATCACAGCAGCGTCGAGAGCACCAGCCAGGAGACGAACGCCGAGGGGAGCATGGAGTCGAGGCGGTCCATGATGCCGCCGTGGCCCGGCAGCAGCGTGCCCATGTCCTTGATCCCCAGTTCGCGCTTGATCTGCGATTCGATCAGATCCCCGCAGGTGGCCACCAGCACCAGGCCGACGCCGAGCACGACGCCGATCATCGAGTTGGCCTCCAGCAGCAGCGTCACCGTGAGCAGGCCACCGATCACGCTGAACACCAGCGAGCCGCAGAAACCCTCCCACGACTTCTTCGGGCTGATCGAGGGCACCATCGGATGCTTGCCGAACAGCACGCCCGCCACGTAACCGCCGACATCGGAGCAGACCACCAGGATCATGAAAGTGAGCACCCGCAGGTTGCCGTCCGGCTCGAGCAGCAGCAAGGTCGCGAACGAAGCGAGCAGCGGAATCCAGGCCAGCGTGAACACCGTGATAGCGGTGTCGCGCAAGAAGTTTCGCGGCGCGGTCCGCAAGCCGTGATCGAACAGCCGCCACACCATGCAGATCAGCGTGGTGGCGGCGAACGCGCCGGCGACACCGCTGGCGCCGTAGGGCCAGCCGAGCCAGAACACCGCCTGACCGCCCACGATCAGCGGGACGCGCGGGACGAGCACGTCGGCTTCGCGCAGCCGCTTGGCGACCTCCCAGGTGGCCACGCCGACACCGGCCGCGGCGACGCCGATGAAGACCTTCGGCACGAACAGCAGGATCGCGATCAGCGAGAGACCGAGTCCGAAGCCGACGGTCAGCGCGGCGGGCAGATTGCGTCCCGCGCGCGAACCACTCGGCGCGGGAGCGCTGTGGGCGGGCGGTGTGTCGGGCCCGGACACCGCGGGGCCGCCTAACGGTTCATAACCGGACGCACCAGCATCGTGCGCGCGCTCCTGCATCGCATCGGCTGTCCCGTTCACCGGCGGCTCCTCTGCCGCACCGGTCGCGGCGGCGTTCTCGGCCACGATTGTCCCGTCGCTCAACTCGTCGTTCCGTTCGTCCCCCGCCCGGGCGGGCCCTCCGCTTGTCTTCGGCGGCACTCGCTGACCTGGCCTCCTCCGGGCCCGTCCCGCCTGCCGACCGATCCGCGTCAGACCTCGAGCAGTTCGGCTTCCTTGTGCTTCACCAGTTCGTCGACCTGGCCGACATACTTGGCGGTGGTCTTGTCGAGCTCCTTCTCGGCGCGCCCGACCTCGTCCTCCCCCGCTTCGCCATCCTTCTGGATGCGCGACAGTTCGTCCATCGCCTTGCGACGGACATTGCGAATGGCGACCTTGGCGTCCTCGCCCTTGCCCCTCGCCTGCTTGGCGAGTTCCCGGCGGCGCTCCTCGGTCAATTGCGGCACCGAGATCCGGATGATGTCACCGTTGTTCGTCGGGTTGACGCCGAGATCCGAGTTGCGGATCGCTGTTTCGATCGCCCCGAGCTGGCCCGCCTCGTACGGCTTGATCACGACCATGCGCGGCTCCGGCACCGTGATGCTGGACATCTGGGTGATCGGGGTCGGCGACCCGTAGTAGTCGACGACGACCCGGGAGAACATGCCCGGGTTCGCCCGACCGGTGCGAATGGTTCCGAGATCGTCCTTCGCCACCGAGACGGCCTTCTCCATCTTCTCCTCGGCGTCGAAGAGCGCTTCTTCAATCACGACCGTTTCCTCCACAGCGTCGTCATGTCATGATCCGCGGTCTGCGGGTATCAGGACCGAACCAGTGTGCCGATCTTCTCACCGGCGACCGCGCGGGCGATATTGCCCTTGGTCAACAAATTGAACACCAGAATCGGCATCTGGTTGTCCATGCACAAGCTGAAGGCGGTCGCGTCGGCGACCTTGAGGTCGCGCTCGATGACCTCTTTGTGGGTGATCTCGGAGTACATGGTCGCGGTCTCGTCGACGCGCGGGTCGGCGGTGAACACCCCGTCGACCGCCTTGGCCATCAAAACCACGTCCGCACCGATCTCCAGCGCGCGCTGCGCTGCCGTGGTGTCGGTGGAGAAGTACGGCATGCCCATGCCGGCTCCGAAGATGACCACGCGACCCTTCTCCAGGTGCCGTTTGGCGCGCAGCGGAAGGTAGGGCTCGGCGACCTGTCCCATGGTGATCGCGGTCTGCACCCGCGTGTCCACGCCCTGCTGTTGCAGGAAGTCTTGCAGCGCAAGGCTGTTCATCACGGTGCCGAGCATGCCCATATAGTCGGAGCGCGCGCGTTCCATGCCGCGCTCCTCGAGCTCGGCGCCGCGGAAGAAGTTGCCGCCGCCGATCACCACGGCCACCTGGACACCGCTGGCGACCACCTCGGCGATCTGCTCGGCGACCGTCTGCACGACATCCGGGTCGAGACCGACCTTGCCTCCGCCGAACATCTCGCCGCCGAGTTTCAGCAGTACCCGGCGATATCCTGGGCGATCGGTCCCCGGGTCCGTCATGGGTCTCCAGTCTCCTTAGGCGAGGGATTGTGGTTCTTCCGGCGATTCGTAGCTCACGGCAGGCGCCTGTGACGTAGAGCAAGGCAGAGCGGCATCCATCCTGCCCTATTCGGTTCGAGCGGCAGCAGAAGGCCCCCCGTCAACCGGCGTTCGTTCGGTCGGCGGGGGGCCTGCACGCTGGGGGTGCGGCGACTCAGTTGGCGCCGACCTCGAAGCGGGCGAAGCGGGTGACGGTGACACCGGCCTCGTCCAGCAGCGCCTTGACGGTCTTCTTCGAATCGGTGACCGACGGCTGCTCCAGCAGCACGACGTCCTTGAAGAAGCCGTTGACGCGGCCCTCGGTGATCTTCGGCAGCGCGGCCTCGGGCTTGCCCTCCTCGCGAGCGGTCTGCTCGGCGATGCGGCGCTCGTTCTCCACGATGTCGGCCGGAACCTCGTCGCGGGTCACGTACTTGGCCTTGAGCGCGGCCACCTGCATGGCGGCGGCACGGGCGGCCTCGGCCGCGGCGTCGCCCTCACCGGTGTACTCGACCAGCACGCCCACGGCGGGCGGCAGGTCCGAGGCACGCTTGTGCAGGTAGGTGGCGACCGGGCCGTCCAGCGAGATGACCCGGCGCAGCTCGAGCTTCTCGCCGATCTTCGCGGCGAGCGCCTGCACGGCCTCGTCGACGGTCTTGCCGCCCAGGTCCAGCGCCTTCAGCGACTCCAGGTCACCGGGCTTCGCGGCCGCCGCCACGGCGACGACCTGCTCGGCCAGCTGCTGGAACTCCGCGTTCTTCGCGACGAAGTCGGTCTCGGAGTTGATCTCGACCATGACGCCGTCCTTGGCGGCGACCAGGCCTTCGGCGGTGGTGCGCTCGGCACGCTTGCCGACGTCTTTCGCGCCCTTGATGCGCAGCAGCTCGACGGCCTTGTCGAAATCACCGTCGGTCTCGGCCAGCGCGTTCTTGCAGTCCATCATGCCGGAGCCGGTCAGCTCCCGGAGCCGCTTCACATCGGCAGCGGTGTAGTTCGCCATTCTCGGCGAGCCTCCTTTGGAGAAGTGTGGGTGTTGGCAGCGGCGATCACGATGGCACTCGCTCGTGATCGCCGCCGAAACAGCTGGTTACGACGAGTCTCAGGCCTCGGCCGAGCTCTCGGCGGCCTCGGCGCCGGGTGCGGCCTGCGCGAGCAGCTCCTGCTCCCACTCGGCCAGCGGCTCGCCCGCGCCCGCTTCCGGCTTCTCGTCGCCCGCGGACACACCGGCGCGCGCCTGCACACCCTCGGCCACCGCGGAGGCGACGACCTTGGTCAGCAGGGCGGCGGAGCGGATCGCGTCGTCGTTGCCCGGGATCGGGTAGTCGACCAGGTCGGGGTCGCAGTTGGTGTCCAGGATCGCGATGACCGGGATGTTCAGCTTGCGCGCCTCGCCGACGGCGATGTGCTCCTTGTTGGTGTCGACGACCCAGATGGCCGAGGGCACCTTCTGCATGTCGCGGATACCGCCGAGGGTGCGCTCCAGCTTGTTCATCTCACGCGTCAGCATGAGGATTTCCTTCTTGGTGCGACCCTCGAAGCCACCGGTCTGCTCCATGGCCTCGAGCTCCTTGAGGCGCTGCAGGCGCTTGTGCACGGTGGAGAAGTTGGTGAGCATGCCGCCCAGCCAGCGCTGGTTGACATACGGCATCCCGACGCGAGTCGCCTCGGCCGCGATCGACTCCTGGGCCTGCTTCTTGGTGCCGACGAAGAGGACGGTGCCACCGTGGGCGACGGTCTCCTTGACGAACTCGTAGGCCTTGTCGATGTAGGTCAGCGTCTGCTGCAGGTCGATGATGTAGATGCCGTTGCGGTCGGTGAAGATGAACCGCTTCATCTTCGGGTTCCAGCGCCGGGTCTGGTGTCCGAAGTGCGCGCCGCTGTCGAGCAGCTGCTTCATGGTTACGACAGCCATAGCTCCCGTATCTCTCTTTCGTTGCCGGTTGACGCAGCGAATCGGCGATCCGCTGCCCTGGCGCCACCGAATCGCCGGACCCGACCACGAGGTGGGGACCAGCCGACGATCCCTGTTCCGAACACGCTGCCGCGAACCCAGATATCTCGAGCCCGATTCGAACAGCGCCGCTATGAACAAGCACGGGTGGCGCGCGAAGTCGGTCCATGCAGGCACAGACCGCCCGATCAGTTTACGGCCTTCGGGCACGCAGACCTAAATCGATCCGATCGGAGGTGCCCAACCAGGTGGAATGGCAACTTTTCACAGGCGACGGGGTTATCCACATTCCGCGAAACGAGCCGCAGGGAACGCCGGAGTCGCAGGAGGGTGGAGGCATGAAACCGATCTCTACGACGATGACTTTCCTCGTTCCGCTGTTCTTCGTGCTCGGGCTCGTTGCCGCACCAGCGGCCGTGGCCGGGACACCTGCCCCGAAATCCGCCCTGGGGGCGTGCACGGGGTCGGTGTGCCTGCCGTCGCTTTCCCAACCCTTCCGGCGCGCGCCCTTCCGGCAATCCGGTCTCGACGCCGGCGATGGAGACCACCGAGAGAAGACGAGTCCCGGCTCAGCGGACGACCTGTGCGCACCACCCATGCCCCTGTGCGAGTCGTAACCCAATTCTCGATTCGACAGGAATGACCAGTGCGTTTGCCATGCGAACCTCTCGGCGTCTCTCTTCGGTACTCGGTCTCGGCATCGCCGCGATCGTCGCGATGGCGCCGGTGGCGACAGCCGCGCCCGAAGGGCGGTTCGGCTGGCCGCTGCAACCTCGCCCCTCGGTCCTACAGCGTTTCGACAAGCCCGCGCAGAACTGGCTGCCAGGGCATCGCGGGGTCGATCTGGCCGGGGCGCAGGGGCAAGCCGTGCTCGCCGCCGGAGAGGGAATCGTCGTCTTCGCCGGAACCGTGGCCGACAAGCCGGTCGTGTCCATCGACCACCCCGGCGGGTTGCGCACGACGTACGAGCCGGTTCGAGCGGAGGTGCCCGTGGGCAGGCGGGTCGGGCGCGGCACCCGGATCGGCACGCTGGAAGCCGGTCACCCGGGATGCGCCACGACATGCCTGCACTGGGGCGCCCGCACCGAGGGCGCGCGCCGCACCCGCGAGTATCTCGATCCCCTCGGGCTCCTGCAGCTCACTCCCCTGCGGCTCAAACCGGTGCACCCCTGAATCCGGCAGCGGAAGATCCGCGGACTGTTCACGCATCCGGTGCGGGCCTGGTGGCAGCGCGCACCGCGACCGCGGATCGCCTGCGGAAGATCCGCGCACTGTTCGCGCATCGGTGGGGGTCTTCGCGGAAGCCTCGGCGACCGGGACCGGCGTGTCGGCGGTTCGCGGTGGCGCGAGCGCGCGCGGTGGGACGAAGATCGGTGCATGGCGGATGGGTCCGGGCGGTCGTTCACGTATTCCGAGGTCGGCGCGACCCGAGGAGAGCTGCCGGAGGGGTATCACGGATTCCGGCTGCGGCGGCGGATCGGCCGGGGCCGCGCGCTGTTCGAACACGCGGGCTCGGAGATCGTGGCCTATCGGATCCAGAAGGGCACCGGAATCTTCCGCTCCGCCGACACCCCGGTGGCCGAACCCGGCACAGCCATCACGGTGCGGCTCGGGTTCGGCTCGGTCGGGATCACCGCACCGTGCCGCGTGGTGTACGTCCTCGACGAACCCGACCGACGGGGCTTCGCGTACGGAACCTTGCCCGGACATCCGGCGTCCGGTGAGGAGCTGTTCGCCGTCGAGTACGACCCCGCCGACGACGGGGTGTACGGACTGATCGTCGCGTTCTCCCGCCCCGCGACCTGGTACACCCGGCTCGGCGGACCCGCGGTGCGGGTCATCCAGCGCTTCGTCGCGGGCAGATACATCGCGGCATTGCCGACATCTGCCTGAACACCGGCGACATGCACCACTGCCCGGTTGCGCACGACCTACAGCAGGTCGCTCAGTGCTGTCGCTCGGCATACAGAGTCGCGACGCGATCGACTCCGCCGAGCGACCCGTAGTGCGCGGCGGCCGTGCGCCACTCGGCGATCTCGGAGCGCACGATCTGTTCGATTACACGTCCCGATCCACACGATGACGTCAGGCGGTTGCCTCCGGCGCAACTCGCCTGAATCGACCGGTTCGCGGGCGCCGCTCTGCGCGGTCGGAACGTGGCTGTCTTCGCGGTCCGGAGGCGACCGCGCCGACAACCGATCCGGAGACGAACGAACGCCTGCCGCGCCATCGGACACACTGCCTACGGTGTGACAATCGGGAAATCGGGGTCCGGAACGTCGAAGATGTCGACCAGTTCGGCCAGCTTGGTGACGTCTCCCTCGATGACGATGTCGCCGGCGGCCGCCGCGACGCCGAAATCGTCGCCGGCCAGCAGCACCCGGATCAGCGTGGCCTTGGCCAGCGTGAACGAGGCGTCGGGTTGCGGCAGGCGCATGCCAGGCGTGACATCGAAATGGGTGAGGCGACCGTTGCGTAGTTCGAGCCGGTGGGTGCGGTCCAGGTCGGTGAGGATCCAGTCGGTGACGAGCCGGTGGTCCCAGGCCTTGGGTCCGTCGACACGCAACGCCAGAGCGTCGAAGATCTGGTCGATGCTCAGCGCGGCGACCATGGTCGGCGCTTCGCTCTTGGTCGGCGTGCCGAACGAGCCGTAGCGCAATTCGTAGGCCCCGCTGAGGTAGAAGTTGCGCCAGGTCGCGTTCTCCGCGCCGTAGCCGAGCTGCTCGAATGTGCTGGCCTGCAAAGCTTTGGCGGCATCGTTGTCCGGGTCGGCGAAGATGACATAGTTGAGCACCTGCGCCACCCAGCGGTAGTCCCCGGCGTCGTAGGAGACCTGCGCTTTGCGCAGCACTTCCTCCGCACCGCCCATGAAATCCACGTGCCGTCGCGCGGACTCGACCGGCGGGTGCTCCCACAGGTGCGCCGGATTGCCGTCGAACCAGCCCATATAGCGCTGATAGATGGCCTTCACGTTGTGGCTCACCGAACCGTAGTACCCGCGCGCATGCCAGGCGTCCTCGAGGGCGGGCGGGAGCGTCACCAGTTCGGCGATCTCCGTGCCCACGTAGCCCTGGTTCAGCAGGCGCACGGTCTGGTCGTGCAGGTATCCGTACAGGTCTCGCTGCTGCGCGAGGAATTCCACGAGGCGCGCGGTGCCCCAGGTCGGCCAATGGTGCGAGGCGAAGACGACGTCGGATTCGTGGGCGAACAAGTTGATCGCCTCGGTGAGGTATTTCGCCCAGATGTGGGCGTCGCGCACCAGGGCACCGCGCAAAGTGAGCACATTGTGCAGGGTGTGGGTCGCGTTCTCCGCCATGCACAGCGCGCGGCGATCCGGGAAGTAGAAGTTCATCTCCGCGGGCGCTTCGGTGCCGGGCGTGAGCTGGAAGACCATCCGTATCCCGTCGATCGTCTCCTCCTGGCCGGTCGCGGTGATGTCGACGGTCGGGGGAATCAGTGTGACCGTGCCGACCGAGGTGGTCTGGCCGAGCCCGGACCCCACCGCCCCGAGCGGGCCGCGCGGCAGCACCGCGCCGTACATGTATCCCGCGCGGCGTGCCATCGCCGTGCCCGCGTAGATGTTCTCGGCCACCGCGTGTTCCACGAAACCGGCCGGCGCGAGCACCGGGCAGCGCCCCTCCTCGACCGCCTCGGCGGTGGTGACCCCGTACGCCCCACCGAAGTGGTCGATGTGCGAATGCGTGTAGATCAGCCCGGTCACCGGACGGTCGCCACGGTGGGCGCGGTAGAGCGCGAGCCCGGCCGCCGCGGTTTCGGCCGAGATCAGCGGATCGATCACCAGGACACCGGTGTCGCCCTCGACCAGCGTCATATTGGAGATGTCGAAACCGCGGATCTGATAGATGCCCGCGCTGACCTCGAACAACCCCTGACGCACGGCGAGGCCGGACTGCCGCCAGAGGCTCGGGTGGACCGAGGCCGGGCAGGGCTCCCGCAGGAACGCGTAGGAGTCGTTGTCCCACACGACGGTTCCGTCTTCGGAGGTGATCACGCCCGGCGCCAGCGCGGCGATGAACCCGCGCTCGGCGTCGGTCAGATCGGTCGTGTCGGCGAAGGGCAGTGCGGCGGCCGCACGCTGGTTCTCCGCGACGATGAAGCCGCTCGGCTCGCTCGCTGTGCTCATTCTCGTCCTCCTGTCGTCTCGACCAACCTTGCTGAGCCGCTGCCGTGTTCAGGGCAGCAGTTCGAGGGAACCGGCGACCGCGGCGGCCACTGCCACCACGACCACCGCCGCGGACGTCGCGGCGACGATGCGACCACCATGGGCGAAGCGGCCTCGGCGCAGACCGCGGTTGCGCAGATAGCAGGCCACGGCCAACGCCGCCATCGCGGTCGCGGCGCCGATCGGCGCGACCGCGGCCGCACGCCACCCGCTGTCGAGCGCCTGATGCAGGAACAGCGTGCCGACGACCATCGCGGCCGCTGCGGTGCGCCGCCACGCCAGCGCGGTGCGTTCGGCGGCCAGATGGGACGTGTTCACCGCAGCAGCACCGCCACCGCCGCCAGCACCGAGACGATCGCGATACCCGCCGACAGGACCGGTACCAGCACCGTGTCCGGCAGCGGGTCGCCACGCCGCATGGCCACGCCGACGCGCCGCCAGTGCGCGTACGCGCCGATCGCGACGACCGACGCCAAGAGCAGGCAGCTGAGCGCGATCGCGCGCCGCAGGCCCGCGATCCGGAACGACTGCACCAGGGTGTGCACCGCGACGCCGCCCGCCAGCAGCCCCAGCGCCGTCCGCATCCAGGCGAGGAAGGTGCGCTCGTTCGCGAGCGTGAAGCGATAGTCGAGCTCCTCTTCGCCCTCTTCGGATTCGGCTTCGGGATTCGGCAGCGTCACGCCGCCTCGGCTCGGATCGGTAGGCGCTGCGCGACCGCACGCGAACGGCGGCCCACGCGAGGCGACGTTTCCCCGCGGGGGCGCACGCCGGACTGCACGGTGGTCACGACACACCACGCTAGTGGGGATCGCGGAAGCTCGCGGCGGGCCGTTGCCGACCGAGGGAACCCGTTTCGGGTTCGTTGACGCGACCGGCTCTGCGCGCGGGCGAGCACACGCACGGTGACGGCATTCAGATAGCTGAGCGGAAGCCAGACGATGCCCGCGTCGTTCAGCATCGAGGTTCGCGACACAGGACCCGCACAGCGAACAACTCCTGTTCGCGGCCCGGAATCGCACGATCGAACCGGTTCACAGTGTTCAGCAACAGGACGGTTCCGGTCGGCGAGGATCACGCGCATCACTCCATCGCTGCTGGCTGGCAAACGATCCGCTACGTCAGATTAACCGCCGGTCCGGGGACCGTCCACGTTCCCACCCGCCCGTGACCGGGTGGTTATCCCGCGGGCCGTCAGATGGCGATGGCGTCCTCGAACGTCATGGCCAGCCGCGAGACGGACGAGGACATCAGCGCCCGGCGCGGCAGACCGAGCGACCGGAGTTCCGCGGCGATCTCGTGATCGCCCAGCCGCAACTGCGCCCCGCCGGGCCGCGCTCGCATGCCGGACGGCTGCATCTGCCAGCGCGTGCAGCGCGTGACGCCATCGATGTGGGAGTAGGCGTCGAACGAGGACGCGGTGGCGCGCCCGCTCGGGGTCGCCAACCCTGGCCGCAGCGTGAGGTCGGCGATGAGCCGCCCGTTCTGGTGCAGCGCGCCACTGCGCGTCCGGCCGTCGTGGTCGACGACGAAGTCGGCGAGTTCCTTGGGAAATCCCCAGATACCGCGCCCGGCGGCCAGGGTGAAATCGCCGTCGACCGGCAGCCGGTGGATCAGTACGCCGGCCTGACCGGTCCGCAGCGCCCGCAGATCGCCGAATCCGGAGGCCGCGCCCGCGGTGTGGTGGCGGACCATGAACGAGACGCCGAACTCGTTGTACGGGCCGAGATCGCCGTCGACGTAGTCGACGAAGACCAGCGTGCACATCGCCCGTCCGCCGGGTAGCCGGAGAATCCGCAGACCGGAGTAGTCGATGAGGTGTTGGGCCGCTGCCGCGGGCACCAGATAGGTGGCCATGAACGCGCGCGCGAGCCGGATACGGACCGGCATTCGCACCTCGCGGCCGAGAACGGTGTGCGTGCTCACGTCGACGCCTTTCTGCGCATCGGCGCCCGCGCGCCGCGTTGCCCCCGGCCCCTGCCGGGATCACATCCATAGAACACGTATCAGTTTATCGGCACAACAATGGTACCTACTGGGCTTCACGCGTAGGGAACTTGTTTCACTTCCGACGGCTCATTCCTCCTGAATGTGGGCTTGCGGCGATCGCGCCGCGTCCCGCAGGCGCGCTTCCAGGCCGTCGAGGACGCACAGCAGCCCGAAATCGAAGGCCATCGCGCGCGCGACTTCCGGATCCGTCGGCACGGCCGCCTGATAGTCCGCGAGCATTTCGGGATATTCACCGGCCAGTTCTGTCATCACGCGCAGCATGCCGTCGGTGTCGATCTCGGCTCCCTTGTACGCCGAGTCCCAGGCGATCTCGGGCAGCACCTGGCCGAGGACGAAGCACAGCACCGTTCCGCTGGCCAGGTAGATGTCCACGCCCTGGAAACCGGCCTGGACGAACGCGCGGCGCAGCCGATCGTTCAGGCGCAGCGAGTTCGGGCCGATACTGGGCAACCGCCCCACCAGTGTCGCCATCCAGGGATGCTCGCGGATGCTGGCGCGGAAGCTGTAGGCGAAGGTGGTCAGCAGTTCGCGCCACGAGGCCTGTTCGGGCTCCGGGGTCCGCACCAGCCCCCAGAACTGGTCGAGCACCAATTCCAGCAGTTCGTCCTTGTTCGCGACATGCCAGTACAGGCTCGTCGCGCCCGCACCGAGCTTCGCGCCGAGTTTGCGCATGCTCAGCGACTCCAGCCCCTCGGCGTCGAGGAGTTCCACGGCCGCGGTGATGATCTGCTCACGATGCAGCCCGGTGGACTTGGGCTGACGCGGCTGCTTGGTCCATACCGAGTCGAACTGCTTGGTCACAACACGATTTTATAATTGCTCGCACACTGTTCGAGTTCTTCGTACACTGTGCGAGTGGAATCGAACGTTGTACGAGACCCCCGCCGCTGGTGGGTCCTGGGGGTCCTCTGCCTGTCCTTACTCGTGCTGATGCTCGACAGCACCGTGCTCAATCTCGCGATTCCGTCGCTGATCAGGGAGCTCGGCGCCACACCGTCGGACGTCCAGTGGATTCTGGACGCCTACGTGCTGGTCTTCGCCGGGCTGCTGCTCACCGCGGGAAGCCTCTCCGACCGCTTCGGCAGGCGCCGGGCGCTGATCACCGGACTGGCGGTGTTCGGCGTGGCATCGCTGGCCGCCGTGCTGGCGACCGAGCCGTGGCAGGTCGTGGCCGCGCGCGCCGCGATGGGCGTCGGCGGTTCGCTGCTGATGCCCTCGACGCTATCGATCCTGATGACCACCTTCGCCGAGGACGAACGGCGCACGGCGATGGCGGCGTGGTCGACGGTCTCCATGGTCGGCATCGTCGCCGGGCCGACGCTGGGCGGCTTTCTGCTCGAGCACTACTGGTGGGGGTCGGTGTTCCTGCTCAACATCCCGGTCGCCGTGCTCGCGATCGTGGCGGCGGTGGTGCTGATGCCCGAGACCACCGGTGAGCAACGGCCGCTCGACCTCGTCGGGGTGGTCCTGTCCGTGGTGGCGCTGAGCGCGACGGTCTACGTGATCATCGAGCGGGAGTGGAACGTCGGCGTGATCGCGCTGGCCGTCGTCGCGGCGGCCGCCTTCGTCATGTGGGAGAGCCGATCGGCACATCCGATGCTGCCGCTCGCGGTGTTCGGCAGCCGCGACTTCACCGGCACCTGTCTCACGCTGCTGCTGATGGTCTTCGGCATGGGCGCGGTCATGCTGATGCTGACGCAGTACCTGCAGTTCGTGCTCGGCTACGGCCCGATGAAAGCGGGTCTGGCGCTGCTGCCGTACGCCGTGGCCGCGGCGGTCTGCAACGGGCTCGGCGCGACGCTCGGCAAGACTCTGAGCAATAAGACGCTGATCGTGTCCGGCCTGCTCGTCATGGGCGCTGCCTTCGGCATCCTCGCCGTGGCCAGCGGATACCTGGGGATTCTGGTCAGCATGCTGGTGATGGGCGTTGGCGGCGGCTTGGCGGGTCCGGCCGCGTACGCGGCCATCATGAGCGCCATCCCGCTGCAGCACGCCGGTGTCGGCTCCGCGATGAACGACACGCTGCAGCAGGTGGGCATGGCGATCAGCATCGCCGTCCTCGGCAGTGTGCTGGCCGGGGTGTTCACCTCGAACATGCCCGCCGACGCCCCTGAAGCGGCCCGCGAATCCATCGGAGCCGCCTTCCAGCTCGGCTACCTGGAACCGGCCAAGGACGCCTTCACCGCCGCGATGTCCACCGGCGCGTGGATCAGCGCGGGGTTCAGCATCGCCGCCGCCCTGCTCGGCGCGGTCCTGCTGCGCGCGCGGCGGCCGCAAACAGCCGAGCAGCCGGACACCGTCCCGGTCGCGAACGGATGATCGGGTAGGCAGGCCGGGACGGGCGCGGGAGTGGTCGACGCACCCGTCGCGGCGCCGCCGACCCGGGGATTCCAGAAGCGACGAAGGGTCTCTTCGGATCCCGGTATGAATGATTCCAACCCGGGGGTTGATGGTCTCGCGCGCGTGCTCCGAGCAGAGTTGAAAGTGTTCACAATACAACGGCCTTCAACCAACGAGGGCTAGTGAAGCAACTCATCCTCTGGAGACATCATGACCACGAACAAAATGCGCGCAACGGCGGCGGCGGTAGCGCTCGCACCGATCATCGCACTCGGTTCAGGTTTTGCTTCCGCTGCCCCGGACGTAACCCCGGGACCAGGACAAGTGGCGGATAATTCCACGCCGATCCCGGTGCAGGTCGAGCCCGCGACGTTGGGCCTGATTTGGCCGCTGGGCATTTTCTGCGCTCCTTTGCTGCTCCTTCCTCCGGTCGTCAACGCGGTCGCCGTATTCGTCTGCGCCGCCTGACCACACTCCCGAGAAGGGAAGCTGAGGACCGGCAAGTGACGCGGCGCGCCTCCGGTCGCGTCGCAAGTGTCTCGTACATACCCTGACCGGGTTCTCCGTCGATGGGCCGAGCAATTATGTCCCCGTTCCATCGACGCACCCGGTCGGGGAACTTCTGCAAATCAAGCATGCGGTGCGGATAAGTGCGGTTGAATTACCGGATGGCCAAGTTCAGGAAACTCGTGGGCGCTGCCGGGGCACTTGCCATCGGCACGGCGCTGTTCGGGGCACCCGGGGCCGCACACGCCGAGTCTCCGTCCGTTCTGGGCGGCGGCTCGGGCATCGTCGTCGGCGGTCAGAATATCTGCACCCTCACCACGATCGGGCGTGACTCCGGCGGTCGGCTGGTCGGGTTCACCGCCGCTCATTGCGGTGAGGCGAATGCCACGGTCGTCGCCGAAAGCAATCGCGACGCGGGCGCCGTCGGCACAATCGACTACGCCGACAGCGGCTTGGATTACGCCGTGATCGTGTTCGATCCCGGGATGGTCGTCCCGGTGAACCAAGTGGGCGGAACGACGATAACCGGTTTGGGCGGGCCCGCCCGCTACCCCGACGTCGTCTGCAAAGAAGGCAGGACAACCGGCCGGACCTGCGGGCCTGCCTTCGGCGACGTGTTCACGGCAGGCAATGCGACCTGGACCGGGACGTGCGTCGTCGAAGGTGACTCGGGCGGGCCGGTCGTCGTGGGCACCACGCTCGTCGGCATGGTCAACGGCTACCTGGTCGTGCCGTGCCTCGGACCGCAACTCGGAACGGACATCAACGCGGTCGTCGCCGACGCGAACGCGCGTGGTGGCGCCGGGGCCGGTTTCCAGCCGATCTGACCGGACGGCCGCCCACCCATCCCCTCGACCGATCCAGCCGAAGCCTTACCTTTCCTGGTCGGTGAGAACGCCGAATTCGATGGCGCGTTCGACCAGGAACAGCCGCTTCTGGTTCGGTGGTAAGGCTTCGACCTGGAATATGCGGAACAGCGCCCGCATATGCGTCTTGACCGTCGAGATACTCAGGCACAACTCTTCGGCGATCGCACTGTTGGACGCGGGGTACGAATACGAGTTTCGTGCGTCGTACGGGCGGCACAGCGCCTCGAGAACCATATGCTGGGCCGGCGTCAAGGAATTCCGGTCGGGCAGTGGCGAATGGGCAAGCGTCAGCTCCTCATCGGAGGGTGCGGCGGCCCGGAAGACGAATACCGATCGGCCCACGCGAACAGTGTCGCCGGAGTGGAGTTTCCGCCGCCCGCCGACGCGTTCGCCATTGACGAATGTGCCATTCTTCGACAGCCCGTCATCCACGAGTACCCAGCACCCGCACACCCGCTCGATAATGGCGTGCAAGCGGGATACGGTCGCGTCGGTCAAGACGATGTCGGCGGCGGCGGACCGTCCTATGGTCACGGTCGACACTCCGCCGTCGAGGGAAATCTCGCGCACCGTTTCCCGGCCGCCGGGCCGGGTCGTGGTAGAAATGGCGGCCGACCGCCGCCACGCGGACTGTCCTGCCAATGGGTAGGTTCCGCGACGCAGGGCCTGTGGTCCGCTGGACGTAGACATCGTCCGTGTTTCCCATCGAAGTACGTCATGAACTGCGGGCACCGATTCGCTATCTTCAGAGTGCGCTCTCTCAGCGGGGATCACATGCGGTTTCGCCTACTTCGGTGCCTGACCGGGGCGTGCGGGAATCGATCGCGCGCCCGTGACGAGGGATCAGTGCCGCGAGCACGGATGAGCGTCCTTCTCCGACCGCGAACCAGCATCGACCTCGATGCCTGCGCCGCCCTGCGGATCGTCTACGACGTCCACCGCTGTCCGGAAGCCTGACCCGGGCGAGTCGGCCGTTCATCGCGACCGCCGTCGCCACGCTGTCGGATGTCACGGTGAGCGCACCGGGCACCGCGCGAGTCGCGCGTTCGGCACGGCCACCGGCGCGCTGTCGGATATCACGGTGAGCACCGCGCGCCGCCCGCAGTCCGCGGCCATGCGCACGGCTGCCATCAGCAGACGCGATACCGATACCGGCCCACCCCCGACGCCGACACGCCACCGCGACGCGTCACGCGTCACGCGTCACGCGTCACGCGTCACCGACATGCCATACGACACCGCCACGCCACTCGACACCACGGCGCCACTCGACAGGAACCAGTACCGCCCCACGATCACTCTGCGCATGGGGCAGTTCCGGCGATTCACCCCCGGCATTGGCGCAGCTTCGCGATGCCATGCGGCATGGCGCAGGTCCGCGATTCACCCCCGACATCGCGCAGCTCCCGCGATCCACCGCCTGCACGGGCGTCGCCCGGGACTCGGCGGCTACAGACCGACCGGCTGGCGCCGGCTATCCCTCCGTCGGCGCCGCGTCCCGCGTGGGATCGCCGCCCGGCTGGTTGATGGCCGCACCGCGTGAGCCGTGTCAGGCGCGGGGGTGGGCCTGGTCGTGCACCTTCTTGAGGCGGTCGATGGAGACGTGGGTGTACAGCTGGGTGGTGGCCATGCTGGCGTGGCCCAGGAGTTCCTGGACCACACGCAGGTCCGCCCCGCCCTCGAGGAGGTGGGTCGCGGCGGAGTGCCGCAAGCCGTGCGGACCCATGTCGGGGGCGCCCGGGATGGCCGACACGACCTCGTGCACCACGGTTCTGGCCTGGCGCTGATCGAGCCGCCTGCCGCGGCGGCCGAGCAGTAGCGCTCGGCCGGACTCGGCGGTGGCGAAGGCGGGGCGCCCGTGGCGCAGCCAGTTGCCGACCGCCTCGTCGGCGGGCGCGCCGAAGGGCGCCGATCGCTCCTTGTTGCCTTTGCCGAGCACGCGCACCACGCGCCGCTCACGGTCCACGTCCTCGATGTCCAGCCCGCACAACTCACTGACGCGGATGCCGGTGGCGTACAGCAGTTCCACGATGGCCCTATCCCGCAGTGCCATCGGATCACGCTGGGCGGCGCCGGATTGCGCCGCGTCCATGGCCCCCAGCGCCTGTTGCCGACCGAGCACTGCGGGAAGCACGCGATGCGCTTTCGGCGAACCCAATCGCAGCCCCGGATCGATGGGCAATCGGCCGGTCCGGGTGAGCCAAGCGGTGAACGTGCGCGCCGAAGACGCCCGCCGCGCCACAGTCGTTCGCGCCACACCCGCTGCCGCTTGCTGAGCCAGCCACGACCGCAGGAGCAGCAGGTCCAGCTCGCGGACGGCCGAATCCGCCGATCGCGTGTACAGATGCTCCAGCAGTGACCGAGCGTCCCCGAGGTACGCCCGCACCGTGTGCTCCGAGCGGTTGCGCCCGAGCCGCAGATGCCTGCCGTATTCCACCAGCAGCGCTTCCAGATCTTCGGGCAGTTCCGCCATCCCTCCACCGTCCCGGCCCGCGCCCCGATTGGCAAGCCACCCCACCGGACGCGCTCACCGGCGCCGTGCCGTTCGGTGCCAACCACTTTCGTCACTGGCCACCAGACCGGCCAATTCGAGGGCGGCCAATGTCGCACGTACTACCGGAAGAGATAAGCCACACTGCCGGGAAACCTCCAGAGGCAACCGCGAACCCACCCTCGGTAGGGCGGCGAAGATCAGCGCCTCGTCGCCGGTCAGCTGGTCCTCCGGACTACCGCCTGCCCCCGCCGCGGGAATCGACAATCGCAGTGGCCCCGCCTCGTCGACGACTTCCTCGGCACGGGTCACCAGGAGGGCTTCCCCGTCACGGATCATGCGGTGGCAGCCCACCGACGCGGCCGAGGTGACCGGGCCCGGCACCGCCAAGGCCGGACGGCCGAGGCGGCGTGCCCATTTGACGGTGTTGCGTGCGCCGCTGCGCAGTCCCGCCTCGATGACCAGCACGCCGTCGGCCAGTGCCGCGATCAACCGGTTCCGGGCGAGGAACTGGTGCTTCCGCGCGACGACACCGGGCGGGTACTCGCTGACCACCAAGCCGGATTCGGCGATGTCGGCCAGCAGGCGCTCATGCTGCGCCGGGTAAGGACGGTCGATGCCACACGCCAGCACCGCGATCGTCGGACCCTCTACCGCCAGTGCCGCTCGGTGCGCCATACCGTCGATCCCGAACGCCGCCCCGGACACGATGGTCCACCCCTGCGCCGCGAGATCGCCCGCGATCTCCGCCGTCACCCGGTTGCCGTACCCGGTGCTGCACCGCGCCCCCACCACCGCGACCGCACGTTCGCTGGATTCCAGCAGCGAGCGCGGGCCGCGCGCCCACAGCACGAGCGGAACGGCGCCGTCGCGATCCCGCCCCGGCTCGAGCTGCGCGAGACCGAGCATGCGCCAAGCGGGCCACTCCGGATCGTCCGGCGTCACCACCCGTCCGCCGATCCGCTCGATCGCCTCCAGATCCCGCGCAGCCACGTCGATATCCCGCCGCTGCGCCGTCGGCCCGCGCAGCGGTTCGGGCAGCGCGCACTCCCGCACGGCACGCGCCGCCTCGACCACCCCGACCGACTCGATGAGCGCCGACAGCGGCGCGCACGGCCCCTGCACCACCCGCGACAAGTACACCCACGCGAGCCGTCGAGCATCACCTCCACCGAACGACAACCCGGAACCGAACGCGGGCGCGTCGACGACCGCAGGCACGTCCACCGCCACAGGCACGTCAGCGGCCACAGGCACGTCAGCGGCCACAGGCCCACTCGCCGCCACAGGCACGCCCACTGCGGCTGGCACGTGGGCGGCCGCTACATGCGATACGTCCACCGCAGGCACATTCGCCGCCGCGCCCTCGGTCGGCATCGGCGCGCTCATTGTGCACCCCGCTGACGGAAGTTCAATGCGGCCAGAACGTCTTGTGCCGAGGGCGATTCGCCTCCGCGGAGATCGCAGATGGTCCATGCGACCCGGATGGCGCGGTCCGCGCCTCGCGCGGACATGCGGCCGAGACGCAACGCGGTCTCGACGGGAGCGAGCGATTCGCGGGGCAGCCGGAACCGCTGGCGCAGGATGTGACCGGGGACTTCGGCGTTGGTGAGCCACCCGTACTCCCGCCAGCGCTCGGCGGCGGCGTGCCGCGCGACGGCGACCCGCCCCCGGACCACCTCACTGCTCTCGGCGGCGTCGGTGCTGAACGCCGCGCCGGACTGCCCGTGCATTCGCACCCAGATGTCGATTCGGTCGATCAGCGGCCCGGACAGCTTGCCGAGGTAGCGGCGGCGCGCCAGCGGCGCGCAGATGCAGTCGACGTCGCGGGCCGGGGCGCAAGGGCATGGATTCGCGGCCAGTACGAGCTGGAAGCGGGCCGGGTATCGCGCCACACCGTCGCGCCGGGCAATGCGTACTTCCCCCTCTTCCAATGGTGTCCGCATCGCTTCCAGCACCTTCGTGCCGAGTTCGGCGCATTCGTCGAGGAACAGCACGCCGCGGTGGGCCCGGCTGACCGCGCCGGGCCGGGCGGTCCCCGAGCCGCCTCCGATCATCGCGGTGACCGAGGTGGAATGGTGCGGGGCGACGAACGGCGGCGCGGTGATCAGCGGCTGGTCACCGGCGAGCGTGCCCGCCATCGAGTGGATCGCGGTCACCTCCAGCGCCTCGGTCTCGGTGAGCGGTGGCAGCAGTCCCGGAAGACGTTGTGCCAGCATCGTTTTCCCGATGCCGGGCGGGCCGGTGAGCAAGAGATGGTGGCCGCCCGCGGCGGCCACCTCCAAGGCCCAGCGCGCTTCGTCCTGCCCAACCACCTCGCTGAGATCGCCGCCCTGCCGCACGGTATCCGGCAGGTCGTTGTCCGGCTCGTCGAGCGCGCCTTCCCCGCGCAGCCAGGCCACCACCCCACGCAAACTGCGCGCCCCGAAGACCTCGATACCCTCGACCAGTCCGGCCTCCGCCATGGTCGCCGCCGGTACCACGACAGTCGACCAGCCGGCCTTGCGCGCCGCGAGCACAGCGGGCAGGACGCCGCGCACCCGGCGCACCCGCCCGTCCAGCGCGAGCTCGCCGAGCAGCACCGTCTTCGCGAGCCGCTCGGAGGGAACCGACCCGGACGCGTCGAGTACCGCGACGGCCAGCGCCAAGTCGTAGACGCTGCCCAGCTTGGGCAGGGTGGCGGGCGACAGCGCGAGGACGACCCGGCCGTCGGGCCACTTCTCCCCCGAGTTCGCCACCGCCGAACGGATCCGGTCGCGAGATTCCTGCAACGCGGTGTCGGGCAGCCCGACCAGGTGGACGGAGGGCAGGCCCTGCCCGATATCGGCCTCGATCTCGACGAGCAGACCGTCGACGCCGGTGACCGCGACGGAATGCGCCCGCCCGAGGGCCATTCAGAACACCGCCTCGAGGTGGTCGATGACCGGTGCGCGACCTCGCACCGCAAGCACCGACACCACGTCGAACCGGATCCGCCGCCACGGTCCGTCCTGTTCGGCCAGCCACAGCAGGGCCAGCCGGCGAATCCGCTGCCGCTTGGCGAAGGTGACCGACTCGGCCGGCGTGCCGTAACCGAGCCCGGAACGGGTCTTGACCTCCACGAACGCGGTCACGTCCCCGTCGCGGGCGATCAGGTCCAGCTCGCCGTACCGGCAACGCCAGTTCCTGGCGACGATCTCCATCCCCGCGGCGCGCAGAAAGTCCGCCGCCAGTTCCTCCCCGTGCGCGCCGAGCGCCTGTTTGTCCGTCACCCGGCCAGCGTGCGCCGGGTCCGGATCAGGTCAGCGCCGCCGACCTGGGCGAACAGGAAACCTGTGGACAACCGGGCCGCTGTGCAGAACTCTCCGGCCGCTCACTCCGGCAGCCGCAGGTCGGGCTTCTCCAGCTCCTCGATGTTGACGTCCTTGAAGGTGATCACCCGGACGTGCTTGACGAAGCGGGCCGGGCGATACATGTCCCACACCCACGCATCGCTCATCCGCACCTCGAAGTACACCTCGCCGTCCGCGTTCTGCGGCCGCAGCTCCACGGAATTGGCCAGGTAGAAGCGGCGCTCGGTCTCCACCACGTACGAAAACTGACCGACGATGTCCTTGTACTCGCGATACAGCGAGAGCTCCATCTCGGTTTCGTACTTCTCGAGGTCCTCGGCACTCATCGGGTGGGACGTCCTCCTTCTCGCCGCATCGCGTCGTGTGATGACATCATCGCGCATGCGCTGCGTCGGTAGCCACTCGGCCAGCCGTACGCCCGTTCGGAAACTGCTCGGACAGCGCCTCGTCCAGGCCCTCGGCCAGCACCGCGTCCGCTGCGTCGGCGGCCGCCGCGACCGGCCGCAACCCGGCGGCCTCGCGGACATTGCGCCAGGAGCGGCGGTGCTCACTGCTCGGGCCGAGGCGGTGCAACGCGGCGGTGTGCTCGGGCGTGTTGTACCCCTTGTGGGCGGCGAAGCCGTAGCCGGGGAACCGCTGGTCCAGCTCGACCATGATGCGGTCCCTGGTGACCTTGGCCAGGATGCTGGCCGCCGCGATGCAGGCCGCGGCCCCGTCGCCGCCGATCACGGGTAGCGAGGGCACAGGAATGCCGGGCACCCGGAACCCGTCGGTCAGCACGTAGCCGGGCTCGTGGCCGAGCCCGGCGACGGCGCGGCGCATGCCCTCGATGTTGGCGACGTGGATGCCGATCGAGTCGATCTCCCAGGCCGGGATGACGACGACCTGGTAGGCCAGCGCCAGCCGGGTGATCACCGGGTAGAGCTCTTCGCGGGTGGCCTCGGAGAGTTTCTTGGAGTCGTCGAGACCGGCCAGCTTGTCGTAGGCCTTCGGGGCGAGCAGGCACGCCGCCACGACCAGTGGTCCCGCGCACGGCCCCCGTCCCGCCTCGTCGACTCCGGCGACCGGCCCGAGACCACTGCGGATCAATGCCGCCTCGAGTGTGCGCAGCCCTCCGGCCCTGCGCATCACCACGCGCGGCGGCCAACCATTACCCACCGGCACTCGCCCTTGCCCCACCGTCCGATTATCCCGCGCCCCGCGTGCTCAGTTCCGCTGGGGATTCTCCGAGTGCACCGGACCGATCCGGCCGGGCGGCCAGATCTTGAACACCGCCTTGCCGCGAATGTTGTCCACTGGGATGGTGCCCTGCAGTTCGTCGTTGATGTGCGCGCGGGAGTCGGCGGACTGGTTGCGGTTGTCGCCCATCACCCACAGGTGCCCTTCGGGGACCTTCACGGCCTTGAACTCACGACCGCCGGCGGAGTTGTAGGGCTGGCCCGGCACGTACGGGGCGAGGTAGCGCGCGTACGGCTCGTCCAGCGGCTTGCCGTCCACGAGGACCCGGCCCTGCGGGTCGCAGCACTCCACGGTCTGACCGCCGACCGCGATCACGCGTTTCACCAGGTCGTTCTCGTCCGGCGGCACCAGGCCGAAGAAGGAGAAGAAGTTCTGCACGCCACGGATGGCGGCGTTGTCCGAGCGGATCGACTTGTAGTGGGTGTTCCACGAGGGCGGGCCGACGAACACGACCACGTCGCCCGGCTGTGGATCGCTCCAGTAGTAGGTCAGCTTCTGCACGTAGATGCGGTCACCGGTGCAGCCGGCGCAGCCGTGCAGCGTGGTTTCCATCGACTCCGACGGAATCACGTACGGCCGACCGACGAAGGTGACCATCAGCGCGGCGATCACCGCGGCGATCACGATGAGGATCGGCAATTCCTGCCAGAACGGCCGCTGTTTCTTCTTCGCCCGCCGCTTCGCGCGACCGGCCCGCGTATTCTCGTCGCCCGATTCGGACACCGACACCGACCCACTTTCGTCTGCCACGCCGAACAGATTAGCCCGGCAGCGAAACCGAGGTCCGATGCCGGGCTAGGGAAAATCTGCTGTGCCGAGAAGCTAGCTCAGCGCTTTTCCTTGATCTTGGCGGCCTTGCCGCGCAGATCGCGCAGGTAGTACAGCTTGGCGCGGCGGACGTCACCGCGGGTCACGACATCGATGTGGTCGATGTTCGGGCTGTGCACCGGGAAGGTGCGCTCCACGCCGACACCGAACGACACCTTGCGGACCGTGAAGGTCTCGCGGATGCCACCACCCTGGCGGCGGATCACGACGCCCTTGAAGACCTGGATGCGCTCCTTCGAGCCTTCGATGACCTTCACGTGCACGTTCAGCGTGTCGCCCGGCCGGAAGTCGGGGACGTCGCTGCGCAGCGACTTCTCGTCGACGAAGTCAAGGGTGTTCATTTCCATCCTTATGGTTTTCGCGCGAACAGAGGACCCTGGCGGCACTGGACGTGCGCGGCCGGTTCATGCTCCGATCAATGGGGTGCGCCGGGTCGACAATCACCCAGGGCAACCTGTGCATTGTGCCAGATCGGCGCGCTGCGGAAGAAATCGGCCCGGGTGGCGGCCGTCAGTGATTCCGTTCGCCGGAGATGGCGTCCTGTTCGGGCGGGCCGGGCGTGTGCAGCGGGCCGTGGTCGGAATGCCACAGCGAATGGGGCCGATGCGGCGCGGGCGGAGCGGGCACCACCGTGCGGGTGAGTTCCGCCTCCGCCGCCGTGCGGACATGCTCGACGTCCGGCTTTCCCGCGACCAGATCCTGCACGAAGATCTTCGCGCGGATGACCGGGCGGCGATAGCGCCGTTCTCGCACGATGGCCCGGTACATCAGACGCCTGCGGTCGCCGTAACGCCAGCGCGCCCAGGGCGCACCCGGACGGCTCAGGCGCAGCGCGCCGACGACCAGCAGCGGCAGGAAGAACATGCCGAACAGACCGGTCCAGATCTTGCCCTTGGCGATGACGATCGCGGCCAGCGCCAGGTTGACCACGGAGAACACGACGACGAAGAGGCGGACCTCGATACTCGGGTCGCGCCGGAAGTCGTTGATGTCCAGCAGCCACAGCGGGTGGAAGCCCAGCAGCAGCAACCCCGTCACCGCGAGGGCGACGAACACCGCGTCCACCGACGTGCGCCCCTGTTCCTCCCAATACACGTCGCGCAGATAGAAGATCAGCGCGAATTCGTCGAGGACCAGCGCCGCACCGACACCGAAGACGGCCGCGAGGACACTGGCCGTGGTGGTATCGGCGCTCTGGTACTCCGTGACCATGCCGATGCCCGAGGCGAGCACCAGGACCACCCCGAAGACCATGTGATGGACGTGGGTGTCACCGGCTCGCAGGTTGCCCGGCCACCAGCGCACCCGCGCGCGGATCAGCCGCACGCTGACGCGGATGAACAGGAACCCGACGATGAACCCGAGCAGGAAGCACAGCAACGGCAGCCGCCCTTGGGCGATCACGTCCTCGTGGAGCCACCGTCGCATGGCCGCTACTCCCTCCCGCGCACCGGACTACTGACCGAAACCCGCCCGGCGCAACGCGTCCGCCATCGCGCCGCTGGGTGCGGGCGCGTTGCGGCGTTGGTTGCCGCCGCGGTTCTGTCCTTGATTGCGGCCTTGGCCCTGCTGACCTTTCTGGCCGTTCTGCCGCTGCCGCTGCTCGCCTCCGCCGGACCGGCCGCCCTGACCGCCTTGGCCGCGCTGCCGGTTGTCGCCGCCCTTGGCCGGCGCGCCGGGCTCGTCGTCCAGCCGCAGGGTCAGGCCGATGCGCTGGCGGGCCACGTCCACCTCGAGCACCTTCACCTTGACCACGTCACCGGACTTCACCACTTCGCGCGGGTCCTTGACGAAGTTGTGCGACATGGCCGAGACGTGCACCAAACCGTCCTGGTGCACACCCACGTCGACGAACGCGCCGAAGGCCGCCACGTTCGTCACCACGCCCTCGAGCACCATGCCCGGTTTCAGGTCGGCAACCTTCTCCACGCCCGCGGCGAACTCCGCGGTCTTGAACTCCGGGCGCGGGTCCCGGCCCGGCTTCTCCAACTCGGCGATGATGTCGGTGACGGTGGGGACACCGAAGCGCTCGTCGGTGAACTCGCCCGCGCGCAGCGAGCGCAGCACCGTGGTGTTCCCGATGACCTCCGCGATGCCACGACCTGTCGCTTCGAGGATGCGCCGGACCACCGGATATGCCTCGGGGTGCACCGCGGAGGTGTCCAGCGGATCGTCGCCGCCGCGGATGCGCAGGAAGCCAGCGCACTGCTCGAACGCCTTCGGGCCCAGGCGCGGCACGTCCAGCAGCGCGGTCCTGCTGCGGAACGGGCCGTTCTGATCCCGGTGCGCCACGATGCTCTCCGCCACCGAACCGGCGATGCCGGACACCCGCGACAGCAGCGGCACCGAGGCCGTGTTCACGTCGACGCCGACCGCGTTCACCGCGTCCTCGACCACCGCGCCCAGCGAGCGGGCCAGCAGCGATTCGGACACGTCGTGCTGGTACTGGCCGACGCCGATGGACTTCGGGTCGATCTTCACCAGTTCGGCCAGCGGGTCCTGCAACCGCCGGGCGATGGACACCGCGCCGCGCAGCGACACGTCGAGTTCGGGCAGCTCTTGCGAGGCGTAGGCCGACGCGGAGTACACCGAGGCGCCCGCCTCGGACACCACGATCTTGGTCGGCTTGTTCTCCGGGATGCGGGCGATCAGTTCGGCGGCGAGGGCGTCGGTCTCGCGCGAGGCGGTGCCGTTGCCGATCGCGATGAGTTCCACGCCGAACCGTGCGACCAGCGCGCCGAGCACGGCCAGCGACTTCTCGGTCTGGCCCTGCGGTTTGTGCGGGTAGATCACCTCGGTGGCGACCACCTTGCCGGTGGCGTCGACCACCGCGACCTTCACGCCGGTGCGGTAGCCGGGATCCAGGCCCATCGTGGTGCGGGTACCCGCGGGCGCGGCGAGCAGCAGATCGCGCAGGTTCGCGGCGAACACGTCGACCGCGTCCTTCTCCGCCGCCTGCCGCAGCCGCATCCTGGTGTCGATGCCGAGGCTGACCTGCAGCTTGGTCCGCCAGGCCCAGCGCACGGTGTCCAGCAGCCAGGAGTCGGCGGGACGGCCCCGGTCGGCGATGCCGAAGCGGGCGGCGATGCGGCCCTCGTAGATGGTGCGCTCGCCCGGCTGCGGCTCCTCGGTGTCCGGCTCGAGGTGCAGCGTGAGCACCTCTTCTTTCTCCCCGCGCAGCAGCGCGAGGATGCGGTGGGAGGGCAGCTTGTCGAACGGCTCGCTGAAGTCGAAGTAGTCGGCGAACTTCGCGCCGGCCTCCTCCTTGCCCGCGCGCACGGTCGAGGTGACCTGTCCGCGGTTCCACATCAGCTCGCGCAGCTCGCCGACCAGGTCGGCGTCCTCGGCGAAGCGTTCGACCAGGATGGCGCGCGCGCCGTCGAGCTGCTCGGCGGTGTACTGCGCCGGATCGGTGTTCGGATCCTCGATCAGCGCGTCGGCCACCGGCTCGTGCCCGGCCTCGCGCGCGATCTGCGCCTTCGTGCGCCGCTTCGGTTTGTACGGCAGGTAGATGTCCTCGAGCCGGGCCTTGGTCTCGGCCAGCAGGATCTGCCGGTGCAGGGCTTCGTCGAGTTTGCCCTGGCCCCGGATCGATTCGATGATCGCGGCCCGGCGCTCGTCCAGCTCGCGCAGGTAGTGCAGACGCTCGTCGAGCACGCGCAGCTGCGCGTCGTCCAGCCCGCCGGTGACCTCCTTGCGGTACCGGGCGATGAACGGCACCGTCGAGCCACCGTCGAGGAGCTCGACAGCGGCGCGCACCTGGGACTCGCGCACCGCGAGTTCCTCGGCGATGCGCCGGTTCACGCTGGCTGGGCCCGCGGCGTCGGAGCGTGGCACGGCGGGTGTGGACTCTGCACTGGCAGTCTCGGGCGCTGTCGTCACGACCGAGACACTACCGTCGCCGCCTGACAGGCGATCCACGCCCAGGTGAACCTCCGAACCTCAGCTGTCGCCCAGCCCGAGCAGCCGCCGCGACAGCTTCCGCATCTCGGCCTTGCGGATCTTGCCGGTGACCGTCATCGGGAACTCCTCGACCACGTGCACGTAGCGGGGGATCTTGAAGTGCGCCAGCTTGCCGGTGGCGAACTCGCGCACCGCCGTCGCGTCCAACGGCGTTGCGCCCGCGCGCATCCGGACCCAGGCCATCAGTTCCTCGCCGTATTTCGGATCGGGCACCCCGATCACCTGCGCGTCCAGGATGTCCGGATGGGTGTAGAGGAATTCCTCGATCTCCCGGGGGTAGATGTTCTCGCCGCCGCGGATGACCATGTCCTTGATCCGGCCGGTGATGGCCAGGTACCCCTCGTCGTCCATCACGCCGATGTCGCCGGTGTGCATCCAGCGGGCGGCGTCGACGACCTCGGCGGTCTTGTCCGGATCGTCCCAGTAGCCGAGCATCACCGAATAGCCGCGGGTGCACAGCTCGCCCGGTTCGCCGCGCGGCACCGTGAGACCCGTTGCGGGGTCGATGATCTTGACCTCCAGGTGCGGCCCGACCCGGCCGACCGTAGCGGTGCGCCGGTCGATGCCGTCGTCGCGGCGGGTCTGGGTGCTGACCGGAGACGTCTCGGTCATGCCGTAGCAGATGCACACCTCGCGCATGCCCATCCGGTCGATCACTCGCTTCATCACCTCGACCGGGCAGGGCGAACCAGCCATGATGCCGGTGCGCAGCGTGGACAGTTCCACGGTGGCCGAATCCAATTCGGCGAGCATGTCGATGAACATGGTCGGCACGCCGTAGAGGGACGTGCATCGCTCGGCCTCGACCGCCGCCAACGTCGCTCGCGGGTCGAACGACGGCGCCGGGATCACGACCGCCGCACCGTGGCTGGTGCTCGCGAGATTGCCCATGACCATGCCGAAACAGTGATAGAACGGCGTCGGCACGCAGATCCGGTCGTGTTCGGTATATCCGCACAGCTCGCCGACGAAATAGCCGTTGTTCAGGATGTTGTGGTGGCTGAGCGTGGCGCCCTTGGGGAAACCCGTTGTGCCGGAGGTGTACTGAATGTTGATCGGGTCGTCGGCCGACAGTCGCGCGCCGAGCGCGGCGAGCCGGTCGGAGTCGATCTCGGTGCGGGCCAGCGTGTCCCACTCGGGTGTGCCCAGCACGAGCACCTGCGCCAATCCCGGGCAATTCGGCCGGACCTGCTCGATCATCGCGACATAGTCCGAGGACTTGAACCGCTCGGCCGCGACGAGCATCCGCACGCCCGCCTGGCGCAGCACGTACTCCAATTCGCTGGTGCGGTAGGCCGGGTTGACGGTGACCAGGATCGCGCCGATCTTCGCCGTGGCGTATTGCAACACGAACCATTCCGCGCAGTTCGGCGCCCAGATGCCGACCCGGTCCCCTTTGCCGATGCCCTGCCCGGCCAGGCCACAGGCCAGAGCATCGACCGCGGCGCCGAGTTCCCGATAGGTCCAGCGACGTGCGGTCGGGCAGTCCACCAGCGCTTCTCGCTGCGGGAACGCCGCCACCGCCCGGTCGAGATTGCCGCCGATGGTGTCACCGAGCAACGGGACATCGGAGACCCCGGACGCGTAGCTCGGCAGGGGCGGCCGCGTGGTCGACGTCATCGCGCACCGCCCTGCCGCAGCACGAATCGCTGCACCTTGCCACTGGGCGTCTTCGGCAGGTTCGGCACGAAGTGGACCTTGCGCGGGTAGGCGTGCGCGGCGAACTTCTTCTTCACCAGGCTCTGTAGCTCGGTTTCCAGGTCGGGACCGCCCGTGGCGCCGTCGCGCAGCACGACGAACGCCTCCAGCACTTCGCCGCGCAGTTCGTCCGGCACGCCGACCACGGCCGCCTCCGCGACCTGCTCGTGCAGCACCAGCACGCTCTCCACCTCGAACGGGCCGATGCGGTAGCCCGCCATGATGATCACGTCGTCGTCCCGCGAGGAGAAGCGGAAGAAGCCGTCCGCGTCCCGTGAACCCGCGTCACCGGTCAGATACCAGCGGCCGTCGGCGGTGTAACGCTGCGCGGTGCGCTCCGGTGCGTCGAGGTAGCCGAGGAACCACAGCAGCGGGCTGCGTTCGGTGTCGATCGCGACCCGGCCCACTTCGCCGGCGGGAGCGACGACATCGGCGTCGTCGGCGAGCACGGCGCAGGTCCAGCCCGGTAAGGCGCGGCCCATCGATCCGGTGGGCGTCTCCGTGTCGAGGTCTTCGTGCCAGGCGTTGCAGATGACCATGCCGTGCTCGGTCTGGCCGTAGTGGTCGCGCACCGCGACGCCCAGGTGTTCGACGGACCAGGCGACCACCTCCGGTGTCAGCGGCTCCCCCGCAGAGGAGGCGCGGCGCAACCGGGAATGCACGGGCGCGGTGGCGCTGTCGGCGCGCAGCGCGCGATAGACCGTCGGGGCGGCGGCGAAGTTGGTGACGCCGAAGGTCTCCAGCACCTGCCAGGTGAGCGAGGCGGAGAAGCCTGCGTGCAGCAGGATGCTGCGGACGCCGGTGGCCAGCGGGGCGAGGATGGCGTAGTAGAGCCCGTAGGCCCAGCCCGGATCGGCGGCGTTCCAGAAGACGTCGTCGGGCCGCACGTCCAGCGCGAATTCCTGGTAGGCGTGGAACGACGCGAGCGCGCGCAGCGGAATCGGGACGCCTTTGGGCGTGCCCGTGGTGCCGCTGGTGAACAGTTGGACGAGCAGTCCGTTGCCGCCCACCGCGACGGGACGAGCACCCGGGTGGGTGGCCGAATGGGCGTCGAGCAGTTCGTCCAGCGCCACCGCCGAGCCGGGAGCCTCGGCGCCGGCGATGATCAACCGCCAGGGCGGGTTCGCGGGCAGATCCGGCCCCGGCGCCAGCTTGGGCGCCTGGTCGGCGTCCGCGATGACGACCGAGGCCCGGCTCGCGTCCAGCCGCAGGGCGATGGCAGGCGGCGCGAACGCGGTGAACAGCGGAACGTGCACCGCGCCGCGGCGCCAGATGCCGAGCAGGGCGACCACCAGATCGGCCGACTTCGCCATCAGCGTCGCGACCCGGTCGCCGGGCTCGACGCCGAGGTCGGCCAGCGCGGCGGCGCAGCGGGCGGAGCGTTCACGCAGTTCGCCGTAGGTGAGGTCGGTGGAGGACAGGTCGGCCTCGACGATCGTGAAGGCGACCCGGTCGGCCGGGTGCCGATCGCACAGCAGGTCGGCGGCCGACGCGTCACCGCGGTCGTAAAAGTCCAGCAGTTCGCGCACCCGCTGATTCGGATCGGTGCCCATCTTCGGTTCTCCTCGTTCTGTGATCCAGCGCAACCCGGGTGTGCAATAGGATGTGGGTCACATCCCGCTGTCCACTACCCCCGAAAAGGGGTGAGTCTCGTGACCCACACCGCTCTGCTGCGCCCGCGCGACAGCGACGCTCTGCGCGCCGAGATCCGCTGGGTGGCGAGCACAGCGGGTGTGCCGGTGGCCTTCGGCGGCGAAGTACACGGTGACGCGTTGCTGCTGTCGGAATTCGTCGGCACGCTGACCAACGGCTTGCGCGGCTTGGCCGTCGCGCGGACTTCGGGGCTGGGGGGCCGGGTGATGGAATCCGGGCGGCCCGCCGCGGTCTCGGACTATCGCCGCGCCTCCTCGATCACCCATGATTACGACGGGCCGGTCTCCGGGGAGGGCATCCGCTCCGTGCTCGCCGTCCCCGTCGTGGTGGACCGGCGCGCACGCGCGGTGCTCTACGCCGCGACCAGGGGCGTCAGCCCGCTGGGCGACCGCACCGCCGATCTCGTCGTCCAGGCCGGACGCCGCTTGGCCACCGAGATCGCCATCCGCGACGAGGTCGACCGTCGCGTGCGCATGCTGGAGCTGACCTCCCCGTCGGCCGCAGGCGCCCCGGCCGTCACCGAGGAACTCCGCGACATCCACGCCGAACTGCGCGGCATGGCGCGTTCCACGGAGGACGACCGGTTGCGCGGACGCTTGCACGCGGTGTGCGAACGACTCACCCGGGTCCTGGCCGGCGAACCGCACCCCGACAGCCCGCGCCTGTCCCGCCGCGAACTCGACGTGCTCGCCCAGATCGCCTTGGGTTGCACCAATCAGGAAGCGGCGCAACGCCTCTCACTCGGCCCCGAGACCGTGAAGAGCTACCTGCGCAACGCGATGGTCAAACTCGACGCTCACTCCAGGCACGAGGCGGTGGTAGCGGCCCGCCGCCACGGCTTGCTGCCCTGAGGACGAGCCGCACACTCCTCGCCGCGACCGTCACCGTGATGTAGTGCAGCTTTCAGCGCCGCCTGCACGAGTAGGGCACCTCGGCAGCCTTCCCCGTCACGCCGCAGGACGAAGATAGGCGAGCAAGTCGTCCACCAGGTCGGTGGCATAGGCTTTGCCTTTGCCGTCCGCGGCGAGGTGGCCCGCCGCGGACATCCAGGGCGCCGAGCAGGGCATCCCGGTCTACCGGCCGGGACCGTGGGGCATGTCCCGGTCCGCGAGCAGGTCCGGGCGGCGTTCCCGGGTGCGGGCGAGGGCTTGCTCGCGCCGCCAGGCGGCCACCTTCGCGTGGTCGCCGGAGAGCAGGATGGGCGGAACATCGAGGCCGCGCCAGGAGACCGGGCGGGTGTAGCTGGGGCCTTCGAGCAATCCGTCGGAGAACGAATCCTCCTGATGGGACTGCTGATTGCCGAGCACGCCCGGCAGCAGCCGGACCACCGCCTCGGTCATCACCAGCACCGCCGCCTCGCCGCCGATCAGCACGTAGTCGCCGATGCTGACCTCCTCCACCCGCACGCGGCGGGCGGCGTCGTCGAAGACGCGCTGGTCGATGCCCTCGTAGCGGCCACAGGCGAACACCAGATGCTCTTCGGCGGCCCAGCGGTGAGCGGTGGCCTGGGTGAACGGCACACCCGCCGGGGTGGGCACCACCAGCAGCGCCTCGTCGGGGCAGACCTCGTCGAGCGCGTCGCCCCAGACGGTCGGCTTCATCACCATGCCGGGCCCACCGCCGTAGGGGGCGTCGTCGACCGACTTGTGCACGTCGTGCGTCCAGCGGCGCAGGTCGTGCACGGTGAGCGAGATCAGTCCCTTGTCGATCGCCTTACCGAGCAGCGCCGTGCGCAGCGGCTCCAGATACTCCGGGAAGATCGTGACGACGTCGAGTTTCATGCCTGTCTCCTGTCGCCGCCGGGCCGCACCTCGTCGGCCGGGCGAGCGCCACGCGGTCGGATGAACGACCGCCTCATTCCGGGTCGAGCAGACCTTCGGGCGGATCGATCACGATGACGCCCTCGGCGAGCGACACCGTGGGCACGATGGCGGTGACGAACGGGATCAGGATCTCCCGCCCGTCCTCGGCGGCGCGCACCTCGAGCAACTCACCGGCCGCGGAATGCAGCACGTCGCGCACGGACCCCACGACGGTGCCGTCGGTGAGCCGGACCTCCAACCCCTCCAGCTCGTGGTCGTAGAACTCGTCCGGGTCCTCCGACGGCGGGAGGTCGGCGCTGTCGACCAGGAACAGCATGCCGCGCAGCGCATCGGCGGCGCCGCGGTCGGCCACACCGGCCAGGAACACCAGAAGCCGGCCCGAGTGCTCCCGGACCGACTCCACGGTGAACTCGCGGACCTCCGTCGCTCGCGGCAACCGGCCCCGCAACGTGGCACCGGGCGCGAAACGCGCCTCGGGCTCGTCGGTGCGTACCTCGACGACGAGCTCGCCGCGCACGCCGTGCGACTTGGCGACCCGTCCGACGACGAGTTCCATCTACTGGTCGGTGTCGACCACGTCGACCCGGATACCCCGGCCGCCGATACCGGCGACGAGGGTACGCAGCGCGGTCGCGGTCCGTCCGCCGCGACCGATCACCTTGCCCAGGTCATCGGGATGCACGTGCACCTCGACGGTGCGTCCGCGGCGGCCGGTGATCAGCTCGACGCGCACGTCGTCGGGATTGGCGACGATGCCGCGCACCAGGTGCTCGACGGCATCGGCGACGACGGCACTCACTGCTCCATCACCTCGAGACGCGACTCACCCGTCGTCCTGGCCGGTCTGTGGACGGCTCGCGACAGGTAGGGGGTGGACGGGTAACGCCCGCTCATTACTCGGTGGCCTCAGCAGCCTCGGCGCCCTCTTCGGCGTCCTTCTTGGCCTTCTTCTTGGGGGTGACCGCCTCGGCGACCGGCTCGTTGTCGGCGGCGGCCAGCGCGGCGTTGAACAGGTCCAGCTTCGACGGCTTGGCCGGCTTGACCTTCAGGGTGCCCTCGGCGCCCTCGATGCCCTTGAACTTCTGCCAGTCGCCGGTGATCTTCAGCAGCTGGAGGACGGGCTCGGTCGGCTGCGCGCCGACGCCCAGCCAGTACTGCGCGCGCTCGGAGTCGATCTCGATGAGCGAGGGCTCTTCCTTCGGGTGGTACTTGCCGATGGACTCGATGGCCCGGCCGTCCCGGCGGGTGCGCGCGTCCGCGACGACGACGCGGTACTGCGGGTTGCGGATCTTGCCCAGGCGGGTGAGCTTGATGCGAACAGCCACTGCTGATCTGCCTTTCGTTGGTTGGTCACGACGCAATTCGGCGACCCGCATGGTCTGCGAGCCCGGTTTTGCGCTTTCGAGTGTGTGACCGCCGCGCGGTACGGAACCGGAGACGGGCTGACACTTGTCCGGAAGGACGGTGGTCCATCATGCCAGACGCGATGATCACGCCGGAAATCGCGTCCGTCCCCTACCCCGGTGCGCTGGCGGTGAGCGCGCGGGTGGGCACCCACGGGCCACCCCACCACATCCGCCAGCCCACGGAGCGCAGGGTGAGGGCGGTCGCGCCGTTCGCGGCCAGGACGGCGCGATATCGACGGGTCTTGCCGATATCGACGATGACCAGTTTGCCGCCCGGACGCAGCACGCGGTATGCCTCCCGGACCGCCGCCGCCCGGCCCTCGGCGGTTCTGATGGTGTGAATCGCCAAACTGGAGACGACCACGTCGAACGCGCCGTCCGGGAACGGCATGCGGGTCATGTCGCCGGTGCGCAGTTCGATCCGGTCGGCGACGTTCTCGGCGAGCGCGTTCTGCTCGGCCGTGGCCGGAGTGTTGCCGCAGTGGTCGGCCGAGCACCACAGGTCCAGGCCCACCGCGCGCCCGGCGGGCAACCGGCGCGCGGCGGCCAGCAGCACCGCGCCGCGCCCGCATCCCATGTCGAGTAGTCGTTCGTCGCCGCGCAGTCCGAGGTCGTCGAGCAGGCCCGCCCAGACCCGGAACTTCCCCCGGCGAGTGGCATGCAGGAACAGCCCGAACTGTGCGGCCAGCACGACCCCGATCAGCAGGAGCAGCAGGCTCGGACGCAACTGCTGGAACAGCGCCACCACCAGAGCGGCGGCGAGATACCCGACCGCGAGAACTCCGAGCAACAGCAACACCGACGGCGCGTCGAAACCGTACGACGCTCGCCACGGAGGAGCCATCATCGGCCGATTGTAACCAGCGCCAACGGCATTCGCGCCCGGTTCGCGCTCGTCAGCCCACCAGTGGAGCAAAGGTGCGCCCGGCGAGCTCGACCGCGCCCGGCTCGTGCCCGTTGAACACCATGTTGATGACGAGCCCGTCGACGCCCCGGTCGAGAACGCGGGTCCGCAGCTGTTCGGCAACATCGTCCGGCGTGCCGACGAACTGGCGGTCGGCCGGGCTCTGCGCGCGCTCGGACTCCGACAGCGCCGACAGGTCGATCCCCATGCGGCCGAGGTAGTCCCGCTGCTGCTTGCGCACCAGGTCACCGTCCTCGTCCATCATCACGAAGCACAGGTAGCTGGTCTCCAAGGTCTGCGGATTGCGGCCGGCCTCGGCGCAGCGTTCGCGCAGCGCATCGATCTTGCGCGGCAGTTCGGAGGCGTTGCAGATGATGTTGAGATGGTCGGCGAAGCGGGCGGCAAGGCCGAAGGTCTTCTTCTCGCCGCTGCCGCCGAGCAGGATCGGCAGGTCGTCGCGCAGGCGCGGCTCGTTCATGGCGTTCTCCACCCGGTACCGCTTGCCCTCGAAGGTGGGGCGCCGGCCGCGCAGCATCGGCCGCACGATCTGCAACGCCTCCTCGAGGCGCTCGAACCGGTCGGTGAAGGTGCCGAACTCGAAGCCGTAGGACTGGTGCTCGAGCTCGAACCAGCCCGCGCCGATCCCCAGCACCGCACGGCCGCCGCTGACCACGTCGAGCGTCGTGACGGTCTTGGCGAGCAGGGCCGGGTTGCGGTAGGTGTTGCCGGTCACCAAGGCGGACAACTGGATTCGGTCCGTGGACGCAGCCAGGCCGGAGAGCGCGGTGTACGCCTCGAGCATCGGCTCGTCGGGCGTGCCGATGCCGGGCAGCTGATAGAAGTGGTCCATGACGAAGGCCGTGTCGAAACCGGCGGCTTCGGCTTCTCTGGCCTGCGCGACCACGGTGGGGAACAGCTCGCGCACCGACTTGCCGTAGCTGAAATTGGGCATTTGATATCCGAGGCGGATTGTCACGGAATCCGACCTTACGCCGCGATCGCAAACGCGCGGGTGAGCCGCGATGACGAGTTACCTATGGCCGGTGACCGGGCCGCGCTCGCCGTACACGCGCCCGCGCAGGACCACGGCGTACGGCGTGCCGAGCGCTTCCGGGTGGGTGCGCGGATCCTGCTGGTAGACAACGAAATCCGCGGGCGCGCCGGCTTCGATGCCGGGCCGCCCGAGCCAGTCGCGCGCGTTCCACGAGGCCGCGCCGAGCGCGTCGTGCCGGGACAGGCCCGCGGCGCCGAGGGCGGCGATCTCGTCGGCGATGCGCCCGTGGCGGATGGAACCGCCCGCGTCGGTGCCCGCGAAGATCGGCACGCCCGCCTCGTGCGCGGCGGCGACCGTGCCGCGCACCCGCCGGTGCAGATCACGCATGTGCGCGGCGTAGACCGGGAATTTGCCCGCACTGTCGGCGATGCCGGGGAAGGTGTCGATATTGACCAGGGTGGGGACCAAGGCGGTGCCGTGCTCGACCATCATCTCGATGGTCTCGTCGGTGAGGCCGGTGCCGTGCTCCAGACAGTCGATCCCGGCGTCGATCAGGCCGGGTAGCGCGTCCTCGCCGAAGACGTGCGCGGTGACCCTTGCGCCGTTGGCGTGCGCGGCGGCGATGGCCTCCTTCAGGATCGCGTCGCTCCACAGCGGGCGCAGGTCGCCCACGGAGCGGTCGATCCAGTCGCCGACGATCTTGACCCAGCCGTCGCCGCGGCGGGCCTGCTCGGCCACGATGTCCGGCAGGTCGCGTTCGTCGTCGAGCTCGATGCCCAGCTCTCGGATGTAGCGCTTCGGCCGGGCGATGTGCCTGCCCGCGCGGATGATGCGCGGAAGTTCGTCGTGCTCGTCGATGAAGCGGGTGTCGATCGGCGAGCCCGCGTCGCGCAGCAGCAGCGCCCCGGCGTCGCGCTCGGTCTCGGCTTGGGCGATGGCACCCGCCCGGTCCTCGTGACCGCCCCCGTACCGGATACCGACGTGGCAGTGCGCGTCCACCAGTCCCGGCACGATCCAGCCCGCGTCACAGAGCGTTTCGACTCCCGGCACGGGCTCGAAGGACACCAGGCCATCCCGTACCCAGAGATCGCGCGTCTCGCCTTCGGGGAGAATCACACCTCGCAGATGCACGGCAACCTCCTGGACGTCCTCGGTTGCCTCCAACCTACTTGGCACGCCCCCGGGTGGTCATCCGCACGTGCGACAGCGACGGGCTCCTTCTATTTCTTCGGGAACTTCAGTTTCGACAGGTCGAAACCGTCCAGACCGGGGGGCAGCTGGTCGAGACCGGCGGGCATATTCGAGATGTCGGGCATCCCGGCGGGCATGCCGGGCATGCCGCCCATGCCCGGGAAGCCGCCGCGCACCTTCGGCGGCGTCGGACCGCGACCCTTCTTGCCCTTCTTGCCCTTCTTGGCATTGCCGCGGCGGGAGCCGGGCAGGCCCATCTGGCGGCCCATCATCGCCATCATCTTCTTGGCCTCGAAGAACCGGTCGACGAGCTGGTTGACCTCGGAGACCTGGACGCCGGAACCGTTGGCGATGCGCAGGCGGCGGGACGCGTTGATGATCTTGGGGTTCTCCCGCTCGGCCGGGGTCATGCCGCGGATGATCGCCTGCACGCGGTCGAGTTGCTTGTCGTCGACCTGGGCGAGCACGTCCTTCATCTGGCCCGCGCCCGGCAGCATGCCGAGCAGGTTGCCGATCGGGCCCATCTTGCGAATGGCGAGCATCTGGTCGAGGAAGTCCTCGAGGGTGAGTTCGCCGCTGCCGATCTTGCGGGCGGCCTCCTCGGCCTGCTTGGCGTCGTAGACCTGCTCGGCCTGCTCGATCAGGGTGAGCACGTCACCCATGCCGAGAATGCGGCTGGCCATGCGGTCGGGGTGGAAGACGTCGAAGTCCTCGAGCTTCTCACCGGTCGAGGCGTACAGGATCGGGACGCCGGTGACCTCGCGGACACTCAGCGCCGCGCCACCGCGCGCGTCGCCGTCGAGCTTGGTGAGCACCACGCCGGTGAAACCGACGCCGTCGCGGAACGCCTCGGCGGTGTTCACCGCGTCCTGGCCGATCATCGCGTCGAGCACGAAGAGGGTCTCGTCCGGCTGCACGGCGTCGCGGATGCCCGCGGCCTGCCGCATGAGCTCCTCGTCGATGCCGAGCCGGCCCGCGGTGTCGACGATGACGACGTCGTACTGCTTCTGCCGTGCTTCCTCGACACCGCCGCGCGCCACGTTCACCGGATCGGCGGCCGAGATGCCCAGCGGGTTCTCGCCGCCACCGACGGAGGTGCCGGGGTGCGGCGCGTGGACGGGCACGCCCGCGCGCTCACCGACCACTTGCAGCTGGGTGACCGCGCCGGGGCGCTGCAGGTCGCAGGCCACCAGCAGCGGCTGATGGCCCTGCGCCTTGAGGTGTTTCGCCAGCTTGCCCGCGAGCGTGGTCTTACCGGAACCCTGCAGACCGGCCAGCATGACCACGGTCGGCGGGTTCTTGGCCAGGTTCAGCCGCCTGGTCTCGCCGCCGAGGATGCCGACGAGTTCCTCGTTGACGATCTTCACGACCTGCTGGGCCGGGTTCAGCGCCGCGGAGACCTCCGCGCCCTTGGCGCGCTCCTTGATCCGCCCGATGAAACCGCGGACCACGGGCAGCGCGACGTCGGCCTCGAGCAGGGCGAGGCGGATCTCCCGACAGGTGGCGTCGATGTCGGCCGGTGACAGACGCCCCTTGCCGCGCAGATCCTTGAGGGCACCGGTAAGCCGGTCGGACAGGGATTCGAACACCGATCGCGCTCCTGATCTCGGGGGACGTCACATTCTCTCCCAGGGTAATGGGATCACCCGCGGGTTCGCGCAGGCGGTGCGTCCTTCGGGCGCAGCAGCGCCGGTCAGTCGAGCACGCGACGGCGCGGTTTGACCGTTTTGCGGTAGTCGTGGTTCTCCGCGGCCACCATGAACACCGCTTCGTTGGCGGTCAGGCCAAGCACGAGGGCCAGGTCGTCGAGGGCGGCCCACTCCGCGGTGCTCGGGATGGGCGAGGTGGCGACCGTGGACGCGATCCGCATCGCGGTCACCGCCTGCTGTCCGGTCAAGGTGCGACCCGGAAGCCAGGAGACCACCCACCGGTCGCCGCCGACGCAGCGCGCCATGTGCGTGGTCTCGTCACTCGTCATCGTGGATGCCGAAACGACTTCGATTGCCACCGACCTGCTCCCCTCGTGCTCGCGATAGCCGGACGATCTAGATCGTAGGGGCAGGCCGCTGGGGCGGCGTTCAGATGCAGCAAATATCTCGCAACAGATTGGTCACCGGAGAAATGCGCAGCTAGTCGCTGTTTTTCGCATCTTCCGCACCCTCCTCGGGCGGATTCGGCGCAGTTCTGGGAACCACCGCGAGGAGCGCTTTCTCGATCGCCTCCCTGCGCGCGGGACCGTCCTCGGACCCCAGCTCGAGGCAGAAACTGTCGACCACCGCGGACCCCATCGTGACCACTTTCGCCCAGCGGACGTCGGCTCCGCAGCCGGCCAGTTCGGCGGCCAAGCGGCTGAGCATCCCGATCCGGTCCTCGGCGCGCAACTCCAGGATCACCTGTCCGGGCACCGAGGTGTCCGTCCAGATCACCCGCGGCACGGCCCGCGCGTACCGGCTCCGGCCGACGGGGCTCGCCTCGCGTTCGCGTTTGGCCAGCGCCGCCGACACGTTCAGATCGCCTGCCGTGGCGCGGATCAGTTCCTGCCGCAACAGCCCGGGATCCGGCGGGTCGCCGAACTTCGGCGCGACGACGAAAGTGTCCACGGCGGCGGCGCCTTCGACGCCGAGCGCCGCCGACAGCACCCGCAGCGAATGCAGCGCGAGCACCCCGGCGGCGTCGGAGAGCAGCCCTGGGCTGTCCGGCGCGATGACGGTCACCGTGTACGTGTGCTTGCTCTCACCGGGCTGCAAGTCGACGTGCACCCCGCCTGACCTGGCCTTCTCGACCAGTTCCTCCGCGATCGGCTGCGGTGTCGGCAGCTGGTCACCCGCCATCACCATCCGGCAGCGCCGGACCAGCTCCCCGATCAGCGAGGCCTTCCAATCACCCCACACGCCGGGACCGGTGGCCAGTGAATCCGCCTCGGCCAGGGTGTGCAGCAGTTCCAGCAGCTGCGGATCGCCGTCGAGCGCGTCGACCACGTAACGCACCGTCTCCTGATCGGACAGGTCGCGGCGGGTGGCGGTCTCCGGAAGCAGCAGGTGATGGCGGACGATCGCGCTGAGGGTCCGCACGTCCGATGGCCACAACCCGAGGCGGCGGCCGATGTGGGTGGCGAGCTCGGCGCCGACGACACTGTGGTCGCCCGCGCGGCCCTTGCCGATGTCGTGCAGCAGCGCACCGAGGGCGAGCAGGTCGGGGCGGGCCACCCGGGTGCTGAGCGCGGAGGCGTAGGCGACGGTCTCCATGAGATGGCGATCGACGGTCCAGGTGTGCAGGGCGTCGCGCGGCGGCAGGTCGCGCACGGCGCCCCATTCCGGCAGCAGCCTGCCCCACAGGCCCGTCCGGTCCAGCGCCTCGATGGCGTCGATGGTGCCGCGGCCCGCGCCCAGCAGGATCAGCAAGTCGTTGAGGGCGTCCTTGGGCCACGGCTCGCGTAGCTCCGGCGCGTCCTCGGAGAGCCGGTTCAGCGTGGTGGCCGACATCGGCAGGCCGGTCTGCGCCGAAGCCGCCGCCACGCGCAGGATGAGCCCGGGATCACGCTGGGGACGGGCGTCCCTGGCCAGCACGACTTCACCGGCATGCTCGACCACGCCTTCGTCCAGCGGCCTGCGCACCGGCATGCGGCGCAGGCGGGCCAGTCCCCGCCGGGGCAGCGCGTTGGCCGCGGTGCGCAGGCCGACGTCCACGGAGTAACTGACCGTGCGGGCCGAATCGCTCAAGGTGCGGGCCAGATCGAAGCGGTCGCCGATGCGCAGCGCGGCGCCGATCTCGTCGGCGTCCTGCGCGCGCAGCTGGTCGCGGGACCGGCCCGCGACGCGATGCAGTTCGGTGCGCACGTCCAGCAGGCGTCGGTGCGCCTGCTTCAATCCGCCGCCCGGCACGTCCGGCCCGAGCCCGGGCATGGCGTCGGTCAGCTGGGCGATGGCCAGCGCGTCCAGCAGCTGGATGTCGCGCAGGCCGCCGCGCCCGTTCTTCAGATCCGGCTCCGCGCGGTGCGCGATCTCGCCGTTGCGCTCCCACCTGGCCTGGGCCTGGGCGATCAGATCGTCGAAGCGGGAGCGGATGCCGGTGCGCCACTCCCGGCGCACCCCGCCGATCAGCAGATTGCTCAATTCCTGGTCGCCGACGATGTGCCTGGCCTCGAGCATGCCGAGCACGGCGATGAGATCGTCGGCGGCCACCCGCAGCGCCTGCGGCACGGTCCGCACGCTGTGGTCGAGTTTGATGTGCGCGTCCCACAGCGGATACCAGAGCTGATCGGCGACCTCGGCCACCCGGGCCGGGTCGACGTCGTCGTGCAGCAGCACCAGGTCCAGATCGGAGAACGGCAGCATCTCGCCGCGGCCGAGACCCCCGACGGCCACCACGGCCAAGCCGCTGTCGGGGGCGATGCCGAGCTCGGCGCCCTTGCTCGTCAGCCAGAGTTCGTAGAGGTCGACCAGGGCCTGGCGCAGCGACCGGGCGTCCAGCCGAGGATTGCGCGGCAGGCCGCCGTCGAGCAGCTGGGTGCGCGCCCGGACCAGGTCGGCAGCCCCGTTGGACACCTTTCCCTTGCCTTCTCCGGCGCCCTTCGGGTCACCGTCGTGCTCGTACTGACTAGCCACAACCCACCGCCCATTCATGCGCGCGGCCCCGCCCCGACCGGTTGCTCCGGTGGGAGCGGGGCCGCCGCTCGACTCGATTTCCCGCTACAGCGCGTCGGTGCCGCGTTCGCCGGTCCGCACCCGGATGATCGACTCCACCGGGGTGACCCAGACCTTGCCGTCGCCGATCTTGCCGGTGCGGGAGGCCTCAACGATCACCTCCACCACCTTGTCCACCGACGCGTCGTCCACGACGACCTCGACGCGGACCTTCGGCACGAAATCGACCGAGTACTCGGCACCGCGGTACACCTCGGTGTGCCCCTTCTGCCGGCCGTACCCCTGGACTTCGCTGACGGTCATGCCCAACACACCCGCCTGCTCGAGCCCGGACTTGACGTCCTCGAGCGTGAACGGTTTGACGATTGCGGTGATCAGTTTCATGTTCGTCATGCCTCCTTGACGGCCGAACGTGCCGTGCTACCCAGAGCGGCGAAGTCGTAGGCGGTTTCCGCGTGCTCGGACTCGTCCAAGCCCACCGACTCTGCTTCCTCGCTCACGCGCAGCCCAATGGTGAACTTCACGATATAGGCAATGATCAGCGTCGCGATGAAGGAGAAGGCAAGTACCACACCGGCACCCACCGCTTGACGCCAGAGTTGATCGAATCCGCCGCCGTAGAACAGACCGGTCTTGGCCGCGCCCGCCTCGGGCGCGGCGACGAAACCGACCAGCAGCGTGCCGACGATGCCACCGACCAGGTGCACGCCGACCACGTCGAGTGAATCGTCGAAACCGAACTTGAACTTCAGGCCGACCGCCAGCGCGCACAGCGCGCCCGCGACCGCGCCGACGACCAGCGCGCCGAGCACGTTCACCGAGGAACACGCCGGGGTGATGGCCACCAGACCGGCGACGATGCCCGACGCCGCGCCCAGCGAGGTGGGCTTGCCGTCGCGGATCTTCTCCACCAGCAGCCAGGCCAGCACGGCGGCGCAGGTCGCGATGGCGGTGATGATGAAGGTCGAACCGGCGAGACCACCGGAGGTCACCGCGGAACCGGCGTTGAAGCCGAACCAGCCGAACCACAGCAGACCGGCGCCGAGCATGACGAACGGCAGGTTGTGCGGGCGGAACGGCGTGCCCGGCCAGCCCTTGCGCTTGCCGAGCACCAGCACCAGGGCCAGACCGGCGGCGCCTGCGTTGATGTGCACCGCCGTACCACCGGCGAAGTCGACGGCGAGCAGTTTGTTGGCGATCCAGCCGCCCTCGTGCACGATGTTGCCGTCGGCGTCCTTGACGTCGAAGTCGAACACCCAGTGCGCGACCGGGAAGTAGACCACCGTGGCCCAGATGCCCGCGAACAGCAGCCACGCGCCGAACTTCATGCGGTCGGCGACCGCGCCCGAGATGAGGGCGACCGTGAGGATGGCGAACATCAGCTGGAAGGCGACGAAGACGGTCGCCGGAATCGTGCCGGCGAGCGGGATGTTCACCGCTTCGGTGGTGATCGCGCCCGCCGCGTCCTTGGCCTCGGCGACGGAGTTGCCACCGATCAAGCCCTTCAGGCCGAAGAACTGCGTCGGGTCACCGATCACGCCGAAGATGTTGTCGCCGAAAGCCATCGAGTATCCGTACAGCGACCACAGCACGCCGACCACGCCCATGGCGCTGACGCTCATCATGATCATGTTGAGCACGTTCTTCGAGCGGACCATGCCACCGTAGAAGAAAGCCAGGCCCGGGGTCATCAGCAACACCAGCGCCGAACTCACCAGCATCCAGGCGGTGTCACCGGTATCCGGTGCACCGGTAAGTGGAAAAGCCACCTTAATGTCCTCCTCATCTCGGGCCCAGCCGATTCCGGCAAATGGACCTGAACAGAAGGGTCCTCACTCGGTGTTTCATCCGTAGAGCTGTCGTGTTTCACCTACGTGAACGGATGGCGCAGCTGTGTTGCCACCACGTTTCGTCACGTGCACCGCGCGTTTTCCGCCGCTGTGAGCACGACATTCGGGAAACCGGGCATCCGGTACCGCGAAGGAGGCGGCGGCAAACATCTGGGGTGTGATCCGCCTCGCACCGCGGGCAGGCCCGCGATCACCGGCCGCGCGCCCGCCCGTGCCGGAACAGCACGGACGGCAATCACTTTCGGCAGCGCCGCCGAGCCGAACGGGTCAGCCCAGCAGTGCGTCCACGAACGCGGCCGGCTCGAACGGGGCCAGATCGTCGGCGCCCTCCCCGAGCCCGACCAGCTTCACCGGCACGCCCAGTTCGTGCTGCACCTGGAAGACGATGCCACCCTTGGCGGTCCCGTCCAGCTTGGTCAGCACCACGCCGGTGATGTCGACCACTTCGGCGAACACGCGGGCCTGGGTCAGCCCGTTCTGGCCGACCGTCGCGTCCAGCACCAGCAGGACCTCGTCGACGGCCGCCTTCTTCTCCACGACGCGCTTGACCTTGCCCAGCTCGTCCATCAGACCGGTCTTGGTGTGCAGGCGACCGGCCGTGTCGATGAGCACCGCGTCCACGCCGCGCTCCACGCCCGCGGCCACCGCGTCGAACGCGACCGCGGCCGGGTCGGCGCCCTCGCGGCCGCGGACGGTGTCGGCGCCGACCCGCTCGCCCCAGGTCTGCAACTGGTCGGCGGCCGCGGCGCGGAAGGTGTCGGCGGCCCCGAGCAGCACGCGGCGGCCATCGGCGACGAGCACGCGGGCCAGCTTGCCGGTGGTGGTGGTCTTTCCGGTGCCGTTCACGCCGACCACCAGCAGGATCGCCGGGTGATCCGGGTGCGGCAGCGCGCGCACCGAGCGGTCCAGTTCGGGGCGCAACTGCTCGATCAGCACGTCGCGCAGTACGGCGCGGGCCTGGTCGGTGGTGCGCACGCTGCGCGCGGCCATCTCGGCGCGCAACCGGGCGACGACGGCCGTGGTGCTCGCGGTGCCGAGGTCGGCGAGGACGAGGGTGTCCTCCACCTCTTCCCACGAGTCGTCGTCCAGGTCGCCGCCGCCGAGCAGGCCGAGCAGGCTCTTGCCGACCGCGTTCTGCGAGCGGGACAGCCGTCCGCGCAGGCGGACCAGGCGGCCCTCGGTGGGTTCGATCTCCTCCAGCGCGGCGGGAGCCTCGACCCCCGCGGGCGTGTCGGGAGCGATGACGTCGGTAGCGCCCGTCTCGGCGGTGTCCGGCTCGGCGGTCACGTCCGCCGCTCCGGTCTCGTCGGCCGTGACCGGCGCGGTGTCGGCGACCCGGCTCTCCGGGGATGCCGCCGCGTCGGAGGCGGGGGGCGCGGTCTCGGCCGTCGCGGAGTCCGTCTCCGATTCGGCGGGCGCGGCGGGCTGGGCGGCGCCCGCGGCGGGAGGCGCCTCGGCGACGTCGGCCTCCGGCAACGGAACGTTGGTGATGCCGCGCTTGGGCGCGTCGCGCGGGATCGCCGCGTCGTCGCCGACGTGCGGCTGTCCTTCGGTATCGGTGCGCTCGACCGGTTGCGGTTCGGTCGCCGTGCCGCCCCGGCTGAAGTTGAATCCGCCGGAGGCAGTATAGCCGCCGGACCGGTCGGTCACCTCCTTGTCCTGCGTGGGCGGAGTCAGCGACACGCGGCCGCGCTTGTACCGGACGAAACCGGCGACGAGCACGACCAGCAGCAGTGCGGCGACCGCGGCGATCAGGATCCAGACTTCGGGACTCACGCGAACCATCCTTGCAGACCGACCGTCACGGGATGGGCCCCGAGCCGCCTCTCGCGCGCGCGTCGCGCCGCCGCGCCGACCGCGAGAGCTCGGCGAACACCGCGCGTGCGGCGCCATCGACAGGCCCGGGCGGGTACCGACACAGCCCTCCAGATTTCTTGTCCTGCGGAACTTCTCGCGAAGGGACAATAGGATCGGCGACGTGACCGATCGAAACGTGCTTGGGGGGCCGCTGGAAGAGTGCGGCACCGATCCTCTCACCGGCTTCTACCGGGACGGCTGCTGCAGTACCGGGCCGGAGGATCTGGGCAGCCACACCGTGTGCACCGTCGTCACGGCAGAGTTCCTGGAGCATCAAGCGTCCATCGGCAACGATCTGAGCACGCCGCGACCGGAGAACAACTTCCCTGGCCTGCAGCCGGGCGATCGCTGGTGCGTGGTGGCGGTGCGCTGGCTGCACGCGCACGAGGACGGTGTCGCCGCGCCCGTCGTGCTGGCGGCCACGCACGAGAACGCCCTGGAAGTGATCTCGATGGACATCCTGCGCAAGTACGCCGTCGACGTGCCCGACGACGTCAGCGACCTGCTCTGAGCGACCCGTAGACCCCTCTTCGAACCTGCGGCGCGCGCCGTTCGAACCAGCGGCCCGCACGCACCACCCGGGGTGACCGTCCTCGCACCGTGGCGCAACAGAGAACCGGATGGCACAAATGCGCCACCTAGCTAGGAGGTCGCCGCCACCCGTCGCCGATGCGCTTTCTGTCGGCATGCGGCCGAGCAGTACCTGGCTCGGCGGCCTGTTCCCGAGCGGCGCACCGCCGCGTGACAGACCGGGCAGCGCTCGGCGCCGGTTTCGTTACGATCTGCCGATTCGTTACGGTTTCCGGCTTCGCGCTCCTGTTTCGTCACTCCCCGCTCCCCAGGCCGCGCACGCAGCGCGTCCAGCACGATCGCCGCGGTGCGGTCCACACTCCCCCGCGACTTCCGGAGCTGTTGAATCGCAACGCATCCGGTGAAGATCGCCAGCACGTCGTCGAGCTCGATGTCGGCGCGGACCGCACCCTCGCGCTGGGCCGCGACCAGCAGGGCTTCCAGCGCCCGGTGGAAACGAGCGCCCGCGCTCAGCAGCAGCGCACGCGGCCAGCCGTCGTCGGACTGCACCATGTCGCACAGCGCTTTGTTACCCGGCGTCGTGACGATCACCGCGGTGCAGAAGTCGAAGAACGCGGCGCCGGGGTCCGGCGCGCCGAGATGGTCGGCGGCGAGTTTCGCCAACCGGTCGACGCGCTGCTGCATGACGGCTTCCAGCAGATCGGCTTTCGTCGGGAAGTGCCGGTAGACGGTGCCCGCGCCGACGCCCGCCCGGCGCGCGACCTCGGCGAGCGAGACCGAGGCGCCCTGCTCGGCGAAGGCGCGCTGCGCGGCCGCCAGCACGAGGGCGCGATTGCGCCGGGCATCGGCGCGCGACAGCCCGTCCGGGGCGATCGATGGGGTCATTTCGTTACGGCCTTCCGACAAGCGACCTGGTCAACCGGGTCTAGCCACCCGTATCGTCCGATCCGGGTCGTCCGACCCGATTCTATCGAGCAGAGAAGGCGGAGCATGTCCCCTCAGCACAACCTCATCCTGGTCACCGGAGCCACCGGCAAGCAGGGCGGCGTGACCGCCCGCAGGCTGTTGGCGGACGGCACGGCGGTGCGCGTGCTGGTCCGCGACGCGCAGGCGCCCGCCGCGCAGGAATTGGCCGCGGCGGGCGCGGAACTCGCCGTCGGCGACTTCGACTCCCCGCAGAGCTTGCCCGCGGCGCTGGCCGGCGTCACCGGGCTGTTCCTGGTCCCGCCCGCCGCGTACGGCCCGCGAGGCTGGGATGTCGACCTGGAAGCCGCGCGCGGGCAAGCGGTCGTCGACGCGGCGCGCGAGGCCGGTGTCCGGCAGCTCGTGTTCACCGGCATCGCGTCGATGGGCGACGACGCCTCCTGGGGCACGACGGGCAAGAAGCGCATCGAAGACGCCGTCATCGCCAGCGGCGCCCGCTACACCCTGCTGCGCCCGGTGCGCTTCATGGAGAACTACCTGCTGCGCACGTCACCGGTCGACGGCATCATCGACGGCGTCCACCGGCATCTCTTCCCGGCCGAAGGGCCGATGAAAGTCATCGCCCTCGCGGATATCGGCGATATCGCCGCTCTCGTCTTCGCCGATCCGGAACGATTCCACGGCCGCGTCCTCGAGCTCGCGGGCGACGCGCTCACCCCGCCGGCGGCCGCCGCGGCGATCAGCGCGGCCACCGGCCACCCGGTCCGCTACCACGAGGTCAGCGAAGCCGACGCGGACGCGCTCGGCTCGGAGATCGGCAACACCTGGCGCCTGCTGCGCCACACCGGCGGCTGGCGGGCGGACGTCGAGGAGATCCGCGAAATCCATCCCGGTCTGCGGACCTTCGACACCTGGCTCGCCGAAACCGGTGCGGCACAGATCAAAGCGCTGCTGGACAGCGAAAAGGCAACCGCCGATCAGTAATCCGCGGGAGGGTGGCTCCGTTCCGCGGATCGAACGCGCGCCTTACGGGACGGGCCACCGCCCACAGTGGTGACGCTTGCCGTGCTATTTCGCGGCGTCACCCTGCCCGCACGCCGCGAGTGACGCTCAGCCCGCCGCGCCCACCGGGGCCAGGTTCTCCCCGCGCAGCCGCTGGGAGATCACCTGGGTGATGCCGTCGCCGCGCATACTGACGCCGTAGAGCGCGTCGGCGATCTCCATCGTCGGCTTCTGGTGGGTGATGACGATCAGCTGGCTCTTCTCCCGCAGCTGTTCGAACAGGCCGATCAGGCGGCGCAGGTTGGTGTCGTCCAATGCCGCCTCGACCTCGTCCATCACGTAGAACGGGGACGGGCGGGCGCGGAAGATGGCCACCAGCAACGCGACCGCGGTCAGCGACTTCTCCCCGCCCGACAGCAGCGACAGCCGCTTGACCTTCTTGCCCGGCGGACGGGCCTCCACCTCGATGCCGGTGGTGAGCATGTCCGAGGGGTCGGTGAGCAGCAACCTGCCCTCGCCGCCGGGGAACAGTTTCGCGAACACCTCGACGAACTCGCGCTCGACGTCGGCGTAGGCCTCGGTGAACACCTGCAGGATGCGAGCGTCGACTTCGGCGACCACTTCCAAGAGGTCCTTGCGCGCGCTCTTGACGTCCTCGAGCTGGGTGGCGAGGAAGTTGTAGCGTTCCTCCAGCGCCGCGAACTCCTCCAGCGCGAGGGGATTCACCTTGCCCAGGGTGGCGAGATCCTTCTCCGCGCGCTTGGCGCGCCGCTCCTGGGTCTGCCGGTCGTAGGGCATCGGGGCGGGTTCGCTGACCTGTTCGCCGCGCTCCTTGGCCTGCTCGTACTCCTGCATCTCCAGCGCCGAGGGCGGCAGCGGCACGTCCGGACCGTACTCGGCGATCAGATCGTCCAGCGCGATGCCGAACTGCTCGGCGATGTTCGTCTCCAGCTGTTCGATGCGCAGCGCCGCCTGCGCCTTGGCGACCTCGTCCCGGTGCACCGCGTCGGTGAGCTGGGACAGCTGCGCGGTGAGCGCGCGCACCCGCTCCTTCACCTGGTCGACCTGTGCCGCGCACTCCGAGCGCCTGCGCACCAGCTCGTCCCGGCGGGCGCCCGCTTCCGCGACGACCCGCTCCAGCTCGGCGGCGATCTTCGCACCGGATTCGGCGACCGCGGCGGCCACCTCCGCCGCCTTCTTGCGCGCGGCCTGGGCGCGCTCGGCCCGAGCCCGGGTCTCCCGCTCGGCGCGCGCGGCGCGGCGCAGCGAGTCGGCCTTTCCGCGCACCGATTCCGCTCGTTCCTCGGCCGTGCGTACGGCGAGCCGGGCCTCGACCTCCATCGCCCGCGCCTCGGCCAGCGCGGCCGCCGCCTCCTCCCGCGCGCGGCCCGCGGACTCGGTGCCCGCCGCGCCCGTGCCGTCGGCGTCGACCTCGGACTGCTCGAGCTCCGCGTGTCGCAGGCGATCCTCCAGTTCGGCGAGCGAGGCCAGCGCCTCTTCCCGGCTCGCCTCGGCGTCGTCGCGCTGGCCGAGCAGCCGTTCGCTGTCCGCGTGCGCGGTGCGGGCGGTCTGGCCGAGCCTGCCCAGCCGCTCGTAGATCGCCACCAGCGCCTGATCGGATTCGTGCAGGGCGAGCAGCGCCTGGTCGACGGCGCCCTTGCGGTCGGCCTGCTCTTCCAGCGCGCCGGACAGCGCGGCCTCGAGTTCTTCGGCGCGCCGCTGGGCCGCGACCAGCTCCGCCGCGGCGGCATCGATGTCGGCCTGGATCTCCAGCTGACTGGGCGCGCGATCCGAACCGCCCAGCAACCAGCCGTTTCCGGCCAGGTCGCCGTCGCGGGTGACCACGCGCAGGTCGGGCCGCGCCGCGACCAGCGCGCGGGCGGCGGGCAGATCGTCGGCCACGGCGATGCCCGCGGTCAGCGCCGTGATCGCGCCGCGCACCGTCTCGGGGCACTCCACCACCTCGACCAGCCAGCGCGCGCCCCCGGGCAACGCGCCCGGCTGCGGCCGCTCGGTGCCCGCGGTGCCGAACACCACGGCGGCACGTCCGCCGTCGGCGTCCTTGAGCGCCTGGATCGCGGCGTGCGCGGACTCGCCGGTGTCGGCGGCGACGGCATCGGCCAGCGGGCCGAGCGCTGCCGCGACCGCGGCCTCGTAGCCGCCGTGCACGCGCAGCAGCCCCGACAGCGGACCGAGCAACCCCTGTTCGCGGTGCTCGACCAACCAGGCCACACCGTCGCGGCGGGCCAGGTTCATCCCGAGCGCCTCGATCCGCGCGCTCAGCGACGCGACCCGCTTGCTCGCGTCGCGGTCCTGCTCGCGCAGTTCGGTGACGCGCTGATCGGCCAGTTCGAGAGCCTGCACCGCGTGTTCGTGCTGGGCGTCCAGCCCCGCCTCGCCCGCGTCGAGTTCTTCGAGTTCGCCCTGCACCGTGTCGAATTCGGCCTGTGCGGCCTCGCCGCGGTGCCGGGCGTCGGCGATGGCGACGGACAGGCGCGCGATCTCCGCGTCCACCGATTGCGCCCTGGCCCGCAGGGTGTCCACCTTGCCCGACAGCCGCGCCACTCCTTCCCGCCGATCCGCGATCGCCCGCACCGCGGCCAGGTGCGCCTGCTCGGCGGCCTTGGCGGCGTGCTCGCGTTCGGCCAGCTGGTCCCTGGCCGCTTCCAGCGTCTCGGTGGCCATCTCGACCGCCTCGCGCAGCTCGGCCTCCTCGGCCTCCACCCGGTCGGCCTCGGCCTCCAACTGCTCGGGGTCGCGGCCGGTGCCGACCGGGGCGGCGGCGTCCAGGTGCCGCGCCCGGTCACCCGCGATGCGGATCGTCGCGTTGACCCGCTCGGCCAGCGCGGAGAGCTGGAACCAGATCTGCGCGGCGGCCTCGGCGCTCGGGGTGAGCCGGGACAGCTGGAATTCCTGCTGTGCCAGCGCCGCGTTGGCGGCGTCCAGCTCGGAGTGCACGGTGATCTGCTGCTCCCGCGCGTACGCCTCCTTGCTCTGCTGACCGGCCAGCTCCTCGCGGCGGGTGACCAGGTCGTCGGCGGCCAGGCGCAGCCGGGCGTCGCGCAGGTCGGCCTGCACGGTCTGCGCCCTGCGGGCCACTTCGGCCTGCCTGCCCAGCGGCTTGAGCTGGCGGCGCAGTTCGGTGGTGAGGTCGGTCAGGCGGGCCAGGTTGGCCTGCATGGCTTCCAGCTTGCGGACCGCCTTCTCCTTGCGCTTGCGGTGCTTGAGCACACCGGCGGCCTCTTCGACGAACGCGCGGCGGTCCTCCGGGCGCGACTCCAGGATGGCCGACAGCTGCCCCTGCCCCACGATGACGTGCATCTCGCGGCCGATGCCGGAGTCGCTGAGCAGTTCCTGCACGTCCATCAGGCGGCAGGAGTTGCCGTTGATCTCGTATTCGCCCGCGCCGTCGCGGAACATGCGCCGGGTGATGGACACCTCGGCGTAGTCGATCGGCAGCGCGCCGTCGGAGTTGTCGATGGTCAGCGTGACCTCGGCGCGGCCGAGCGGGGCGCGGCCCGCCGTGCCCGCGAAGATCACGTCCTGCATCTTGCCGCCGCGCAGCGCCTTCGCACCCTGCTCGCCCATCACCCAGGTGAGCGCGTCGACGACGTTCGATTTGCCCGATCCGTTCGGACCGACCACGCACGTGATGCCGGGCTCCAACCGCAGCGTCGTCGCGGACGCGAAGGACTTGAAGCCCTTCAGCGTCAGACTCTTCAGGTGCAAGTTCGACGACCTTTCCGTGTTCTGCCCGTTCTGCGTGGTCGAGGCAGCGCATCCGGCGACCAGTCATGGTATCCGTCGCGTGCGGGGACCTGCCCGGGCCCGGCTGCGCACGCCGCCGAGTAGCGGTTCGGCGATATCCGTAGGTTATCGACTCGTCCCCGGCTCGCGCGCATTTCCCTGTGCCCGGGGTTTGCCCGCACCGCCGATCTCGCCGCGCTCCCCGCCCGGTCGGCGCATCGCGGCGAGCAGCGCGGGTCGTCCCGCGGTGCCGCGGGCAAGCGCGCCTGCCCGGCCGCCCGCGCCTGCCGCGTTCGCCGCCGATCGGGGCGGTCTCGAACTGGCACTGACGCCGCGACCTCCGTGCACATACGATCCCTCTGATTCGCCAGCGGAACGTTCGGGAGCGCACCACGATGTCTGCCCCCTCACCAGGGACAAGCACGCGGTTCCGCCTTGCCCGCATCACGGGGCTCGTCCTCGGCAGCCTGGTGTTCCTGCACGCCTGTGAGCGCAGCAAGAGCGCTCTACTCGGCGATGTCGGGATGGAAGTGGCCGTCGCGGCCGCTCTCGGTGCGGCGGCGCTGGCCGCGGGGTGGTTCGAGATCAAGCTGCGGGCGCAGGAGGAGGACGCCGACCCGTCGTGGGACGATTCCGACCGGGACGAAACCCCCAGTCCTGGGAATTCTTCCGGTCGATCCGGGCGGTATGCCGCCGCGGACGACCCCGAACGCGCGCGAGCAGGGCGCACCCGTCCTGCGGAGCGACCGGCGCCCATGGCGCGCCGCGCGGAGGACGACCGGCCCGAATCCGCGGAATCCGGCGGTTCGGCCGATCTCGTCGCCGGGATTGCGCGGACTTTGCGGATCACCCGCCCCGGCGCAGCGGGTGCACGGCCGCAGCTCCCCGCGTTGAGCGCGATGACGAAATGGATGCGCCGCGTCGACCCCGACAAGGACACCGATCCCGACGAGGTCGACGACGATGAGATCGAGCAGATCACCCGCACCGAGACGGGCGAACTCGTCGTCGAGTCCAGCCGTCGCACGGTGCGCGCCAAGATCGCCCGTTCCGGGGATCTCGACGTGCACGGCCGCGCGCAGGGCGGTCCGCAGCCACGGTCGGAATGGAAGTGGACGTTCCCCCCGGAGACGTTCCCGGCCATCCGCGTCGCACTCGGCGACGGGCCCGGCGACCTTCTCGATCTGCTCGAGGACACGATTCCGTGGCTGGACGCCGCTGCGCGCCACGACCCGGGGGCCTGGCTGCGTGCCCACGACATCCCCGCCACCTACCGGGAGAAGGGCGTCAGCGCCACACAAGTCACCCGGGAACTGCCCGTGCTGCGGCCGGGGCGTCCGCCGCAGCCGCCCCGGTCCCGCCGGAAGCCGACTCGCGACGCATCCGGCGCGGGGACGCTGGACGACCATGGCCGCCGGGAGCGACCTCCGGCTGCCGCACAGTCCCCGGAGCCCCTGTCCGCGCGCCGCGAGAGCCGCTCCACTGCGCACGCGGCGGCCGACCCACGGCCCTCGTCGCGGCGCACCGATGCCGATCGACGGGCGCGCGGCGGCAAGTCCCGAGGCGACGGACGACCGGACCGTTCGTCCGACGACCACGGTTCGCTGACGCCGTCGCGCCGCCGGCTCGACGAGCCCGCTCGCAGGTTCCCGCGCACCGAAACGCACGATGCACACCCGCCCGCGGGACCGACACCGGACCGTCCCCAACTGCCGAGACGCCGGCACCAGGACCGCGCCGACGACCAGAACCACGGCGCAGGACGACCGGATGGATACGACGACGACCGCTGGTCACGCGCGAGCCGGCAGGGCGGGCGCGGACGCGACCCCGAGGCGGCTTCGGACTTCGAGCCCCGGACCGGCCGCCGAGAGCGGTCCGAGCCTGCCTATCGCGACCGACCGGCACCGCTCGACCGAGCCGCGGAGCAGCCCTACGACCAACCCGCACCCGGCCGCCGCCATCGCGGCGACGAGCGGCAACAGCGCGGTACGCCACACGATCACACCTTCCGGCGCGGGTGGTAGGACCCGAAAAAGCGCTGCCGCCCGGCAACCCGGGTGGCAGCGCCGATGAACGAGACTCAGCAGGCGCGGTGGGGGAAGCGGCCGTTCTCGAAACCGGCCACCATCCGGAACGCGAGCACGGCGCCCCACGGGCCGATCACCCACATCGGCCAGAAGTAGGTGAGAGCGCCGACGCCGAGCGAGATCGCCGCCCAGATCACCAGCACCAGCACGCTCACGGCCAGCCAGGTGCTGCCCTCGATGCGCTGCCAGATCGGAAAACGCGGACGGGCGGCCGCGGGTTCGGCGGCCTCTTTGCCCAGGTCGGGCAGATCGGACAGCACCAAGCGCAGGTCGTCGCGGTCGGTGGTGGCGTACACCTGGGCGACGCGCTGGTCGTACTCGGGCAGATCGATCCGCCCGTCTGCCATGTGCCTGCCGAGCAGGCGCACCACGGCGTCGCGTTCGGCGTTCGAGGCGCGGGTGCCGGTGGAGATGTCCATGCCTGGTCCTATCGACGGTTCCACCCTCCATAGTGGAATATGACTCCAGCATAAACCTCCTAAGTGGAATGTCAACCCTCCGGATCGATTCCGCGTCGAAAGCCGCGACTTGCCGCGCTCGGCCGGTAGTGTTCGAATCGTCGGAAACAGCTGTACGGACAGCTGTTCAGAATTGCGGAGCGGCCGTGCGGCCGTGTCGGCAGGGACTGCGCCGAGGAGGCAGAGGTGTCGGAAACCGTCCGCGGGGTCGTGGCCCGCAGCAAAGGCGCACCGGTCGAGATCGTCGAGGTGGTCATCCCCGATCCGGGGCCGCACGACGTGGTGGTCCGGGTGCAGGCCTGCGGGGTCTGCCACACCGACCTGCACTATCGCGAGGGCGGGATCACCGACGACTTCCCGTTCCTGCTCGGCCACGAGGCGGCGGGCGTGGTGGAGACCGTCGGCGCCGCGGTCACCCACGTAGCGGTGGGCGACTACGTGATCCTCAATTGGCGCGCGGTCTGCGGCGAGTGCCGGGCGTGCAAGCGTGGCCGTCCCTGGTACTGCTTCGACAGCCGGAACGCGAGCCGGAAGATGACGCTCGCGGACGGGACCGAACTGTCCGCCGCGCTGGGCATCGGGGCGTTCGTCGACAAGACCTTGGTCCACGAGGGCCAGTGCACGAAGGTCGATGCGGAGGCCGACCCCGCGGTGGCCGGCTTGCTCGGCTGCGGCGTGATGGCGGGCATCGGCGCCGCGATGCACACCGGCGACATCTCGACCGGTGACACCGTGGCGGTGATCGGCTGCGGCGGCGTCGGCGACGCGGCGATCGCCGGGGCCCGGCTGGCCGGGGCCGCGACCGTCATCGCCGTGGACCGGGACGCCCGGAAATTGAACTGGGCCACCGACTTCGGCGCCACCCACACGATCGACGCGACCGCCGAGGACGTGGTCGAGAAGATCCAGGAGTACACCGGCGGGTGGGGCGCCGACGTCGTCATCGACGCCGTCGGCCGTCCGGAGACCTGGAAACAGGCGTTCTACGGTCGCGACCTGGCGGGCACGGTGGTCCTCGTCGGCGTCCCCACCCCGGAGATGACCATCGACATGCCGCTGCTGGATCTGTTCTCGCGCGGCGGCGCGCTGAAATCGTCCTGGTACGGCGACTGTCTGCCGGAACGCGACTTCCCCATCCTGATCGACCTCTACCGCCAGGGGCGGTTGCCGCTGGACCGGTTCGTCAGCGAACGCATCGGGCTCGACCAGGTGGAGCAAGCCTTCGCCAAGATGCACACCGGCGACGTGCTGCGCTCGGTGGTGATCTGGTGAGCCCGCGCATCGACCGTGTCGTCACCTCCGGCACGTTCGCCCTCGACGGCGGTAGCTGGGCGGTGGACAACAACATCTGGCTGGTCGGCGACGACGAGGAGGTCGTCGTCATCGACGCCGCCCACAACGCCGACCCGATCGTCGCGGCGGTCGCCGGTCGCGCCGTCCGCGCGATCGTCTGCACCCACGGACACAACGATCACGTGACGGTCGCGCCCGAACTCGCCGAGCGGCTGGACGCACCGGTGCTGCTGCATCCCGCCGACGAGCCGCTGTGGCGCATGACCCACCCGGAATTCGCCTATCGACCGCTGGCGGACGGCGAGCGGATTCCGGTGGGCGACAACGAAATGGAGGTCCTGCACACGCCCGGCCACTCCCCCGGTTCGGTCGCGCTGCATCTGCCCGCCGCCACGGCGGTGTTCACGGGCGACACGTTGTTCGCGGGCGGTCCCGGCGCGACCGGTCGCTCGTTCTCCGATTTCGGCACGATCATCGAGTCGATCCGCGAACGTCTGCTGACGCTGCCCGAGGACACCACCGTGCACACCGGACACGGCGACTCCACCACCATCGGCACGGAGAAACCGCACCTCGCCGAGTGGATCGCCCGCGGCCACTGAGCCCTCGCGGACGATCGGATCCGATCGCCCGCGCTCGTGCGGGCAGGGCGTCATCCTCCCCGGGACTCGGTAATCCCGATCACGGCCGCCTGCCACGCGGAATGGCGCGGCCGGGCGCGGTGTTGCCAGCCGCGCGAGCAGATTGCGACGACAATGGCAGGATCGAACCCATGGCTGAACAGACCGTTACCACCGCCGGCGCCACCGTGGCGCCGAACGCGTCCGAACCCACCACGCTGTGGGTGGAGCGCACCGGAACCAGGGCCTACACCGGCCGCAGCTCCCGCGGCGCCGAGGTCCTGATCGGTTCGCAGGGCGTCGCCGGTGTGTTCACCCCCGGCGAGTTGCTGAAGATCGCGCTGGCCGCCTGTTCGGGCCTGAGCGCGGACTTCGCCCTGTCGCGCAAGCTGGGTGACAATTTCGACGCGACCATCCGCGTCTCCGGCGACGCCGACCGGGAGAACGAGGTTTATCCGCAGCTGGACGAGGTGTTCGAGCTCGACCTGAGCGAACTCGACGACGAGGCCAGGCAACGGTTGCTGGTCACCGTGCAGCGCGCGATCGATAAGGTCTGCACGGTGGGGCGGACGCTGAAGGCGGGATCGAAGGTGACGCTGTCGTTCGACATCGAGGCCTGATGGAGGAGACCGTTCGGTTGAGCGCCTGGGTGCACGGCCTGGTCCAGGGCGTGGGTTTTCGCTGGTGGACCCGGGCGCGAGCGTTGGAACTCGGGCTGGCCGGGCACGCCACCAACGCCAGGGACGGCCGGGTGCACGTTGTCGCCGAGGGGCCGCGACCGGCCTGCGAGCGGTTGCTCGCACACTTGCGTTCCGGCGATACACCTGGTCAGGTGAGGTTGGTTGTGGAAAGCTGGGAGCCCGCGCGGGGTGATTTGACCGGTTTCGAGGAGCGGTAGTGGTGGATCGGGCGACGAGGGGGGCACAGCGGTGAGCACGCGGAATCCGGGTGACGACGAGCGCCGGGACGAGTCCGAGCGGCCGTCCGGGCCGCGATCACCGGCCGAGGGCGAGCAGGCGCCGGCCCCTGGCGCACCCGGGTCCGGCGACGACCAGGACTGGTCGACGCCCGTCTCCGCCGGAACGGACCGGTCGACCCCCTCTTCGGCGGAGAGTGGCCCCGCCGAGCAGTCCGAGATCGACTGGTCGACGCCTACCTCGGTGCCGCCCGGTAGCGGCAGTACGCCGGACGCGGGGCAACCGCCGTCCGCGCCGCGCCCGGGCAGTATCCAGCGCCAGCAACCCGGCGTGACCCAGCCCCGCCCGCCCACCGTGGCCGAGGCACGAGCCAGGGAAAAGGCCCGCAGACGCGCCGAGGAAGCACAGCGCGCTGCCGCCTGGGCCGATGAGGCCAAGAAGCGCACGCGCAAGCGGGTCATGATCGGCGGTGTCGCCGTGGTCGGCGTCGCCGCCTTGGTCGGCGGCGGCTATCTGGCCTATCGCGCCCTGACCGCGCCGGACCGGGTGACGGCTCAGTGCGTCAAGGTCGAGAACGGTCAAGAGATCGTGGTCGACGATGCCTACTGCGGCGACGGGCGTCCCGGCTTCGTCAGCGACACCGGCGTCAATCCGGGTCTGATCATCCTCGGCGGCGGACCGCAGTACCGCTACTACTACGGCGGCACCGGCACCGTCGGCCGACCGCCGACCGGCGGCACCACGATCAAGCCGAAGAACGCCGAGATCAAGACCAAGAGCGGCACCACCGTCCAGCGTGGCGGCCTGGGCAGCAAGAGCACCGGCGGAGGGTCGTAGATGCGGCGCGTGCGGGATACGCCCCGGCCGGGTTGGCAGCAGACCATCGAAAGCCAGGGACTGGTCTACGGCTCCCCCGGGCGGGACGCGAGCGGTCAGCCACGGCCGTACTGGGACGAGTCGGTGCACTACGAGTTCGAGATGCCGGAGATCCTCGCCCTCGAGGCCGACGTCGAACTGCTGCACTCGATGTGCTTGAACGCGGTGGAGCACATCGTGCTCACCGAACGGTTCGCCGATTTCGGCCTGCCCGAGTGGAGCTGGGGCCCGATCGCCGAATCCTGGCGGCGTTCCGATCCGCACGTGTACGGGCGTTTCGACCTGCGCTACGACGCGCGGCGTCCGGCGAAACTGCTGGAGTACAACGCGGACACGCCGACCTCGCTGCTGGAGGCGGCGATCGTGCAGTGGCACTGGCTGACCGACCGCTACCCCGGCGGTGATCAGTGGAACTCGTTGCACGAAAAGCTCGTCGAACGGTGGGGCGAGTTGCGCGACGTGCTGCCCGGCCCGCAACTGCACTTCACCTGGTCCGGCGCGGACGCCACCGGCGAGGACAACGTCACCACCGCCTACCTGCAAGAGACTGCGGCCGAGGCCGGATTCGACACCATCGCGCTGCCGATCGAGGAGGTCGGATTCGACTCGGAGCTGGAGCGGTTCGTCGATCTGGCGGAGGCTCCGATCGAAGCCGTCTTCAAGCTCTACCCGTGGGAGTGGGTGCTCGACGACGATTTCGGCAAGCGCGTCGTGGACAGCCTGCCGGAAACCATGTGGATCGAGCCGCTGTGGAAGACCCTGCTGAGCAACAAGGCCATCCTGGCGGTGCTGTGGGAGATGTACCCGGGCCACCCGAATCTCCTGCCCGCCTACCTCGACCAGCCCAACGAGCTCACCGAGTACATTCGCAAGCCGAAGCTGGGACGCGAGGGCGCCAACATGACCATCGTCGGCGCGGGCCTGGAGACCGCGACCGGCGGCGTCTACGGCGAGGAGGGCTACGTGTACCAGTTGCTCGACCCGCTGCCGGAATTCGACGATATGCGCCCGGTGCTCGGCGCGTGGATCGTCGGCGACGCCGCGGCGGGGCTCGGCATCCGCGAGACCGCCGGGCTGATCACCGACGACGGCTCCGCCTTCGTCCCGCACCGCATCCTCACCGACTGAGCATCGTCACCGGCAAGCACTCATCCATCTCGGCGCACGCCAACCCATTTCGGAAGGATCAAGATGACCGCAGTCGCCCTGGAGTCGGGGTACTGGAGTTCGCTGGGCGAGGGTGTGGGAGCGATCGTCCTCTACGCCCTCATCGGCTTGGTGCTCATGCTCGTCGGCTTCTACGCCATCGACCTGACCACGCCGGGCAAGCTGCGCAAGCTGGTGGTGGCGGGCAAACCGAACGCCATCATCGTCACCGCCGCGGGCATGATCAGCATGGCGTTCATCGTGGTTCTCGCCATCCTGGCCGTCGGCAGCGGCGGCAAGCTCTCCGAGGGCCTGATCGCCGCGCTGGTGTTCGGCCTGGTCGGCATCATCGCCCAGGTCGTCTCGGTGCGCGTGATCGAACGGGCGATCGGCATCGATATCGGCAACGCGCTGCACGCCGAGACCTACACCGCCGAGGCGCTCGTGGTGGCGGCCGCGCATTTCGCGCTCGGGCTCGTCGTCGCCTTCGCGATCCTGTAGGGCTCCCGCCGGTCGGCGGCTCGGATCGGGCGGGGGGCTCGTGCCCCGCCCGATCGCCGCTGCGCGGTGAGACCCGTTCGTCAGTGCGCGTTTTGGTGGTCGAGGCAATAGGCCGCCGCTGCCAGGTATTGGCGGCAATCCGGGCCGTGACCGGCGTGCACGCTGCGAATGAACAGGGCGCGATCCAGGTCGAGATCCGTCGAGGGCTCCGCGGCACAGTCGCGATACTGCGTCCGCCACAGGTCCTGCATATCCAGCGATGTCTGCATCGTGCTCCACCTTCCGTGCTGCGTGTCAGTGCGAGAAGGCTTGCCAATATCCCTATGCCGGAGGCGTACCCGCTCGCGCCTCGCGGCAACCGATGTCCGTCACCGGGTCACCAGCCGCCAGTCGTCGGGCAGGCGCGCCGCGGTGATCTGCGTGCCCTCCGCCTCCAGGTCGACGGTCGTCGCGCCGAGCCGCAAAGCGCGCAGCGAGACCCTGCCCCACCGCGGCGGCAGCTGCGGCCGGACGGTGAGCGTGCGGGTCGGCGCGTCGGGGTCGAGGCCGAAGAACGCGCGCACCAGCAACAGCGGCGCCGCGCTCGCCCACGCCTGCGGTGAGCAGGACGTCGGATACGGCACGGGAGTGGCGAAGCGCGACCGGGGAAAGCCGCAGAACAATTCCGGCAGGCGCCCGTCGAACATGGCCGCGGCGTCCAGCAGACCGGTGGCCAGCTGCGTCGCCAGCTCGACCGCACCGGGCACGTGCCGGTAGCGCAGCAGGCCCGCCACCGCGATCGCCGTGTCGTGCGGCCAGACCGAGCCGCAGTGATAGCTCATCGGGTTGTAGGCGCCCATGTTCGAGGCCAAGGTGCGCAACCCGAACCCGGAGTCCATCTCCGGGCTCGCCAAGCGCGCCACCACCTCGGCGGCATGCTCGTCGGTGGCGATGCCCGACCAGAGACAGTGGGCGACATTGCTGGTCAGCGCGTCGACCTGGCGTTTGCCGCCGTCCAGCGCCACGGCGTACCAGCCGCGGTCGGGCAGCCAGAACTGCTCGGCGAACTTGACCCGCAGCTCCGCGGCCCGTTCGCGCAGCCGTCCGGCCATCCGCGGGTCGTCGAAAGCGTCCGCCAGTTCGGCCCTGGCCAGCAGCGCGGCGTGCACGTACCCCTGCACCTCGCACAGCGCGATCGGCGCCTCGGCGATATGGCCGGTGGCGTCGTTGATTCCGTCGAAGCTGTCCTTCCAGCCCTGATTGATCAACCCGCGGTCGGTCGCACGGCGATACTCGACGAATCCGTCGCCGTCCCGGTCGCCGTAGTCGGTGATCCAGTGCAGCGCGGCGTCGGCGGCGGGCAGCAGTTGCCGTATCACCTCGGCGTCCGCGCCCCAGCGATGGCATTCCGCCAGCAGCATCACGAACAGCGGTGTGGCGTCGGCGGTGCCGTAGTAGATGTTGCCGCCGAACACTTGCCCGCCCGCCGGGCCGCGGCGCATCTCGTGCATGATGCGCCCGGGTTCCTCCTCGGTGAGCGGATTGACGTCCTGCCCTTGCAGTTCCGCCAACTGCTGCAAGGTGCCCAGCGCCAGGTCCACCTCCAGCGGCAGCGCCATCCACGCGGTGAGCAGGCTGTCGCGGCCGAACAGGGTCATGAACCACGGCGCACCCGCGGCGACGAACGGGCGCGCGTCGCCGGATTCGTCGTGCATCTGCAACGCGCCCAAATCGCTTTCGGTGCGGCGCAGCACTCGGGTGAGCGCCGGGTCGGACGCGGCGATGTCGGTGGCGGTGTCCCGCCACGCCTCGATCTTGCGGCCCGGCGCGCTGATCCCGTAGTGCTCACCGGGCGAGATCGCCTGGAATCGCTGATTGCCCACGGTCGGCTGGGCGATGATCTCGGTCTGCCAGCACTCGCCGACCGGCACGATCACCCGCCATACCAGGGCACCCGGCATGACCTCCGGTTCCACGGTCGCCGAGATCGAGATCCCCCGGCTGCGGTCGGCGTGATCGTGCAGCACCAGTTCACCGTCGGCGACCGTCACGTCGGCCCTGGCATGTCCGGCACGGCCCTCCTTCACGGCGAACAGGTCGACGAAGTCGGCGTCCACGTGCAGCTCCAGCAGCACCGCCGTGGGCTCGCGACCCATGTTCTCCAGCGTGATCAACTCGTGCATGCCGTCGGCGACGATCCGTTCGCGCACCACCAGCAGCGTGCTGTCGGCCAGGCCCGCCTGCGGCGGCCTGCGCAACACGAACCTGGCGGCGAACGCCTCCGGACTCAGCACCGAGAGCGGCTCGGCGGGTTTGCCGTTCACCAGCAACTCCCAGCGCGACAGCACGCGCGCGTCCCGGAAGAACAAGCCGTGCGGTTTGCCCGGTTCGACATCGCCGAGCCGATTGGACAGGCAGAACGTTCCGCCTTCGACCAGGGTGACAGAGCCGCACCCCCCGAACCCGGTCGGCTCACCGGAGTTCAGGGGGGCGGGGTTCAACGGTGCGGAACCGGTCACGCCAATCCGCTCGCCGGAATCCTGACCGGCGCGGCGCCCGGCGCGGCGTCGACCGGCGCCGCGGTGTCCAGCGGCGCGGCGCCGAACCGATTCTTGGAGCGCAACAGCCGGCGATACACCTGCTCGTATCCGAAGCCGAGCGTGTCGGAGCCGAACTTCGCCTGCACGTGGGAACGGCAGGCGTACGGGTCCATCGCCCTGACCTCTTCGATGGCCTCGGGCAATTCGGCGGGATCCGAGCAGATGCGGCCGGTCACGCCGTCGACGATCACCTCGGACACCGCCCCGCCGCGCAGCGCGACGACCGGCGTGCCACAGACCATGGATTCGATCATCACCATGCCGAACGGTTCCTCCCAGCGAATCGGGAACAACAGGCAACGCGCATTGGCAAGCAGCTTACGCTTGGCTGCCGCGTCGGCGAGACCGAACACGTGGTCGTTGTCGGTCAACAGCGGCCGCACCTTCTCCTCGAAGTAGGCCTGTTCGGGACGTTCGCTGCACTTACCGGCGAGCACCAGCGGGATGCCCGCGGCGTGCGCGGCCTCCAGCGCCAAGTGCGGGGCCTTGCACTCGTTGAACCGTCCGAGGAACAGCGCGTAGTCGTCCTTCTCGACCCGGAACGGCCAGTCGTCGACGTGCAGCGCGTTGTGCACGCGCCCGGTCCAATTGAGGCCCGGTGCGAGCTCGCGCTGGCGGTCGCTGATCGCAACCAGCGCCACCTCGTCGCCCAGATCCTGGTAATAGCGGTAGATGTCGTCCTCGACCGGCCCGTGCACGGTCAGCACGGTCGGCAGGCCCATGCCCTGGAAGACCGACGCGTTGAGCGGGCCCGCGAAGGTGTGGTCGTGCACCAGGTCGACACCCGAAGTCGCCACGAGCTTCTCGATGGCGCGGCGCACCCGCAACGCGTGCACGACCTCGGGGAACGGCTCTCCGAGACGCTCGGGCAGCGCCCGGTCCCACACCGGCACGAACTTGGCCTTCGTCCCCGGCTCCCCCGCGCCCAACAAGGTGACGTCGTGGCCACGGGCCACCAATGCGTCGACCAGATCGGCCACCACGGCCTCGACACCACCGTATGCCTTGGGTGGGACGTCGAAGTACGGCGGCACGACCATAGCGATACGAAACGGGCCGCTGGAACGATCTGTCGACAAGTAGTCGGACGACGGCATTTCCAGATCGGACGATGCCTGCGCGGAAATCGGCACGGAAAGCGCGCTCATGACCCTCCTTCCAGGGACAACCAAGTAGCACTCGCATTCACCCAGCACTCGGAGTACCGGGCGCCGAACTGAACTAAGTGGCCGCCGCGGCGGGGGTGAAGACCTAGCTACACCGCCGTCCATGGGGCTTGGTTGGCCTGGTCACGCTTTCGGCATGATCAGGGGGGCCGAGTGGGAGGTACCTCAGGGGGGATCGTTCAAACCAAACAGTTCGGGAAAAATCGCACCTCCCAGCGTTCGTTCAGCTACCGATGGGTAGTCCGGTGGCCCCGCCTTGCCCGCCTGGCCGGACGCGGCGCGTCACCCCTCGATGACGACCCGGGGATCGTGCTCCGCCGCCGTGGCATTGCCGCCCGCCACGATGAACGACAGCAGATCCGCCGCCTCGGCGCGCACCGCCGCCTCGTCGGATGCCGACAGCGGGTGCCACGGCATGATGCGCAGCGTGGCTCCGTCCAGCGACCAGCGGCCGTGCGCGAAGCCGTCGACCAGGTACACGGGTACGCCCCCGGACGCTTCCGCGGCGGTGCGCTTGCGGTCTTCCTCGCTGATGATCCTGCGGCGGTCCTTGTGGCCGAGCAGGGCGTTGTCGAAGGCGGGCAGAAAACGCACCGGCACGGGCAGATCCGGCTCGGCCAGCGGCGCGTCCGGCAGGTCGAACAACACGCGACGCTGGTCGTCGGTGAACACCCGCAGCCGGGTGCGCAGGCCGTCGACGACCTCGGCCAGCCGGGTGATGCCCGCCCACGCCTGCATGTCGGCCACCGTGGCCGGACCGAACGCGGCGAGGTAGCGCAGCACCAGCGTCTCCGGCTGGGGCGCCTCGGCCATGGGCACGCCCGTCCATTCCTCGGCCAATCCGACCGTGACGTACCGATTGCGCCATCGACCCCACGCGCCGGACTCCGAGCCGTGCGCCAAGGGGACCAGCACCTCGACGGTTTCGGCGAGCCTGCGCGTGTGCCGCTCGGGGAAACGCGGGGCGAGCAGTTCACCGAGTTCGCGGCGGCGCAGCTGCTGTCCGGCCAGCAGTTCGCGTCCGGCCCGCGCGAGCTCGTCCAGATCGACGCCGTCGATCTCGTCGCGGTAATACGGCGCTTTCAGCGCGGCGGCGACCGTCGGCTGCACCGTCGGGCGCAACCAGCGGAAGTCGGCGGCATCGGCCAGGTGCACGGTCCGGCGGATCATGGTGGAGCGCACCAGCCTGCGCTCGCGCAGCAGCGCCGCCAAGTCGTCGTGCCGAAACCCGGCCGAACGCGACCACAGCCCCACATAGGGCCAATTCGGTTCCTGGCCCTGCACCGCGACCAGATGCCGGACGATGTCGAGCGGGGGAAGCTCCACTCGTTCCACCAGCTTCTGGCGGACCAGCAGCGTCCGATTCAGTTCGCGCAGCGACAGTTCCGTCATGCGTCCATCCTCGCCGAGCCCACCGACATCCCGGGCTCCCGCGACGCGGACCCGCTGTGCCGACGGTCCCGCCGATTCACTGATCGGGCAGGCAGCGGCCCGGGTCGGGCAGGTCGGCGCACGGCGCGTTGCCGTGCGCGCGCAGCACCTCTTTCCCGGTCTGGTCGGTCAGGTAGTGCAGGAAACTCGCGGCGAGCGAGTCACCGGGCAATTCGCCGTTGCTGTAGGCGTACTCGACTCCCCAGAAGGGATAGGTGCGCCGCACGGCGGCGTCACGGCCCGCACCCACGCCGTCGATCGCGATGGTCGGCAAGCCCGCCTCCATCGCCTCGGAGAGCTCCGCATAGCCGATCGCGCCGGGGATCTCGGCCACGGCCTTCCGCATGTCGGCGGTCACCTGCACCTCGCAGTGCGCGGACGCGGTGATGTTCGTACCCTTCAGCGCCGTGCAGCTCACGTGCGGGCGATCCGGCTGTGTGCCGTCGAGCAGCCTGCGCTCGAGGGTGTTTCGCGAACCCGATCCCGGTGTGCGGTTGACCAGCACCACCGGCAGGTCGGGACCGCCCACCTCGCGCCAGTTGCCGATCTCGCCACGGTACAGATCCTGGATCTGGGCCACGGTGAGACCACGGATGCGGACGTCGGGATGCGTGATCATGGTGAACAGCGACAACGCGAGCGGACGGTACACCAAACCCGGGTAGCCGCTGCCCTTCTCGCCGTCGGTGATGGCGAGCAGTCCGGGGTTCTTCGCGCCTTCCTCGGCCAACCGGTCGAGTCCGCGTTCGGTCCCCTCGAATCCGAAGCTGAAATGAGCTCCGGGACAACGCTTCTGATACTGCCCAGCAGCCTCTCGGATCACCGATTCGAACGCTGAGGACCCGATCACGGTCAGCCTGCCCGACTCGCATTCCAGCGGCGGCGGCGTCGGCTGGCGCCAGATCACCACGAGCAGGAACACGATCACCAGCACCTGCACCACCGTGAACACGACCAGCCTGCGGGGAGTGCCCGCCCGGGTCTCGATGATCCGTCCGCCCTTGATGCCGCCGCGCAGCACCGGGTCCGGGGCGGTTCCCGCGCCGTCGGAGCGTTCCAGGATGGCGAGGATCTTGTAGTGATCGCTCTTGCCGAGCGGCACCTTCGGCAGATCTATCACGCCGGTCTGCCCGCCGGTGTTCTCCTCGCGGACATCGATGCCGGAGTTGCGGCCCAGATGGTCGGCCAGCGACGAAGGATCGCTCAGCTCGTTCACCGCCATGCCGATCACCCGGCGCCTCGGGAAGTGCAGGTGCAGACCGACTTGCGCGGTGGGCGCGGTGTAGTCCTCGGCGTCGATGCGGGCGATGCCCGCGTTCTCGATGCGCACCAGGACCACCGAGACGTCCTGCAGGTCGGGGCTCGCTCCATCGGCCGAGGGCCGCAACTGCGTGAGCACGCCGGGAAAACGAGACTCGATCTCGCCGGTGACCGGCGTATCCATCTGCACGCGGTAGCCGAGCCGTTTGCGGCCGGAGAAGACGAACTCCCGCAGGAAGGCGGCGACCGCCACGAGCAGGGCTACTACCGCCACGGCGGTACCTATGAGTTCCAGAACGGTATCCAGCGGCAATTCACCCACCAGTTGATCCCACCCCCAGCAATACGTGTGGCCCCATTCTCGGCGGCGATCACCCACCGGCACAGGAGAAGTCGAACTGTTCCGCGACAGTTAACCCGTCGGTCATGCTCCCGCGCGAGTCCAGGCCAGCAGATCCGGCAGCGGCCAGGTGTTGATCACGCGTTCTGCCGGGACACCGTTGGCGAGGGCGCGCTCGCACCCGTACCCCTGCCAGTCGAGCTGCCCCGGTGCGTGCGCATCGGTGTCGATCGAGAAGTGGCAACCCATTTCGGCGGCCAGGCGCAGCAAACGGGAAGGGGGATCCAGTCTTTCGGGTCTGCTGTTGATCTCCACGGCGGTGCCGTAGACGCGGCACGCCTCGAACACCACCTCGGCGTCGAACGTCGACTCCGGCCTGGTGCCGCGTCCGCCCGCGACCAGGCGGCCGGTGCAATGGCCGAGCACGTCGACATTCGGGTCGGCGACCGCCCGCACCATGCGCTCGGTCATGGTGGCACTGTCGTCGCGCAGACGCGAATGCACGCTGGCCACGACGATATCCAGCCGGGCGAGCAGATCCGCCTGCTGATCGAGGGAGCCGTCGTCGAGAATGTCCACCTCGATGCCGGTGAGGATGCGAAACGGCGCCAACCGGTCGTTGAGTTCGGCCACCACGTCCAGTTGCTCGCGCAGCCGGTCGGCCGACAGTCCGTTGGCCACGGTCAGGCGCGGCGAATGGTCGGTGAGGGCGCAGTATTCGTGCCCCAGCGCGGCCGCGACCCGCATCATCTCCTCGATCGGGCTGCCGCCGTCGGACCAGTTCGAGTGGGTGTGCAGATCGCCGCGGAGCTGTGCGCGCAACGGCTTGCCCGGCGCCCCGATGGGCCGCGCGGCCGCGCGCAACTCGGTCAGATACCGCGGTACCGCCCCCGCGTAGGCCTGCTCGATGATCGCCGCGGTCTTGGGCCCGATACCCGCGAGTTCGGTCCAGGTGCCGGCCGCCCGGCGCGCCTCGCGCTCGTCGGCGGGCAGACCCGCGACGACGTCGGCGGCGCGCCGGTACGCCTTGACCCGGTGGGTTTCGGCCCGGGAGCGCTCCAGCCAGAAGCCGATCTCGCGCAGCGCCGCCTCCGGACCGAGCTCCGTGGCGCGGTCCGGCATCCCGGCCGGCTCCTGGTCGGGCACCGCCTCAGCGCACCCGGCTGTACTTCACGAAGGCCACGCCGTCTTCGAACACCGTGCTGGTGATCACCCGGAACTTGGCGGGTTCCGGCAGCCGCGACCCGGAGCCGAACAGCGCGCGGCCACGGCCGAGCACGATCGGGTAGAGCTTGAGGAAGATCTGGTCGATTTCCGGCAGCAGCACCTGCGCCAGCTCACCGCCGCCGCACAGCCAGATGCCCAGTCCGCTCTCCCGCTTGAGCTCGCGCACCTTCTCGATCGGGTTCTCCGCGATCAGCTCCACGGCCGGATCGGGACTCTCCGGCAGCGTGGTCGAGACCACGAACTGCCGCAGATGCGCGTACGGACTGGAGGTGCCGGTACGGACGCCGAAGTCGTGCGTCTTGCGTCCCATCAGCACCGTGTCGAAGTAGCGATTGCGCTCCTCCACACCGAGCGCCTCGCGCACCTTGGCGGGCAGCGTCTCGGGGTACTGCGCATTGATCGACGGACCATGATCGCCGCCGACGGGGAAGAAATCGACCGAGCCGTCCTCGGTGGCGATGAATCCATCGATGGTCGACGCGACGTAATAGGTGAGCTTGCGCATGCTTCCTTCCTCACGGTCGGGTGACATTCCGAACCGCCCTGAGGAAACGGTAGCTCGCCCGCGCTAGCGACGCCGAGGCTTCGGCTGGCAGCGCGGGCAGGAGTAGGACGAGCGGTTCATGAACCGCTCCCGGATGATCGGCGCACCACACCGGCGACACGGCTCGTGCTCCCGACCGTATACGGCGAGGGACCGTTCGAAGTAGCCCGACTGGCCGTTGACGTTCACATAGAGCGCGTCGAACGACGTGCCACCCGCGGCGAGCGCCTCGCCCATCACGGCGCCCACCTCCGCGAGCAGCCCGCGCAGGGCGGGCTTGGACAGTCCGGAGGCGAGCCGGCCACCGTGGATCCGCGCGCGCCACAGGGCCTCGTCGGCGTAGATGTTGCCGATCCCGGAGACGACGCCTTGGTCGAGCAGGACCCGCTTGATCTCGCTCTGTTTGCCCCGGATGACCGCGACCACGGATTCGACGTCGAAACGCGGGTCCAGCGGGTCGCGGGCGATGTGCGCGACCGGCTCCGGCACCAGGGTGCCGTCCACCTCGACCAGCGGCGCGAGCGCCCAGCCGCCGAATGTGCGCTGATCGATGAAGCGCAACTGGGTGCCGTCGCCGAAAGTCGCGCGGATGTGCGCGTGCTTCTCCACCGGCGCGTCGGCGTGCTGGACCAGCATCTGACCGCTCATGCCCAGGTGCACGACCAAGGCGGCTTCCTCGTCGTCGAAGGTGAGCCAGAGGAATTTGCCACGTCGCTGGGCCGACTCGACCGTGAGCCCGGTCAGCCGCGCGGCGAGATCGGCGGCGCCTTCGAGGTGGCGGCGCACCGAGCGAGGGTGGGTGATCGCCACCGATTCGACGACCCGGCCCACCACGTGCTCGGCGAGCCCGCGGCGCACGACCTCGACCTCGGGAAGTTCGGGCACGTCAGGTTTCGGCGGTCAGCGCCTCGTAGGCGGCCCCCGCGGCCTTCTGCTCGGCTTCCTTCTTGGACCGGCCGACGCCCTGCCCGTAGGCCCGGCCGCCGATCACCGTGGTGGCGGTGAATTCCTTGTCGTGGTCCGGCCCGGTCGAGGTGATCTCGTAACTGGGCACGCCGAGACCACGCTCGGCGGTGAGTTCCTGCAGACTGGTCTTCCAGTCCAGGCCGGCGCCCATCCGCGGGCCACGCTCGAGCAGGTCGGCGAACAGCCGCAACACCACCGAGCGCGCCACCTCGATGCCGTACTGGAGATGCACGGCGCCGAGCAGCGACTCCATGCCGTCGGCGAGGATGCTCTCCTTGTCGCGGCCGCCGGTGAGTTCCTCACCTTTGCCGAGCAGCAGGTGCGCACCGAGGCCGCCATCGCCGAGCCCACGGGCTACCTCCGCGAGGGCGCGCATGTTCACCACGCTCGCGCGCAGCTTGGCCAGCTCGCCCTCGCTCTTGGAGGGATGCTCATGATACAGCCGCTCGGTGATGCTCAGCCCGAGCACGGAGTCGCCGAGGAACTCGAGACGCTCGTTCGTCGGCAGACCGCCGTTCTCGTACGCGTAGGACCGATGGGTCAGCGCGAGACGCAGCAGATCCGGCTGCACGTCGACGCCCAAGGCTGCGAGCAGGCTGGCGTGTGCACCGGACGAGTCGGGTTCGTCGGTCACGTCGCTACAGGTCGTGAGGCTCAGACCGCGGCGGTGACCTGGCGGCCCTTGTAGGTGCCGCAGGACGGGCAGGCGATGTGCGGCAGGGTCTTCTCGCCGCAGGCGCGGTTCGGGCAGGTGATCAGGGCCGGCGCGACGGCCTTCCACTGGCTGCGCCGCGACCTGGTGTTGGAACGGGACATCCGGCGCTTGGGAACGGCCACGACTACTTCTCCTCTGTCCTAATTGCTTTGCCGGTTCGGCTGATCGGTCTTGCTCAGTGGTCCGGGTCGGCCGCACCCTCGTCGGGGCTGCCGGTGCCGGGCGATCCGGAGGCGAATTTAGCCAGTCCGGCCCAGCGGGGGTCAAGTATCTCATGCCGGTGGCCGGATCCCGCAATCGCCATCCGGATGCCGCATTCCGGGCACAGTCCCGGGCAATCCGGCGTGCACAGCGGCTGTAGCGGGAGCTCGAGGCCGACGGCGTCGATCACCACGGGTTCCAGATCGATGAGGTCGTCGACCATGCGGTAGACCTCGTCGTCCTCGGTGGTCTGCTCGGTCGCGCTGTCCGGGTAGGCGAACAGCTCGGTCACCCGCAGCGCGAGCTCGTCGGTGAACGACTCCAGGCAGCGCGAGCACTCCCCCTCGATCGGCGCGGACACCGTGCCGGTGACCAGCACACCTTCCGACACCGCCTGCAATTGCAGGTCGAGCTCCACCTGCGCGCCCACGGGGACGGCGATCAGATCCAGGCCGATCCGCTCCTCGGTGGTGACGGTGCGGCGCAACTCGCGCATGGTCCCCGGTCTGCGGCCGAGGCTGCGGACGTCCAGCACGAAACCCGCGTCCGGCGACCGGCGCTTGGCCGACTGGGGACGCGACGTGGAACCGGAACCGGCGGACATCACGAACTCACTCACGATCGGGGGTATACGGGCAACCACTCAACAATACGTGATCACGCGGTGCGCGCCCAAACGCGGCCGACCCCGCCCGGTGCCGCTACCTGCGGAATTCGGAGGCGTAGTCGGGTGCGCCCGCTCCGCTGCGCAGCTGATGCCGCCCCCGCCCGACCGTGCGCAGCGTGCTGGTCAGCGTCTCCTCGAAATCGGCCAGCCGGGAGTCGACGTAGTGGTCGCATTCCTCGCGCAGCCGGTCGGACTCGGCGTGCGCGGCATCGATCACCCTGGCCGATTCGGCATGCGCGGCGCGCACCACCTCGGTCTGGGTGACCAGCCGCTCCTGCTCGGCGAGACCTTCCGCGACGGAGCGGTCGTAGGCCGCCTTACCCGCCTCGATCATCCGCTCCGACTCCACCCGCGCCCGTCCGGTCAGCGCCTCGTACTCGGCGTTGCCGTCGGCCACCACGCGATCGGCCTCCTCCTGCGCGGAGGCGACCAGGTGATCGGCGTGCGCGCTCGCCTCGGCGACCATCCGGTCGGCGTGCGCCTTGGCGTCGGCCAGGATGCGGTCGGCTTCCTCGCGCGCCGAGCCGATGGTGCGCTCGGCCAGCTCGTTCGCCCCGGTCACGGTGGTCTCGGCCGCACTCCTGGCGTCGGAGACGATCTTGTCGCGATGGTCGAGCACGTCCTGCGCGTCGTCGAGTTCGCCGGGCAGCGCGTCGCGCACGTCGTCGAGTAGTTCGAGTACGTCGCCGCGCGGCACGATGCAGCTGCGGGTCGGCGGGATGCCGCGGGCCTCTTCGACGATGGCGACCAGTTCGTCGAGCGCTTCGAATACGCGATACATGCTCACTACCCTCCTGCTGACTCACGGCGAAACTCTCCGCCGACGCCCAGTGTGCCCCTCGTCACCGCTCGCGCCGAGTCACTTTCCGGTGTGTCGTGCGGGTGTCTTGCACGCCACAAAATCAAGTGGAGAGCTCCTCTCCGCTTCGTGTTACATTCGTCTGGAGGGTCGACCGAGATCTTCTGTTCGATCGGAAAGACGATGACTGTTCTGGAACTACCGCGACCGGCGGGAGTGAGCGCCACCAGCTTCTTCGTGCCGTGGGTGAGCCCGTATCCGGTACTGCCGAAGGCATCGGTCACGGCGCGGTTCGGACAGCTCGCCCGGTATCTGCGCGGCGACCGCGCCTTCGCACAGCTGATTCGTTTCGCGCTGGTCGGCGGATCCAGCAATATCGCCTACGTCCTGCTGTTCTTCGCCATGCACGGCGTCGGGCCGCTGGTCGCCAACGTGGTCGGCTCCCTCGTCAGCACCATGATCGCCAACGAGCTGCACCGCCAGCTCACCTTCCACGCCGCGGGGCGGGTCGGCTGGTTCACCGCACAGTGGGAAGGCGGCGGGCTCGCGCTGGTCGGGCTCGGCATCACCACCGCGGCCCTGGCCGCGCTGGGCGTGTGGGCGCCCGGGCTCGGGGACGGCGCCCAGGCCGCCGCGATCCTCGCGATCACCGCCGCGGTCGGCGGCATGCGCTTCCTGGCCCTGCGCGGCCTCGTCTTCTAGCTCTTGCGCTCGGCCGGAACTTCTAGCTCTTGCGCTCGGCCAGGCGGTCGAGCAGGCGCTTGTGCACCGAGGGGGGCAGCATGTCGCTGACCTCGCCGCCGTACGCGGCGACCTCCTTGACCAGGGAGCTGGACAGGAAGCTCAACGACGGGTTGGTGGCGATGAAGAAGGTGTCCACGCCGGAGAGCTTCTTGTTCATCTGGGCCATCTGCAGTTCGTAGCCGAAGTCGCCCGCGTCGCGCAGGCCCTTCACGATCGCGGTGACGCCCTGCTCCCGTGCGAAGTCCACCAGTAGGCCCTGCCACGACGCCACCCGGACGTTGCCCAGGTGGGCGGTCGACTCGCGCAGCATCTCCATGCGCTCCTCGACGGTGAACATGCCCTGCTTCTTCGGATTGATCATGACGGTGATGACGACCTCGTCGAACTGGGCTGCCGCCCGGGTGAAGACGTCGAGGTGGCCGTAGGTCACGGGGTCGAACGATCCGGGGCACAGTGCTCCTGCCATGAGCCGACGCTAGCAGGGCGCGGGCGGCCCGGCACCAGTGGCCGACCCGCGCCTATCGGTCCGGCTCGAACTCCGCGAGATCGATGCGCGTTTCGCCGTACCGGCGCGACTTCGCCGGGACGAAGCCTGCGGGCCAGACTATTTCGGGCGAACGCGCCGAACGCTCCAGCACGAGAACCGCCCCGGGACGCAGCCACTCGTGCTCGGCGAGCGCGCACAGGTCGGCGAGCACCGCGGCGTTGTCCACCGCGTAGGGCGGGTCGGAGAAGACCACGTCGAAAAGCCCCGCCCCGCCCAGTCGCAGCACGGAGGCCACCGTCGCGACCCGCAATTCGGCGCCGGGCAGCCCGAGGTCGGCGATATTGCCGCGCACCACCGCGGCCGCCTTGCGGTCGGACTCGACGAGCAGCGCGTGTCCGGCGCCTCGCGAGAGCGCCTCGAGCCCGAGTGCTCCGGAACCCGCGTACAGGTCGAGGACGCGGGCGCCCGTGAAGTCCAAGCGGGCGTCCAACGCGCTGAACAGTGCTTCCCGCACCCGGTCGGAGGTCGGCCGGGTGCCCGACGGCGGCACCCGAAGGCGCCGCCCGCCCGCCGTTCCGGCGACGATCCGCGTCATCCCGCGGACGACTCCCGCACCGCCAGTTCGATGAGCAGGTCGCCGCCCTCCACCTGCTGCACGGCGCCGATGGCGACGCGACCGACGATGCCCGCGCGGGGCGCGGTGATCGCGGCTTCCATCTTCATGGCCTCGATGGTGCCGATGGTGTCGCCGGCCGCGACCGAATCACCTTCCGACACCGCCAGGGTGACGACACCGGCGAACGGCGCGGCGATGTGGCCGGGGTTGGCCTTGTCGGCTTTCTCGGCGGCCGGTATCTCGCTGGCGATCGACCGGTCGCGGACCGAGACCGGCCGCAGCTGGCCGTTGAGGATGCACATCACCGTGCGCATGCCGCGCTCGTCGGGTTCGGAGATGGCCTCCAGGCCGATGAGCAGGGTGACGCCCTTCTCCAGCTGCACCCGGTGCTCTTCGCCGCGGCGCAGGCCGTAGAAGAACTGATTGGCCGACAGTCCGGAGGTGTCGCCGTACTTCTCGCGGTGGGCGAGGAATTCGGCGGTCGGGCCGGGGAACAGCAGCCGGTTCAGCGTCGCCCTGCGCTCCTCGGAGCTGCCGGCCAGCCCCTTCTCGTCCGCGGGCGTCAACGGTGTCTCGGGCTTGGCCGCACCACGCCCGGCCAGGGCTTTGCTGCGGAACGGTTCGGGCCAGCCACCGGCCGGGGTGCCGAGTTCGCCGCGCAGGAACCCGATCACCGAGTCCGGGATGTCGTAGCGGCCCGGGTCGGCGGCGAAGTCCTCCACCTCGACGCCGGTGCCGACCAGCGCCAGCGCCAGGTCACCGACGACCTTCGAGGACGGCGTGACCTTGACCAGGCGGCCCAGCAGCCGATCTGCGGCGGCGTATTTCGCCTCGACCTCTTCGAACCGGTCGCCCAACCCGAGCGCGATCGCCTGCTGGCGCAGGTTCGACAACTGACCGCCGGGGATCTCGTGGGTGTAGACGCGGCCGGTGGGCGCGGGCAACCCGGACTCGAACGGCGCGTACACCTTGCGCAGCGCTTCCCAGTACGGTTCCAGATCGCACACGTTCTGCAGGTTCAACCCGGTGTCGTACTCGCTGTGCGCCGCGGCGGCGACGATCGCCGAGAGCGCGGGCTGGCTGGTGGTACCGGCCATCGCGGCGCTCGCGCCGTCGACCGCGTCCGCGCCCGCCTGCCACGCGGCCAGGTAGGTGGCCAGCTGCCCGCCGGGGGTGTCGTGCGTGTGCACGTGCACCGGCAGATCGAAATTGCTGCGCAGCGCGGTGACCAGCGTGGTCGCGGCCGGGGCGCGCAACAGTCCGGCCATGTCCTTGATCGCCAGCACGTGCGCGCCCGCGTCGACGATCTGCTCGGCCAGCTTCAGGTAGTAGTCCAGGGTGTAGAGCGACTCGTCCGGATTCGACAGATCCCCGGTGTAGCTCATCGCGACCTCCGCGATCGCGGTGCCGGTCTCGCGGACCGCGTCGATGGCCGGACGCATCTGGTCGACGTTGTTGAGCGCGTCGAAGATCCGGAAGATGTCGATACCCGTGGCCGTCGCCTCGGAGACGAACGCGCGGGTCACCGCCTCCGGGTACGGGGTGTAACCGACGGTGTTACGGCCACGCAGCAGCATCTGCAGACAGATGTTCGGGACAGCTTCGCGCAGCGCCGCCAAGCGCTCCCACGGGTCCTCGTACAGGAACCGCAAGCCCACGTCGTAGGTCGCGCCGCCCCACGCCTCGATCGACAGCAACTCCGGCGTCAAGCGCGCGACATGCCCCGCCACCCCGAGCAGGCCGTTGGTGCGCACGCGGGTGGCCAGCAGCGACTGGTGCGCGTCGCGGAAGGTGGTGTCGGTGACCCCGACCGCCTTCTGCTCCCGCAATGCCCGCGCGAAACCTTCCGGTCCCAGCCGCAGCAGCCGCTGCCGGGAGCCGTCCGGCGGCGGCACGCTCAGATCGATCGCGGGCAGCTTGTCGTGCGGGTACACCGTGGTCGGCCGCTCGCCGTGCGGCTTGTTCACGGTGACGTCGGCCAGGTAGTCCAGGATCTTGGTGCCTCGGTCGGCGGACCGGCGCAGGGTCAGCAGCTGCGGGCGCTCGTCGATGAACGAGGTGGTCACCCGGCCTGCCTTGAAGTCGGGATCGTCCAGCACCGCGAGCAGGAACGGAATGTTGGTGGACACGCCGCGAATCCGGAATTCCGCCAGCGCCCGGCTCGCCCGCGCCACCGCCGCACCGAAGTCGCGGCCCCGACAGGTGAGCTTGACCAGCATGGAGTCGAAATAGGCGCCGATCTCCGCGCCCAGGTTCGCGCCGCCGTCCAGGCGGATGCCCGCGCCGCCCGGCGTGCGGTAGGCGGTGATCCGGCCGGTGTCGGGACGGAACCCGTTGGCCGGGTCCTCGGTGGTGATCCGGCACTGCAACGCCGCGCCCCGGATGGTCACCGCGTCCTGGCTCAGGCCCAACTGCTCGAGGGTCTCGCCCGCGGCGATGCGCAGCTGCGACTGCACCAGGTCGACGTCGGTGATCTCCTCGGTCACCGTGTGCTCCACCTGGATGCGCGGGTTCATCTCGATGAACACGTGGTTGCCGCGCTCGTCCAGCAGGAATTCCACGGTGCCCGCGCACGAGTAACCGATCTGCCGGGCGAACGCGACCGCGTCGGCGCAGATACGTTCGCGCAGCGCGGGATCCAGATTCGGCGCGGGCGCCAGCTCGATCACCTTCTGATGCCGCCGCTGCACCGAGCAGTCCCGCTCGAACAGGTGCATCACATTGCCGTGCTGGTCGGCCAGGATCTGCACCTCGATGTGGCGTGGGTTCACCACCGCCTGCTCCAGGAACACCGTCGGGTCACCGAAGGCCGACTCCGCCTCCCGCGAAGCCGCCTCGATCGACTCGCGCAGTTGCTCGGGCGCCGCGACCCGGCGCATACCGCGCCCGCCGCCGCCCGCGACCGCCTTGACGAAGATCGGGTACGTCAACTCCCGCGCCGCGGCGAGCAGTTCGTCGATGTCCGACGACGGGGCGCTGGAACGCAGCACCGGCAGCCCGGCCGCCTTGGCCGCCGCGATGGCGCGCGCCTTGTTACCCGCCAGCTCGAGCACCTCGGCCGAAGGGCCGATGAAGGTGATGCCCTCGCGCGCGCACGCCGCCGCCAGATCCGGGTTCTCCGATAAGAACCCGTACCCCGGATAGATCGCGTCCGCCCCCGCCGACTTGGCCGCCTCGATGATCGCCTCGATCGACAGGTAAGCCCGCACCGGATGGCCGGGCTCCCCGATCTGGTACGACTCCGCCGCCTTCAACCGATGAACCGAATTGCGGTCCTCGTAGGGGAACACGGCGACCGTCCCGATGCCGAGTTCGTACGCCGCGCGGAAGGCTCGGATGGCGATCTCGCCACGGTTGGCAACCAGAACTTTCGAGAACATTGACCTAAGGTACCCGCCAGCCTGAACCGCACCGACACGCAATCCCCCTTCGCAAACCTCTTCACAAGACCAACTAGCACTGTTGCGAAGTTGCGTTCACCAGGCCGACACATGGGCGACGGAGCAGCAACCGGTGCGCTGTCCGGAAACCGGGGCGGTTCCGGGCCGGTCGCCCCGCGTCCTATGCTGAGTGGGCAGCTGGTTCACCGCGGCACGACGAGATGGAGCCCCGACGTCGCGCGACGGAGTCGAGCCCGCCCGTGCGGCGACGTCACGGCGGGTGAGAGGGAACCCGGTGGGAATCCGGGACTGTCCCGCAGCGGTATGCAGGAACGACCGCCGTCACCACGCACTGAGTCCACCGAGCCGAAGGCTCCGCGACTTGGGAAGCGACGGCCAGTAGGTCGGCCATCGGGAGCGCCCGGCACATGCCAGGCCCCCCGGCCGGTGCCCGCGAGTCCGAAGACCTGCCAGCCGTGCCGGGTACGCCGTACCCGGCGGCCACCGCCTCGTGGATTGGGCGTGCGGATCACCAGCTGACGTGCCGGGCTCCTCGGCCGGGAACATCCCGGCATGTCAAAAGGTTCTCCGCTGCCCGTACGGCGATGGCTTTCTCATCCTCAGCAATGGAGAAACATCGTGACTGTTGCACAGCAAAAGCCGTTCACGGCAACGGTTCTCGGGCTACCACGAGTGGGGCCCCGACGGGAGCTGAAGCGGGCCACCGAAGCCTATTGGGCAGGCAAGATCGGTGCCGACCAGTTGCACGCCGTGGCGCGCGGCCTGCGGCATGCCCAGCTCACCGAATCGCGGGCCGCCGGCCTGGACTCGATTCCGGTCGGCACGTTTTCCTACTACGACCAGATGCTCGACACCGCCGTCCTGCTCGGCGCGCTGCCGCCGCGGGTCGCCGGGATCGCGGACCCGCTGGAACGGTATTTCGCCGCCGCGCGCGGCACCGACACCGTCGAGCCCTTGGAGATGACCAAGTGGTTCGACACCAACTACCACTACCTCGTCCCGGAGATCGGCCCGGACACCGCGTTCTCGCTGCACCCGGAGAAGCTGCTGGCGGAACTGTCCGAAGCACTCGAGCTGGGTGCGCCCGCGCGACCGGTGGTGATCGGCCCGATCACCTTCCTGAAGCTGGCGAAGGCAGGCGGCGGCTCGGCGCTCGCCCGGCTGATCGAGCTGCTGCCGCTGTATCGGGAGCTGCTGCGCAGACTGGCCGCCGCCGGGGCGCAGTGGGTGCAGATCGACGAGCCCGTGCTGGTCACCGACCTCACGGCGGAGGAGATCGGCTTGGTGCAGGTCACCTACGACGAGCTCGCCGAGGCCACCGATCGTCCGGCGATCCTCGTCGCGACCTACTTCGGGCAGCCGGGTGACGCGCTCGCGGCCCTGGCGAGCACCGACGTGGAGGCAGTCGCCCTCGACTTCACCTCCGGGGCCGACGTCGCCGCGGTGGCGAGCCTGCCCGCATTGGCGGGCAAGCTGGTCGTCGCGGGAGTGGTGGACGGTCGCAATGTGTGGCGCACCGATCTCGACCGCGCCCTGTCCACCCTCGGTACCTTGCTGGGATCCGCTGCGCACGTGGCGGTTTCGACTTCCTGCTCGTTGCTGCACGTGCCCTACACCCTGGCCGCGGAGACGCGGCTGGACCAGCGGCTGCGGTCCTGGCTGGCGTTCGGCGCGGAGAAGGTGGCCGAGGTCCGCCTGCTCGCGATCGGGCTGAGCGAGGGCACGGAGGCCATCGAGGCCGACTTGGCCGCGGGTCGCGCGGCACTGGCCTCGCGGAAGTCGGACCCGCGGCTCGACGACGCCCGCGTGCGCGCCAGGCTGGCCGGATTCGGGCCGGACGCCGCCCGTCGCGCCCCCGCCGAGCAGCGCCGGGAACTGCAACGGGACCTGCTGCGGTTGCCCGCGCTGCCGACCACGACGATCGGTTCCTACCCGCAGACCGCGAGCATCCGGCTGGCGCGCGCGGCGCTGCGCAAGGGCGAGATCGATCAGGCGGAGTACGTGCGCCGGATGCGCGCCGAGATCGCGGCCGTGATCGCGCTCCAGGAGGAACTGGGGCTGGACGTGCTGGTGCACGGCGAGCCGGAGCGCAACGACATGGTGCAGTACTTCGCCGAGCAGCTCGACGGGTTCGCGGCGACCGAGCACGGATGGGTGCAGTCCTACGGGACGCGCTGCGTGCGGCCGCCGATCCTGTTCGGCGACGTGGCGCGGCGCAACCCGATGACCGTCGAGTGGATCGGCTACGCGCAGTCGCTCACCGGCAAGCCGGTGAAAGGCATGCTGACCGGCCCGGTGACCATTCTGGCGTGGTCCTTCGTGCGCGACGACCAGCCCATGGGCGAGTCCGCCCGCCAGGTGGCGCTGGCGATCCGGGACGAGACCGTCGACCTGGAGGCCGCGGGCATCCGGATCATCCAGGTCGACGAACCCGCCCTGCGGGAACTGCTTCCGTTGCGGGCGGCCGATCAGCCCGAGTACCTGGAGTGGTCGGTGGGGTCGTTCCGGCTGGCGACCTCCGGGGTGTCCGACGCGACACAGATCCACACGCATCTGTGCTACTCGGAGTTCGGTGACGTGATCGATGCGATCGCCGGACTGGACGCCGACGTCACGTCGATCGAAGCGGCGCGCTCCCGCATGGAGGTGCTCGACGACCTCAATGCGGCGGGATTCGACCTCGGGGTCGGGCCGGGTGTCTACGACATCCACTCGCCCAGGGTCCCCGGCGTCGACGAGATCACCATGTCGCTGCGCGCGGCACTGAAAGCCGTTCCGGCCGAACGCCTCTGGGTGAATCCGGACTGCGGCCTGAAGACCAGGGGACGCGTCGAGGTGGAGGCCGCGCTGCGCAACATGGTCGCCGCGGCGGCAGCGGTGCGGTGACCCGCCCCTGACCGAAGACCGGTGCCCCCTTCGCCGCGCGAAGGGGGCACCGAGTCTTTCCTCAGCCGGATTCCGGTTCCGGCCGGGGCGGCTGCCGCCGCCGCGAGGTGTACCGATCACAGGGCTCCTCCCGCCGCGTCACCGGTAACTCCCGCGCTCGCGCCCGCATCCCCCGCCGCCACGCCGTATGACATCCGGAACAACGCTCCACCGGCCACCCCTCCTCAAACGTCGACTACCGTCTTTCCCCTCTTGCCCTACTTCGACGCACCCACCCCCGATTCGGTTCCCGCATTGGCGGCGAGTATCACTCGACACCGCATGCGGCGGAGACGGAGCTCTACAGGCCGAACGCTCGGTTGATGGCGGCCATGTCGAAATAGTCGCGCCAGACGGTGATGGCGCCGTCGGTGACTTCGAAGAAGCCCATGACGGGGAGCGGGGTATCGCGGCCGGCGGAGCGGAGGGTGTCGGTGCGTTCGTTCATGACAACTGTGCCGGATGCGATCTGATGGTGGATATCGAAGTCGATGGCGTCGAAGGTGGTCAGGAAGCCCGCGATGAAGTCCCGGATGGCGGTGCGGCCGACGATGGGTTCCATGGGGATGTTGTGGTAAACGGCGTCCTCGGCGAAGTAGGCGCTGATCCGATCCGGGTCGGGGTCGGACCAGCTGCGGCACATCGCACGCACGAGTTCGTCGGGGTCGGACATCAGCTTGCTCGCTTTCCTGCTGCCGGAGGGCGGGACACCGGACCCGATTCAACCAAGCAATCGTTCGGTTGGGAAGAGATCGCGCCCGCCCGGCCTTTTCCGGTGACAGGTCCGCTCGTTTCAGTGGCTGACGACCAGTTCCCGCTGTGGAACCCCGTGGTACGCCGACAGCGGCCGGATCAGCGCGTTCGAGGCCACCTGCTCGATGATGTGCGCGGTCCACCCGGTGATCCGGCTCATCACGAAGATCGGCGTGAACATCGCGATGTCGAACCCCATCAGGTAATAGGCGGGTCCCGCGGGGAAATCCAGATTCGGCTCGATACCGGTGGCCTCGTCCATCGCGCGTTCCAGCGCGGCGGCCACCCGTAGCCAGTGCTCGCCGCCGGTGACCGCCGCGACCTGCGCCAGTTCCGCCCGCATGGTCGGCACCCGGGAATCGCCGTTGCGGTAGACCCGATGCCCGAAGCCCATCACCCTCTGCTTGTCGGCGAGCTTGGCGCGCACCCATTCCTCGGCCAGTTCCGGTTCGCCGATCTCCAGCAGCGCGCGCATGACGGCCTCGTTCGCGCCGCCGTGCAGCGGGCCCTTCAGCGCCCCGATCGCGGCCGTGACCGCGCTGTAGATGTCCGACCGCGTGGAGGTCACCACCCGGGCGGCGAAGGTGGAGGCGTTGAAGCCGTGCTCCGCGTACAGGATCAGCGACGTCTCGAACGCCCGGACGATCCGCGCATCGGGTATCGCGCCGAAGCACATGTTCAGGAAGTTCGCCGCGAAACCCAGGTGCGAATGCGGCGCGACGGGCTCCAGCCCACGTCGCCGCCGCATATCGGCGGCGATGACGGTGGGCAGTACCGCGGTCAGGCGCAGCGCCTTGGCCAGCAGTGCCCGCCGTGCGGTGGCGCCCGAAAGGTCCTCCTCCGGGTCCTCGGCCCCCAGATAACTCACCACCGTCCGCACCACGTCCATCGGATGACAGGAGTCGGGCATCTTCTCGATCAGCGAGAGGACCGACCGGTCGACCCGCCGCTGGGTGCGTTCGCGCTGACACAGCAGCTCAAGTTGCGCGGCGTCGGGCAGCTCGCCGTACCAGAGCAGGTATGCGACCTCCTCGAATCCACAGTGCCGCGCCAGATCCGGCACCGCGTAGCCGCGATAGGTCAACGAGTTGGTCTCCGGCACCACCTTCGAGATGGCGGTGGTGTCGACCACCACTCCGGCCAGGCCCTTCTTGATCTCGGTCATGTCGCTCACTCGCTCACGGTGAAGGTGAATATGCCTGCGTCGAAAGCGTTGTATTGCTCGTAGCGCAGCAGTTCGTAGAGCCGGGACCGGTGCTGCATGGTCCCCAGCAGCGCGGCCTGCGTCCCGGTTCGGTCGATCTCGCGCAGCCCTTGCTCCACGGCGTACATGGCCAGCCGCAGCGTGGTCACCGGATAGATGACCGCGTTGTAGCCGAGGTCCTCGAGCGCCTGCGCGGACAACAGCTCGGACTTACCGAACTCGGTCATGTTGGCCAGTAGCGGGATTTCCACCGCGGCGCGGAATTCCGCGAACTCCGCCGCGTCGGCCAGTGCTTCGGTGAAGATCAGGTCCGCGCCCGCGCCCGCGTAGGCCTTGGCCCGGTCGATCGCGGCGGCCAGTCCTTCGGTGCCGCGCGCGTCGGTGCGCGCGCAGACGACGAAGTCCGGGTCGCGGCGGGCCGAGACGGCGGCGCGCAGGCGGCGCACCATGTCCTCGACCGGCACGACGGCCTTGCCGTCGAGGTGCCCGCAACGTTTCGGGTTGACCTGATCCTCGATGTGACAGCCCGCAAGTCCAGCGTCCTCCAGGAGGGTCACCGTGCGCGCGGCGTTCATCGGCTCCCCGAAGCCGGTGTCGGCGTCGACCAGCACCGGGAGGTCGGTGACCCGGGCGATCTGCTGCCCGCGCGCGGCAACCTCGCTGAGCGTGGTCAGGCCGATGTCGGGCAAGGCGAGTTCGGCCGACACCACCGCGCCCGAGACGTAGACGCCTTCGAACCCGATCTCCTGGATCAACCGGGCCACCAGCGGATCGAACGCGCCCGGCAGCCGCTGGATCCGCCCCGAGCCGAGACCGGCGCGCAAGGCCGCGCGCTTCTGCCCCGCGGTCGTCGCCGACGCCAGCAGACCGGTCATCGTGCCCACCGCCCTGCGCTCATCGCATCGCCGAAGCGGAACCGATGCGACTGATCACCGGCAGCGATGACGCGCGCCGCTGCGCCGGCGTCAGCGAACTGCTCGCGCAGGGCCACCGGCCGCACGGATCGCCCGCTGTCGGCTTCGACGGCGAGAACGTGATCGCCGCGCAGGCGGCGATCCGGGAGGAGGACCGCCGCGCGCATCAGAAGATCCCTTCGGCGATCCGCGGCGCCCGGGACAGCACCTCGTCGGACACGGTGAGATCGAGTTGGTCCAGCTCACCGGCGGCCAGATCCGGCGTCCGCTGGGCCGCGTCGAGAAAGCGCTCCTGCTCGGCCGGGTCGAGCACCCCCTCGGCCAGGGTGCGGAACTTGGCGATGTACTGCGCCCGGCCGAACGGACGCGCTCCCAGCGGATGCGCGTCGGCGACGGCCAATTCGTCGACGATCGTCTCCCCGCTGGCCAGCGTGACGACGGCGCGCGCGCCGAACGCCTTCGCACCGGGGTCGGTGGCGTGGTAGCGCCGGGTCCACTCCGGGTCCTCGGTCGTGCTGATCTTGCGCCACAGCGCGATGGTGTCCGGCCGCCGCGCCCGCTGCGGCGCGTACGAGCGCTCGTGGTGCCAGGTCCCGTCCTGCAAGGCCACCGCGAAGATGTAGGGCACCGAATGATCGAGTGTCTCGCGACTGGCGTGCGGATCGAACTTCTGTGGATCGCCGGAGCCGGTGCCGATCACCACGTGCGTGTGCCGGCTGGTGTGCAGCACGATCGAGGCGATCCGCGCCGGATCGCCGATCCGCGCCCGCATCCGGAACGCGAGATCGATCGGCGCCTGACTCTGGTATTCGGCCGAGTGCTGTTTGGTGTAGCTGTCCAGAATCGCGCGCTTGGCCTCGCCGGGGCCGGGCAGCGGCACCAGGTATTCGGCGTCCGGCCCGCCGAGCAACCGGGCGATCACGCCGTCGGCGCCCTCCCAGATCGGCGCGGGCGCACCCTCGCCGCGCAGGGCGCGATCCACCGCCTCGACCGCCGTCTTGCCCGCGAAGGCGGGTGCGTATGCCTTCCAGCTGGAGATCTCTCCCTTGCGGGACTGCCGCGTCGCCGTTGTGGTGTGCAGGGCCTGGCCGAGCGCCTGGTAGATGGTCTCGGTGTCGAGCCCGAGCAGCGTGCCGATTCCCGCCGCGGCGGAGGGACCGAGGTGGGCGACGTGGTCGACCTTGTGCTCGTGCAGGCAGATCCCGCGCGCCAGGTCGATCTGGATCTCGTAGCCGGTGGCCAGCCCGCGGATCAGCTCGGCGCCGCTGCGACCGAGATGCTGGGCAACGGCCACGATGGGCGGGATGTTGTCACCCGGATGCGCGTACTCCGCGGCGAGGAACGTGTCATGGAAGTCCAGCTCCCGCACCGCGACACCGTTGGCCCACGCGGCCCACTCGGGCGAAACCCGCTGCCGGGCCGGCAGGCCGAAGACCGTGGCACCGTGCCTGCCCGTCCGCGGCCGGTAGGGCTGCGCGGTGGCCTGGGCGCGCGCGGCGGTCACGGGGCGGCGTGTCAGCGAAGCGGCGGCTACCGCGGCGTTGTCGATGATCCGGTTGACGATCATCTCGCCCACTTCGGCGGTGACTTCAACCTGGTCGGCGGCCACTTCGGCGATCTTGGTGGCGAGATGCTCCGAGCGCGGGAACTGCTCGGCGGCGGAACGGGCCCGTACTGAGTGCGTTTTCATGCGTCCTCCACGACACGGCGACAATTTCTCTTCGCACGCTACGCAGATCGGGCAGGACACTTAATACCTCGCAAAAGCATATTTTCGTGGGTAAGAACGCGTGTTTTTGCGATGATTGCGAATAAGCGCAGCTACCATCGTGCACGTGCGCAAGATGTATGCGGGCGCCCGGCTTCGGCGATTGCGCGAAGAGCGGAGGATGACTCAGGCGGCTCTGGCGAAATCGCTGGACCTGTCGCCGAGCTATCTCAACCAGCTCGAGCGCGACCAACGCCCCCTCACCATTCCCGTACTGCTGAAACTGAATTCCACCTTCGACCTCGACGTCCAGTTCTTCGCCGCCGATTCGGACGCGCGTCTCGTGTCCGACCTGCACGAAGTGCTGGTGGACGCCGCGGGCGGGCACACCGCGCCGCTGACCGAAGTCGAGGAACTGGCGACCCGCCAGCCGGAGGTCGCCAGGATCGTGGTCGCGATGCATCGCCGACTACGCGCCGCCACCGACCAGCTCGACCTGCTCTCCGCACGGGTCTCCGCGCCCGCCGGCGCGCCCGGGGTGCCGATGCCCTACGAGGACGTGCGGGATTTCTTCTACGACCACCACAATCACATTCCGCAGCTGGACATCGCCGCCGAGCAGCTGTTCGAGAACTCGGGGCTCACCATCGGCTCCCTCGATCGCCAGCTCGCCAGGATCGCCGAGGAACGCGCCGGCGTGACCGTTCTGGTGCGCGGCGACGGCGCCGACCCCACCGTCCCCAAACGGCACTACGACCCGGAGACCCGCACGCTCACCCTCGCCCGGCGGTTGCGGCCCGGCCAGCGCGCCTTCCAGATCGCCACCACGCTCGGCTTCCTGCTGTACGGGGCGGAGCTGGACGGCGTCCTGGCCGAAACCCCGTCGCTCACCGGCGAATCCCGCACGCTGGCGCGGATCGGGCTGGCCAACTACTTCGCGGGCGCGCTGGTGCTGCCGTACGGGCGATTCCTGCGCTCGGCCGAGGAACTGCACTACGACATCGACCTGCTCGGCCTGCGTTTCGAGGTCGGCTTCGAAACCATCTGCCATCGGCTCAGCACCTTGCAGCGGCAGGGACAGCGCGGCGTTCCGTTCTTCTTCGTGCGCACCGACCGCGCGGGCAACATCTCCAAACGGCAGTCCGCCACCGCGTTCCATTTCTCCCGGGTCGGCGGCAGTTGCCCGCTGTGGGTGGTGCACGAGGCCTTCGCCCACCCCGGCCGCGTCCTCACCCAGATCGCCGAGATGCCCGACGGCCGCCGCTATCTGTGGGTCGCCCGCACCGCCGCGATCGCACCGCACGGGTTCGGCACCGCGGCGAAGAACTTCGCGATCGGTCTCGGCTGCGACATCGAGTACGCCGACCGCTTGGTGTACTCGGCCGGGTTGCAGCTGGACGATCCGGGCACCGCGGTCCCGATCGGCGCGGGCTGCAAGGTGTGCGAGCGTCCCGCGTGCCCGCAACGCGCCTTCCCACACATCGGCAGCCCGTTGGCGGTCACCGAATACACCAGCACCGACCTGCCCTACCCGCGAGTCGGGCGCTGACCGGTCCTGATTCCGGTGAGCTTGTCCGGATTCGCCACGGCGTAGATCGCCCTGATCAGCTCGGTGGTTGCGTCCACATCGAGCACCACCACCGCGAATGGTGCGCCCGCCGAGAAGATCAGCACGGCCTGGTCGCCGTTCACGACGCGGTGTCCGATAGCGAGATCGGGGACGTGGCTGCGCACTTTCGGGCTGCCGATCAGGCGAGCGACCTTGTCCCGGCCGTGGATCGGCCGCAGCGCGGCGGTGCGCTTGCCGCCGCCGTCGGACCAGAACGCCACGTCCGGGGCGAGCAGTTCCAGCAATCCGGCCAGGTCGCCGTCCAACTGGGCGGCGAGAAACTTCTCGGTCACCCGCCGCTGGGTGCGCGGGTCGGCGCGGCGGCGCGGCCGCCGGGCGTGCACGTGCTCCCTGGCGCGATGCGCGAGCTGACGAATCGACGCGGGCGCGCGGCCGAGCATTTCGGCGATGTCGGTGTGCGGATAGCCGAACACCTCGTGCAGCACGAAGACCGCCCGCTCCAGCGGGGTGAGCGTCTCCAGCACGACGAGCACGGCCATGGACACCGACTCGGCGCGCAGCGCGCCCTGTGCGGCGTCCTCGACGAGATAGTCGCTCGCCGTGTCGGCGACCAGCGGCTCGGGTAGCCACGGGCCGACGTAGGTTTCCCGCCTCCGGTTGATCGCCGCCCGCCGGGCGAGTGCCTGGTTGACCGCGATGCGCACCAGATACGCCCGGGGATGCCGGATTTCCGCGCCGCCGTCGCGCAGGCGCGCGACCCAGGACAGCCAGGTCTCCTGAAGCACGTCCTCGGTGTCGGCGACGCTGCCGAGCATCGTGTAGACCAGCGAGAACAGCAGTTCCCGGTGATCGGCGAACACCACTGTGGCGGCCTCGTCCGCGGTCTCGGTCATGGGTTCTCCTTCGGTCTCACCTATAGGAGCGAGACAGTTGCGGATTTCGTGATGCCGGTGCGCGAACTGTGATCCGTCTCTCGCCCTGTCACACCCTCCCGCCGCCGCGGGCTCTCGGTTCGCAACGGATGACAACGTCCGCACGGAGAGAGGACATCGGAGTGACCGCACCCACCGAAACACCATCGTTCCTATCCACCCGCCGCGGCAAGCTCACGCTGGCGCTGCTGTGCACGGTCGCCTTCCTGGACTTCGTCGATGGGTCCATCGTCAATGTCGCATTGCCGACCATCCAGCGCGAGCTGGGCATGTCGGTGCCGACCCTGCAATGGGTGACCAGCGGTTACCTGCTGACCTACGGCGGGCTGCTGCTGCTCGGCGGCAGACTGGCCGATCTGCTCGGACGCCGCCGGGTTCTGACGGCGGGCACCGTGATCATCGGCGTGGCCTCCGCGCTCGGCGGACTGGCCGACAGCAGTGGGCTGCTGATCGGGGCCCGCTTCGCCCAGGGCATCGGCGCGGCGTTGATGCTGCCCGCCGCCCTGTCCATTCTCACCTCCAGTTTCCGGGAAGGCTCCGATCGGCATACCGCCGTCGGGATCTGGGGCGGCGCGGCCGGTCTGGCCTCGGCGGCCGGGGTGTTCCTGGGCGGGGTGATCACCGAAGGGCCGGGGTGGCGCTGGGTCTTCTACGTGAACACGCCGGTCTGCGTGCTCGTCCTGGTGACCATCCCGTTGCTGATCCCGAACGATCAGCGCAACGACCTCCGGCGCGGTTTCGACATCATTGGAACGTTCCTGGCGACCGCGGGCCTGATGACACTCGTCTACGGCTTGGTGAAGGCGCCCGAATACGGTTGGGACGACGCGCGCACGATCGGTGTGCTGGGTGTCGCGGTGGCACTGCTCGTCGCGTTCGTCGCCCACGAGCGCACCGCCGCAGACCCGCTGGTCCCGCTGTCGATCTTCGGCATTCGCGGCTTGGCCGCGGCCAACCTGACGCACTTGGTGATCGCCGCGGGCATGCTCTCGATGTTCTTCTTCGTCACGTTGTACATGCAGAGCGTGCTCGGTTACGGGGAATTCGAGGCGGGCGTCGCCTACCTGCCGGTGAGCTGCACGATCGGCGTCGCCGCCGGACTGGCGACGAAGTACTTCGCCAAGACCGGAACCCGGATCTTCACCGTGCTCGGGTCACTGCTGTGCGGGCTGGGCGTGCTGCTGCTGTCGCGCATGTCGGTCGAGGGGTCCTACCTCACCGACCTGCTGCCGGGAATGCTGGTGATGTCGGTGGGGGCGGGCGCGGTCTTCGTCGCGAACACCACCGCGGCGAACGCGGGCGTGCCCGCCGAGCAGGCGGGTCTGGCCGCCGCGATGCTCAACACCGGTCAGCAACTGGGCGGGGCACTGGGTTTGGCGGTGCTCACCGCCGTGGCGACCTCGCACACCAACGCGCGTCTGGCGGCCGGTCACGCGCCGATCGAGGCGATGAACGCGGGATTCGCGCGGGCCCTGTTCGTCGGTGGCGTCATCGGTGTGGTCGCCGCGATCGTGGGGTTGTGGACCGTCAATGCGCGCGGGGACGCCGGGTCCAGCGCATCCGCCACCGAAACCATGGCGGTCTGAGCCCGAGGTGGCCGGGAGTCCGACGGCTCCCGGCACCTCGTCGTCGCAGAAGCGCTCGGTTACGCCGAGTTCGAGGCAGCTCTCGCCGATCCGCCGCCGGCACGACGGCCGCCTACCGGAACCGGTGGATCAGGACTTGGCCAGATACTCCAGCCGCTCGGAGTCCACGGCGGCGTGCATCATCCCGGCCAAACCGGGATGCCTGCGCAGCCCTGGGTCGGCGGCCACGACGGTACGGGCGAAATCCTGGGCGGCGGTGATGACCTCGAGATCGTCCAGCAGCGACAGCAGGCGCAGCGAGCGGGCCGTGCCGGACTGGGCGGCCCCGAGCACGTCGCCCTCACGGCGGGTGCGCAGGTCGAGCACCGCGAGTTCGAAGCCGTCGGTGGTCGCCGCGACCGCGTCCAGCCGCGCCATGGCCGACCCGCCCGGCGCGGCGTCGGTGACCAGCAGGCACAGGCCGGGGTGCTTTCCCCGGCCGATCCGGCCGCGCAACTGGTGCAACTGGCTGACGCCGAACCGGTCCGCGTCGACGATCACCATCACCGTCGCGTTGGGCACGTCCACCCCGACCTCGACCACCGTGGTGCACACCAGCACGTCCACCGATCCGTCGTTGAACGCGCGCATCACCTGGTCTTTCTCGTCGGCGGGCAGCCTGCCGTGCAGCAGGCCGACCCGTACGCCCGACAGCGGCCCGCCGCGCAGCATCTCGAACACGTCCAACACGGCCTGGGTGGTCGGGCCCTCTTTCTCCCCGTCGCCGGATTTCGAGCGCCCGTTGCGGGACTTGCCCGTCGCCTCCTCGTCGTCGCCGATGCGCGAACACACCACGTACGCCTGGCGTCCGGCGGCGACCTCCTCCACGATCCGCTCCCAGGCGCGATCCACCCAGTTCGGATGCTGCCTGCGCGGCACCACCTTGGACACGATCGGCGAGCGGCCTTTCGGCAGTTCGGTCAGCGTGGAGGTCTCCAGGTCGCCGAGCGTGGTCATCGCGATGGTGCGCGGGATCGGCGTCGCTGTCATCACCAGCAGATGCGGGCTGGCGCCCGCTTTCGCCTTGGCGCGCAGGGCGTCCCGCTGCTCCACGCCGAAGCGGTGCTGCTCGTCCACCACCACCATGCCGAGGTCGAAGAACTCGACATTGTCCTGGATCAGCGCATGCGTGCCGATCACGATGCCCGCCTCGCCGGTCACCGCCTCCAGCAGCGCGGCCTTCTTCGCCGCGGCCGACATCGAGCCGGTCACCAGCGCCACGCGGGTGGCGTAGTCGGCCGCGCCCAGCTCGCCCGCGGCACCCAGCTCGCCGAGCATGCCGCGCAACGACCGATAGTGCTGCGCGGCGAGCACCTCCGTCGGAGCGAGCAGCGCGCACTGCAAGCCGGCGTCGACCACCTGCAGCATGGCGTGCAAGGCGACGATCGTCTTGCCGGAACCCACCTCGCCTTGCAGCAGCCGATGCATCGGCTGCTCGCGGGCCAGATCGGCGGAGATCTCGGCGACGACCTGCCGCTGCCCCGCGGTGAGGTCGAAGGGCAGGCGCTTGTCGAACGCGGCGGCGATGCCGTCGGCGCGCGGGGCGCAGGCGCGTGCGCGCCGCCCGGACACCTCGTGCCTGCGCTCGGCCAGCACCAATTGCAGGGCCAGCGCCTCGTCGAAACGCAACCGGTCTCGGGCCTGATCGATGTCGGACTTGCGCTCGGGCAGGTGGATCAGGCGCAGTGCGTCGGACAGGTTCGGCAGCGCGCGTTCGGCGCGCACGTCCTCCGGCAGCGGATCCTCGAGCGGATCGAGCTGGTCGAGCACCTGCCGCACACACGCGAGCACGTCCCAGCTCTGCACCTTGGCGGTGGCCGGGTAGACCGGGATGAACTCGCGCTCCATGAACGAAGTGTCCACTCCCCCTGCGCCTTTGGCGCTCTGCGCCAGGCCGCGCAAGTCGCCGCCGCCGCGCACCTTCGTCAACGCGCCGACCGAGTCGTCCTCGTCCTCGGTCTCCGGCAGGATCAGGTAGCCGGGGTGGCTGAGGTTCCACTGGCCGGGACGCCAGTAGTTCACCGTGCCCGACATCATCGCGCGCAGACCTTCGCGGACCACGTACTTCACCTTGTCGCCGTTGAAGAAGGTGACGTCGACGCCGCGCCCGGAGCCGGTGTCGAGCACCACCTTCAGCAGCGAACCGCGGCGGTTGCGCATCGGCCGCAAATCGGCCTTGGTGATCCGTCCGATCACCGTGATGTGCGAACCGTCCTCGGGCGCCTCCTCGGTGAGCGGCTGCCCCTGCGTGGCGTAGCGCAGCGGGTAGTGCCGCAGCAGGTCCTCCACGGTCCGCATGTCGAACGCGTCCGCCAGCGAGTCCGCCGCCTTCGCTCCGAGGATGTGGTCGAGCCGATCGCTCAGTGCCGCCATGCGCTACTCCACTCCGATCTGCACCGAATCGCCGTGCTGCCCACCGGGATACACGATCACCTCGACACCGGGAAACCGCTGCACGATGTGCGCGGCCAATTCGTCGCCGAGCCCCTCCGGCGCGGCCGCTCCGATCAGCAGGGTGACCAGCTCGCCGCCGAAGGCGAGCAGCCGGTCCAACAGCGTCCGTCCGGCAGTGCGCACGTCGCGCTCGATCACGACGACGTCGTGCCCGGCCAGCCCGAGCCCGTCGCCCGGTTCGCAGGTGCCGACCATGGTGAGCGCGCGTTCGGTCGCCGCGCGCAGCGCTCCCCAGCGCGTCGTGGCCGCCGCCTCCGACATGGCGAAAGCGTCGTCGACCGCCATCCGGCCGCGGTCGTGCACCGCCAGCGCGGCCAGGCCCTGCACCATCGACGCGCTCGGCAGCAGCAGCACGTCGCGGTGGGCGTCGCGCGCCGCGACGCCGACGGCGACCAGTTCGTGCGCGGGCAGCGCGCCGTTGGGCAGCACCAGCACCTCGCGATTCGGCATCCGGCGGATGGCGGCCAGCAGCGTCGTCGCGGTGACCGGCTCGTCGCCCGCCAGCACCACGGCGCCCGCGTCCTCGAACAGCGCCGCCGCACCCGCGCCGGCCACCACCGCGAGGATCCCGCGATCGGCGGGAGTGCCGGGGGGTCGCGGCGCGGCTGAGCCGAGCGCACCGGCCACCACCTGGGTCGAATCGGCGGCGGGAGCGGATTTCGCGATGTCTCCGGTCCGGGTCGGCCAGGTCCGTGCGTCGCAGGCGCGGGCGGCGGGGGTCGAGTCGCTTTCGGTGACCGTGACCCCGTCGCGGTGCCGCTCGGCCGCGGCGCGGTTCCCGGGCCACACGTCTCGATGCGACCCGATGGCGACGTTCTCGACGCGGATCCGGCTGAGCGTGCCCGCCGCGATGCCCGCCTCCACGGCCGCACCCGCGTCGGCACAGTGCACATGCGCCGACCAGCAGCCGCCGCCGTCGCCCACGACCACCACCGAGTCGCCGAGTTCGCCGAGCCGGGCCCGCAGCGCGGCCACTCTCGACTCGTCGGACTCGGCCAGCAGATACATCACCTCGTATTGCGGTTCGGCGCCGCCGGTGGGCGCCGATCGCGCCGCGGGCGGCCGCGGGTATTCCGGCCGCGCGGGCGCTTCGCCCCTGGTCATCGTGACCAAGCTGTCCAGAAGCACGACCAGTCCACGGGCGCCCGCGTCCACGACACCGGCCTCGCGCAGCACGCCCAGTTGGAACGGAGTGTCGCCGAGCGCCTTGGCCGCACCGTCGGCCGCCGCCAGCGCCACGCCCGCCAGCGCCTGATCCGGGCATCCCGCGGCCGCCGCGGAGGCGCGGTCCAGCACGGTGAGGATGGTCCCTTCGATCGGCACGCTCAACGCTTCGCGCACCAGCTCCGAGGCCCTGGCCAGCGCGACGCGCAGACTGTCCGCCGTGAACGGACCGCCGTCGACCGCCTCCGCGACGCCCCGCAGTACCTGCGACAGGATGATCCCGGAGTTGCCGCGAGCGCCTGCCGTCGCGCCGTGGGCCATCGCGACGGCGACGGCACGGGCCGCGCTCTCGCCGGGGTTCGCCCGCGCCGCGGCCGCTTCCCCGGCCTCGACCGCGGCTCGCATGGTGGCCAGCAGGTTGGTGCCGGTGTCCGCGTCCGGGACGGGAAAGACATTGAGTGCGTTGATCTCCTCGCGCCGGTGTTCCAGTCCGGCGAGACAGGTGCGGCCCCAGCACAGCAAGGCCGTGCCGTCCAGCACATCTCGCGCTCCGGACACCGTCACCGCACTCCCTTCCGCCTCCTGCGCACCACCGCCCGCCAGGTTAGCGGGCGGTCCCGACACGCGACCGGCAAGACCGCGCCATTAGAATGGACGTGCCCAGCGACCGCTCCGGCACTCCTGCGCGGAGACCGGTTTGGTGGATCGGTACCGGCACAGCTACCCTTGCAGGGTTGCCTCGCGCGGCCGTCACCGGTCTGCGCTGGTCGGCTCCCCAGCCGACAGGGCACGCACTCGACATTGCACGAGGACGCGCCGCATCGCGAAAGCGGCGGTCCCCACCATTGACATGAAGGAGTTCGCGACTATGGCTGCCGTCTGCGACGTCTGCGCCAAGGGCCCCGGCTTCGGGAAGTCGGTCTCGCACTCGCACCGGCGTACCAACCGTCGTTGGAACCCGAACATCCAGACCGTGCGCGCGCAGGTCGCCCCGGGCAACACCCGCCGCATGAACGTTTGCACCTCCTGCCTGAAGGCGGGCAAGGTCGTCCGCGGCTGATCCGCCCCCGCTCGACCGGCAAACGCCCCGGCACCCGTTTCGGGTGGTCCGGGGCGTCGTCATGACTGCGGCGCCGCGGCGAGCGCGCCCGCTGTGACGGAGCGAGCCTGGCGAGTCCAATCATTGGCCGCCGAATACACCTACAGCCTCGCCGAATGCCACATCTCCTGCTGGCGCGAGGCGTACCGGGGCCTGGTGCCCGCGCACGTGCTCGACGCGTTCGACATCGGGCGGCGGGCCGAACTGTGGGAGCGCGATCGGGTGCGCTACCCGGGCCGCACGCACATCGCGATCGTCGATGACGTGGTGATCGGATTCTCCAGCGCGGGCCCGCCCGGCGACGCGGACGCGGTCACCCCGCTCGAACTGCACGCCCTCTACGTGCGCTCCCGCTGGCACGGCAGCGGCGTAGCCGACGACCTGATTCGCGCCGCCCTCGATCCGGCCGCTCCGTGCTCGCTGTGGGTGTTCGAGCAGAACGGGCGCGCCCAGGCGTTCTACCGCAGGCATGGCTTCGTGCTCGACGGCACGCGCAAGATCGAGCCGTTCACCGCCGCGCTGGAGGTGCGCATGGTGCGCACGCCGACGACGCACGCGGACTCCGTTGCGGAAGGCACCCACTGACTGCGTCCGGCAGCGGCCGAGGGCGTCGCTCCGACTGCGCCCCGGCAGACGTCCGGCTGTGCCCGTTAAGGTGCAGATCATGACCTCCACCGAGCAGACCGGGTATGTGACGACCGTCGACGGCGTCCTCCAGATCACCATCGCCACGTCCGCCAACGGCACGTCCATGGACTTCGCCGGCATCAACGCGGGCACCGACGCGTTGCGCTCGCTCGGGTCCGAGGTGGGCGCGGTGCTGCTGCGGGGCACCGGCGCGAACTTCTGCGCGGGCGGTGACGTGCGCGGCTTCGCCGCGGCGCGGGATCGCTCCGCGCACATCCACGGTCTGGCCACCGACCTGCACGAGTTCGTCCGCGCCGTGGACGCCGTCACGGTCCCGGTGGTCGCCGCGGTCCAAGGTTGGGCGGCGGGGGCCGGGATGAGCCTGGTGTGCCTGGCCGACATCGCCCTCGGCGGAGCGGGCACCAAGCTGCGCCCGGCCTACCCCGGCATCGGTCTGAGCCCGGACGGCGGCATGTCCTGGACGCTGCCGCGCGTCGTCGGGCGGGCGCGGGCCCGCGAGATCTTGCTCACCGACGCCGTCCTCGACGCCGACGAGGCAGTGCGCTTGGGCGTGCTGAGCAGGCTGGTCCCCGACGACGACATCGTCGAGGAGGCGCAGCGGCTCGCCCGCGCCCTCGCCAACGGACCGCGTTCCACCCATGCGAGCATCAAATCGCTGCTGCGGCAGTCGGAGACCGCGACGCTGAGCGAGCAGCTCGACAGCGAGCGCGACGGGATCGCCGCGGCCGCGGGATCGGCCGCCGGACGGGAGGGCGTCGACGCGTTCGTGGCGAAGCGCAAGCCCGACTACGCCGGGCTCGCCTGAGCGCGGGTCACTCCCGCGTCGAGAGCACGAATTTCGCCACCGCGTCGGTGAACGAGTCGTTGTCGTCACCGGCGGCGGTGTGCGCGGCGCCGCCGATCTCCACCAGCTGGGCGTGCGGCACCAGCCGCCGGAACGCTTCGGCGCCCTCGGCGCTCACCACATCCGAGCGCATACCGCGCACCAGCAGCACCGGGATGCGCAGCGCCCGCGCCGCGTCCTCCATCGGCTCGATCATCGCCGAGGGGTCCTCCGGCCGGTCGCTCAGCATGCCCGGATCCCAATGCCAGTACCAGCGACCGTCCCGCTCGCGCAGGTTGCGCAGCAGACCGTCGGTGTTCTCGGGCCGCGGGCGGTGCGGCAGATACTCGGCGACCGCGTCGGCCGCCTGTTCGAGGGTGTCGAAGCCGTCGCGATGCTTGCCGAGGAAGTCGATCACCCGGGCGACGCCTTCCGGCTCGGGCCTGGTCACGATGTCGACGAGCACCAGGGCGCTGATCGCGTCCCCGCCGGGCCGCGCGGTGGCGAGCAAGCCGGTGATCCCGCCCATGCTGGCCCCGACGACCACCGCGGGCGCACCCAATTGTTCCAGCACCAGCAGCAGGTCGTCGGCCATGGTCTGCCGCCGGTAGTCGCGATCCGGCGCCCACGCGCTGTCGCCGTGACCGCGGGCGTCGACGGTGACCACCCGCATGCCCGACGCGCCGAGCCGCGCGCCGGTCTGCTTCCACGAATGCCGAGTCTGCCCGCCACCGTGCAGGAAGACGACGAGCGGGCCGTCGACCGGACCGAACTGATCGGCGGCCAGCTCGATTCCGCCCGAACCGCGCAGCCGGAGCCGGGACGGTTCGAGTAGATAGTTCGCATTACTCACGATCTGTAGGATCGCACAACGCCGGTCCGCGCCGGCGTGAACCCGCCGAATCGGGGATTCAGCAGCCGAGATTGCCCACGAAGAACAGGCAGGCGATCTTCGCGTTCACCGACGCGGAGATGGTGGAGGAGCCGGTGGAGGTGTATTCCTCGGCGACCGGAGCCGTCGTGTTCTCCGCGGCGGGCTCCAGGCGCAGCGGGGCCGCACCGGCGACGGCGGCGCCGCTGGTGAGCGCGGCACAGAAAGCCAGGGTCGCGGTAGCGCCGCGGAGGGTGGTGTTGTGCATGGAACAGCTCCTCACTCGTTTTTCTCTCGGTCGATCACACACAGACGCCCGACTCAGGGCAGGCGCCAGTCAACCGGTTCGGCCCCCAGTTCGTCGAGCAATTCGTTCACTCGCGAGAAGGGGCGGGAACCGAAGAACCCACGCGACGCCGACAGCGGCGACGGATGCGCGGACTCGATATAGGGAATCTCGGCTTCGGCCAGCAGCGGCTTCAGCGTCGCGGCGTCCTTGCCCCACAGGATCGCCACCAAGGGCTCGTCCCTGGCGACCAAGGCGCGGATCGCCTGTTCGGTGACCGCCTCCCAGCCCTTGCCGCGGTGTGAGGCCGGCTTGCCGGGCGACACGGTGAGGACCCGGTTCAGCATCAGCACACCCTGGTCCGACCACGGGCTCAGATCGCCGCAGGACGGCGTGGGGTGGCCGAGATCCTTGCTGTACTCGGCGAAGATGTTGGCCAGGCTGCGCGGGATCGGCGAAACGTCGGGCGCCACGGAGAAACTCAGACCCATCGGGTGGCCGGGCGTCGGATAGGGATCCTGGCCGACGACGAGCACGCGCACGGCGTCGAACGGACGCTGGAAGGCGCGCAGGACGTTCTCACCGGACGGGAGGTAGCCACGGCCCGCGGCATTCTCGGCGCGAAGGAATTCGCCCATGGCGGAGATCCGATCCGCTACCGGCTCGAGTGCCTTCGCCCATCCCGGATCCATGATTTCCGACAGTGGTTTCGCGCCCATGACCGCACAACTTAGCGTGGTCGGCCGTCAACTGACGAGTCCGCCCCACGGAACGAATCCCAGCCGCCGCCACCCGTACGCGCCACGCCGTCGACCGTGAGCCCGCGACCGGCCACAACCTGCCCGATCGCGACCCATCCGGGCGGCAGCGGGCGGCCCGGCGCCCACGCGCCCGCGAAGGCGTGGTCCTCGCCGCCGGTCAGGATCCATTGCGTGACATCGGCATCCAGCCGGGCGGCGACTCGTTCCAGCGCCGGGTCGCGCAGCGCGGCCGAATCCAGATCGATGCCGACGCCCGACGCCGCGGCGATGTGCCCGAGATCGGCGAGCAAGCCGTCGGACACATCGGTCAGCGCGTGCAGCCCGAGATCGGGCGCGTCGCTCCAGTCGGCCGATGCCGTGCTTTCGGAAGCGGTGTTCGCTTCGATATCGCCGCCCAGCGGTACAGCCGAGAACTCTCCGGCCGGGGGCGGACTCGGCGCTGGTGCGTCGAGCGAGGCAGTTCGCGGAGGCCGGGTGACGCTCGACGCGGCCTCGGTCGGCACCGAAACGGGTTGGTCGACAGGGAAATTCGAGCCTTCGCACGGACCGGCACGCAGCGCGTCCAGGACCATCGCGTAGGGCGGCTGCGGGACGCGATGCGCGGCAAGCGCTTCCGCGACCTCGGGGCCGGTCACCCCGGCCGTGAAGGCGTCCAGGCCGGCGGCCGACCAGCCGAGACGTCCCGCAACGGCGACGATGTCGCCCGCGCGCGCACCGGACCTGGTGATCGGCGCGCCGCACGGGTCGCCGAACGCGGTCACGGAGATGACCAGCTCGCGGCTGCGCACCAGGTCACCTCCCGCGATGGACGCGCCCGCCCTGGCGGCCTCGGCCCACATGCCGTCCGCAAGTCCGTCGACCACCTCGAGCGGGGTGTCGGCCGGGCAGCCGAGCGCGACGACGAAGGCGGTGGGCGTCGCGCCCATGGCGACCACGTCGGCGGCGTTCTGCGCGATCGCCTTGCGGCCGACGTCCTCGGGGCTGGACCAGTCCAGGCGGAAGTGCCGGTCCTGCACGAGCATGTCGGTGGTCACCACGAACCGGCCGTCCGGCGCCGCGACCAGCGCCGCGTCGTCGCCGGGACCGAGCAGCACGCCCGGTGCCTGCACCCGGCCCGCGTTGATGCGGTCGATCAGCGCGAACTCCCCTAGTTCACGCACTGTCCTCGGACCGCTGCTGCCGCTGATGAACCGATCCTTCCCGGCGCGCCGCTTGCTGGAATGAGCCCGACGGTACCCTTTCGGAGGCACTCGAGTACCACCGGGCCGGTCCGCCGTCGCCGCCGTTGCGCGGCCATCGACCGGGGCACCGGCGCGCGAACGAGAAAGGATCGGTGAACATGGCGGCGGATTCGCCGGACCGCGAATCGGCGGGGCACCGGGACGAACACCCGGAAGCCGCGACCGGATCCCGGTCCGAGAGCGCGGACCAACCGGTGGGTAGCGCCGACACCGCTCCCTCCGAGGCTGCGGCACCGGGCAGCGCCGCCGCGGACGACACCGAGCACCCGGCCGCCGAGGAACCGGCCGTTTCCGGCAGCAACGCCGAGCATTCGGCCGCGGCCACCGACAGGAGCGACGCCGAACAACCGGCCACCAACGAAAGCGACGCCAACGGACCGGCCGCCGACGAGAGCAAGGCCGAAGCATCGGCCGCCGACGAGAGCGACGCCGAGGATTCGGCCGCAGCCGACGAGCCGGACAACCCGCCCGCGGCGGCCCCTGCCCATCAGTACTCGCCCGCGATCATCGCGACCGCCGTGGCGCTTCCCGTGGTGCTCGTCGTCGCGGTGCTCGTGGCCGCCGTGCTCGCGCGCCGGGTACCCGTCGAACGGGAACCGCTGGTGCTCGGTCCGGTTCCGGCCCCGGCGGCCGACGGCCCGGCCTGTGCCGCCCTGTTGCCCGCGCTACCCGCGGACCTGGGTGAATTCACCAAATCGACGCTGGTCGAGCCCGCTCCGCCCGCCACCCGGGCGTGGCAGCGCGCCGAAGGCGGCGACGCGATCGTGCTGCGCTGCGGGCTGGATCGCCCACTGGAATTCCATCGCGCCTCGCCGTTGCAGGTCGTGAACGGCGTGCAGTGGTTCGAGGTTCGCGACGAGACCGCCGAAGTGAGCACCTGGTTCGCGGTCGACCGGGCGACCTATGTGGCCCTCACCGTCCCCGACGGCTCGGGTCCGACGCCACTGCAAACGGTTTCCGACACCATCACCGCCCACCTCCCGGCCCAGCCGATCGACCCAGGACCGCTGCCCAACTGATGCGGAACATCGAGCGTCCCGGCACAGGACATCGGGGGCTTAGGTGAGCCGCCCCCGGAAGTCACCGACGCCCCGGTGTCGCGGGCGAGCAACCCTGACGAGACAGGTGCCCTACCGCAAGCCGGTGCCGCGGGCGAGCGCGGTCTCGATCAGGGTGGTGACCAGGGCGGCGTAGTCGACGCCGGTTGCCTCCCACATGCGCGGGTACATGGAGATCGCGGTGAAACCGGGCATGGTGTTGATCTCGTTGATCACCGGTCCCTGCTCGGTGACGAAGAAATCGACCCGGGCCAGGCCCTGGCAGTCGAGCGCCGCGAACGCGCGCACGGCCAGTTCCCGGATCTGGTCGGAGACCTCGTCGTCCAGCTTCGCGGGGACGTCGAACTCGCAGACGTCGTCGAGGTATTTGGTGTCGAAGTCGTAGAACTCGGGGCTCGCGGCGGTGGTGCCGGTCTCCGGCATCCGGATCTCCGCCACCACGCTCGCCTGGACCCGGCCGTCCGGGTACTCCAGGACGCCGCACTCCACTTCGCGTCCGACGATGCCCGCTTCCACGATCACCTTCGGGTCGTGCGCGCGCGCCGCGGCGATGGCCGCGTCCAGATCGTCCCAGTCGGTTACTTTGGTGATGCCGATGGATGATCCGCCACGGGCCGGCTTGACGAACACCGGCAGCCCGAGGCGCATCCGGTCCTCCTCGGCGACCGTGGCGGCGCCGGGCCGCAGCACCACCTGCATGCCGATCGGCAGCCCCTCCGCCGCCAGGAGTTTCTTGGTGAATTCCTTGTCCATGCCCGCCGCGCTGGCCAGCACGCCGGGCCCGACGTACGGTATTCCGGCGAGCTCCAGCATCCCCTGCAACGTGCCGTCCTCACCGAACGGTCCGTGCAGGATCGGGAACACCACGTCGACCGAGCCCAGAGCGGCGCCCGGATCGTCGAGCGCGATCAGCGCCCCCGAGCGGCTCGGGTCCGCGGCCAGGGTGAGCGCGGTGCCGGTGGCGTCCACCGACGGCAGGGCGCGGTCGTGGATGCCGAGCGCGGCCACGTCCGAACCGCCGAGCACCCAGCGGCCCTCGGCGGTGATGCCGATCGGCACCACCTCGTACTTCTCCTGATCCAGGTGGCGCAGCACACTGCCGGCCGATACGCAGGACACGGCGTGCTCGTTACTGCGCCCGCCGAACACCACAGCCACCCTGATCCGGTTCGTCATGCTCCGAACCGTACCCGTTTCGGTCCGCACTCCCACGGCTGACCGTCCCGGACAGCGTGGCCCGCGCACCCGGCGACCGGCGCCGGATCACTCCGGCTTCATCCGCCGCCCGAGCAGGTTGCCGACGGCTTCGCGCACGGAGAGCCCTTCGTGGCAGACCTGGTGCACGGAGGTCGTCAACGGCATCTCGACACCGTGCCGCTCGGCCAGCGCGCGCACCGATGTGCAGGACTTCACACCCTCGGCCACCTGCCCATGAGTGGCCGACTGGGCGGCCTCCATGGACCCGCCCGCACCGAGCACGTGCCCGAAGGACCGGTTGCGCGACAGCGGCGAGGTGCAGGTGGCGACGAGGTCCCCGATTCCGGCCAGTCCGGCCAGCGTCACCGGCTCCGCACCCAGGGCCACTCCGAGCCGGATGATCTCGGCAAGGCCGCGGGTGATCAGGCTGGCGATGGAGTTGTCGCCCAGGCCCATTCCCGACGCGATGCCGCAGGCGAGCGCGATGACGTTCTTGCACGCGCCGCCGATCTCGCAGCCGACCACGTCGGTGTTGGTGTAGGGCCGGAAGTATCCGGTCGCGCTGGCGTGCTGCACCGCGACCGCGCGGGCGTCGTCCGAGCAGGCGACCACGGTCGCGGCGGGCTGGCCCACCGCGATCTCGCGTGCCAGGTTGGGCCCGGACAGCACCGCGATCCGGCCCTCGTCGGCCCCGGTGACCTCCCCGATCACCTGGCTCATCCGCAGCAGCGTGCCGGTCTCGATTCCTTTGGCCAGGCTCAGCAGCGTGGCATCAGCCGGGATCAATCCCTTCCACTGCGCGAGGTTCGCGCGCAACGACTGCGACGGCACCGCCAGCACCACGATGTCGGCGCGTTCCAGCGCCACCGCCGGGTCATGGGTCGCCGCGATCGGCGGCAGCGGAATATCCGACAGGTAATCGGGATTGCGATGTTCGGAGGCCAGCGTCGCGGCGACCTCGGGCCGGCGGGCCCAGATCGTGACCTCGGTTCCCGCGTCCGCCAACACCTTCGCGAACGCGGTGCCCCATGATCCCGCGCCCAGCACTGCCGCCCTCGTCATCAGCCCAATATGCCATGGAAGGATTGCTCGCATGCGCCCGCACGCCGTGCATGCCGTGATCGCGGTCAAGAGCCTCGATCGGGCCAAGAGCCGACTGGCCGACCGGCTGCGCCCGGAGCACCGGGCCCGGCTGGTGCTGGCCATGCTCGCCGACACCGTGACCGCCACCGCGGCGGTCGGCGCGGTCGTGTCGGTCACCGTCGTCACGCCCGACCCCGCGGTCGCCGAGCTGGCGCGCACCCTGGGCGCCGACGTCCATCCGGAACCGCGGCAGCCGCACGCCGACGGGCTGAACGCCGCCCTTGCCGCCACCGCCGACGCGTTGCGCCGGGCGAACGGACCGATCGACCTGCTGGCTCTGCAAGCCGATCTGCCCGCGCTGCGGCCGGGGGAATTGTCGGACATGCTCGCCGCCGCTCCCCGCGGACTGCGCTCGATCGTGGTCGACCACGAAGGCAGTGGCACCGCCGCGCTCGTGGTCCGCGACCCGGCAGCCGCGCTCGACCCCCGCTTCGGCCCCGGGTCGGCGCGCAGCCATATCGATGCGGGCGCGGTCGACTTGGGCGGAGACTGGCCGGGGCTGCGTCTGGACGTCGACACCGCCGAAGATCTGGACCGGGCGGTGGCGCTCGGAGCCGGCAACGCGACCCGTGCTGTCCTGCACGACATCGGCTGGCCGGGCGGCGTTCACGAACCCGTTCCACACGTGTGCTAGCAGGTCGCCATGGTGGCGTGAGACACACATCAATCCGGATCGCAGGATGCACACCGGGTGTCCGGTAAGGGATGATCGGTGACGTGAGCGATACGGAAATCGTCAAGCAGCAGCCGTTGCTTCCCACGCCACCCCCGGCGGCGACACGCCTGTCCGCCGACTCGTCGGCGCCACGGTTGCCACGCGATCGCTACCTCAATCGGGAATTGAGCTGGCTCGACTTCAACGCCCGTGTGCTCGCCCTCGCCGAGGACGCCTCGCTCCCCCTGCTGGAGCGGGCGAAGTTCCTGGCGATCTTCGCGTCGAATCTCGACGAGTTCTACATGGTGCGGGTGGCGGGACTGAAGCGCCGCGCCGAGACCGGTTTGCTGGTGCGTTCGGCCGACGGCCGCTCGCCCGGCGAGCAGCTGGAACTGATCGCCGTGCGCACGCAGGAGATCGCGGTGCGGCACGCCCGCGTCTTCCTCGACAGCGTGCTGCCCGCGCTGACCGCCGAGGGCGTCGCGATCATCGACTGGAGCGACCTCGACGAGGACGAACGCCGCCGTCTGTCCGCCTACTTCCAGGATCAGGTGTTCCCCGTGCTCACCCCGCTCGCGGTGGACCCGGCGCACCCCTTCCCCTACATCAGCGGGCTGAGTCTCAACCTCGCGGTGACGGTGAAGGACTCCGCCACCGGCGGCGAGCACTTCGCCCGCGTCAAGGTGCCCGACAACGTCGACCGGTTCGTCCGCGTGCGCCGCACCGATTCCGGCTCTCCGATCGCCGCCTTCCTGCCGATGGAAGCGCTCATCGCCGCCCATCTCGATCTGCTGTTCCCCGGTATGGAGGTGGTGGAGCACCACTCGTTCCGGATCACCCGCAACGCGGACTTCGAGGTCGATGAGGATCGCGACGAGGACCTGTTGCAGGCGCTGGAACGCGAGCTGGCCCGGCGCCGTTTCGGCTCACCGGTGCGACTAGAGGTGTCCGACGACATGACCGAGCACATGCTCGATCTGCTCCTGCGGGAGCTGGACGTCGACCCCGGCGACGTGATCCAGGTGCCCGGCCTGCTCGACCTGTCCTGCCTGTGGCAGGTGTACGGCGTGGACCGGCCGAATCTGAAGGACACCCCGTACGTTCCCGCGACTCCGCCCGCCTTCGGCGAGCGGGAGACGCCGCGCAACGTCTTCGCCGCGCTGCGCGAGGGCGACGTACTGGTGCACCACCCCTACGACTCGTTCTCCACCAGCGTGCAGCGGTTCATCGAACAGGCCGCCGCCGACCCGCAGGTGCTCGCCATCAAGCAGACGCTCTACCGCACCTCCGGCGACTCCCCGATCGTCAACGCGCTCATCGACGCGGCCGAGGCGGGCAAGCAGGTGGTCGCCCTGGTCGAGATCAAGGCGCGCTTCGACGAGCAGGCCAACATCAAGTGGGCCCGCGCGCTGGAGCAGGCCGGGGTGCACGTGGTTTACGGCCTCATCGGCCTGAAGACCCACTGCAAGACCTGCCTGGTGGTGCGCCGCGAGGGCGCGACCATCCGCCGTTACTGCCACATCGGGACCGGCAACTACAACCCCAAGACCGCACGCCTCTACGAGGACGTCGGATTGCTCACCGCGGCACCGGAAATCGGCGCCGACCTGACCGACCTGTTCAATTCGCTCACCGGTTACTCGCGGAAAGAGAATTACCGGAATCTGCTCGTCGCCCCGCACGGCGTGCGCTCCGGCATCATCGAACGCATCCAGCGCGAGACCGAGCTGGCGGCCGAGGGGCAGGACGCCCGAATCCGGCTCAAGGCCAACGCGATCGTCGACGAGGAGATCATCGACGCGCTGTACCGGGCCTCGCAGGCGGGCGTGCCGGTGCAGATCGTGGTGCGCGGCATCTGCGGCCTGCGCCCCGGCGTGTCGGGCATGAGCGAGAACATCGAGGTCCGCTCCATCCTCGGCCGGTTCCTGGAGCACTCCCGCGTCCTGCACTTCCAGGCGCAGGACGAGTACTGGATCGGCAGCGCCGACATGATGCACCGCAACCTGGATCGCCGGGTCGAGGTGATGGCGCAAGTGAAGGATCCGCGGTTGACCGAGCGGCTCGGCGGGGTGTTCGACTCGGCGTTGTCGCCCACCACGCGCTGCTGGGTGCTGCAACCCGACGGCACCTGGCAGGCGGCGCCGGGTCCGTCCGGGGACGGGGACAAGATCAGAGACCACCAGGAGCATTTGATGCGGCTGCGGAGGCCCGAGCAGCCGTGAACGCCAAGACAGGGTTCGAACAGGAGGGGGGCCCGTTCTGGGATCCCCGCGTCACCGCCAACATCCACGCCGCGGGCGCGGTGCTGTGGCGTGCGTCGGCGGGGGGCGCGATCGAGATCGCGCTCGTCCACCGGCCCAAGTACGAGGATTGGTCACTGCCGAAGGGCAAACTCGACCCGGGTGAGACGCCGATACTGACCGCGGTCCGCGAAGTCCGCGAGGAGACCGGGCTGGAGTCCCGGCTGGGCCGCTACCTCGGTCACGTGACCTACCCCATTCCGGGCCACCGCAAGCTGAAGCGGGTCGACTACTGGGCCGCCGAGGTGGTCGGCGGGGAGTTCACCGCCAACTCCGAGGTCGACGTACTCACCTGGCACGCCCTGGACCGGGTGATGGACCAGCTGTCGTATCCGATGGATCGTCAGGTGGTGCGCGCTTTCACCCGGCTGCCCGCGCGCACCGACACGCTGCTGCTGGTGCGGCATGCCAAAGCCGGCCGCAAGGACCGCTACAACGGTCCCGACGACCAGCGTCCGCTCGACCGCGACGGCGAGGTGCAGGCGCGGGCGCTGGTGTCGAATCTCTTGGCGTTCGGCGCATCCGAGGTCTACTCGGCGGATCCGCTGCGCTGCGTGCAGACCGTGGCGCCGCTGGCGGAGAAACTCGGCGTCGAAATCGGCACGGAGCCTTTGTTTTCCGAGTCCGGGTACGCCGAAAAGCCCGACGAGGCCGGGGAACGTCTTCGAGCCCTGGTGTCCGACAGCGCGATTCGCGTCATTTGCAGTCAGGGCAAGGTGATCCCGGATCTGCTGAAGAGGCTGGCCGAACGCGACGGCCTCGCCCTGCCGTCGGCGCGCAATCGCAAGGGCAGTGTGTGGGTGCTGTCGTTCGCCGGCCAGCGCTTGGTGGCCGCCGACCATCTGGATAAATCGCTGTCAGCCTACGTCGCGCCGTCCTGATCCGCGGACAGCCGGGCCGTCACCCGCGCGTCGGCGGGCGGCCGCACGCCGATCTGCCGTGGCCGTGCGGTCACGACAGGCGGGCAGGCGAAAACGGCCCCGGGTGTCTCCCGGGGCCGTCTCGACGTTGAGGCGAATGGGCCCAGTCGTGGGGCCGCGCATTCGGCGCCGATCCGGCGGTGGCTCTAGATCAGCGGGCTCGGCGAGCCGGGGCCTTCTTGGCCGCGGTCTTCTTCGCAGGTGCCTTCTTGGCGGCGGTCTTCTTGGCGGCGGTGGACTTGGCCGCCGTGGCCTTGGTGGCCGTCTTCTTGGCCGGAGCCTTCTTCGCGGCCGCGGCCTTCTTCGCGGGCGCCTTCTTCGCAGCGGTCTTGGTGGCGGTCGTCTTGCGCGCTGTGGTCTTCGCCGGTGCCTTGGCGGCGGCCTTGCGGGCCGTGCTCTTGGCGGGCGCCTTGGTGGGCGTCGACTTCTTGGCGGCGGTCTTCTTGGCCGCCGTCTTCTTGGCCGCCGCCTTCTTCGCGGCCACCGGCGCATTCACCCCACGCTTGACGGCGGGCCCGGTCGCGGCCAGTTTCTGCTTGCCCGCGATCACCGCCTTGAACTGAGCGCCGGGGCGGAACGCGGGCACCGAAGTGGGCTTGACCTTCACGGTTTCGCCGGTACGCGGGTTCCGTGCGACGCGAGCCGCCCTCTTACGCTGTTCGAACACACCGAATCCGGTGATTGTGACGCTCTGACCCTTGTGCACCGCGCGCACGATGGTGTCGACCACATGCTCGACTGCCGCGGTGGCCGTGCGCCTGTCCGTACCCAACTTTTCGGTCAGAACGTCGATCAGTTCCGCCTTGTTCATTGAATCCTCCGCAGACTAATGGCCCGTCGTCGGACCGACTAGGTACCACGGTAAACCCACTTTGGGCAAGAGTCTATGTGCCACGCCAAAATTCATGTGGTTTAGCACACGTCCAGCTACCGCCACTACAGTAGCCCAGCTAACCGCCAAGGGTGATTACGTCTGCGAAATATGTGCCGGGAGGGTGGTGGGTTTCCATGCTGGCCTTGCCTTTTCGAACCGGGAGATCGCGTCCTCCCGCCGGAGGGTCAGCCCGATGTCATCCAATCCTTCCAGCAGACGCCACCTGGTGTAGTCATCAATATCGAACGGCAACACGACGGTTCCGGCCGTCACTGTGCGCGCCTCGAGATCCACAACCAATTCCAAGCCGGGCTGTTCCTCGAGCAACTTCCAGAGCATTTCGACATCGTTCTGTGACATCTGAGCGGCCACCAGACCGCCCTTGCCCGCATTGCCGCGGAAGATGTCGGCGAAGCGGGATGAGATGACCACCCGAAAGCCGTAGTCCGACAGCGCCCAAACAGCGTGCTCACGGGAGGATCCGGTACCGAAATCCGGGCCCGCCACCAGCACACTACCGCTGTTGTAAGGCGCCACGTTGAGAATGAAGTCGGGATCCGCCCGCCATGCGGCGAACAACCCGTCCTCGAATCCGGTCCGGGTCACCCGCTTGAGGTAGACCGCCGGGATGATCTGATCGGTGTCGACATTGGAGCGGCGCAGCGGCACCCCGATGCCCTTGTGCACAGTGAAGGCTTCCATTACGAATCTCCTGGGTTGGATTGCGGGAATCGGGGGCCGTCAGGCCAGATCCGCAGGCGAGGACAGTGTTCCGCGGACCGCCGTCGCGGCCGCTACAAGGGGAGAAACCAGGTGCGTACGGCCGCCTTTGCCCTGCCTGCCCTCGAAGTTGCGGTTCGAGGTGGACGCGCAACGCTGGCCCGGCTCGAGCTGGTCCGGATTCATTCCCAGGCACATTGAGCAGCCCGCCTGCCGCCATTCGGCGCCCGCCGCGGTGAAAATCTCGCCCAATCCTTCTTTTTCCGCCTGTGCGCGAACCCGCATCGACCCCGGTACAACCAACATTCGCACGCCGTCGGCGACATGACGTCCCTTCAAAATCCCGGCCACCGCACGCAAATCCTCAATGCGTCCGTTGGTGCACGAACCGACGAATACGGTGTCGATCGGTACTTCCCGAAGCGGAGTACCCGGCTCCAAGTCCATGTAACGCAGAGCTTTCTCCGCGGACTCGCGGGCCACCTCGTCGGCGATGGCGGCCGGGTCGGGCACCGCGTCCCCCAGCGGGGCGCCCTGGCCCGGGTTGGTGCCCCAGGTGACGAACGGGGTCAGCGCGGCGGCGTCGATGTGCACCTCGGCGTCGAAAACGGCGCCCTCGTCGGTCTTCAGCGCCTCCCAGGCGGCCACCGCGGCGTCCCAGTCGGCTCCCTGCGGGGCGTGCGGCCGTCCTTTGAGGAATTCGTAGGTCGTCTCGTCCGGCGCGATCATGCCGGCCCGCGCGCCCGCTTCGATGGACATGTTGCAGATCGTCATTCGGGCCTCCATCGACATGGCCCGGATGGCCTCGCCGCGGTACTCCAGGACATAGCCCTGGCCGCCGCCGGTGCCGATCTTCGCGATGACCGCCAGGATCAGATCCTTGCTCGTCACCCCCGCGGGCAGGACGCCGTCCACGGTGATCGCCATCGTCTTGAAGGGGCGCAGCGAGAGCGTCTGGGTGGCAAGCACATGCTCGACCTCGGAGGTGCCGATGCCCATCGCCAGGGCGCCGAACGCGCCGTGCGTCGAGGTGTGGCTGTCGCCGCACACCACGGTCATCCCGGGCTGGGTCAGGCCCAGCTGCGGCCCGACCACGTGCACGATGCCCTGATCCAGGTCGCCCATCGGGTGCAGCCGCACACCGAATTCCGCGCAGTTGCGCCGCAGCGTCTCCACCTGGGTGCGCGAAACCGGGTCGGCGATCGGCTTGTCGATATCGATCGTCGGCACGTTGTGGTCCTCGGTCGCGATCGTGAGATCCGGCCTGCGCACCGGCCTGCCCGCGGCGCGCAGCCCGTCGAAGGCCTGCGGACTGGTCACCTCGTGGACCAGATGCAGGTCGATATAGATGAGGTCCGGTTCGCGCGAGGCACCCTCGCCCTCCCCGCGAGCGACGACATGCTGGTCCCACACCTTCTCGGCCAGCGTGCGCGGTTCGGCCATAGTCGATCACCTTTCGGACGAAGCAGCCGTTCCGCGATCTGGACTCCGATGCGGCGACGGTTGCACAGGTTGTAATAGCTGCGCCTGGTCGGAACGCTGAAGCGGGTGATCCGCTACGGTGGAATTCTCAACATCCGAGACGCTAGTATCGTTCTATGAGACAGCATAGCGGCATCGGCGTTCTCGACAAAGCAGTGGCGGTCCTGTACGCCGTAGCCGAGCATCCCTCGGGTCTCAACGAGCTGTGCGCGCGCACCGGCCTGCCCCGCGCCACCGCACACCGCCTCGCCGTCGGCTTGGAAGTGCATCGACTGCTCGCTCGCGACAGCAACGGCACCTGGCGGCCCGGCCCGGCCCTCGCCGAACTCGCGACCAGCGCCGATGACCCGCTACTCGAGGCGGCCTCGGCCATCCTTCCGCGGTTGCGCGAGATCACCGGCGAGAGCGTCCAGCTCTACTGCCGCGACGGCAACGCCCGGGTCTGCGTCGCGGCGCTCGAACCCCCCGTCGGACTGCGCGACACGGTGCCGATCGGGGCGCGGCTGCCGCTCACCGCGGGCTCGGCGGCCAAAGTGCTGCTGGCGTGGGCCGACCCGGAACTGCAGCGCACCATTCTGGCCGACGCGGTGTTCGGCGAGCGCGCGCTGGCCGAGGTGCGCAAGCGCGGGTGGGCGCAGAGCGCCGCCGAGCGCGCGGCCGGCGTGGCCAGCGTTTCGGCGCCGGTGCGCGACGCCGGGGGCGCCGTGGTCGCGGCCGTGTCGGTGTCCGGGCCGATCGATCGGATGGGCCGCAGGCCGGGCGCCCGCTGGGCGGCGGATCTGGTCGCGGCGGCCGAGGCCCTGCACAAGCGCCTGTAACGCGTTACAGTTCGGACTCTCTAGAGTTGGCCCATGGGAGTCAATCAACGGGCACAGATCGTGATGTCCGACACCGAGATCATCGAGTTCCTGCAGCGCAGCCGGATCGCGACGCTGGCAACGATCGGCCCGAACGGCACGCCGCACCTGACCGCGATGTGGTACGCGCTCATCGACGGCGAGATCTGGTTCGAGACCAAGGCCAAATCGCAGAAGGCGGTGAATCTGCGCCGCGATCCCCGGGTCACCTGCATGGTCGAGGCCGGCCAAACCTATGACCAGCTGCGGGGCGTATCGATCGAGGGCCGCGCCGAGATCATCGAGGACGCCGAGAAACTCTTCGCCGTCGGCGTGAGCGTCTGGGAGCGCTACAACGGCCCCTACAGCGAGCAGGTGCGGCCGATGGTGGAGGCCATGCTGCACAAGCGGGTCGCCGTCCGTGTCGTACCCGAGCGCCTGCGCAGCTGGGATCACCGCAAACTCGGCCTGCCCGCCATGCCGCTGGCGGGCAGCACCGCGCAGCCGCTGGACTGATTCCGGCGCGATCGGGCGCGCGGCGCGCCGAAATGCAACTGACACAACCACCTCGCAGGGGCTAGCGTCGGGGTGTTCGACAGTAACCGGCCGGGCACCGGCGCCCGCGAGGACGCGCTGCGCGGCCGCGACGACGAGGAGCAGCGATGGCGGATTCGGGTAAGTCCAACGGCGCCGACGAGGTGAAGCGCAAGTTCCGGGAGGCACTGGAGCGCAAGAACCAGCAGAACGCCCGCACGGCCGACCACCTCGACGGACGGTCGAAGGCGTCCGCGGCGCATTCCGCGGTCGGCCACAAGCGGGAATTCCGGCGCAAGAGCGGCTAGTCCGCGCAGCCGCCGAGGCCCTCCGGCAAGATCGCTGGAGGGCCTTTCCTTTTGCCTCGAGCCAGCCGGTGTGGCCGGGCCGCCCGATCTCGCCGGAGCAGCTCGACAGTCGAGGAGCCGCATTACCCGGCACCTGCAATCCGGCCCCAGCGCTACCCGAGTCGGCCTGGCAGGGTGCTGCCGCTGGGTGCGCCGGGCAGGCGCCCGGTGCTCCTTCGCCCGCCGCACCGCGCCGGCTCGTGTTCGCGGTCGAAGGCGTCCGATCCAGCTCCACCGGCCGGTAAAGCACGTTGTGGGCGATGTGCGATCGGTCGCGTTCCGGCGGCCGACAAGCTACGGCGTTCTGATCGTCGCGTCCCCGCGTACCGAGTTCTCCGGTAGCCCGGCGTGGTCGGAGGACGCTCACCGAGTCTCGTGGCCGCACCGGACCCACCACGACCGGGCTGGGCGAAGCCCTCACCCGAGTGCGGCGGCGAAGCCCTTCGGGTGGGCGTGCGGGTTGCACTTCCCGAGAACACTGCGAAAACGTGAAAGGCCCATGCTCATGAGCATGGGCCTTTCACTGGTGTAGCCCCGACGGGATTCGAACCCGCGCTACCGCCTTGAGAGGGCGGCGTCCTAGGCCGCTAGACGACGGGGCCAGGACTGCTTCTCACTGACGTGAGGAGCGCCGTGGTTGATCTTTCGATCAGGAGGCTCGGCTAGCTTAACCGGCCGAGGCCTGGCGACCAAATCGCCAGGTGGTGATTGATTCCGGCCGCGAACCGAAGTCGTTCAACACTCTCCGCTGGGGTACCAGGACTCGAACCTAGAATGGCTGAACCAGAATCAGCTGTGTTGCCAATTACACCATACCCCAATGACCAGGTCGTTCATCTGCGAGTCTGGATGACTCGAGACCGTGTTCCGGGCCGAGAAGAAGAGTACCAAACGGCTACGGGTTAACTACAAATCGCCTGGTCAAAGCCATGTTCTCAGCCTTGTGACGGGACCTGGCCCGGTTCCTTCCAGTCCAGCGCCGAGCGCAGCCGGTCCAGGGTGAGGCCGCGGCCGAGCAGTTCCAGTGATTCGTACAGCGGCGGGCTGATATGCGATCCGGTGACCGCGACCCGCACCGGGGAGAAGGCTTTGCGCGGTTTGAGCCCGAGATCGTCGATCAGCGCCTTTTTCAGCGCCGCTTCGATCGCCTCGGTGGTCCACTCGGCCAGCGGCTCCAACGCGGTAATAGCGGCTTGCAATACCTCGGTCGCGCCGGGACCGAGATTCTTGGCCCCCGCCGCGGGGTCGATCGCGAACTCGTCCGCGGGCGCGAACAAGAAACGCAACAGGTCCCAGGCGTCGGACATCACGACAATCCTGGTCTGTACCAGTTCGGCCGCCGCGGCGAACACCTTCTCATCGATTTCCGCGCCGATACGGTTGTGCTCGGTGAGATACTCCCGCAGCCGGTGGGCGAAATCACCCGGTGCCAGCAATCGGATGTGCTCGGCGTTGAGGGCGTCCGCCTTCTTCTGGTCGAAACGCGCCGGATTCGAATTCACTTTCGAAATGTCGAAGGCCTCGACCATCTCCGCCATGGAGAACACGTCGCGGTCCTCGGACAGGCCCCAGCCGAGTAGCGCGAGGTAATTCAGCAAACCCTCTGGGATGAATCCGCGGTCGCGATGGGCGAACAGATTCGACTCCGGATCACGCTTGGACAACTTCTTGTTGCCCTGCCCCATGACGAAGGGCAGGTGACCGAACTCAGGAGTGAAATCGGTGACCCCGATCCGGCGCAGCGCGGCGTAGAGCGCGAGCTGCCGGGGTGTAGAGGAGAGCAGGTCCTCGCCGCGCAGCACGTGGGTGATCCGCATGAGCGCGTCGTCGACCGGGTTGACCAGCGTATACAGCGGCTCGCCGGTGCCGCGGGTGAGCGCGAAGTCCGGGACGGCGCCCGCCTTGAAAGTGGTCTCACCGCGCACCAGATCGTGCCAGGACAGGTCCGCGTCGGGCATCCGCAGCCGGATCACGGCCGGACGGCCCTCGGCCCGGTATGCCTCGATCCGTTCGGGCGTCAGATCGCGATCATAGTTGTCGTAACCGAGCTTCGGATCGCGTCCCGCGGCACGATGGCGGGCCTCGACTTCCTCCGGCGTGGAGAACGATTCATATGCCTCACCGGCCTCCAGCAAACGCCGAACCACGTCCAGATGCAGATCTTTCCGCTGCGACTGGCGATATGGCTCATAGGGCCCGCCGACCTCCGGCCCCTCGTCCCAGGTGAGGCCGAGCCAGCGCAGCGCGTCGATAATCGCGCGGTAGGACTCCTCGGAATCGCGTGCGGCATCGGTGTCTTCGATACGAAAGACGAATGCGCCACCGTGATGGCGGGCATAGGCCCAGTTGAACAGCGCCGTCCGGATCAGGCCCACGTGCGGTGTTCCGGTCGGTGACGGGCAGAATCGGACCCGTACTTCAGTCATGGCTCTCTTTCGATCAGCGTTTGGCGGCAACGGGATTGGTGAGGGTTCCGATGCCCTCGACGGTCACCGACACCTGCTGCCCCTCGCGTACCGGGCCGACGCCCTCGGGGGTGCCGGTGAGGATGACGTCACCGGGCAGCAGCGTCATCACGGTGGTGACCCACTCGATGAGCTTCGGAATGTCGTGCAGCAGAAGCGAAGTGCGGCTGCGCTGGCGCACCTCGCCGTCGAGTTCGGTGACGATCTCCAGATCCGATGGGTCCAACGAGGTTTCGATCCACGGACCGAGCGGGCAGAACGTGTCGTAACCCTTGCCCCTGGTCCACTGGCCGTCGTGGCGCTGCTGGTCGCGGGCGGTCACGTCGTTGGCCGCGGTGTAGCCGAGCACCACGTCCAGCGCGCGGGCGGCGGGCACGTCCTTGCAGGGACGGCCGATGACGACGGCCAGCTCACCTTCGTAATCGACCTGAGACGAACTGGGCGGCAGGATGATCGGGGCGTTCGGCCCCACGATCGCGGTGTTCGGCTTGAGGAAGATCACCGGGTCCTCGGGCGCGGGGCCGCCCATCTCGGCGGCATGCGCGGCGTAGTTCTTGCCGACGCAGACCACCTTGCTGGCCAGGATCGGCGCGAGCAACCGCACGTCGGCCAGCGGCCAGCTCCGTCCGGTGAACGTCGGTGTGCCGAACGGGTGTTCCGCGATCTCCTTGGCCACACTGTCGCTTCCGTCGCCTTCGATGCTGACGAAGGCGACTCCATCGGGACTGGCAACTCGACCTAGACGCATTCCCGGAGTCTATCGACCCGCCGCCACCTGCCCGAACGCGCCCGACCGGCTGGTACGGAATCCGCGCGGACGCGGCGGCTGGGCGCGCTGTGAGCAGTCCGACAGCCATGACCGTCGAGCCGGGGCGCCGTTCGGGTGTACGGTGAGCGCAATAGTTCATAAAGTGGGAATTAGTTCCCAAATAATGAGATTTCCGAGGTGAAGCCGATGGCGACCGTCACGCAGATCGACGACGTTCGGCGCTGGTCCATGCTCGGCCTCGGCGTCTTCGCGCAGGCCTCCAGCGCGGTCTTCATCCACGGCGTCCCGTTCCTGCTGCCCGCGCTGACCGACCGCGGCATGCCGCTGGCCACCGCGGGTCTGCTGGTCGCCATGCCCACCGTTGGCCTGGTGTGCACCCTGATCGCGTGGGGCTACCTGGTCGACCGGATCGGCGAGCGCAAGGTGCTGGTCGGCGGTCCGCTGCTGATGCTGGCGGCGGGCTGCGCCGCGGCGGCCACCACCGACGATCTCGCCCTGGGCGCGTTGCTGTTCCTCGGTGGCGTCGGGGCGGCGAGCACCAACGGCGCCAGCGGGCGGGTGATCGTCGGCTGGTTCCCGCCGCACCGGCGTGGGCTGGCGATGGGCATCCGGCAGACCGCGCAACCGCTGGGCGTGGGCGTCGGCGCGTTGGCGATTCCGGCCGTCGCCTCGGCCTACGGTGTGCCCGCGGCGGTTCTCGTTCCCGCGCTCATGGCGGGCGTGGCGACCGTGGGTTGCCTGATCGGCATCGTCGACCCGCCGCGTCCCGCCCGCTCCGCCGCCGATCCGCGGGCGCGCGCCAATCCTTACCGCGACGACGCCACGCTGTGGCGCATCCATCTGGTCTCGGTGCTGCTCGTGGTCCCGCAGGGCACCGTGTGGACCTTCGCGCTGCTGTGGCTGCACCGCGACATCGGCTGGTCGCTGGCCGCCGCGGGCGCGCTGGTGACCGTCACCCAGATCTTCGGCGCACTGGGCCGCATCGGCGCGGGCGCTTGGTCGGATCGCGTGGGCAGCCGGATGGGCCCGCTGCGGACGGTCGCCGTCGCCGCCGTGCTCTCGATGGCCGCGCTGGCGCTGTTCGCGTGGACCCACTGGTGGTGGGCCGCCATCCCGCTGCTGATCGTCGCGTCGGTGATCACCGTGTCCGACAACGGATTGGCCTTCACCGCGGTCGCCGAGATCGCCGGTCCCTACTGGAGCGGCCGGGGCCTCGGCATCCAGAACACCGGCCAGAACCTGGCCCTGGCCGCCGTCCCTCCCGTATTCGGCGCGCTGATCACCGCGAGCGGCTTTCCTGCCGCCTTTCTCCTCGCCGCCGTCACGGCCGTAGCGGCAGTCCCCCTCGTCCCCCGTGACGCCGGCCAGGGACCGAGCCCGGACTCGGGCCGCGATCAAGGATGAGCCGCGCCCAAGTGTCGTAGTAGGCGGCCGCCCCCGTGGTTCCAGTCGAAGATTCCTGATTTGCGCCGCTGAGCACCGGCAACGCCGTATGCCGGACGACGGCCGATGCGCGCTGCCCGCACCGACGGTTGATCGTAGGAAGGTCTCGTTTCCCCGAGAAACGAGACCTTCCCGCGGAACGGTCAGAGAGTGGCGGCGATCCGGTCGCCGATCTCCACCGTCGACGCGACGCCCGCGCGGGACTCGAGGTCCTTCGCGACGGCCGACTCGATGCGCGTGGCCGCCTCGGTGTCGCCGAGGTGGTTGAGCAGGAGGGAGACCGAGAGGATCGCCGCGGTGGGGTCGGCCTTGGACCGGCCCGCGATGTCCGGTGCGCTGCCGTGCACCGGCTCGAACATGCTGGGGTTCGTCCCGGAGGCGTCGATGTTGCCGCTGGCGGCCAGCCCGATACCGCCGCTCACCGCGGCGGCGAGATCGGTGATGATGTCGCCGAAGAGGTTGTCGGTGACGATCACGTCGAACCGGCCCGGATCGTTGACCAGGTGGATGGTCGCGGCATCGATGTGCTGGTAAGCCGTTGTGACATCCGGGAATTCGGCCGCGACCTCGTCCACGGTGCGCTGCCACAGCGAGCCCGCGAAGGTGAGCACGTTGTTCTTGTGCACCAGCGTCAGGTGCTTGCGCCGGGCCTGCGCCTTAGCGAAGGCGTAGCGCACCACGCGCTCGATGCCGAAGCGGGTGTTGGTGCTGACCTCGGTCGCCACCTCATGCGGAGTGTCGACGCGAATGGCGCCGCCGGTGCCGGTGTACGGGCCCTCGGTGCCCTCGCGCACGACGACGAAGTCGATCTCCGGGTTGCCCGCCAGCGGGCTGGTCACGCCGGGGAACAGCTTCGACGGCCGCAGGTTCACGTGGTGGTCGAGCGCGAACCTGGTACGCAGCAACAGTCCGCGTTCGAGCACGCCGCTTGGCACCGACGGGTCGCCGATCGCGCCGAGCAGGATCGCGTCGTGCTGCTTCAGCTCGGGTAGCACCGAATCCGGCAGGATCTCCCCCGTCGCGTGGTAGCGACGCGCACCGAGGTCGTACTCGGTCTTCTCGACACCGGGCACGACCACGTCGAGCACCTTGAGCGCCTCGGCGATGACCTCGGGCCCGATCCCGTCGCCCGGGATGACAGCAAGCTTCATGAAAATGCTCCGTTCGATGTTGCCGGTCTCGCGGCCGCCACAACGTGCGGCCCAAGGCGACCGTCGCGTGCGCGTATCGTTCCGGCCCTGGTGACCGCAGCACCGTCACGGTACTCGCCGGCGGCCGGACCGCCGAGCACCGGGCGCGAGGACGCGGCGCACCGCGTACTCGCACCGATCCGCGCGCCGGTGGCGCGCCGACCGAGAGACCGGCGCCGCGCACGAGTCCTCGTGCGCGGCGCCGATTCCGCCTGTATCGGGGCGCTGCGACCCCGATTCGATCAGGTCAGGTCGACCTGGACGACTTTGGCCGCGCCGACCGACTCGGCGATCGCGTCCTGCACGTCGGCGGGCACCTCGCGGGCCACGCGCAGCACGACGGTGGCGCCTTCTTTGTCGACGTCCTGGGTCAGCTGCGCGGCCAGAATGTCGACCTCGGCCTCGCCGAGCTTGGTGCCGATCCTGCCCAGCGCGCCCGGCCGGTCCTCGTAGTTCAGGATGGCCAGGTTCAGGCCCTCGGCGCGCATATCGTAGTTGCGGCCGTTGATGTTGACGATCTTCTCCACCAGCTGCGGCTCGGTCAGCGTGCCCGCGACGTTCAGGGTGCTGCCGTCGCCGAACACGGCGCGCAGGTCGACCACGCTGCGGTGGCTGGGGCTCTCCGACGCCGTGGTGACCTCGGCGGTGATGCCGCGGTCCTTGGCCAGCGCGGGCGCGTTGACGAAGGTGACCTGGTCCTCGACCAGCGCGGAGAAGATGCCGCGCAGCGCGGACAGTTCCAGCACCTCGACCTCCTGCGCGGCCAGCTCGCCGCGCACCTGGACCTCGACGCTGACCGGCAGCTCGTTGGACAGCGCGCCGAGCAGGGCGCCCTGCTTGCGGACGATGTCCAGCCAGGGGGCGACCTCTTCGCCGACCGTGCCACCGGTGACGTTCACCGCGCCGGGCACGAACTCACCGGCCAGGGCCAGCAGCACCGACTTCGCGACATCGGTGCCAGCGCGATCCTGGGCCTCGGAAGTGGAGGCGCCCAGGTGCGGGGTCACCACGACCTGCGGCAGGTCGAACAGCGGGCTGTCGGTGCACGGCTCGGTCTCGAACACGTCCAGACCGGCGGCGCGCACGTGGCCGGACTTGATCGCCTCGGCCAGGGCGGTCTCGTCGACCAGGCCACCACGCGCGGCGTTGACGATGATCACGCCCGGCTTGGTCTTGGCGATGGCCTCCTTGCCGATCAAACCCTTGGTCTCCGGGGTCTTCGGGAGGTGGATCGAGATCAGGTCGGCGCGCTCGAGCAGCTCGTCGAGGGTCAGCAGCTCGATGCCCAGCTGCGCGGCGCGCGCGGGCGACACGTAGGGGTCGTAGGCGACGATCTTGGTCTCGAAGGCGGCAAGGCGCGCGGCGAACAGCTGGCCGATGCGGCCGAGGCCGACGACGCCGACGGTCTTGCCGAAGATCTCCACGCCGTTGAACTTGCTGCGCTGCCAGGTGCGCTCGCGCAGGGTGGCGTCCGCGGCGGGGACCTGGCGGGCGGCGGCCAGCAGCAGGGTGACCGCGTGCTCGGCGGCGGTGTGGATGTTCGAGGTGGGCGCGTTCACGACCATGACGCCGCGCTCGGTGGCGGCGGGCACGTCGACGTTGTCCAGGCCGACACCCGCGCGGGCGACGATCTTCAGGTTCTTCCCGGCTTCCAGGACCTCGGCGTCGACCGTGGTCGCCGACCGCACCAGCAGCGCGTCGGCCTCGGACACCGCGGCCAGCAGCGCAGGGCGGTCGGGTCCGTCGACCCACCGGACCTCGACACCGTCACCGAGCGCGTCGACGGTCGACTGGGCGAGCTTGTCGGCGATCAGAACTACAGGACGGCCTGCTTGGCTCACGTGGAGTACTCCTGGGGATGGGGTCGGCAATTACCGCCGACCAGCTTAGTGCGCGCGATTTCCGGCTCGGCTACCCCCTGGTAGTCGGCCGTCGTCAGTCTCGCGCTGGTAAAAATATGAAGACCGGTCTACAGTTACGGCATGGGCGTCAAGGGCACCGAAACTCGCGGCAAACTCGTCGACGCGACGCGCACGCTGATGGAGCGGCACGGCTACTACGGCGCCGGGCTCAATCAGATCCTGACGGCCAGCGGCGCGCCGCGCGGTTCGCTGTACTTCCATTTCCCCGGCGGCAAGGACGAATTGGTCGCGGCGGCGATCGGCCAGGCGGGCAAAGAGATCGCAGCCCTGATCGACACGATCGAACCCGGTGACGCCGCCGCGGCCGCGAGCAGCCTGCTGCGCGCGTTCGGTGATCGGCTGGAAGCGTCCGGCTGGCAACAAGGCTGCCCGGTCGCCACCGTGGCGTTGGACGTGGCGGCGGCGAACGACGCGGTCCAAGCCGAATGCGCCGCCGCCTACGCCGCCTGGGAACAGGCGCTGCGGCTGCGACTGCGGGCCGAGGGCCGCGAGGACGCCGACGACCTGGCCGCCGCGGTGCTCGCCATGGTCGAGGGGGCGCTGCTGCTGGCGCGCGCGCAGCGCAGTCGCGAACCCCTGGAACGCGTCGAACGCACGCTGCGCACCCTGCTCTGAGGCCGGACGGTTGCGCCGATCGGCTCCTTTTCGTGTCGCCAAAATATGTAGACCGGTCTAGTAAGGAGAATGTCATGTCCGACAGCATCGTCTTCGGAGCCGCGGGGTTCCTCGGCCGCGCCGCGGTCGCCCGGCTCCTCGAGCAGGGGCATTCCGTCACCGCCGCCTTGCGCTCCGGCAGCGAGGAGCGGCTCACCGGTTGGCTGCGCCGACGCGGCGTCGACCCGAGCGAGCTGGAGATCGTCGCGTGCGACGTCACCGCCGAAGACCTCGGCCTGCCCGCCGGGTTCGATCCGTCCGGCATCCGCGACGTGTACAACTGCGCGGCCCGCTTCGCCTTCGGACTGGCGCCCGAGGACGCGTACGCGGTCAACGTCACCGGCGCGCTGCACGTACTGGAGTGGGCCGCCGCCCTGCCCGGCCTGCGACGCCTCGTCCACATCACGGGGTACCGGATCACCGTCGAGCAATCCGACGAACAGCACTATGAGAAGGGCGCTTACGGCGCGTCCAAGTTCGAGTCCGATCCGCTGCTGCGGCGACGGGCCGCCGAGCTCGGCGTCGCGCTGACCATCGCGAACCCGAGCAGTGTGATCGGCCCCGGTCAATACGTCGGGCTCGCCGGCGTGGTCGAGCAGCTGTGGAACGGGAAGCTCCCGGCCACTCCCGGCGGGGCGGATACCTTCGTGCCGATCGTCGATCTGGACTACTTCACCGACTTCTTGATCAGTCTCCCCACCCTGCCGGATACCGCGGGCCGGTCCTACACGGTTCTCGACGATCGAACTCCCGTGTTGCCGAAGCTGCTCCGACTGCTGGCCGGGCACCTGGGGGTCCGCGCGCCGCGGTTCTCGATTCCGGTCGGCGTCATAGCGAAACTCCCGCGCTCGCTCACCGGCGCCGATCCGGAGTCGCTGACCTTCATCGCCGACGACCGCTACGACACGTCGGCCGCGCAGGAGGTGGCCCGCCGCGCCGGACTCACCATGCCGCCGACCGAGGCGACCGTGCTCGCCTGGGCCGATCATCTCGTGGCCAGCCGGTTCGGCGCGGCGACCGACGATCCGACCGCCGGTTTCGAAAACGGGATCTGGGTGAGCGGCGAACGGGAATGCCCGGACTATGTTCTGGTACACGGCCTTCCGCTCGACGGTGAGTCGTGGAACGCGGTGCGCGCGGAGCTGGACGGGCCGAGCCTGGCCGTCGACCTGCCCGGTCTCGGACGCTCGGCGCCCGGTGACCACGATGCCGTGCTGCCGGGATTGCTCTCCTCGGTCCGCACCCGCCCCGTGCTGGTCGGCCACTCCCTCGGCTGCGGTCCGGTGCTGCGGTACGCGGCGGAGCATCCCGAGCGGATCTCCGGCGTGGTGCTGGTGGCGCCCGCGTTCCTGCAACCGCGTTCCGGCGTGCTGCTGCGCTCGCCGCTGGCGACGGTGGCGATGCGCCGCGTGTCGGCCGGCAAGCTGGCGAGTCGGCTCGGTGTGCCGGAGAGCGCCGCGATCGCCGGCGCCGCGGCGAATCTGCGCAGGCGCGGCGTCGCCGCTCGCACCGTAGCCGCCCTGCGCCGCGCGAGCGCCCCCGCGCGACGCGAGGAGCTGCGCGCACTGCTCGAGCGGATTCCGGCGCCGGTGCGGATCGTCACCGGTTCGGCCGATCCACTCACTGTCGCGACCGCCCGGGACTCGGTCTCGATCGAGGGCGCGGGCCACTACCCGCAATTGACCCATCCCGCACGGCTCGCCGCCGAACTCACTCGCGTCGCCGCCGTCGCGGCGCACTGAGCCCGGCCCGGCGCTTCCATCGCCACGCCGGGGCACGCCTGTCGCGGCAGGGGCAGGCCGCGGATAGCGGCGGGCCCCCGCGCCATCGTGTCGATGGTCGTGTGGGGCCTGTCCTACGGCGGCGTCTCGGTGACTACCCAGACCTGAGTCTTCGCCACGTCCCCGCACGCCAAGGAAGGCGCTTCCGCCCTGCTCACCGGGGTTTCGACGCCGCCATCGCACTCGGGTCGCTGATCGGCGGGCTGGCCACGGACGGGCTCGGCCTCGCCGCCGTGCTGTCGCTCGGTGGCGCGCTGGCCGCCGGCGGGATGCTCGTCGCCGCGTTGGAAAACGGGCAGCGAGCGGCGAGCGGGCGTCGTGCCGTAACAGCGCCGTCGAACAGTCCTCCCATAGCCGTGAGCGGCGGCGAAAATCAGCTGCGGCAACCCTTTTCGGCACCTACGATCGCGGTCATGTCCTTGCGCGCGATTCCGGCTTCGATGGACCCGGCGGTGGTCGGGTCGATCGATGGCGAGCTGGATCGGGTCGAGCGGGAGCACCGGGTGTCGATCCGGCTCGCGATCGAGAGCGGCAGCCGCGCCTGGGGGTTCCCGTCTCCCGATTCCGACTACGACTGCCGGTTCGTGTACGTCGCGGCGCTGGAGACCTACCTGTCGCCGTGGCGCACCCGGGACGTGGTGGAGACGCCGCTCACCGACTTGCTCGACGTGAACGGCTGGGATCTGGCCAAAGCGCTGCGGCTGCTGGTGCAGGGCAACGCCGTGCTCATCGAATGGCTGATGTCGCCGATCGTCTACCGCGGCGACCCGGCATTCCGGGACCGGCTGCGCACCGTGGCCGACGAAGTCGCCGACCGCGACAAGGTGGCTCGGCACTATCTGCACCTGGGCGTCAAGCAGTGGGCCTTGTTCGAGCGCACCGGGTCGCTGAAGAAGGTGTTCTACGCGTTGCGTCCGGCGATGGCGCTGCGGTGGCTGCGCGAGCATCCCGCGGCGGCGGTGGCGCCGATGCATCTGCCGACGCTGCTGCGGGAATGCGAGCTGCCCGCCGAGTTGACGGCGGCGGTGACCGAGCTGACCGACCTGAAGTCGCGGACCCGGGAGATGGGCAGCGGGTCGGCGCCCGCGCCGGTCACCACGTTCATCACCGCTGAATTCTCCTGTGCCGCTGAGACATTCGGCAAGTCAGGCGGCCGCGACCTCACCCGGGCCCGTGCGGTCACCGCGGAGTTCTTCCGCTCCGAGGCACTGGCGGGCTGACTCCTACGCCCCGGGGGCCGCTGCGGCCGCCCGCTCGTCCGCGTCGGCGGATTCGGCGACCGCCTCGGCGTATGCCCGCGCGAGCTGTCGCGTGGCCGACGGGCGGTCCGGGTTCGGGCGGGGGATGCCGAGATGGCTCTCGCGTAGTTCGTCCATGAACTCCGCCCACAAGCTCGGGCCGCCCGCCTCGAGCAGTTCGGCCCGCACCCGAAGATGTTCGGTGGTCGGGCGATGCCGCAGACCCCACGCGCCGAGCTGCGCCATGACCGGCACCAATTCGATCGCGGGTTCGGTGAGCCGGTATTCCGCCTTCTGCCCCGGCCTGGCGTCCTCCCGGCTCAGCAGCCCCGCCGCCACCAGGCGCTTGAGCCGATCGGAGAGGATGTTGGAGGCGATGCCCTCCTCCGAACCGGCCAGCAGTTCGCGGAAGTGGCGCCGGTCGCCGAACATCACGTCGCGCAGCACGAGCAGCGTCCACCGATCGCCGATCACCTCGATCGTCGCGTTGATCGGGCACCCGGAACGGCCCTGCTCCCGCATCCGGCGCTCCTCTCGATCGGCGACTACTGCTTGCAATATACAATCAGCACGGCCGTCCGGACGCGCACAGAGGAAAGGCCCCACACCGTCCCGGTGCGGAGCCTTTCGGAAGCTAAGTCGCGATCAGAGAACGCGGACGTCCTGGGCCTGCGGACCCTTCTGTCCCTGGCCGATCTCGAACTCCACGCGCTGCCCCTCATCGAGGGACCGGAAACCCGAGCCGCTCACAGCCGAGTAATGCACGAAGACGTCGGGCCCCCCGCCGTCCTGTGCGATGAAGCCGAAGCCCTTCTCGCTGTTGAACCACTTCACAATGCCTTGAGCCATTTCATACTTTCTGTAGACGAGCCAGGTAGGTGTTATGAGATGCCCTGGTCTCGTAGATCAACGATGCCATGATCCGATGAATTCCTCACGTTTCGGACCATCAACTGTGAGCTAACGCTCACGACGTCGCCTCGGCGGGCGTACAGCTGAGTCGGCGCTCACGCGCGCGCTGTTCTTGGTTCACTTGCCGACACTCGTTCACGAGCGGACTGCGCCTGTCACCTCCCACGTTCGGTCCGGGTCCGATCCGGGCAACACCACCGGACCCGTCACGCGAGTACCCACACTCCGCCCTGGATAACACCCGCCGTCCGCCCTCGATGAACACAACCCATTCGGAGGGGCCGCCGCGCCCGACATCATGGAACTCCTTCTTCGACGCGGCTCGGCCTCGATCCGCAGGTGCTACCAATTTGCTTGTGCGGCAACAGAATTCAGTTTACCGCACGCACGCGTCGACATTTCAGCCTACGTCCGCGGGGCCACAGGGCGCACTGTTCGTTAAGTTCTGTTCACGGCCGGAGGTAGCGCAGCTGACGCGGTTTCGTCTCCTCGTAGCTCGCGCGGCCCGGCAGATGCTCGGGCACGCCGACCTCCCACCAAGCACCCGCGTCGGTCCACGCCGCGGGCTGCGTGCGCACGACGAGCACGGCCGGACGGTGCTCGGCTGTCGCCGCCGCCCGCGCCCGCGCGTAGGCGTCCCGGAATTCGTCCAGGTCGCGGGCGGTGAAAACCGAACAGCCGAGTGCGGCGGCATGGGCGGCGAAGTCCACGCGCGGCGGATGGTCGTGCGTGGTGCGGCAGTCGGCGTAGAAGTTGTTGAACGGCTCGCCGCCCTGCCCCTCTTGCAACCGGGCGATCACGGCGTAGCCGTCGTTGTCGCACACCACCGCGACGAAGGCGTGGCCGGCGAACGCCGCGGAGAACAATTCCGAGTTCAGCATCAGGTACGAGCCGTCCCCGAGCAGGGTCGTCACCACGCCGCCGACGTGCGCCATGGCCGCACCCCACGCACCCGCCAGCTCGTAGCCCATGCAGGAGAAGCCGTACTCCACGTCCATGGTCGGCGCGCCGCCGCTCGCTCGCCAGCCGCCGACGAGTTCGCCGGGCAGGCCGCCGGATGCCGTCATCACGTAATCGGCCGGCCCGCTCAGGTCGTTCACCGCACCCACCACTTGGGCGTAGCTGGGGGGGCCAGGGGTCGGTGCGCGCAGACCGTCGATGTGCGCGTCCCAGGAGCCGCGCAGTGCGGCGGCTCGCTCGGTCCACTCGGAGTCGACGCGCCACTGCCCCAGCTGCCCGGCCAGTTCGCGCACGGTGACCTCGGCGTCGCCGACCACCGCGAGGGCGCCGTGCTTGACGGCGTCGAACCGGGCCACGTTGATCGTGACCAACCGGACGTCCGGCGCGAAGACCGTCCAGGACGCCGTGGTGAAGTCCTGCAATCGGGTCCCGATCGCGAGGACGAGATCGGCTTCGGCCGCCATCGCGTTCGCCGACGCCGAGCCGGTGATGCCGAGTGGTCCCGCGTACAGCGGGTGATCGTGCGGCGCGAGGGTGCGACCGGCGGTGGTCTCCACGACCGGAATGCCGTGACGCTCGGCGAACTCCAGCGCGGTGGGTCCCGCGCCCGAATAGCGGACACCGCCGCCGAGAATCAGCAGCGGGCGTTGCGCACCGCGCAACGCGGCCACGGCGTCGCCGAGTGCCCGCAGGTCCGGGCGCGGGCGCGGAAGTCGGTGCGCTACCGGGTGGAAAAGCGTGCCGGGGAAATCGTAGGTCTCGGCCTGGACGTCCTGCGGCAGCGCCAGGACGACCGGACCGGCGTCGGCCGGATCCGTGAGCACCCCGACCGCTTGCGGCAGGGTGGCGATCAGCTGTTCCGGACGGGTGATGCGGTCGAAATACCTGCTCACCGCCCGGAACGCGTCGTTCACCGTGACGGTCGGGTCGCCGAAGTGCTCGACCTGCTGCAGGACGGGGTCGGGCGCCCGTCCGGCGAAGGTGTCACCCGGGAGCAGCAGCAGCGGAAGACGGTTCGCGTGCGCGACGCCCGCCGCCGTCACCATGTTGAGCGCGCCGGGGCCGATCGACGACGTCGCGACACCGACCTGACGCCGGTGGGTGGCCTTGGCATAGCCGACGGCCGCGAGCGCCATCCCCTCCTCGGTGTGCCCGCGCCACAGCGGGAGTTCGGCGCGCCGCTCGTGCAGCGCGGTGCCGAGGCCGAGCACGTTGCCGTGACCGAAGATGCCGAAGACGGCGGGGAACAGCGGCACTTCGCTGCCGTCGAGTGTCTCGGAACGCTGGGCGATCAACCAGGCCACCAGCGCCTGCGCCGTGGTCAGTCGCATCGCACCCGCCCTTCGTGCGAGGTGACCGGGCAGCGCGGATCGAGGGGCTCGTCGTCCCAGCGCCCCCGCACCCAACTGTGTGCCGGGTCGTCGCAGAACGCCATCGATCGCTCGGAGGCTGGACCGGCCAGCACGTTCAGGTAGTACATGGGGTAACCGGGCGCGGCGACGCACGGCCCGTGATAACCGCGCGGGATCAGGAAGACGTCACCGTCCCGAACCGCGACGTTCTCGCTCACCGTGCCGTCCGGCGTGTAGGTGCGGTGCATGCCGAAGCCTTCACGGGACGGCGTGATCCCGTCCCGTCCGGCGATACGGAAGTAGTAGATCTCCTCGTTGACGACTTCGCATTCGCTCACTTCGTCGTGCTTATGCGGCGGATAGGACGACCAGTTGCCGTCCGGGGTGATCAGCTCGCAGGCGTTGAGCTTGTCCGCGTGCTCCCACACGCCGGGTATCCCGAAGTTGGTGACCTGGCGCGTCGCACTGCCCGCACCCCGGACTTCGACCGGGACCTGCTCGGCAGGGCCGTATCGCGGCTCCAGCCGTCGCGTGCAGCGGGCCATCGGAAGCGCCACCTCCAGGTCGCCGCCCTCGGCCACCAACTCCACCTCGGCGTCGCGCGGGACGTAGGCGAAATCCGTCACGCGGGTGAAGACCGAATCCCGCCCGGCCAAGCTGAAGGCCGCGCCGTCCACGCGCACCGTGCACGCTCCGGCAAGCGGCAGGACGAACGCCTCGAACTCGCCCGTCCGCACGATCCGCGACGCGCCCGCGCCGATCCGCAGCACCCGCAGCCCGGCGTAGGTCCATCCGGCGTCCTCGGGGGTCAGCAGGATCGGATCACCGTCACGGCGCAGCGAGCCTTCCGGCCGATGCAGTGTCATCGTGTCTCCTCCATACAAGCTTCGCGGGCCGCTCGCGGCGGTGTCGGTGCCCAGCCGTGTCCGGCGACGGTCCCGTGCCTCAACGGGTTTCCTTCAGAAGGCGAGCGGCTGAGTCCACCGCCCGCGCGACGTCGCCGTCCGGCGGATACAGCAGGGTGCGCCCGACGACCAGCCCGCGGACCACGTCGTGGCCGAGCGCCCCGCCCCACAACGCGCGATCCACCGCTTGGTCGCCGGAGGGCGCGCCGCCGAGCACGAGCACCGGCAAGGTGGTCGCGTCCAGCACCGAGATGTCGTGTGGCGCGGGAATCTTCAGCCAGGTGTAGGCCGAGGTGACGCCGAGACCGGAAGCCACCGTGATCGCCCTCGACAGCGACAGCGCGTCCTTGCTCATCACCAGCGCACCGGCGTCGTCCCGGTGGTACGGCAACGGCTCGACCATCGCCATCAGCTCGTGCGCCGCCAACGCCGAGACCGCTCGGGCGCAGGCTTGCAGCGTCGGCACGGTCCCCGCGTCGGAATCGACCAGGCGCAGCAGCATCTTGCCGCCGTCGAGACGGAAGCGGGCCAGGGAGTCCGCGTCGTATCCGGTGAAGCGGTCATCGATCTCCCATTCCGCGCCCGCCAGACCGCCGCGGTTCATCGACCCGATCACGACCTTGTCGTCCAGCGCGTCCAGCAACAGCAGTTCCTCGACCACGTCCGGGGAGCCGAGCACACCGTCGACGTCCGGGTTGGCCAGCGCGATCAACAGCCGTTCCAGCAGAGTGCGCCGATCGGCCATGGCGGTGCGGTCCGCTCCGACGCCCAGCGCGCCGCGAGCGGGGTGATCGGCGGCGACCAGGAACAGTGTCTGCTTGCCCGCCAATAGGTCGGCGCGGCGCACTCGTTGCGCGTAGGCCCGTTCGACCGCCGCCGAGTCCGTCGCACGCACATGCAGTAACTCGCGCCAGCGCTCGTCGGTCACGTACATGGCAGATCCTCCTTCCGCGCTCGATACTCAGCCGCTCGTCTGATCCGCGCCCCGCTCGACCGCACTGCTTCGCCGACCCGCGGCTCACCCGCAGCGGTTCCTCGATTCCCATGCCGGTTCAATCGCACAGCAGTTCCTCGATCTCCGCGCCCGTCGGCATCGCGTCCGCGCAGGCCAGACGTGCGGCGACCAGTGCGCCCGCCGCGTTGGCGTAGGTGGCGATGCGCCGTGGGTCCCACTCCGAGAGCAGGCCGTGGATCAGCGCGCCGCCGAAACCGTCACCCGCGCCCAGCCCGCACACCACGTCCACCCGGCACGGCGGCACCGTCCAGCGTTCCGCGGCGGTGGCCACCAGCACGCCCTCGCCGCCTTGCTTGATCACCGCCAGGCGTACCCCACGGTCGAGCAGCCGGTCGGCCGCCGTGTCCGGGTCGGCGGTGCCCACCGCCACCTCGGCCTCGGCGCGGTTGCCGACCACCACGTTCACGTGGTCGACCATCCACCCGATCTCGGTCCGCGCGGTGTCGACATCGGGCCAGAACATCGGCCGGTAGTCCAGATCGAGCACCGTGTGCCCGCGTCGGGCACGCCGCAGCAGCATCTCCCGCTGCGTGCTGCGCGCCGGTTCCGCGCTCACTCCGGTACCCGTGACCCACAGCAGCGGCACGGCATCCACGACTTCCCAGGGCACGTCGCCCGGAGTAAGGGTGAGATCCGGCGCGATCGGCGCACGGTAGAACAACAGCGGCGGATCGGACGGCGGCAGCAATTCGCAGAAGACCACGGGCGTCCGGAGGTCCGGCGCGGTCGTCACATAACGGGACGAGACGCCGAAATCCTCCAGCGCCATGCGCACGAAATCGCCGAAGCCGTCGGGGCCCACCTTGGTCAGTACCGCCGAGCGACGGCCGAGCCGGGCGGCGGCCACCGCGACGTTGGTCGCGGTGCCGCCGAGCGACTTCGCGAAGCTACGCACCTGCGCCAGGGCGACGCCGCTCTGTTCGGGATACAAGTCCACCCCGACCCGGCCGACGGTCAATGCCTCCAGCTCGGTCACGAACTCGCCTCCTCCGTATTCACGGCGTCACGCGCCGCAACTCGTGCTGCAACGCCTCCAGTTCCGCCCCGCCCGCCATCTGCCGGGTCAGTTCCGGCAGCTCGATCTCCGATTTCTCGTACGAACCGAGCACCGCGCCCCGCTTCAGCAGCAGGAACCGGTCACCGACCGGATAGGCGTGGTGCGGGTTGTGCGTGATCAACACGACGCCGAGCCCGCGTTCACGTGCCCGCACGACGTACTTCAACACCACCCCGGCCTGTTTCACGCCCAGCGCGGCCGTCGGCTCGTCGAGGATCAGCACCTTCGCGCCGTAATGAACAGCGCGTGCGATGGCGACGCATTGCCGCTGGCCGCCCGACAGCGTGCCGACCGGCTGTTCCAGATCGCGGATCTCGATGCCCATGTCCGTCAAACCGGTTCGCGCTGTCTGGCAGCCCTTCTTGCGGTCCAGCAACCGGAACGGGCCGTACCCGTAGGTTGGCTCGGAGCCGAGCACGAAGTTGCGCCACACGCTCATCAACGGCACCACCGCGAGATCCTGGTAGACCGTGGCGATACCGCGATCCAAAGCCTCCCGTGGTGATGCGAACCGGACCGATTCGCCTTCCACGCGCAATTCGCCGCGGTCGTGCCGGTGCACCCCGGCCAGAATCTTGATCAGCGTCGACTTGCCCGCGCCGTTGTCGCCGAGCACGCAGGTCACCTCGCCCGCGTTCACCACCGTGGACACCTCGCGCAGGGCGACGACGCCGCCGTAGCTCTTGCCGAGGCCCACGGCCTCGATCAGGGCAGTCATCGGCGCACCCTTTCGGCCCGTTTCTGGAATCTGTTGTTGACCAGCACCGCCGCCAGCAACAGCACACCGAGGAACAGCATGAACCAGTCGCTGTCCCAGCGGGCGAACACGATGCCCTGGCGCGCCATGCCGAAGATCAACGCGCCGATCGCGGCCCCGATCGCCGAACCGAAGCCTCCGGTGAGCAGGCATCCGCCGACAACGGCCGCGATGATGTAGTGCAATTCGAGCCCGATGCCCTGGTTGGCCTGCACGCTCGTGAACCGCAGGATGTTGCAGGAGCCGACCACCCACCCCGCGAACGCGGTGCCCATGAACAGCAGGATCTTGGTGCGGTCCGCGGGCACGCCGACCGCACGTGCGCTGGGCAGCGCACCGCCGACGGCGAAGATCCAGTTCCCGAACCGGGTGCGGACCAGAATGAGCGCGGCGATCGCGGTCAGCACGATCCACCAGACCACCGAGGCCTGGATGTGCGCGTCGCCGATGTCGAGGGTGGAGGCGAACACCCAGCCCGCCGACTGGTATCCGTCCGCACTCCGCACGCCCGACACCTGCACCGTGTCGGTGACAAGCCGGGTCACGCCGAGGTTCAGGCCCTGGAGGGCGAGAAAGGTGCCCAGCGTGACGATGAAACTGGGCAGGCCGGTGCGCATCACCACCCAGCCGTTGAACGCGCCGACGACCAACGCGAACACCAGCGCGGCCAGCAGCGCGAACCAGACGTTCCACCCGGCGTGCACCGCGAGCAACGCCGTCACCAGCGCCGTGGAGGCGGTCATCACGCCCGCCGACAGGTCGAACTCGCCGCCGATCATCAGCAGCGCAACAGCCACCGCCATGATGCCCAGCGTGGACGCGTCGTCCAGCCAGGTCGCGACGCCGAGCGGGCTCAGGAACCGGTCGGTGACCAGGGAGAAGAACACGAACACCAGCAGCGCGCCGAGCGCCGCGCCGATCTCCGGCCGCACGGCCAGGCGTTGCAGCGGCGCGAGTCCCTCGTGCGCCGTCTCGGAAGTCTCTGTGGTGGCTGTCATTTCATCGGCTCCCGACCTCAGCGCGTGCCCTGCGCGACGAGCGCGGCGACGGCTTCCACATTGCTCTTGTCCACGAAGCCCGGTCCGGTCTGCACCGGCGCGCCGCCGCCGACGGTGTTCAGGTTCGTCCGGTACAGCCGCAGCAGCACGATCGGCAGGTAGCCCTGCTCGAACTGTTGCTGATCGACCGCGAACAGCAGTCTTCCGGCTCGGATCGCCTCCACCACATCGGAATTCAGGTCGAACGTGGCGACAGCGGCGGGCGACCCGGCCTCCCGGACGGCGTCCACGGCCCGCGCCGCGACCTGCGAGTTCAATGTCAGAACCGCGTCGATGGACCGGTCGGCCTCGATCGCGCCCTTGATCCTGGACTGCGCGTCGGTCGGATTGTTGATGTCCACCTGGAGCGTGCTCGCGGTGCCGAAGGCTTTCGTCGCGCCCGCGCAGCGTTCGTTCGCGCCGATATTGCCCGCCTCGTGGATGACGCACAGCATCTTCGCGCGCCCGGCCTCGGCGAGCCGTTCGCCCGCGGCCTGCCCGGCCAGTGATTCGCTCTGACCCACATGGACGAACGCGCCGAACTTCGCGCTCTCGGACTCGCCGGAATTGATCGTCACCACGGGAATGCCCGCAGCGACGGCTCTTTCGACGGACGCGCGAAGCGCCTGGGGATCGGCCATGGAGACGACGAGTCCGTCGACCCCTTGCGCCACCGCGTTGTCGATCAGCTTCGCCTGCTGCCCCGGATCGCCGGAAGCGTTGTAGTCCACCCGGACACCGAGATCCTTCCCCGCGGCCTGCGCGCCGTTCTTGACGACGTTCCAGAACGCGTCGCCCGGACTGCCGTGGGTCACCACCGCGACCGCTTTCACCGCGCCGACGCTGATCGGCGTCTGCGAAGGGGCGGGCGCGTCGGCGCCGGGACCGCTGCACGCGGCCAGCAGGGCGGCCGCGGCAATCCACGGCAGCAGGCGGCGGTGATATCGCGCGGTCGCGCCGCGCCGTGGTCGAAGGGACATCGTCGTCATCGCCTAGATTCCGGCCGCGGTGAGCGCGATGTCGGCGAGGTACCGCAGGCTGCGCGCGGTGTCGCCACTCGGCTTGGCCGTCGAGTCGGATGTTCGCAGCGCGGCGTCCTGCTCCAAGACGTACCAGCCCCGATAGCCCGCGCTCCGCATCGTGTGCACCAGTGCCGCGATGTCGACGTCGCCCGCACCCAGCGGGACGTACAGTCCGCGGCGCACCGCCTCGCTGTACTCCAGCTTCCCGCCGCGTACCTGGTCGGCCAGGGGGCCGCTGACGTCCTTGAGATGGATGTGCCCGATCCGCCGGGCGTGCCGCCGCGCTAGCCGCACCGGATCGGCCCCGCCGACGAGCAGATGCCCGGTGTCCAGGCAGATGTCGAGATCGGTATCGGCGAGGAACCGCTCCACCTCGGCCTCGCTCTCCACCTGGGTGCCGACATGCGGATGCAGCACCGTGCGCAGGCCGTGCGCGGCGGCTGCGTCGCGTATCTCGGCGGCGGTGTCGATCAGGGCGCGCCACTGCGCGTCGTCGAGTCGCGGGCGCGCGTCGTATCCGCCGAGACCGGTCGCGGCGGCGAGCACGAGCACTTCCGCGCCCGTGGCGGCCAGCAGCGTGGCGGTGCGCTCCGCCTGCGCGAGGGCATCCCGCCGGTCGCGGTGCAGCACGACGGCGAGGAAGCCGCCGACCGCGGCGATACCGAAGTCCCCGAGCAACTGTCGCAGTGCGCCCGGGTCGCGCGGCAGATAACCGGGAGGCCCGAGTTCGGTGGCGAACAGGCCGAGCGCGGCCATCTCCGACAGAACGGTGCGCGCGTCGAGCACGCGACCCCAGCCGGGGACCTCGCAGACTCCCCAGGAGATCGGCGCGGCCGCGAGGCGCAGCGGGTGCAGGGATTCGGTCATCGGCACTTCTCCGACCTTCGATATCGAGTTGGCCCCGTTCTATTGGAGCGCTCCAACTATGTAACGCAGGTCATAGGGTGTCAAGGACTTCCGGAGCGGCCACCGAAAGAGGCACTACCAGGCTTTATTGCGGAAATCCCCGCTGGAACCGTGCGCGTCGAGTCCGATTAGAGCGCTCTATTGCTCCACTCGCACGCACCGCGTATCGTCCGTCCCGGCAGGAGTCGCGGACGCGGAACGGAGGCGACATGGCACGGCCGACCATGGAAGACGTCGCCGCGCGTGCGGGCGTCTCCCGCGCTCTCGTCTCGCTCGTCATGCGCGACTCTCCCAAGGTCAGCGAGCACCGCCGCCGCGCCGTGCTGGACGCGGCGAAAGACCTCGGCTATCAACCGCACTTCCTGGCCCGCTCGCTGGCCAGCCGGACCTCGAACCTCGTCGGTGTGCTGGTCTCCGACCTGCGCAACGCCTTCTTCGCCGACGTCGTCGAAGGCATGGACGACGCCGCGCAGGAGTCCGGCCTCGAACTCATCCTCAACACCGGCCGGCGCAGCGCCGACCGCGAACGCACCGCCTTGGGCAGCCTGCTCGCGTTCCGGCCCGGTGGTGTCATCCTGCTGTCCCCGATCCTGCCCGCCGCCGTCATTCGCCAAGCGGCGCAGCAGGCTCCGCTGGTGCTGGTGTCGCGCACCTCCACCGTCGCGGGCATCGATACCGTCAACGACGACGGCGAGGCAGGCGCCGCCCTCGCCGTCGATCACCTGGTCTCGCTCGGGCACCGGCGCATCGTCCACCTCGACGGTGGCGGCGCTTTCACCTCCGCGCCCCGCCGTAAGGGTTATCGCGCCGCCATGCAGCGCCACGGTCTGGAACCGATGGTCGTGCCGAGCGAGCACACCGACTCCGCGGGCACGGCCGCGGTGCGCAAACTCCTGAACCTGTTCTCCCACGACAACTTTCCCACCGCGCTGGTGTGCGGCAACGACTTCAACGCCGTCGGGGCGATGGCCGCGCTGGAGGAAGCGGGCTTGCGCGTGCCGGAGGACGTCTCGGTGGTCGGCTACGACAACACTTCGCTGGCCGCCCTGCGCCACGTCGCGCTGACCACCATCGACCAGCCCCGCGTCCGGATGGGCCGCCTGGCGATCGAGGCGCTCACCGAACGACTCCGCGACGGCCGCACCGTCCCGGTCCGCCGCCGGTTGAAACCTTCGCTCGTCGTCCGCGCCACCACGACCGCTCCACGCTGATCCACCACCGAGCTCTGCTGCCCACCCACGCACGTCGCGATTCCATATATAAGGAGAGCCGATGTCACCTCACCGAGCCGTCACCCTGGGTCTCGCCGGAACCGGCCGCATCGGGACCTCGCATGCCGAGATCCTGCGCAAACTCCCGAACGTCGGCACCGTCCTGGTCGCCGACGCCGACGCCGACCGCGCCCGCACCACCGCCGCCGTGCTCGGCGTCGAATTCGCCCCCGACCTCGACGCCCTCTTCGCCGCCGACCTCGACGGCCTGATCATCGCCACCGCCACCCACGCCCACCCCGAACTCATCATCCGCGCCGTCGACGCGGGCATCCCCGTCTTCTGCGAGAAGCCCGTCGCGGCCGACATCACCGGCACCCTCGCCGTCATCGAGCACACCCGCGACTCCGCGGTCCCCGTCCAGATCGGCTTCCAACGCCGCTTCGACGCCGGCTACCGCGCGGCCCGCGAAGCCATTCGCTCCGGGGCGCTCGGCTGGCTGCACACCTTG
>NZ_JABLTE010000050.1 GCF_013315795.1 Nocardia barduliensis
ACCCTACGCGGGCCTCGGCTAACTCCCCCCCTTCGCCGAGGCCCGCTCCCCATTTTCCAGGCCGGTTTCAGGCCGAGCCAGGCCGCTGGCCCGAGGCTGATTCGGACGGTTCGACCGCCCGCCACGCGGCGGCGAGTCGCTGGCCGCGCACCCGCCCCGCGGTCGCGAGCAGTGGCCGGTCTCGCTCCCACCGCTGCCGGATCTCCGGGTCCGAGGACTGCCACAGCGGCTCGAGACCGGCCATCAGTTCACCGAACAATTCGAAAAGGCCGCCGAGTGCGATGTGGACACCGGGAGAAGTCGGCGCATCGATGCCCATGCCGCGCACGGCGGCCACCATGGTCAGCAGCCGCTGCCGGCTCGCCTGCGGCCAGTCCGACAGTCGGGCAACCCGCGTCAGCCAGCCCAGCGTGGCGGCGAGCACGTGGATGTCCTCGATCGTGCGAAACGGCTTGAGGTAGTCCAGATATCCGTCGCCGGGAAGCACGCGCGCGGGCACGCCGGTCAGCACAACCGATGCGTGCGGAACCTCGGGCGCGAACGGGAGTGCGGGGTTGTCGGTCCGGCGCACACCGGTGTCACCGGCCTCGATCTCGCAGGCCCGCAACATATTCCGCCCGTCCGGTGACGTACCGACGCTGGCGATCACCACCAACCGCCGCGCGAAAGAGCCCATTGTCGCGAACGATTTGGTGCCGTCGACCAGCCAGACGCCATCCCGTTCGGTGAGCGTGGCGCGGATCGCTGCGGGGTGACCACCGCCCTCCTCGGTCGCGCACATCGCGACCAGATCGTCCTCCGGCAGGTCCGGGATCAACGTGCGCAGCGCCTCCTGATAGCCGGACAGGAAGGCGAACCCGAGCCGATCGGCGCCGAAACCGCCCGCGATCGCCACCTCCACCGGCTGGTCGAATCGTCTCGCCGCCACGCGATGTCGCGTCCACGCCGCGGCGACGTCGTCGAGCGGCGCCGTCGCCACCGGCTCGGTCACCAGGAAGTCGAGCAGAGTATCCACCTCAGCACGGTAACCGAGCGGCGAACCCACCGCGGCGGTCCCGGCCGGCCCGCCACTACGCGGAGGGCGCCTGCCAGATCCGGCTGCGCAGATCCATACCGCGGATCACCTGGACCCGCCACGGCTCCAACCGCAGGATCTGCAGTTGGGAATCGTGCGGCGACCGCCAGAACTGCCCGAGGTCGTAACCGGCCCCGCGCGGACTCGTCTCGCGGTACAGCTCCCACACCCGCTGCCGGATCTCGGGGGTGTCGACCCACTCCGCGGTCGCGTCGACCGCGACCGAGTTGTTCGTGCCCTGCGCCCAGTACGAGAAATTGACATGCGGATTGTTCGCGATGTGCGCTGCCTTGACCGGTGTCCGATAGGTCGCCAGCCAACCGAGCGGGCGGCCGTCCACGTTTTCCCAGATCGGGATGAGCACCCTGGTGCGCGGCCGGTTCCGCTTGTCCACCGTCACCATGGTCGCGTACACGATCCGCCCGACGTAGGCGTCGAACTCCGCCTCGATCTCCGCGAACGCCGTCACCTTCTGTGTCACGCCGCCGCCTCCGCGTCCGCCCCGGCCACTCCGAGCCCCTGCCCCCAACCACCGTCGACCGGTAGCTCGATCCCGGTGGTGAACGTGGCGTCGAAGGCGAGGAACAGCGCGGCCTTCGCCACCTCGTCCACAGTTCCATTGCGCCGCAACGGTGTACTGCGCTCGCCTTGTTCCAGGAATTCGGCCCGCTGCTGTTCGGTCAGCCCGACAACGCCCATGGTCGGCGTCTCGATGAATCCCGGCGCCACCGAGTTCACCCTGATCCGGCGCGGCAGCAACTCGGCCGCCAGCACCTGGGCGATGGCCCGCAGCGCTTCCTTCGAACCGGAATACGCGCTGAGCCCGGGGAATACGACGTCGTTGGCGACCGTGGTGAAGACGATCGATCCGCCCTCGCGCAGCAGCGGGGCCAACCGCTGGACGGTGAAGAACGCGCCCTTGGTGTTGACGGTGAATTGGCGATCGAACGATTCCTCGGTGGCGGCGTCCAGTGTCTGGAACTCGGCGGTCCCGTGGTTCACGAACAGCGCGTCGACATGGCCGAGTCGCTGTTCGACGAGTTCGCCGAGCGCCGCGATATCGGCCGCACTCGCCGCGTCCGACCGCACGACATGGGCCGGTCGACCGGACAGGCGGACGCGCGCCTGCTCGAGCGTGCGCTCATTGCGGCCGGTGAGGACCACTTCCACCTCTTCGGCGAGCAGCGCCTCCGCAATGGCCAGTCCCATGCCGTGCGTGCCGCCGGTGACCACGGCCTTGTTTCCTGCGTTCACGATCGGAGATCCCTTCTCGGTCAGTTACTTTTCGTAACCAACAGGATCTTGTGTCACCGTCGCGGCACCAGGGAAGACGGCACTTCCGAATTACTTGGTTACCGCGTAGGAACCGGCTGGTGCCGTAGAGCATCGGCGATCGAATGGCAAACACCGGCGCTGCGCTGGCGGATTCCGCCGACGAGCCTGCTTCACTATGGTGTCGCCCCGTACCCGGAAGGAGTTGACCTGTGCCGGAGCTGGAAGAAAGTCGCAAAGCGGCGCTTTTCGACAGCGAGGCCAGACTGTCCTGGGTGCTGGCCGCGCTTGCCGGGCTGATCGGCGCGGCGGCGTTCATGCATACGGCTGGCTATTTCGTCACCTTCATGACGGGCAATACCGAGCGGGCCGTGCTGGGGTACTTCCACGACGAGCCGGACATGGCGTTGGCGGCTGCCGGATTGCTGATGTCGTTCCTCGCCGGTGTGGTCGTGGCCTCGTGGTGCCGGAGGCGCTACTGGTCCGGGCACCCGCACGGACCCACCTTGCTCACCACCGTCTGCCTGGCGCTCGCTTCGGCCATCGACATCCTGGAATATCAGACGGCCACCGAGCCGATCGGGCTGCTGCCGATCATGTTCGTCGCCTTCGGCGTCGGGGCGCTCAATACATCGTTCGTGCAGAACGGTGAGGTATCGGTGCCGCTCAGTTACGTCACCGGGACTCTGGTCAAGATGGGGCAGGGCATCGAGCGTCATATCAGCGGCGGCGACTACGCGGACTGGCTCGGATACTTCCTGCTCTACGCGGGTTTCGCGCTCGGCGCACTGGTCGGCGGTCTGCTGAGCCTGCTGGTCGCCGGGTGGGCCATGCTGATCACCGCGACCGTCGTGTGCTTGCTCGTCACCGGATTCACCTATCTGCATCTGGACCGGCACGGTCCCCTCACCCAGTGAAATCGGGGCCACGCGTCTGCCGATGCTCGCGGCTGGGGTGGCTGTCCACGAAGAGGAAGTCAGAATCGGCGGGCGCCGGTGACCGGCATCGAGGACAGCGGGGAGGTGGTCACCCCGATGCCATAGGTCGATGCGTGGATGACTTTGCCGTCGCCTGCGTAGATAGCGGAGTGGCTTCCGCCGTAGAACGAGACCATATCGCCCGGTTGCAGGTCATCGAGTGGTACCGGGGTTCCGATGGCGAGCTGGTCGTAGCTGGTGCGCGGGACGTCTACGCCCGCTTGCTCGTAGGACCACTGCACCAGTCCCGAGCAATCGAAGGAGTCGGGGCCGACCGCGCCGTAGTTGTAATCGGCGCCGAGTTTGGTTCGCGCCGCGTCGACAGCCATTTCGCCTGCGGTCTTCTGCGGTATCACCGCCGCGGGCGGGGTGGGCGCACGTGGCATGATCTGCGGAATGTCCGCGAGGAACGGAAGCTCGAGCTCCGGAAGCACGCCCAGCAGCGGGATCTCGATCGCCGGAACGATCGTCGGTACCTCGATCACGGGGACGACCACCGAAACCGGGAACTCGATCGCCGGACCGAGCGTGGCCGGCGCTATTTCTATCTGCGGAACCTGCGCAGCGGCAGTGTTCTCGATTTCGTAGCTCGCGGCCGTCACCGGAGTTTCGGTGACCGGAAGTATCGCGTTGTGCCGGAACAGTTCTTCCGGCGGTCCGGACAGCGGAATATCGTCGGGAATCTCGATTATCCCCACGCCGGGGATGGTCATCGGCTGGGCCGATGCCTCCGCGGCGCTGAACAACATGCCCATGAGGGCCGCCGCTCCGGCGGTGAGTGCCCAGAAAACGGCACGTCGCAGGTAGCGGGTATATCGGACGTCGGTCGATGATGCCATGATGCGGTCCTCCGATGCTCATATCGCCGTTCTTCGGCGCGAGCCGTACGTCGCCAGAATTCCCGGCGCGACGGACTTCACCGAAGACCTCGAATTGATTCGAAAACCATCACGGTGCTTCGTCAGTCCAGCGGATCCGATCCGAGCATTCACCTTTCGGCATAGCACACAACACGTAAAGCTCAACACGCCCATATTTCGTAACAAAACAATAACTCGTTTCGCCACGGATTTCCGAAATACAATTCGATGCTCCTGGAATCGGCCACCCGGGAAACACATCCCCGCGCGAATCGGCTCCCGCCGCGGGGCGACTGCGAGCCGGCGAACTTCACGCGGTGATCTGCTCCTCGATCTGTTTCGCGATCGTCCGCAGCTTCGCCGCGAATTCGCGGGCCGCGCGCGGATCGTTGCTCGATCCCTTGACTACCCGCCTGGTCAGCGCGGCGAGGCGCGATTCCACCGTGCTGAAGATGTCCGCCGCGCGGTCGGCCGGGTCCTGCGGCAATTCCCCGCGCAGCCACGCCTGGAGGCGTTCGACCACCACTTCCTCGTCATAGCGTTCGGGAAGCAGCGCGATGGCTTGCCGAAGCTTTCCCGCCGTCACCTTCACCTCGGCGCTGGCGGCGACGGTGGTGTAGACGGTGACCGCCGCGTCCTCGCCGTATTCGGCTGCGACCGGCAGCAATTCCCGAACCTGACCCTCGTTGATCGCGGGCGCCACCGGATGCAGCCGGGCGGCCAGCGGCCAGGCGCGAATGAGCTTGTGGGCGTAGGACCGCTGCATGTCCCATCGCTGTTCCACGTACTCGTCGAAGGTCTCGTGGCTGTCGCGGTACAGCCGGCCGTCGCGCACGATCTGCAGAGCGCGCCCGGCCGCCCAGAAGGCGATGCGCAGCGTGTCGATCGACGACTCGCACGCCGTCAGTTGGGCCCGTTCCCGATCGCTCAGCGGACCGTCGCCCGCGTCCGGCACCGGCATGGTCAGGACATTCGGGCTCACGGCCGCTTTCGGCCGCCGCCATTCGGCATCGCGCAGCGGCGAGACCGGTGGCGTGTGCTCGGCGCCGTCGGATAGCGGGTTGGCACCGCCGATCGAACCTTTCCTGCGTTGCGGAGGCATCAGGCCGACACCTCCATGAGGACGCGGTAGGCGCTCACCAGCTCGTCGCCCACTCGCCGGTACTCGGCCAGGTCCTCGATCGGGTTCTCGGCGCCCTCCCCGACCTCCCCGTCGGCCGCCTCCCGATACCATTTCCAAGCGCTCAGATACGAATCGAACACGTCATAGCCCGCACTTTCCAGGTGTCCCCGCTGCGCGCGATATTCGGTCGAGACGTTCACGCCTTTCTTCATGATCACCGGAACTTTGGTCATGAGCACCCGCACCCGGATTTCCCGGTCGCTACCGGCTGCCGCTTCTTCGGCGGCTTTGAACGTGCTCGGCACGCGTTTCACCTCGGACGGGCTGACACTCGTCAACAGCAAGAGCTCGTCGCTCTCCGGAATGGCGGCCTTGAAGATCTCGGCCGACTCGCCGCCGGCATCCACGATGATGACGTCGAAATCGGCGGCGTTGTCCGTGATGCAGTCGTTCACGTGCCGGGAGGGGAAGGCGACCAGGTCGAACGGCACTTCGACGCCCCCTTTGACCAGCCGTCGATACCAGGAGTACCCGGTCTGGCTCAGCGGGTCGGCGTCGATCACCAGCACCCGCAGTTCGTGCACCGAAGCGAAGTAACTCGCCAAGAAGAACGCCGATGTCGTTTTGCCGACACCGCCCTTGAGATTCCCCAGCGTGATGACCAGCGGTTCGGGCAATTCGAGTGGCGCAACAGAATTCGTCATAGACGGTCCTCCCAGGGTGAGGAGTGCATTACTGTGCTGGGCCAGTCTGGCACACGACGAGCGAATTTCGTCCGATTGCGCCCCCGCACCGCGGCCGTGCCGCTCGCCGCGCTGTGTCCAATTGGACACAAAACATGGTCGATCGGCCTGCTTGTGGCAGAACTTCCCCAGTTTGGGAATAGACACCGTTTGCTGAGACTGCGCCAGGCCGATGATTGGAGCGAAGACTCTCGCGGTTCGACGATGAGGGACCCCGTCGAGAAGGGCAGTTCGTGTGATGGAGCCGCAACCGGTCACGATCCAGCGTGACGACTGGATGCTGTTGGTCGATCCGGGGTGGAAGCCGGTCAACCCCTGGTCGGAACCTCCCCCGGAAGCCGTCATCGGCGGCTGGATGATGGACGAGAACGGCGGAGCCGGTCCATTTCAGCCGAATCCGGGATACCTTCCTGGAAACGACGACACACCGACGGACCCCACGGATGCGCTGCTGCGTTCGGTCGCCGAGGGTAAGCCGGTCGGCGACGAGCTGCTGGCCCTGATCCGCAACTCGGTGGTCGAAATCGTGTGCGACGAGCAGGACCAGCCGATGGTGGACACCGCGCCGGACGGCGTCCCGTGTGTGCTGGTAGTCACCGCGGAGGCGCAAAAGGTGGACGTGGGTTCCGGTCGCTGGTGGCCTGTGCTGGGTAGCAAACTTCCCGCCGTCATCCCCTCGGGAACCGATATCTTGCTCAATCCCGGGGGACCCGCGCCATTCCGCCTCGCGTCGGAGGTATTGCGGAACGCCGACCGAAAGTTGTGAGCCCGCCCTGTGTTACCCGTATTCGCCCACATGCTCGGGCGTTTGGATACGGCCGTCGGCAATGCGGCGCGAGCGGTGGCAGGCCGCCTCACGGCCACCGGCGCCCATCTGCGTGGTACGGCGGTCCGCCTCGAGCACGCCGATGCCGAAGGCACGGTCCCCTTCGCGCATTCGGACATCCCGCCTTCGGCCCGGCGCATGGTCGGCGCGGATCTTCGTTCCGGCCGTGCCATCCGTTTCCAGGCCGACGATGTCGTCAGCATTCCGCTGACAGATTCCCGAGGGAACGTCATCGGGGTGTCGTTTCCATCGCGTAAGGGAGATGCCGAAAGCAAGAAGCTCTGGGCCCGAGCGAAATTGAGATCGAGCGATCACGTGCACTACGCGTTCTGGAAGAAGGATCCAGCGGCGAAGAAGCCCGAGTGGGTCTTCGGGCAGCGGCGCACGGCGCCCTGGGCCGACACCGATCCCGTCTACGCGCATGCGCACGCGGACAGCGACACTTTTCACATCTCGGTCAGGACGGGGCGATGGGGGTCGAAACCGGTGCAGATCGATGGAGCGACGTACGCCGAGTTGCTGGCCGCCAACCATCACCTGGCGCAAGCGCTGCACACGCGGCCGGGGCCGCTGGTCCTGCTCTCTTGTAGCCCGGCTCGCCCCGGGGGCTCCGCGGCGGCATCGATGTCCGGGCATCTGCACAGCCGGACGACCATCGATCGTGACGTGTACGCGGCGACGGGCGATGTGATGACCCGGCTATGGCCCTCACAAGAGGACATCTCCATGGTCGGTGTCGAGGTGGATCCCAAAGCCGGGGACGCAGCCGATTCCCTATGGGAAGTTCACCGCGCACCCCGGGGTACTCCCACGGTGCCCGACGGTGGCTAGCGCCCTTGGCGTCACCGGTGTCGGCACTGCCCTCGGGTCTGCTCCGGTCCGCGCGTTCCGGCCCCGCGTGACCTGGTCGTGTCACGTGACGGTGGTGTCAGCACGCTGAGGGAGGTGGGCCTGTCGTTCGGTCAGCGATTCACGGCGACCTCAACCGATTCCGGCACTGATACCGTGCCGATTCCATGTCCCCGGATCGAACCCGTGCGACCGGTCCCAGCGTTTCCGCTGGTCACAAGTGGAGCCTAGGGGAATCGAACCCCTAACCCCTGCCTTGCAAAGGCAGTGCTCTGCCAATTGAGCTAAGGCCCCCGTGGATCAGCGGGTGGTCACCTCGTGCCACAGGTCCGCGTCGCCGCGCTGACGCAGCTTGGAGATGCCGAAGAGGACCAGTACTACGACACCGGCGGTGAGCAGAATTTTCATGGTTTCCACCCTACTGCGCTGGTGGGAACGAGCCCAGAACGAGTCGAGCCCGGCTCAGCACACCGCTGTTGGGCAGCGCACCGGGGCCATAATTGAACATTTCGTCAGTTACGTATCGGCAGTCGATCGGCCACTCGAACCGCGGTGGAATCGCGGCATGGCCGCGCACAGCGCCGACAAGTCGCGAGCGGCGCGTTGCACGGCGCCGTCGGGCCGCACGAGAACCGCACGGTGCCCACCCCGGCGCACCCAGCGCCCCAGTTCGTCCGCCGGACCGACGATGACCAGCACTCCGCCAAGGTCGCGAATCCGGGCGCGCTGCGCGGAGGTGGGTTCGATCGTGGTGACGATCGCGTACCGGCCCGCGACGACATCGTCGTAGCGACGTCCGTCCTCCAGCACCGCGTTCGGAACCAGATGGCCCGCGCGGCCGCGTCCAGGACGCCGCCGTGCGACCAGCTGGGACCGGCACAGCGGCGGTGTCCGGCCACTGGTCACCAAAGTGTGGAAGCCGGGCAGCCGACGCAGCTGTGGCGCGAGCAGGCGGCGCAGGAGATTGCCCAGTTCGCCGCCGTCGGTCATGACCATCCCGGTGAGTTTGGCCAGCTGGATCATGGTCCGCGCGTGCGGTTTTCGTTCGGTCTCGTAGGACTCCAGCACCCGCTCCGGCAAGCTTCCGGCGAGGACCGCGGCGAGCTTCCAGGTGAGGTTGGCCGCGTCGCGCAGTCCGGCGCCCATCCCCTGACCGATGAAAGGCGGGGTGAGGTGGGCCGCGTCGCCCAGCAGGAAGACCCGGCCCGCGCGCCAGCGGTCGGCGAGCTGGGCGCGGAAGGTGTACTCGGCCACCCGCAGCAGCCGCAGATCCGCGACCGCAACGTCGCCGGTCCACGGACGGATCAGCTCGTGCAGCCGGCCGATCCCGGCGTAGTCCGCTTCGGCCTCACCGGGACGCAGCCGGAACTCCCAGCGGTGCCGGGTCGTGCCGATGCGCATGTACGTCGCGGCGCGGTCCGGATCGCAGACTTGATGTACGCCTTCCCACTCCCCGAGTTCGGCCGTGGTCTCGATGTCGACGACCAGCCACCGCTGCTCGAAGTTCAGTTCACGCATCCGGGCGCCGATGGCGGCGCGAACCAGGCTGTTGGCGCCGTCGCAACCCAGCACGTAGCGCGCACGGGCCGACTCCGTGGCACCGGTGGTCCGGTCGGTGAAGTCGACACGGACACAGTCGGTTTCCTCGGTCACCGCGGTGACTTCGACGTCGCCCCGAAGGGTCACCTCCGCATGGCGCCGCGTGGCGGCCCGCAGGAGTGCCTCCAGTTCCGGTTGGTCGAACATGTTCGCGTCCGGGTGCCCGTCGCGGCCGCCCGCCGGATCCCTGCGAAATTCGGCCAGCACCCGGAAGTTGCGGTCGAGCAGGCGCAGCCCCAGCGCGGGCCGGGAGATGGCGTCGAATTCGTCCCCCACGCCCAGCATGGCCAGCAGCCTGCGGATTTCGCCGTCCAAATGCACCGCGCGCGGCTGCGGGTAGACGCCTGCCCAGCGCTCCAGCACCAGCGACTCGACTCCGTATCGGGCGAGCGATACGGCCGCGGTGAGCCCGGTCGGCCCGGCGCCGACGATCACCACCGGAACGTTCATCGGACGGCTCCGAACTGGGTGACGAGATACGCGACAGCGAACAGGCAGCTGACGATCGCGGGAGCGAACCCACCCACCCCGTCGCCGGTGCGCACGTGCACGATTACGGCCCCGACCAGCAACAGCGTCAGGCCGATCCCTGCCCCGGCTCCGAGCTGCCACCACCGGAGGCCGAGCAACAGACCCAGCGCACCGGCGAGCTCAGCGGAGCCGATCGCTCGGTAGGCGGCGACGGTGTAGCCGACGTGCTCGGCACGCTCCCGCATCGATGGCACCGCCAACACCTTCGCCGCACCGATCGCCGCGAAGAACACCGCCAGGACCAAGGCGAGCACGACCGATGCGACGCTCATCGACGCACCCCGATCTTCCCTGCTTGCGCGGCTCGCTCCCGCAGGGAGTAAGTCGATTCCGGCAGGCCACGCACGGTCGGCGGCACGGATTCGATCTCGGGCAGGTCGGCCGGTTCCGCGTAGCGGGGCGACAATAGGTTCTCGGTCACCGGTACCTCACCGTGGTGCGCTGGCGGCCCAGATCGATGGCGCCGTCGTCGGTGGACACCGTCGCCTCGATGACGTCTCCGTCGTGCAGGTACTTCGGGTTCTTCGCCTGGCGTTTGAAGAACATCTTCCACCTCGTCGCGGGCGGCAGCAGCGAGCCGATGATCTCGACCGGTTTGGGCGGGGCGCTGATCGCCGTACCGACGGGGGTTCCGGTGAGCAGCAGGTCACCGGCGTCCATGCGCTGGAAACCGGTCAACACGCGCAGGGTCTCCAGCGGCCGGTAGATCATGTCGGCGACGGTCATGTCCTGCCGGAGCCCGCCGTTGACCCACAACCGCAGCCGCAGGTCGGTGAACCGCTTCAGCTCGTCTGCCTCCAGCAGCACCAGCGTCGGCCCGACCGGGGTGAATGTCGGATACGACTTCGCCTCGTAGAACTGGCTTTTCGGCAGTTGGACATCGCGGGCGGAAATGTCGTTGGTGACGACCAGCCCGGCGATGTAGTCGGCGATGTTCGCCTCGGTGATCTCGGAGCCGACCGGCATCTCGCGGCCGAACACCAACCCGATCTCTACTTCGTAATCCAGCAGTCGCACGTGCGGCGGCCGGATGACGTCGTCGTGCGGGCCGCTGATCGACCCCGAGGCTTTGCGGAAGAACGTCAGTGGCACCGTTGCCGGATCACCGCCGGAATCCTTCACGTGCGAGGCGAAGTTGGTCATCTGGGCGACCACCCGGCACGGTGCGGTCACCGGAGAGATCAGCGAAAGGCTGTCGACCGGCACGACCTCGCCGCTTATGGACGCCACGACAATCGCCTCCCGATCGGCCAGCAACTGGCCGGTGGTGGTCGCCTGGGTGTCGACCTCGGCCGCGCCCGCGGGTGTGACGACCCACCAGGCGTCGGCGGTGCGGAGAACGGAAATAGTCATGAGCTGGCTACTTTCAACAGGCCGCGCAGGCGACGGAGGTCGAATTCGTTGTCCTCGCGCAGCGCGTCGACCATCGCACGCAACTCGCGAAGGGATTCCCGGCCTGGTTTGAGGCCGAGGAAGTCTTTACTGACCGGTGGCCCCCACTGCGCCAGCCCCGAGGCGGTGAACGGCGCCCAGCCGGGCTCCACCGTGCAGTCGAACATGTCGCCGTCGCTGAAATGCTCGACCAGGAACCCGTCCGGATCACGCCAGTAGTCGAAGATCTGGCTGCCCTGGATATGTCTGCCGATCCCCCACGACCGGTAGTAACCGTGATCGCGCAGGTACTCGCCGCCTGCAGCCAGTGCGTCCAGGTCGGCGACTTGATAGGCCGAATGCACGTACCGGTTCACCGGCCCGAGCACCAACGCCAGGGTGTGGTGATCGGCCGGTGTCCGGCCACGATCGCAGCGGATGAAGCTCATCACCGGGCCGCGTTCGCGTTGGCCCGGGTAGTAGAGGAAGTCGCTGACCAGCAGGCCCAGGTGCCGCAGATACCAGTCCAGCGTCTCGCGGTACCTGGTGGTCTGCACCACCACATGCCCGAGCCGCTGCACCCGGGCCGGCACGCGAGGCGGCCGCTGCGTCCGGTTCACGCGGGCGAGTTCGTACCCGAAGTTCAGCGTGTGCGGCGGCTGCCCGGGCAGGGCGGGCAACGTATGGGTATCGGCGACCACCCGCACCCGCAGTCCGCTCGGGTCGGTCAGATCGACCGCCGATCCGCCCAAACTCTCGGGCAGGTTCACCACCGTGCCGCTTTCGGCCTGGGCCAGCCGGAGCAGGTCGGCGGTGTCCGCCGCGCGGAAAGCCGGGCCGAGGAACCGTGAGCGCGCACCCTGGCGAATCACGACGCACGGCGCCGCGGGGTCCGCACCCCGTAGGTGCAGTTCGTCCGCCGTGCGCAACGAAGTCGAGAAGCCGAACGCGTGCGCGAAGACCTCAGCCCGCTCCAGGTCCGGCTTCTCGAACTCCAGCCACGCCAGATCGTGCACTTTGATGACCGGATCGGGCGCTCGCCCCGGATGCTCACCCGCCACCGCGCCGTGCTCGCTGTGCATCCCGGTGTGCGGGTCGTGCTGATCGGCCACCGACCACTCCCTACATTTGCTGACGATATCGTCACATGCGACGCAATATTCAGTCAAACTCACTGATGAATTCGTCATAACTGAAGCGGCTACCATGGTCGAGGCCGTCGACAGGGAGGAGCGGGCGTGACCGAGCAGACCGGCACGGAACCCAACCGTTTGCAGCGCCGCAAGGCCCGTACCCGCGCGGCCCTGGTGAGTGCGGCCCAGTCGTTCATCGCGACCGGGAAAGCGAACGCGCCGATCCTGGAGATCACCCAGGCGGCCGACGTCGGCATGGGGTCGTTCTACAACCACTTCCAAAGCCGCGAAGAGCTCTTGCAGGCCGCGGTCGAGGAGGCGCTCGACCAGCACGGCGCAGTACTCGACCGCCTCTGCGCCGACCTCGACGACCCGGCCCACGTCTTCGCGCAGAGCTTCCGCCTCACCGGACGCATGCACCGGCGAGTCCCGACCCTGAGCAAGGTGCTGCTCAACAACGGGCTGACGCTCACGGCCGCCAGGAAAGGTCTCGCACCTCGGGCTCGTCGCGATATCGAAGCCGCCGCACGCGCGGGCCGGTTCCAGACGCACGACGCGGAGCTGGCCATGACGATCGTGGCCGGGGCGGCCCTGTGCCTGGGGCAGCTACTGCACGATCACCCCGACCGCGACGACGCGTCCGCCACCGACCAGGTCACCGAGGACCTGCTGCGCATGTTCGGCATCCCCGCCGACGAGGCCCGCGAAATCTGCTCGCTTCCCCTGCCATCCCTGGACGCAGTGCCGGGCGACGCCGCCTGACCGGGTGCGGTGACATCGAGCGGTCGCGGTACCGACGCCGCTCGGTGACCTTCTTCTCCGGTTCGCCCCCCGATACGACCCATCGGTGACGATCCCCGCCCGCGCGGCCGACATCACCGGCGCACAGGCCCGTATCCAGCCGTTTTGACCATGTCAACGACGAGCAGGTACCGTTTTCCAGGCGTCTGTACGCACAAGCCGTGATGAACGGTGCCGGGGCCTTAGCTCAATTGGCAGAGCACTGCCTTTGCAAGGCAGGGGTTAGGGGTTCGATTCCCCTAGGCTCCACAAACTGAAGGCGAGTGCCCGTGAGGAGCACTCGCCTTTTGCCTTCCGAACCTCCGCAGCGGCTTCGTCGGCCATGAGACCGATCGAGAATGGTCACCGTGGACGCGGCCGTCCCGCCCGGGGCCGCGTTGTGCCCCGCCGGATCGGGTGCTGGCCGCGAGCGGAAAGTAGGGGCGCCGCCTGCGTTGTTCGTGCGTATCGCGGTGGGCAAAGGGTAGGCGGTATATGCACCTACTTCGACGAATGGAGGCGTCATGAGGGACGTCGACGACAATGTCCCCGCACGTCCGCTTCGGATTCCGCGTAGCCGCGGAGCCCTCGGCGGGCTCGCGGTGCTGCTCTTGGGCGCCTGGGGTGCGCTGATCCCGTTCCTCGGGCCGTACTTCGACTTCGCGTTCACTCCGGACGAGCCATGGGTGTGGACTGCGGCGCGTGGGTGGCTCCAAGTACTGCCTGGCGTCGCCGCGATCATCGGCGGATTGCTCATGCTGGCCAGCCGCAACCGGCTCGTAGCCAGCTTCGGCGGGTGGCTGGCCGTGGCGGCGGGCTCGTGGTTCGTGATCGGGCCGCTGCTGGCGAGCCCACTGGGGATCGGGGATGTCGGCGACCCTGTCGCCACGTCCGACCTGAAACGTGCCGTGCTACAACTGGCCTACTTCTATGGTCTCGGTGCGCTGATCCTGTTCTTCGCCGCGAGTTCGCTCGGCCGCTTGTCCGTACGGAGCGCACGGGATATCGCCTTCGCGCGACGCGAGATCGATGCCAGAGCCGCCGCCGGAGCGGACAGTCAGCGAAGCGTGGCCGACACGCCAAGACCTGACGAACCCACCTGGGCCGATTCTGCGAAGCCGCGAGCGAACAAGCGCGGGCTGCATCGCGGCTGAATCAACCCGCTCTGGGCGGCGTGACCCGTAGACCGCGGCCGAGATCTCGCGGTCTACGGTCAGTCCGACAGCGAGTTAAACCTCATCCCACGGCGTTTGGTTACGTTTCGATACGTAGACAAACACGTTCTTGGTGACGCCGTCACCAGGCGAAATACCGGCCCGGGATTGTGGATCGGTGACCGCGTCACCGGGCATCTCCCGCGCCTCTTACGTCGCGATTGCCCCACGAAGGCGGGCCTCTCAGCGGTGGCAGACACGCGCCCTGCCCCGATCTAGTACTGCAACGGCGCTCAGGTGAGTGGATGGCCTCGTCGGCGGTAGTGCGAACTCGTGAACCGCCCACCGATCCGCTCGTGCAGCAGCCCCATGCCGCTTCGGTGGACGCTGCTCCGCCTGCTCCCGATGACGAGCCCGACCAGTCGGGCTCGTCATCGGATCGGCAGAAGTTGTCAGGGAGTCGTCGTAGTCAACGCCTCGAACGCCCCGAGGTCGACGATGGCGTTCGCGGCACGCTCGATGATGGCTAGTGAGTGTGTATCGGGCTGATATTTCGGCTGGTATGCGGCGCGTCCGATGGTGAATACCCAAGCGATATAGGGGTAGAAGGCGTGCCGTCGATACTCCAACCAGGCCGCGTCGAAGTCCAGCTTTTCGCCGCCGGCTTCGGTCAGCCGGTCGAGATAGAAAGCTATCAGCTCTTCACCCCAATCGCGCCTGTTTTCAACCGACAGGGCTGTATTCAAGGTGTACGCCACGTCGAACACCCATCGGCCGCGATGTACCACCTGCCAGTCGGCGAGCCCGATCCGTCCGTCGGCAGTGCGGTAGATCTGCCCGGCGTGCGGGTCCCCGTGCAGCAGGGTCGGTGTCAGAGCGCGGTCGTTGCTCAGCGATCGTAATGTCGCATCGAATATTTCACTTGCTCGACCATGCAGTGCTTTCGGGATCACCTGGATGGCGCGCTTCTCCCCCACCACAGACCGTGAACGTAGGCCGACGAGGCGATCCGGCCAGCTGACGACGTCGAGCGAATCGCGTAGACCGTGAGTGTGCAGATCTTCCGAGTCCCAGAACCGCCCGTGCATGGCGGCGAGGTTCGAGAGCAGGTCTTCGACGTGCGGACGGGACAGCGGCTCGATGGGTGACAGGAAGGTGGCACCCTTCGAAGCGGAGATGTCTTCCATCAGTGTGATCGACCGCCAGGAACTATCGTCCCAGACGCCGTGGTACCCGTTCGGCGCCTCGATGTCCAGCCTCGGTCGGAACGTGGTGTAGAAGGTCGGTTCGCCGTTGAGCACCTTCGAGAAGCCCAGGATGAGCCGCTGGCGAAAGCCGTGCGTAGTCTTGGCGAAGACGTCGGTCGGCAGGTTCGCATGTCGGCCGACATCGTTGTAGGAGACGCGGATGCCGAAACGGTGAGCTGTGCCGCTGCTGACATCCCAGGTCTCGAAATCCTCGACCTCGGCGCCGGCGGTGCCGGCGCACAGGGCTGCGGTCAGCCAGTCGCGGGTTACCTCGGTACGGCCGGTCGGGGGCGCGGTGGCGCTACGAGCCTGGCGACCCCGCACCCGATCGGCGAGGTACAAGCTGCCGACGGTTACGACGCGGCGGAACAGGTACCGGGCAGAGGGTTCGACCGGCTCGTGGCCGCCACCGATCCCATCTATCTGTGCCTCTTTGAATGAACTCATCAGACGACAATATCGAATAATAATCTAACTATTATGTGAATTGGTGATCGTAGCTGAGGCATGCCTGCCGGCGGGTCCTCTGGAACGACGACCGTGACATCGTTCGTGCGGCCGTAGCCCGCACGAGGGCGGCCATGCCCCTCGGTCATATCGAGGACGCTCTGCGCGACCGCCGCCGCCGGCCAGGGAGATGTACTTCCCGGCGGCCATGTCGGCCACAGCGTGTACGGCGACATATCCGGCGGCTCAGCCGTTCGTCCTCGCGTGGCTCGATGTCGACCTTCCCGACCACCACTTGTCCCATGAGTTCCGCCCGAAAGGTGCTGGGACGGATCCCGTCACGAACCGACGACCGCCCCCCAGGCGGCTTCTCCTCGAAGGGCCTCGAGCTTCTCGGCTTCGGACGGCGTCGCAGGCAGGTGAACGACGACCTTGAGCGAAGGACGGTCGATCAGCCGTAGCTGCATCAGGTATGTCGTGAGAAGACCTACGCGCGGATGCCGGAATTCCTGCGTTCCCGCAGCAGCTTGGACTACCTCGTGTTCCGGCCACCAGTGCCGGAATTCGGGGCTGACAGCCGCCAGTTCTTCGGCCATATGCGAGTAACGGGTATCGGCCGGATGGGCAGCTGCTTCCGCTCTGAACTGACCGATGGTGGCGCGGGCGTGTTCCTCCCAATCGGCCAGTGCGGATCGAACCCTCGGCACGGTGAATGTCGCCCACAACACGTTTCTGCGGTGCGGTGGGAGTTGGCCGATATCGCAGAACACCGCGAGCATCGCATCGTTCCACGCAAGGTAGTCGAATCTCGGACCTATGACATATGCGGGTGCGGGTAACAACCCCTCCAGCAACTTCCGTGCCTGTTCGTCTGCTGTGTCGTCGCGGCCGGGGAAGGGGTGCGGGCCGACGGGAAGTCCGGCGAGACGTCGCACGTGCCGATGCTCGACTCCGCTCAGTCGTAGCGCGGCGGCGATGCTGTCGACGACCTCGGCCGTCGCTTGAACATCTTGCCCCTGCTCGAGGCGGGTGTACCAGCTGTAGCTCACCTGCGAAAGGTTCGCGACCTCCTCTCGCCGCAGGCCGGGCACACGGCGCCGCCGCCCGGCCGACGGAAGACCTACCGACTCGGGTTGGAGCCGGGCTCGGCGCGCGCGGAGGAATGCTGCAAGCTCGCGACGCCGCGCGTCGCTGTCCGAGGTCACCGGCATAATCTGCCAGCTCTTTCCTGTCACTGCAAGTGGTACCTTCACCTCGGTTCTTGTAGCCCGTGCTCTTCCATCGCAATATCGGTGTGTGGAAGACAAGATGAGTCACGGCGGGCGAGGGAATGTCACGTACCCATTTCGGGAATGGTACAATTCCATTCCCCGATTCTCCCGGGTAAGCATTTCTCGGATTTCGATCACCTCATTCTCGATCGCGGCCGACCAGGAATTCCCGGTCCGAAAAAGACCTGATCCTGGACCGGCACAGACACCCCGCTCGAATGCGTGCGGGTATCGACGGACAGGCGACGTGGGTGCCCGCCGCTACGATCAGCGCCCTGTACGGGCCGCCTCGTCCGGGGAGAAACGGTGACGACGCCGGGTAAGCGGGCCAAGGGTGATCGCGGGGTGCGCCGAGAAAAGCATCTCGCCGCCCTATCCGAGCGGCTCGCCACGTGGCTGCGCACCAAACTGCCCGACGTGGAAGACCTGCGGATGACCGAATTGCGCGGCAGCAGCGAAGGGTTCTCCAACGAGACATATTTCTTCGAGCTGTCCTATCGCGCCGATGCGATACCGAAGCACGAGCGCCTGGTCATCCGGTGGCTCCCCGGCAGTGGGTCACTTTTTCCGGATAAGGAGTTGCGCACCCAGTTCTGCGTGATGGACGCGCTGCGTGACACAGCCGTACCGGTACCGCGGCTGCGGTGGTACGAGGATGATCCGGTGCATCTCGGGACGCCGTTCTTCGTCATGGAGCGCGTCGATGGGGTGGTTCCAGCAGGGCGGCTGCGGTCCGAGGGCCTGTTCTTCGAGGCCGACCCCGAGACACGACGCCTGCTGTGGCACCGGGCCGTCGAGGCGGTGGCGGACATTCATCGTCTGGCCTGGTCCGAACTCGACTTGCCGTGCCTCGAGGTTCCGGGCGCAGGCAGCGACGCACTCGATCGCCAGATCGCCGAATGCGAGAAGATGCTGGCGTGGGCCAGCCCGGACCACCGCATCCCCGTGTACGAGCATGCTCTGAGCTGGCTGAAGGCCAACACCTTCACGCCGCCCCGCGTTGCCCTGTGCTGGGGCGACGCCCGGCCCGGCAATCTGATCTACCGGGATCAGCGGGTAGTGGCGGTCCTGGACTGGGAGATGGCCTATCTCGGTGACCCTGTCGCTGACCTGGCGTGGTTCATCGTGCTGGAACCCACCTACGCCTGGCCGTTCGGGGCACCCGAACTCGAGGGCATTCCGGGCGAGGACGAGACCGTGGCGCACTACGAACGGGTCATGGGAAGTCGGGTCGAAAACTTGTTCTTCCACAAGGTGCTGGAGACGCTGCGGCTGGGCGTGATCCTGATCCCCCACGCGCGCAATATCGTCCGCTCCGGGATCCGGGGATATCCGCCGGATTTCGAGACCGACAACGTCGCGACTCAGGGCTTGGACAGGCTGCTGTCGCAGGTCTAGCACGACCCATAACCCTGACAATCGTTCGGCGCCTATGCCGATCAAAAACCGGAGGAACGATGGTTATTCCCAGCGACGAGCTGCTCAGCCACCAGGTCGTGTCCACCTTCGACCACGTCGACACCAGCGATTTGCAGTGGTGCGAGCGCGTGTGGTTCGGCGCGTTCGATACCACCGGCCGATTCTTCATCGGGGCGGGCCTCGGAAAATACACCAATCGCAACGTCATCGACGCCTACGTCTCGGTGGTCGAGGGCAGCGCTCAGCACAATGTGCGCGCGTCGCGAGAGCTGCGGCCGGACGTTGACGGGCTCACCGTCGGCCCGATCACCTACCGCATCTCCGCTGACTACTCGCGCGTCGGCTTTCGCCTCGACGAGAACGACTACGGCATCAGCCTCGACGTGATGGCCGAGGGTGTCGTGCCGGTCGTCGAGCAGCGGCCGCAGATGTTCCGGCGAAGCCGGGGCCGGGTCGTGAACCACATGATCCGCTTCTTCCAGTACGGTCGTGCCCACGGCTGGCTGAATGTAGGCGGAACGCGCTACGAGATAGATCCGGATTCGTGGGTCACCCAGCGCGACCGCTCCTGGGGTATTCGCCGGTCGGCGGCCGAGTACCTGCCCCCACCGGAGGGCGTCGATGTCGGCTTCGGGCTACAGCCGCCGAAGCGGGCGCGCATTACCTACTACTGGCACTCGGTGACGATGCAGTTCGATGACTTCGCGTTGCAGTACGAGGGCGCGGAGAGCCCGGAGGGCGAGCGGCTGGGCACCCACCACGGCGAGCTGTGGTTTCCGGCGGGAGACAATCGCAAACGGCTGCGGGTGGTGGACGTCGTGCACGAATGGGATCTCGTTCCACACACCACGACCAACGAGATCGCCGGTGGCCGCGATTTGATCACGCTGGAGGACGGCTCGACCATGGAGCTCACTTTCCGTGCGATGACCCGCTACTCCCGTAAGACCGGCGGCTACTTCGGCTTTCGCGGGTGGGCCAGTGGCGCCTGGATGGGTTCACAATGGGTCGCCGGGGAGACTCTCGATCTGGCCGATCCGGAGGTGCAGGCGGAGCTCAAGGGCGGCGTGTGGGATTACGCCGTCGAATGCCGGTACGGCGATCAGGTCGGTTACGGCAACATCGAACCGTTCATCGAGGGCATCGGCTGACCGCACACGGTGCCCGGGGCTGCTGCACGAACAGGTGAGTGGTCAGGCAGCCTGCTGGGTTGCCGAGGTCATGGTGGTCCTGGCTACTGTCCCAGCTGCTGGCCGACGACAGCCACCGGCGCAGCCGCCGAAGCGTCGCCCTCGGCCGGTACGGGCTTCGGCAGCGGGCGAGCAACGACAAGCCGCTGCGCAAGTGGGTCGACCGCTGGTCGGTCCTGGCCGACAGCGCCGCCGAGGGGCTGGCCGAGCTGCTCGGCAGGCAGGCGGCCGAGGTCGTCGGCGACGCGCGCGGAGGCCGACACCGGCGCGACCTTCGCCCGGGGCGTCGGGCAGCCCGCGGCCGTCGCGCGCACCAAGCCGCGCTTCGGCCCCGGCCCGACCTGCTCGCAACTCGCCCGGGTGCTCGACAAGGCATCGGCCCGCGCCGAAACAGGCCGGGCTGTCCGCCGGCGCGCTCGCACGCCCGACCGGGAGGCGGTGCTCGTCGACCGCATCACTTGAACCTCCGCACCCCCCGACCGCCCAAACTGCAGGCCAAGGCTTCGAAACGTGGCTATGCCAGCGGATTTGAACCTCATCCCACGGCGTTTGGGTACGTTTCGATACGTGCACATACACGTTCTTGGTGACGCCGTCACCAGGCGAAATGCTGGTCCGGATACGCCGCTCAGCCGCTCGGTGTAGCGGGTCGGTCAGGCGGACCCCCGCTGCCATCATGGCGCTGGACTTCGAGCACTTTCAGCGCCTCGTGGACGCCGATGCGATCGACGAGTCCGGCCGAGCGTTCCGCGGGCGCGAAGTCGTCGAAGGTTTCCGAGGAGCGGCGACGGACGCCGTCCTCGTCGGGGTACTCGAACTGGACCTGCCAGGCGATCGAACCGTCGGAGCGGCGCCGGGGGCGTGGAGTGAACATGTGAAGGTGTCTCCTGGGTCGGAAACGCCTCGAGATGCGGGTCGAAGGACCTGCTGTGACACCACAGTGACATAACGCAGGTGCTCAGAGCCGCGATTGTAGTCTGACCTGCAGGTTCGTGGGTGGGCCTAGGAGGACTTGAACCTCCGACCTCTTCGTTATCAGCGAAGCGCTCTAACCGCCTGAGCTATAGGCCCGTACCTGGCTGTTGTTCGCGGTGAACAACAACGTGTAGAGACTACACAACACCTCTCCACTGAACCAAAACGGCTGGTAGATGCCCTACCTACGCACCCTAGCGGCGGCGGGCAGGGGCGGTGTGGGTCTTCCAGCGCGAACGCCGAACGGCCGGCACCCCCGTGATGGCGGGTACCGGCCGTTGCGAAGGGTCGGACTAGTCGGGGTCGGCCAGGGTGACCTGGATGCCGCCGACGAGGTCGCAGCACTGGTTGTAGATGAAGGTGCCCACCGTGCCGAGCGCGGTGAACAGCACGACATTGATCAGGCCGATCACGCCCGCGTAGCCGAAGACGGTACCCGCGTCGATCAACCCCACCGAGCCGCTGTCCTGGGACACCATGTCGGTGAACGTGTTGTTCAGCCGCTCCCACACACCCATGCCCTCGAGCACGATGTACAGCAGGCCGACCGCCAGCATCCACACGAAGAACATCGCCACGCTGATCACCAGCGAGATCTTCAGCGTCGACCAGGGATCGATGCGACGGATCTGCACCGTGGCCCGCAACGGCTCACCGGAGGCGACCGCCGCGGCCACCGCGACCGGAACCGCGGGCGAGACCGGCCCGGACTGCGGGCTGCCGGGGGCCTCGGCCTGTGGCAGCGGATGCCGGATCTCGGACAGGTCTGGCATGTCCTTGATCAGCTCCGGCCGGGCGATGCTGCGAGTGGGCCCGTCGATGCCGACCGACTTCACCATCGCCGCTTCCTTGCGCGCGGCCTTGGCGGCCAGGTCGGCGGTGGTGCGCGCGTTGGACGTGCCGCCGCCGAGACCGACCCCGCCACCCGAGTTCGGGCGTCCGGTGACCGGCGCCTGGCCGGGACGGTACAGGTTGGACTGCGGCTCCCGCTGCGGCAGCTGCGACCACCCGTCCTGGTACGGCGACTGCTGTCCACCGTTGGTGGCGGCGCCGACCGGCTGCTTGTCCTCGCCCTCGGGCGCGGACTGCGGGGCCTGGTTGGTGATCCGCGTCGTCTGCTGGTCGAAACGGTCCTGGCCGTCGCCACCGGGCGCTTGGTCCGGCGCACCCTGCTGCGGCGCGAACTCACCCTGCGGCTCGCGGCCCTCGTGCGGCTGAGCGTTCGGCGGGTTGCCGGGCTGGTTACCGGGGTGCCCGCCCGACTGCGGCCCATTCGGCTGGCCCGGGTGACTACCCGGCTGACCGCCGCCGGGGTGATTACCCGGCTGACCGCCACCAGGGTGACTACCCGGCTGACCGCCACCAGGGTGACCGCCTGGCTGGCCGCCACCCGGGTGACCGCCCTGCTGGCCGCCGCTTTGCTGGCCGCCGGGCTGACCGTTCTCGGCCGAGGCGACCGGCCGTGGGATCGGCCGCGGCGGAATCGGTGACGGTGCGATCCGCTCGGTCACACCGTTCGTCTGGTGCCGCTCGTCATTCGGCTGATTCGGAGTGGTCAATGGGAATCCTTAGATCCGTTCGTTGCCGCCGCTGATGGGTTACTTCTCGGAGGAGCCGGTGTCGCCGCCACCGGAGACCTGATCGGGATCGGGCTCGTCGGCATTGCGCGCGATCGCAAGCAAGGTATCGCCCTCCGCGAGGTTCATCAATCGCACGCCCTTGGTCTGTCGTCCAGCCTTACGAACCTGCTTCGCCGCCGTCCGGATGACGCCGCCCCCGGAGGTGATCGCGTACAACTCGTCGTCGTCGTCGACGATGAGCGCCCCGACCAGGGTGCCACGTTTCGCGTCGAACTGGATGGTCAATACGCCTTTACCGCCGCGGCCCTGTGCGGTGTACTCCTCGATCGCGGTCCGCTTCGCGTAGCCGCCGGACGTCGCGACCAGCAGATATGTGCCGTCACGAACCACATTGAGCGACAACAGTTCGTCGCTGTCGTTGAATCGCATGCCCTGCACGCCGGAGGTAGCGCGCCCCATCGGACGCAACGCCTCGTCGGTGGCCGAGAAGCGAATCGACTGTCCGAGCGCGGAAACCAGCAGCAGGTCCTCGTCCGCCGAGCAGAGCACCACGCCGACCAATTCGTCCTCGTCGCGCAGATTCACCGCGACGATGCCGCCGCTGCGGTTGGAGTCGAAGTCGGTGAGCTTGGACTTCTTCACCAGGCCGTTCTTGGTGGCGAGCACCAGATACGGTGCGTCGTCGTAGGACTTGATCTGGATGATCTGGGCGATCTTCTCGTCCGGCTGGAAGGCCAGCAGATTCGCCACGTGCTGGCCGCGCGCGGTGCGGTTGGCCTCGGGCAGTTCGTAGGCCTTGGCGCGGTAGACCCGGCCTTTGTTGGTGAAGAACAGCAGCCAGTCGTGCGTCGAGGTGACGAAGAAGTGCTTGACGATGTCGTCCTGCTTGAGCCCGGCGCCCTGCACGCCCTTGCCGCCGCGCTTCTGGCTGCGGTAGAGGTCGGTCTTGGTGCGCTTGGCGTAGCCGGTCTCGGTGATCGTGACGACCACGTCCTCGCGGGCGATCAGATCCTCGTCGGCCACGTCGCCGTCCGCCGCGATGATCTTGGTGCGCCGATCGTCGCCGTACTTGTCCACGATCTCGCGCAGCTCGTCGCGGACGATCGCGCGCTGGCGCTCCGGCTTGTCCAGAATGTCCTTGAGGTCGGCGATCTCGAGCTCGATCTTGGCCAGCTCGTCGACGATCTTCTGCCGCTCCAACGCCGAGAGGCGCCGCAGCTGCATGTCCAGGATCGCGGTGGCCTGGATCTCGTCGATGTCCAGCAGCCGCATCAGGCCGGTGCGCGCGGTCTCGGTGTCGGCGGACCGGCGGATCAACGCGATGACCTCGTCCAGCGCGTCCAGCGCCTTGACCAGGCCGCGCAGGATGTGGGCCCGCTCCTCGGCTTTGCGCAGCAGGTAGCGGGTGCGCCGCACGATCACGTCGAGCTGGTGGTTGACGTAGTGGCGGATCATCTGGTCCAGCCGCAGGGTGCGCGGCACCCCGTCGACGATGGACAGCATGTTCGCACCGAAGCTGGTCTGCAGCTGGGTGTGCTTGTAGAGGTTGTTCAGCACCACCTTGGCCACGGCGTCGCGCTTGACGGTGACCACGATGCGCAGGCCGGCGCGGTCGGAGGACTCGTCGTGGATGTCGGAGATGCCCGCGATCTTGCCGTCGCGCACCTGCTCGGCGATCGAGGAGATGAGGTTGTCCGGGTTGACCTGGTAGGGCAACTCGGTGATGACGATCGTGGTGCGGCCCTTGTTGTCCTCTTCGATCTCGACCACACCGCGCATGCGGATGGAACCGCGACCGGTGGAGTAGGCGTCGTGGATGCCCTGGCTGCCGACGATCAAGCCGTCGGTCGGGAAGTCGGGCCCCTTGACCCGCTCCATGCACGCGGCCAGGGTGGCTTCCTCGTCGGCGTCGAAATGCTCCAACGCCCAGTAGATCGCTTCGGCGACTTCCCTGAGGTTGTGCGGCGGGATATTGGTCGCCATGCCGACCGCGATGCCGCCCGAGCCGTTGATCAGGAGGTTCGGCACCCGAGACGGCAGTACCACCGGCTCCTGCGAGCGGCCGTCGTAGTTCGGCACGAAATCGACCGTCTCGTGGTCGATCTCGCGCAGCATCTCCATCGCGATGGGCGTGAGCCTGCACTCGGTGTAGCGCATGGCCGCCGGGCCGTCGTTGCCACGGGAACCGAAGTTGCCCTGCGGGTCGACCAGCGGGTAACGCAGCGACCACGGCTGCGCCATGCGCACCAAGGTGTCGTAGATCGGTACGTCGCCGTGCGGGTGATAGTTACCCATGGTCTCGGCGACCGGACGCGCGGACTTCACGTAACCGCGGTCGGGCCGGTACCCGTTGTCGTACATCGCGTACAGGATGCGCCGGTGCACCGGCTTCAGACCGTCGCGCACATCGGGCAGCGCGCGGCCGACGATCACGCTCATCGCGTAATCGATGTAGCTGTTCTGCATCTCCTGCTGGATATCGACCGGCTCGATGCGCTCGCCGCCGGTCGGGGGCAGGGTGGTGTCGGTCATGAGGTCTCCTGTGTCTTGCGGCTGCTCGCGCACCCGTTCGGCGTCATGAGCGCCGCAAGATGGTGTAGTGCGGGATCGTGGGTTCGCGCGTCACGAAAGACGCACGGGCTCACAGATCGAGGAAGCGGACGTCCTTGGCGTTGCGGGTGATGAAGCTGCGCCGCGCCTCCACGTCCTCGCCCATCAGGACGCTGAACAGTTCGTCGGCCGCGGCCGCGTCGTCCAACGTCACTTGACGCAACAGCCGCACCGCCGGATCCATGGTGGTCTCCCACAGTTCCTTGGGGTTCATCTCGCCGAGACCCTTGTAGCGCTGCACGCCGTCGTCCTTGTTGATCTTCTTGCCCGCCGCGAGACCGGCCTCGAGCAAGCCGTCGCGTTCCCGATCGGAGTAGGCGAACTCCGGCTCGGTGCGCTGCCACTTGAGCTTGTACAGCGGCGGCTGCGCGAGGTAGACGTGACCGTGCTCGACGAGCGGGCGCATGAACCGGAACAGCAGCGTGAGCAGCAGCGTGGAGATGTGCTGACCGTCGACGTCGGCGTCGGCCATCAGGACGATCTTGTGATACCGCAACTTGCTGATGTCGAACTCGTCGTGGATGCCGGTGCCGAACGCGGTGATGATCGACTGGACCTCGTTGTTCTTGAGGACCCTGTCGATCCGCGCCTTCTCGACGTTGATGATCTTGCCGCGGATCGGCAGGATCGCCTGGTACATCGAGTCGCGGCCGGACTTGGCCGAGCCGCCTGCGGAGTCACCCTCGACGATGTAGATCTCGGACTTGCTCGGGTCCTTGGACCGGCAGTCGGCCAGCTTGCCGGGCAGACCGCCCAGGTCGGTGGCGGACTTGCGCCGCACCAGCTCGCGGGCCTTGCGCGCGGCGACGCGGGCCTGCGCCGAGGACACCGCCTTGTTCACGATGGTCTTCGCGTCGGCCGGGTTGGCCTCGAACCAGTGGGTGAGGTGCTCGTTGCAGGTGCGCTGCACGAACGACTTCACCTCGGTGTTGCCGAGCTTGGTCTTCGTCTGGCCCTCGAACTGCGGCTCGCCGACCTTGACGCTCACGATCGCGGCCAGGCCCTCACGGATATCGTCACCGGTGAGGTTGCCGTCCTTCTCCTTGATGAGCTTCTTGTCCTTCGCGTACTTGTTGACCACCGTGGTCAACGCCGCGCGGAAACCCTCTTCGTGCGTGCCGCCCTCGTGGGTGTTGATGGTGTTGGCGAAGGTGTGCACAGACTCGGAGTAACCGGAGTTCCACTGCATCGCCACCTCGAGTTCGTGGCCGGTGCCCTTGCCGGTGAACCCGACGACGGAGTTGTGGATCGGCTGCTTGGTCCGGTTGATGTGGCGGACGAAGTCCTCCAGACCACCCGGGTAGTGGTAGGTCCTGGTCTTCACCTTGTGCTCGGTGGGCGCGCTGTCGCCAGCGTGCTTGGGGGCATCTGCGGTTTCGCTGACCACCTCGTCGGTGACTTCGGAATCGGTCACGCGCTCATCGGTGAGCGTGATGGTGAGTCCCTTGTTGAGGAATCCCATCTCCTGCAGCCGCCGCGCCACCGTCTCGAAGTTGAACGTAGTGGTCTCGAAGATCTCGGGATCCGGCCAGAAGCGTGTGGTATTGCCGGTCCGAGTGGTGGGCTCTCCCTTGACCAGCGCGTCGGGCTTCGCCTCGATGTAGTTCTGGCTCCAGTGGAAACCGTCGCGATCGATCTCCAACTCGACTCGGGTCGAGAGAGCGTTGACCACGGAGATACCGACGCCGTGCAGACCGCCGGAAACCGCGTAGGACTCGGAGTCGAATTTGCCGCCGGCGTGGAGTTGGGTCATGACCACCTCGACGGTGGGGATCCCCTGTTCATGCATCTCCACCGGGATACCGCGGCCGTCGTCCTTCACTTCGACCCCACCGTCGGCCAGCAGAGTGACATCCACCCGTGTGGCGTGTCCGGCCATCGCTTCATCGACGGAGTTGTCGACTACTTCCCAGATCAGGTGGTGCAGACCACGCTCACCGGTGGAGCCGATGTACATGCCCGGGCGCTTACGAACCGCCTCGAGCCCTTCCAGAACCGTGATGGAGGAGGCACCGTAGTCTTGCTTCCCGGTCGCTCTGGTCGAACCCGATGCGTTGGAGTCTTTGGCAGCCACTGGTCGGTAGCTCTCCTTACTTGCTGATCCCGGCATAGAGCGATCGGACAGCACACGTGGGGCCCTGCTCATGTCTCTCGAGAATGAGGGTCCACACGCGGACTGTGCGGAACGCGCCGAAGGTATCGCCGCTAGTTACGTCACCATCCTACTGGTACACCCAACTTACAACGCACCTCCGACACCCCTCACAGCGCCGTGGATGCGAGAAATCGGATTTCGGCGACCCGGTTCCGCCTCGCGACGGTTTTGATCCATCAGAAGTGGGCTGAGAGATGCGTCGGCGGATCCCGTTCGGAGCGCTCGGATCAGCAAGCGTCCTCGACCCGAGCGACGAACGCGGCGGTGTGACGCGCCAGCTCCGCCGGGTGCGAGATCGGCGACCAGTGCCGCGCCGGAATCTCGACCCGGGTCAAACGCGGCACCCATCGATCGGCCTCGGCGTTGACCACCGGCCGCACGGCACGGTCGCCGGTGGCGACGATCAACTGAACGGGTACCTCGATCGGACGCGGGCGCGGATGACGCAGGTGAGAGCGGATGTTGGCCCGGTAGAGCTTCAGGTTGTTGATCATATCGGCGCGCAGCGTCGGCGCCGTATCCACCAGCGCGGGGTCGATGCCGTCGAAGAACGCGAGGAAACGCGGCCATCGGCCGGACAACACCCGCAACACCGGATCGGGCAACCCGGGGATCTGGAACGCGACGGTATAGGCCGAGGCGACGGCTTGGGCCAGCGCGCCGCGCAGCCGTGCCGCGGTGAGAGGACCACGCAGGTAGGCGCCGAGGAAATCCAGATTCGGGCCGGACACCGAGGTGAACGACGCGACCGCCGAGGCGGCGTCCGGTGCGGCGACCACTTCCCAGCCGATCACCGATCCCCAGTCGTGTCCGAGGACATGCACCCGTTCGCCCGGCGCGACCGCGTCGATGACCGCACGAACATCTGCCGCGAGTTCCTCGATCCGGTACGCCTCGACCGCGTTCGGCGTCGAACTGTCGCCCGCGCCCCGGTTGTCGAAGGCGATCACACGGTGCCGACCGCCGAGTTGAGCCGCCACCCGGCTCCACAGCAGATGGGTGTCGGGCCAGCCGTGGATCAGCAGGACCGGCACGCCCTCGGGATTGCCGCATTCGTAGACCGCGAGTTCGACCTCGCCCCGGCGAACGATCCGAGTCGCGGCCGCCGGAAACGGACCGACCGACGTGGTGATGGTCATCGAACCCCTTCTATCCGGACGATTCCGATTCGACCCGGCGATCCTCGGGCGCATCGGCGAGCGTTCCACGTGAAACGCATCTCGCGATGGCACCCCAGCGCGTTGTCCACCCAGGTGGGCAGGTCGGCCGAGGTGGCCGACCGACGCAGAACGCCGCCGCGCAAGGGTAAATGTAACACCGCGTATCAGATACTGCTCCGGGTGGTCATCCGTAGGTGTCCCGCGGGCCGCGCCCTCTGATATGCCGCTCACCTTTGCGCCAGCTCGGCGCGGCAGGCCCCGCGATCTTCAGCGAGGTCACCACGCCCTGGCCGACCGCGGCATTGATCTTCGCGAGGATCTGGCCCTGCAACATGCGCAACTGGGTCGCCCAGGCGGTCGACTCGGCGGCGATGCTCAGCACGCCGTCCTTCAGGGTCACCGGTGTGGCGTGCGCGGCGATGTCTTCGCCGACCACCGCCGCCCAGCGGCCGAACACCATGCCCTCGGCCACCTTGTTCGACCATCCGCGGCTCTTGGCGATGGAGCCCGCCAGTTTGAACAACGGCTGTGGATCACGATCGTCCGGTCCAGCCCCGGACCATCCGGTGCGCCTGCGGCCACCGGCCCGCAGCCTGCGTTGCGGCGACGAACGCCCCTGACCGACCGCCTTGCCACTCGCCCGCGCCGCGGCCCGCGCCTCCTCCAGAGCACGCCGAGCCAGATCGATCCCGCGTAATTCTGGCTGCGGGCCTGCGGATTCGGGCTCCGCGGGCTGATCGCTCATCGCCCCTCTCCCTTCGCGGCCGGTAGTTTGTCCCCAGTTTCGTTCAAGTTGTCCCCAGCCTCAGCCGAAGGTTGCCAGTGCCGGGAACTCGGCGGACCGACCTCGAATTCCGCATGGAATACGACCTGTTCGACGCCCAAATGACGGATTCTCCAGACGAGACCGATCGCTTGCTCGACTGTTGCTATCCTGCGCTCCACCAAACTTTCCCGGCGCGCCCGGTGTAGTTGTCCACAGGTGTTGAAAACGGTTTCGGCTGGTGCGAACTCGAGCGGTCTCCCCGACGACTGGTCACTGTAGTGGACGGGAGCGGTCGACGCCGACACGCGGATCGCCTGTCCATTCCTCCTGTGAATAACTACGGCGCCCGGGATTCCGGCGCTCCGGTGATCGGATCTCCTTCTCGCTCGAGCGCCGGGTCCGCGCCATTCCCCGGACGGTCCTGCGCGACGATTCGCGAGACGCGGCCCTCGGGGCCACCCGCGGTGTCCACCCGCAGCGGCACGGCAGCCAGCTCGGCAGGCACGTCCTCCGGCACTGCTGCCGTGATCAGCACTTGCTCCGCGTCCGCCGCGACGGCCGCGAGCGCGGCGCGGCGGCGGCGATCGAGTTCGGCGAACACGTCGTCGAGCAGCAGTACCGGTTCGGCGCCGGTGGCGCGCAGCAGTTCGAACGCCCCCAGCCGAAGGGACAGCGCGAACGACCAGGATTCGCCGTGACTGGCGAAACCCTTCGCGGGCGAATCCCCGAGCAGAAGATCCAGTTCGTCGCGATGCGGGCCGACCAGGCACACCCCGCGCTCGAGTTCCTTCGGTCGCGCGGCGGCGAGTTCGCGCAGCACGATCGCCGCCAGTTCCTCGGTGTCCTCCGGGAGCGGGGTTCTGGCCGGATCCAGGAACTCCGGGGGCAGCGCGGCGCTGCGATAGGCGATCGAGGCAGGACGCGACTCCGGAGCGATCGAGGCATAGGCCCTGGCGAGATACGGCGCGAGGTCGTGTACCAAGCGCAGCCGCTGAGCGAGCAGCACGGCAGCGTGCTCGGCCAGGTGCCCGTCCCAGACATCGAGGGTGCTGAGATCCGCCTTCGACCTGGCGTGCCGTCCGGCCGTTTTCAGCAGGGCCGAACGCTGGCGCAGGACCCGGTCGTAGTCGCCGCGGACCGCGGCCAGCCTGGGCAGGCGAGTTGTGCACAACTCGTCCATGAATCGGCGGCGCTCCCCGGGATCGCCGCGCACCAGCGCGAGATCCTCCGGCGCGAACAACACCGTCTGGAGGATCCCCAGGATCTCCCGGGTCCGGCGAACCGGTGAGCGGTTGATCTGGGCGCGATTGGCGCTGCCCTGGTTCAGCTCGACATCGATGCGCAGTTCGCGGCCTGCGTTGACCACCGTGGCGCCGATCCGCGCCCGCTCGGTCCCGGTCCGGACCAGCGGGGCTTCCGTGGCGACGCGATGCGAGCCGAGGGTGGCCAGGTAGCCGATCGCTTCCAGCAGGTTCGTCTTACCGTTGCCGTTCGATCCCAAGAAAACGGTTCGACCTGGGGATAATTCGAGTTCCGCATATTCCCACGAGCGGAAGTCACGCAGCGACAGAGTTCGGACGAACATCCGCTATCGTGCCCCTGCCTGGGCCGAAGCGGACATTTCCGCCGAACGGCACGTCGCCACCGCGTCCGGCGAGCACCGTGCGATGTGCCGCAGCCCTGTGGAGCATCTGTGGATAACCTCGTGTCCCGGCCGTCGGAAAAGCGAGTTCTCCGACGTCGCTGGGGATGAACCAGCGACGTGGCCGCTCAGCCGCACCGGATCACGCGGCGCGGATCCGCACGATTGCCGGTCGCGCACAGGTGATCAGCCCGGCAGCCGGACCGGCATCAGCAGATAGATGTACGGGCTCGACAGCGCCGCGAACGTCCCGGAATCCAGCGCCTCGGGCTCTTCCTCGGACGCGGGCAGCAGCACGGCGGGCCTGCTCGGCGTGGTGAATCCGAAGGTGACCCGCTCCGCGTGCAGCGCGGACAAGCCGTCGATGAGATAGCCGGGATTGAACGCGATGGTGAGCGATTCGCCGCGGAAATCGGCCTCCAGCCACTCCTCGGCCCGGCCCGCGTCGTCACCGCCCGCGGACAGCAGCAGGCCGTCGGAGGAGAACTCCAGCCGCACCTGAGCGCCCCGCTCGGCGACCAGCGCGACGCGCTTGATCGCCTCGGTGAGCGCGGCGACGGCGAGGGTGGCGATCGAGGTGTGCTCCTTGGGGAGCAACTGGCGGAACTTGGGGAATTCGGCATCGAGCAGGCGGGTGGTGGTCCGCCGGCCCGCGTTCACGATGCCCAGCAGTCCGTCCGACCCCGCACCGGTGCCGAGGGACAGCTGGACGGGCGCGTCGGAGGGGCCGAGCGTCTTGGCGGCCTCCGACAGCGTCCTGGCCGGGATGAGCACCGAAGTCTCTATGTCGGCGCGCGCGGGCCGCCATTCGATGTGCCGGACGGCGAGGCGGAATCGGTCGGTCGCCGCGAGGACGACCTGCGATCCCTCGATCTCCACCCGGATACCGGTCAGCATGGGCAGGGTGTCGTCCCGGCCCGCGGCGACGGCGACCTGGCCGACGGCCTCGGCGAAGACATCCACAGCCAGTTCACCGGTCTGCTGCGGCACCTCGGGCAGTTGGGGATAGTCCTCGACCGGCATGGTGGGCAGGGAGAACTTCGCGCTGCCGCAGGCGATCAGCACGCGGGTGCCGTCCACTGACACGTCGACGGGCTTGTTGGACAGCGCCTTGGTGATGTCGGCCAGCAGACGACCGGAGACGAGCACCTGGCCCGGTCCTGCGACCTCGGCCGCGACCCGCACTTGCGCGGAGACCTCGTAGTCGAAGCCGGACACGGTGAGACCGTCCTCGTCCGCGACCAGCAGCACACCGCCGAGCACCGGAACCGGGGGCCGGGACGGAAGACTGCGCGCCACCCAGGCGACGGAGTCGGCGAAATCCTCACGGGCGACCCGAAACTTCATGCTCGCAAGCTCCATGGCCCGATCTGTCCTCTCCCGGTTCCGTGATCTGTTGTCGGCTCGTCAGTGTCGGTGCTCGAAAGGGTCCTGCCGAATCGGCCGCCTTCGCAGTCTGGCACAGGCGACCGACATCAAACCGTACCCGCGCGCGGCACGCGCACCTAGCCCGACCCTCCGGCGTTACGGACGGTCGCGTCCGGAGCAGGGACGAGAGGGGCAGTCAGGCGGGGGATCGAGCGTGCGCTGTGCCGACGCGAACCGCGTGCCCGCATCACCCGTCGGCGTACCTCCTCCGCGCTGTCGTCCTTGCGAGGAACCCGGCCGGCTCCGAACGCGCGCTGTCCGACCGACTTTCCACACACCCTGTTTTGAAGAGAGATCTCTAATGAGAAGAACTGAAGTAGTAGTAGGCACTGTGGATTCTGTGGACTGCGGCCGAATCCGCTGGTCACGGGGCGTGGTGCCGTGGGGATGACTGCGGGGTGTCTCGAGGATGAACAGCGGGCGTCTGTGGAGGCTGCCAGGTTGTCCCGGATTCATCCTCGAGCGGTCCTCGAGTTGTTCCACCGGATTCACCCAGTTGTTCACACATGTGCACGAAATCGTGGACAGCTCGAGGAATCCTCGAGGACTCCACACGGATTCCTCGAGGATTCCACAAGGCCGGATCCGGACACTCCGCTGGTCAGTGGCTGTGCGCAACTGAGCCTGGGGAAACTGTTGAATTCGGCCTGTGGGGGAACCTGCGGGGACCGTCAGCCCGCCCTGTGTACGAACCGGTGGACAAACCAGGGGATTCCTCGAGGACTCCACAAGGATTCCTCGAGGAATCCACAGGCACAAAAAAGCACCGCCCCAGGTCAGGGCGGTGCTCGGGTGTGGATACGGCTCAGCGGGAGCGCTGCTTGATCCGGGCTGTGAGTTCCTGCACCTGGTCGTAGACTCGGCGCCGCTCGGTCATCTCCTTGCGCACCTTCTTCTCCGCGTACATCACCGTGGTGTGGTCGCGGCCGAACGCCTGACCGATCTTCGGCAGGGACAGATCGGTCAGCTCACGGCACAGGTACATGGCGATCTGCCTGGCCTGCGCCAGCGGCCGCGCCTTGCCAGGACCGGTGAGCTCTTCCAGGGTGGTGTTGAAGTACTCCGCCGTGACGGCCATGATGGTCGCCGCGTTGATCTCCAGCGCCGCGGTGTCCGGCATCAGATCGCGCAACACCACCTCGGCCAGCGGCAGATCCAGCGGCTGGCCGTTCAACGAGGCGAACGCGGTCACCCGGATCAGCGCGCCCTCCAGCTCCCTGATGTTGCGCTCGACCCGGCTGGCGATCAGCTCCAGCACGTCGTGCGGCACATCCAGCCGGTCCATCCGCGCCTTCTTGCGCAGGATGGCGATGCGTGTCTCCAGCTCCGGGGGCTGCACGTCGGTGATCAGGCCCCACTCGAAGCGCGTCCGCAGCCGCTCTTCCAGCGTGGCCAGCTGCTTGGGCGGCCGGTCCGAGGAGACGACGATCTGCTTGTTCGCGTTGTGCAGGGTATTGAAGGTGTGGAAGAACTCCTCTTGGATGCCTTCCTTGCCCTCGATGAACTGGATGTCGTCGACCAGCAGGATGTCGGTCTCGCGGTAGCGGCGCTTGAACGCCACCTTCCGGTCGTCGCGCAGGCTGTTGATGAAGTCGTTGGTGAACTCTTCGGTCGAGACGTACTTGACCCGCATGCCGGGAAACAGTCGCTGTGCGTAGTGGCCCGCCGCATGCAGCAGGTGTGTCTTGCCCAGCCCGGAAGCGCCCCAGACGAACAGCGGGTTGTACGCGCGAGCCGGGGCTTCGGCGATGGCGACTGCCGCAGCGTGCGCGAAGCGATTGGACGCGCCGATGACGAAGGTTTCGAAGGTGTACTTCGCGTTCAAGCTGGCCGAGGACGTCGAAGGGGCAGGGGTTTCCTGCGACTTGGCGAAGTAGGTCGGCCAGGAGTTGCGAACGTTGACCACGGGCTCGTCGTCGTGATCGCCGCGCGGGTGGTCTCCCACGGGTTCACGCACCGGGTCGTGGGCCAAACCCGAGTCGTCGCCGGTTGTCTCGCGTACCTGCGCTCGGATCGGGCCGCGCATTCCGCCCGGGGACGGTTCGGGATTGAACAGCGACTCCTGCCCTGGCGGGATGGCCGACTCCCGGCGCGGCGGAAGGCCGGGCTCCCGGCGGGGGGCGACGTCCGGCCCGGACATCGTCGGCAGCTCGGCAGTCGTGGAGTACTCGCCGCGCGGCGGGTACTCGGCACGAGCGTAATCCGGCTGGCGGTACTCCTCCGGCGGCGCGAAGTCCTGGCCGTACTCGGCGCCCGGATAGTCAGAGCCGTCGTGGTACGGCGCCGCCGGCGCGAAGTCGGCGGACTGTGCATAACGCGGCCCCGGGTAGGCGTCCCGGCCGGGGAATTCCGAACCGGGATACGCGGTGGGTCCGCGGCCTTCTCGGGTGCGCTCGGGCCTGCTCGTCATCCGCGCGTGCCGTGGCGTGTTGCTCTGCCGGTCGACGGTCGGCGTGGTCGGGGCGGCGATGCGGACACCGAGTCCTTCCACCTGGGGACCGAGCCGGCGGGCGAGGGAACGGAGAATGGGCTCGCGCAGATCGCGTTCGATGGCCTCCTGGGCCAGTGACGAGGGCACCGAGAGCAGGGCGAACCCCTGTGCGACCGTCAGCGGCTTGACCAGCTTCAGCCAAGCCTGCTGTGCTCGGGTCACCGGAGGAATCGCGCCGTCGGGTGAGCCGGTGGTGAGCTCGGTGACAACCTCGGGCCATACGGTGGCCAACACATTCTGCTCGTCGTCCATGCAGTTCCTCCCCGGAGTAGGTCGATAGGAGCAGACGGCCGGGGCACGCGTGGAGTGCGACGCTCTGGGTCGGTCCCGTGATCTGCGTACGTCCGTAGCCGGTTCGGACGCTGCCCGGGTCCCCCATCTGGACAGCGGCGTGGCACCGTCGGCCCTACGAATATGCCACTCCAGGGGTCTTTCCACACAATTATCCACAGATGTGGAGAACCCTGGGGAGCTGTGGAACGCGCGCACGCGCGAATTGGCCGACGCCACGACCTGCGGTTCTGCAGCAATCGCCTGGCTATGCACCTTAGTGGTCCGCGGCGCGCGATGCCTAGGGGTGTGGACGAACTCACGCTGATTGCCGGAGCGACTGACCGGGGAACCGGTTCTGCCTGGTCGCCGGTACCGGGCCGAAGGGTGGGGCGAGTTTGACCCGTTCCGAGCCGATCAGTACCCTCGTACAGTCACCCCTTGGTGCGGTGGCGGTCTTGTGCTGACCGCGTTTAGGTCGTGATCGACCGACTGTGCGCCAGGACCGACGCGCGCCGATGATGACCAGACCTGCGATTCATTCGCGCAATATACGTATCACCGACAAGCTTCGGGCACTACCTGGTGCCCGCCTACTCGAGGAGTGTTGACCGTGGCCAAGGGCAAGCGGACGTTCCAGCCGAACAACCGTCGTCGGGCGCGGGTTCACGGCTTCCGCCTCCGGATGCGCACCCGTGCGGGCCGCGCCATCGTCTCGGCGCGTCGCCGCAAGGGCCGCGCTTCCCTCACTGCCTGATCCTCGCTCTCGGACGCTCGGGTGTTGCCTGAGCCGTATCGGTTGCATCATCGTGCCGACTTCTCCCGGACGGTGCGCCGCGGCCAGCGAATCGGGAGGCGTGATCTGGTCGTGCATGCGCTCGCGTACGGGTATGACGGAATTGTGGGCGCGAATGGACGACTCGATCAGCTCCCGGAGGACGCGCTGGTCCGTGTAGGCGGGCCACGCTTCGGGTTGATCGTCAGCAAGGCGGTGGGCAACGCGGTGGTTCGACATCGCGTTGCCCGCCGCCTGCGTCATATGTGCGCCCGGGTGGTCGATGAAGTGCCGCCTGGGACCGATGTCGTGATCCGCGCGCTCCCGGGCGCGGCGACGGCGTCGTCGGAGGACCTGCTGCGTCAGCTGCGCGCCGCACTGCGCAAGCTCGGCGTCGGCGCCGAGACGGGCATGGCAACGGGTGGTTCGGCATGAGCCGCTCGGCGACGATCGCCAGACTGCCCGTGAACGTGCTGATCTTTCTGATCGAGCTGTATCGGACCTACGTCTCCCCCACCCGCATGCCGGTGTGCCGATTCACCCCGACCTGTAGCGAGTACGCGGTGACCGCACTGCGCACCCGGGGCCTGTTCATCGGGCTCGGACTGACGGTCGTGCGCTTGGCCAAATGCGCGCCCTGGCACCCTGGTGGGTGGGACCCCGTCCCGGAGCGGAAGCGGAGCACAGCGCGCACCGAGCCGGCAGACGGGGCAGCGACCGACGCGGCGGCGCAGGACCCGAGCCTGTCCGCCGGACCGCGGTCGCAGCCGAACGCTTGTAAAGGATCGCCGCACGCGGTGATCGGCGACACGAACGACGGGAGTGCATAGAGCCGTGCTCGACTTCATTTATTACCCGGTGTCCTGGATCCTCTGGTTCTGGCATCGGGTCTTCGGGTTCGCGTTCGGCGCGGACAACGGTCTCACCTGGGCGCTCGCCGTGGTGTTCCTGGTGTTCACCCTGCGCCTGGTGCTCTACAAGCCGTTCGTCAAGCAGGTGCGCACCACCAAGCAGATGCAGGAATTGCAGCCACAGATCAAAGAGCTGCAGAAGAAGTACAAGAACGATCGCCAGAAGATGGCGCTCGAGATGCAGAAGCTGCAGAAGGACAACGGCTTCAACCCGCTGATGGGTTGCCTGCCGATCCTCGCCCAGGTACCGGTCTTCCTCGGGCTCTTCCATGTGCTGCGCTCGTTCAACCGGACCGGTCACGGGTTCGGGCAGCTGGGCCTGACGCCCGAGCAGAACGCGAACACCGCGAACTACGTATTCAGCGCCGCCGACGTCCAGTCCTTCCTGAGCGCGCGCATCTTCGGCGCACCGATCTCGGCGTTCATCACCACGCCGGTCGCCGAACTGCAGGCATTCGCCGACTTCGGCGGCGTGCCGAGCCGGCTGAGCATCGCGCTCGTCGCGATTCCCCTGATGGTCATCGCCGGTCTGGCCACCCACTTCAACGCGCGCGCCTCGGTGGCGCGGCAGACGCCGGAAGCGGCGGCCAACCCTCAGGCCGCGATGATGAACAAGCTCGCACTCTGGGTGTTCCCGCTCGGTGTGCTCGTCGGTGGTCCGTTCCTGCCGATCGCCATCCTGCTCTACTGGGTCTCCAACAACATCTGGACTTACGGGCAGCAGCACCTCGTCTTCGGCCGCATGGAGAAGGAAGAGGAAGCCAAGAAACAGGCGAAGCTCGAGCAGCGCGCTCAGAACGCGCCGAAGCCGGGTGCCAAGCCGGTCAACGTCAAGAAGAAGCCGGCACCTGCCGCCACCGACACCGCATCGGACGACACCGCCGACGCGTCGACGAACGGCACCAGCAAGCCCTCGAAGCAAGCCTCGGGCCAACGCCGTCCGGCCGGTCAGAAGCGGCCGGGCAGCCGAGGCAGGGCGAACCAGAAGCGCAGGCGCTGAGCCCACGATCGGTGGGACGAACAGTCCGCCTCGATCACTGAGCAACCCCTTGATCGCGAGTACCGCCCGGCGGCGATTGCCCGGCGCGCGCGATGAGCAGATGAAGGAAATCAAATGACTGTTGACACCGACGGAGGGGACGCCACCGTGGCGACGACGATGGTGAGCGCCGGGGCGGACACCGGCGATGCCGTGAGTGATGCCGAGGAAGCTCTCATCGAGGAAGGCGAGATCGCCGGCGACTACCTCGAGCAGTTGCTCGACGTGCTGGACTTCGACGGCGACATCGATCTCGACGTCGAAGGTGACCGTGCCGTGGTGAGCATCGACGGCGGCCGTGACCTGACGAAGCTCGTGGGACGCAACGGCGAGGTGCTCGACGCCTTGCAGGAACTGACTCGTCTTGCCGTTCAGCAGACGACCGGAGTACGCAGTCGGCTGATGCTGGACGTGGCGGGCTGGCGGGCGAAGCGGCGGTCGGAACTGAGCGAGCTCGGCGCGGCCGCGGCCCAGCGCGTGCTGGAATCCGGTGAGCCGGAGTCGCTGGCGCCCATGACGCCGTTCGAGCGCAAGATCGTGCACGACGCGGTGGCCGCGGTGGAAGGCGTCAGCAGCGAGAGCGAAGGCGTCGAACCGAACCGCCACGTGGTGGTCGTTCCCGGCTGAGCGGCGGCATTCCCGAAGCGGGCGGCATGTTTCGCGCCTCGCCTGGGTAGTGGTTGGATAGGGCCTCTGGTCTTCGGACCGGGGGCCTTGTTCGTGTCCGGAGCCCGATTGCTCGCACGTAGATCGACCCGAGTTCGGAAGGATGTTTCACGTGGAACGAGATCTCGGTGGAACCCCCGCGGTGCCCGCGGAGTTGGAGCCACCCGTGTCGGCGGCCACCATCTTCGGCGACCGACTCGATCTCGCGCGTCGATATTGCACGGCACTCGCGACCGCAGGTGTCGAGCGCGGGCTGATCGGTCCCCGCGAGGTGCCTCGCCTCTGGGATCGCCACATTCTCAACTGCGCGGTACTCGGTGAGTTGATCGCTGAGGGCGCCTCCGTGGTCGATATCGGCAGCGGCGCGGGTTTACCCGGCATCCCGCTCGCGATCGCGCGGCCCGACCTCCGGATCACCCTCGTCGAACCACTGCTGCGCCGGACCATCTTCCTGAGCGAGTTCATCGAATCCGTCGGACTGGACGTCACTGTGGTACGCGGGCGCGCCGAACAGTCCGGGGTGATGAAGGAAGCCGGTGGTTCCGATGTCGTCACGTCCCGTGCGGTGGCTCCGCTCGGGAAACTCGCCCAGTGGTCACTTCCCCTCCTCCGCGACCACGGGCACATGCTCGCCCTCAAGGGCGCCAGTGCTGCGGAGGAACTCGCGCGCGATGGCGAAGCCCTAGCGAAAGCCGGGGCCGGCAATGCGGTCCTGCTGGAATGCGGCGCCGGTTTGGTTTCCACGCCGACCATGGTGATCAGCGCGGAGCGGCTCCCCCGTGCCGAGCGCACTTCTCGGCGGCGCGCCGAACGGGCGGTCGAGCGCGGCGAGAAGGCGACGCGAGCCACAGGGACGGAGCGGGGGCGCACCAAGCGTGCTGCGCGGAAGGCTCAGTGAGCGTTAGCGGTTGTAGTCGGACGTAAGCGGGTCGCCGCTCGCCGTGAGCTACCGCTTGCTATCTGTTTTCTTTACGCTCAACCGCGAAGGGCTGGGGTGCGACCTTGGACCCGGGATCGTTTCGTCACTCTGACGGAATGGCGAGTCGTCGCAGGGTATCGGAGGTCGGCGAACATGGGCGGGATTCGCTCGATCGCGGTATTGATGACCGTCGCGGCAGTTGCGGCAACGCTGGATGGCTCTGCGCTACTGATGCTTGCCGCACCGGCGTCCTCGTTATGCCGCTACAGCCGCGGGCGTCAGACGAGGGCTTGACGTTGATCGGTTCGGGTCGACCTTTCGCACCGCCTGCAGGGCTTCGCTGGTTTGGTGTCCGTCGGCTTCGGTTTCCGAGCCACCGAATCCTCCCGCTCGCCGCGGCGGTGGTCGCGTCGCGGCTGAGGAGCTTCCAAGACCCACGCGGTGATCCGTGTACTTCTGACGCTTCGGGTCCGGACCGGGAATTCGAGGCTGGCCGGTGGATGTCCGTCGCTGGAAGTGTGTGCTCCGTGATTCACGTGAAACATCCATTTGGCGTGCGCTCCCTATAGTCGAGCGACAGATCTCGCGAAGCTCTTAAGTCCACGCGGACAGTGTTCTGTTCTCTACCGCCTAGATGAAATGTCCCGGATGTTCACGTAAGAAGGATCGGTTCGGTAGGACCACTGTGGCACGCTTTGCGATTACGCCCCCGAGTGGCGGGTGCCGCAGTTCGGCTCTCCGTCCCTGCTGCTTGTGAGCGCACCTGCGCCGGGGATGTTTCACGTGAATCAGAGCGAAGTCGGTCGGCCGATGCGGAGCTGCGCTCAACATCACCCGGGGGGACGTGTCCGCGCGGATCAGCCCTCCTAGCGGGACGACCACGGGCAGCCGATGCGACCATGCCGGATGATGGGGTGCCGAACAGTGGTGCGAGCCGATTGCACCGGCAGTGGTCCTCATCCTGAGGTGACACAGTTGGGTTCGACGGCTACTTCGACAGCACCCCGCCACGGGCGAGCCTTTCAGACGGAGAAGCGATTACGCGCCCCTCGCGGTGCGGAATCTCTCTACCGGAGTGATCGAACCGAGGCTGCGGAATAACAAGCGAGCTGTGCAGTTGGGGGCGGACTTGCGCTGCTGTCGAACGCGCCGTGGCCCGCATACATTGCGACTGCCAGTGGCGGCGATACTCGCCGGACTTCGTTGCGATTGACGGGCACCATAGCGGCAGTCGCTCGTGTGGTGGACCTGCAGCAGTGTGTATCGGGTGTGCTCGCCGGGGCTGCCGTGCTCATTGGTTGTTGCGAATCCGGTGGTTCTCGTGTGGCCGGCGGCGGTCCAGCACAAAGGTCCTCGGGCGCTGAATGAGTGTCGCAAGCGCGCGGGCGCGGAGTCGCTGAGGTGGTCGTGAAGCACAAGCCAGGTGATGGGTGCCCAACGTGGTTGGTGCGGTGGGGTGCGCTGACGCCGCTGTTTCACGTGGGCCAACCTGATGCCCTGCGGTGATCTGTGTCGCGTGACGGGAGTGCGGCGCGAGGGTCGACAATCGCGCCACAACCGGCGGCAGTTCCGAGATCAGATCAACGCGCGTCGAGCGGTCCGTCGGAGGTTCCCGCGTGCCGGTGCTTGGATTGCCTCATGGACTAGGTGGCTTGCGGCGGGCTAGGTTAGTCGGCCTGCGCCCGGATGTCCCCGCGCGCAGGGATGTCCGCACGTGCTAGGTGGTCGGCGTGGCTCGGGTGGTTGGCGTGGGCGGGGAGGTCCGTGTGGTCCGGGAGAGTCGGCGTGTGCCAGATGGTTTGCGTGCGCTAGATGGTCAACCGGCGCCAAGTGTGGTCGGTGTGGCGGCCAAGTGATCGGGTGCGGCCAAGAGGTCGGTGTGCGGCCAAAAGGTCGATGTGCGGCCAAGAGCTCGGTGTGCGGCCAAGAGCTCGGTGTGGACCGGAGGTTGGTGTGTGGACCGGAGGTTCTGTGGGCACGGGACCTGCTGTCGCACCCGGACTCTGCATGATTCACGTGAAACATCACCTCGCGGAACTGTCTGCGAGAAAGAGGATGAGTTGGCTCGAGCCATCCACGGCTCGGGAATAGGCAGAAGCTTCGGGTGGCCCGGCGACATCTCCCCCAGCATCGCCCAGGATCGGGTTGTCTCCCATTGCGGGCGCTTCGTTTGGCCTTGGCTGTTGGGAACTGGCTCATTGCCCGAGCCTCCTCCGCAGCTGTCGATCCCTGGGAAACGTCAGTGCGCGGGCAATGTTTCATGTGAAACAGCGGGCGTGTCGGTGTGAAATCGTGCGGTTTTGCGTGTCGCTTTGCGCGTCGCCGCGATTCAGCTTTCTTAAAGCGCGAAGTGCTGGCAAGCTAGTGGTCGTCGGGCGTGAGCGTCGGTGCCACGGAGGGATCTGGTTGTCACAGCGGCGAGGAGCTCCGCTCGGTCGATCGGGCGCCGCGGACCCGGTTGTGCATCGTGTTCGATCCGACAAAGGCTATTGCAGGCACGACGTCGACCCGTCCCGTCGCGCGCGCGTGTCCTGAAGTTTCTCGGGTTAGGAGCTGTCTATGTCGAGCGGTCCGGCGAATGTTTCACGGGAAACGACGTCGCGCGTGCCGGGGATGCTGGACTCCAGCAATTTCGACGCGGAAGCATTCGGAAGCACACCGTTCGGGCACATCTCCCCCAGTGAGACCCCGATAGCTGCCGAAGCGCAACGTGCAAGTCAGGTCCTCCATCCAGGAAAGGTGACTGTGCCGAAACCGCACGAGCAACGCATCATCACCATCGCCAATCAGAAAGGCGGCGTCGGGAAGACGACCACCGCTGTGAATCTGGCGGCCGCGCTGGCGCACCAAGGGATGACGGTTCTCGTGATCGATCTCGATCCACAGGGCAACGCCAGTACCGCCCTGGGGATCGAACATCATTCGGGCGTCCCCTCCAGTTACGAGTTGCTCATCGGCGAGGTCTCGGTTCGGGACGCGATCCAGACGAGTCCGCACAGCGACCGCCTCCTCTGCATACCCGCGACGATCGACCTAGCGGGCGCCGAGATCGAACTCGTGTCGATGGTGGCCAGGGAAGGTCGGCTGAAAGCCGCCATCCAGGAGGCGAATATCGCCGGATACGACATCGATTACGTGATGATCGACTGCCCGCCTTCGCTGGGGCTGCTGACGGTGAACGCCCTCGTCGCGGCGAAGGAGGTGCTGATCCCGATCCAGTGCGAGTACTACGCGCTGGAGGGTGTCGGCCAGTTGCTCCGCAATATCGGTCTGGTGCAGGCGCACCTTAATCCGGAACTCCACGTCTCGACCGTGATCCTCACGATGTACGACGGCCGCACCAAATTGGCCGACCAGGTCGCGGAGGAGGTCCGCGGTCACTTCGGCGATGTCGTGCTGCGGTCGGTGATTCCGCGCAGTGTCAAGGTGTCGGAGGCGCCGGGCTACGGCATGACGGTGCTCGATTATGATCCAGGCTCCCGGGGCGCGATGAGCTACCTGGATGCCGGACGTGAGATGGCGGCCCGCGCGGTAGTCCCGCAGGCCGCCGCGGCGAAGTCGGCGGAGTGACTCGGTCAGCCGAGTCGACGCTCGGCACAGTCCGGTTTGGTGGCGGAACGAGGAAGGGGTCGGTAGACCGATGAGTCAGGCGAAGAAGGGTGGGCTCGGGCGCGGTCTCGCCGCGCTGATCCCGACGACACCGACGGCCACACCGGGCCTCAGCAGCGCCGCTGCGAGTGTCATCGGTCTGGATCCGGTGGGGCCGCAGCCACCCGCGACCTACCTGCATCGGGTACCCGATCCCGCCGAGAACGCCGAACTCGAGGCCGGTGGCGCCGTCTACCGGGAGATCCCGCCGGACCAGATCGAGCCGAACCCGAAACAGCCGCGCACGGTCTTCGAAGAAGACGCACTCGCCGAGCTGGTGCATTCGATTCGTGAGTTCGGTCTGATGCAGCCGATCGTGGTGCGCCGGACCGAACCGGGCGTGGACCGCTATCAGCTGGTCATGGGTGAGCGGCGCTGGCGGGCCTGTCAGGAGGCCGGCCTGGCTGCCATCCCGGCGATCGTCCGGGAGACCGCGGACGAGTCGATGCTGCGCGACGCCCTGCTGGAGAACATCCACCGGGTGCAGCTGAATCCGCTCGAAGAGGCGGCGGCCTACCAGCAGCTGCTCGAGGAATTCGACGTCACCCACGAGGAATTGGCTGCCCGAATCGGCCGCTCTCGCCCAGTGGTGACGAATATGATCCGTCTACTGAAGTTGCCGATCCCGGTGCAGCGCCGGGTCGCGGCGGGCGTACTGTCCGCCGGGCACGCGCGAGCACTGCTCGGTCTCGAAGCGGGTGCGGACGCTCAAGAGGTGCTCGCCGCCCGAATCGTCGCCGAGGGACTCTCGGTCCGGGCTACCGAGGAAGCCGTCATGCTGGCGAACCGAGAGCAGGACGCGGCCGCGCCCTCTCCCGTGGCGCGACGCAAGCCGATCGAGATGCCGGGCTTACAAGCTGTGGCCGATCGACTGTCCGGCTCCTTCGACACCCGGGTCCTCGTGAGTATGGGCAAGCGCAAAGGCAAGATCGTCGTCGAGTTCGGGTCGGTCGATGACCTCGAACGCATCGTCGCCCTGATGGAGCAGAACGCCCCCAACGTGTGACAGAAGTGACGAAATTTAACTTGTGGGTTCGATAGGTGCGGGTGCCCGGCCGAAACGTCACTGTGACGGCAGGGATTCGCGCGGTTGTGGAGCGCGCATCGCCTCCCGGCGAAGCAGCACAAGTTCTTCTGACCAACAGCACAGCGACATGGAATGAGGCGGGTTCTCGTTGATCGCTTATTCTTGCTGGCGAGCAAACTTAGATGCGACGTGAGCGTGGATGAATCGGACAGCTGGAGGCTGAGCAGAGCGGTGTCGACCAGCGTCACAGCACTAACCCTCGGCGGACTGGAAATGCTTCCCGCGCATGCGCGCCGCTGTGTGTTCTGGGAGATGGACCCCGCGGTGGCGGAGGATTCGCGCAATTTCAGCGATCCGGTCTTCGAGAAGGAAGCCTGGCTGTCCACGGTCATGCTCGAGTGGGGTTCGTGCGGACAGGTAGCGAACGTGGACGGCAACGTGGCCGGTTGTGCGCTCTACGCACCGCCGAGCGCGGTACCGAGGGCTACCCTCTTCCCCACCTCCCCGGTCAGCCCGGACGCGGTCCTGCTGACCACGCTGCGGGCCGAATTCCCCTACCGGGATGCCGATGTTGCCCACCGCTTGATCCAGGCTGTGGTAGCCGATCTGGTGCGACGCGGCGTGCGCGCGCTGGAGGCATTCGGCATCCGCACCGAACCGCCGACGCATGCGCTGACCGAGCGGTTCGGCTCGATGACATTGCTGGAGCGGATCGTCGCTCCGATCAAGAGCGCGAGCGCGGCGGGCGCCGCGACCGAATGCTCGCCCGAGAGCTGCATGATCGATGCCGACTTCCTGGAGGACGTGGGCTTCGAGATCGTGGCCCCCCATCACCGCTTCCCGCGGCTGCGGTTGGAGCTCGACTCCGACCACGGCTGGAAGGAAGACGTCGAACGGGCACTGGACCAGCTGCTCGCGGCCGCCTCGATGACCGCGCCGACCCGCATCGGGGCGCGCTGAGATAGACATCGAAGCGCCCCCTGCCGATACGAAAAGGCAAGGGGCGCTTCGCGTTGCGGAGAAGACCGGGGCTACATCCGGTCGGCGGCGGCCAGTTCTTCGGCCAGCAGTTCCGCGAAAGTGTATGTGCCGGTGGGCTGGTCGTCCTGCCCGAGCAGGTACAGCCGCTTCACCGAGATCAGGATGGCTTCGGCGATCACGTCGCGCATGCGCGGGTTGGTGAGCACCGAGGCGTCGTAATCGTTCGTCAGGTAACCGATGTCGACCTGCACGGTGGGCATCTTGGTGAGGCGCAACAGATCCCAGGTGCGCGCGTGGGTACGGCAGTCCTGCAACGAGGTTCGCGCGACGACTTCCCGCTGGATGAAGCCGGCCAGCACCTGACCGATCATGGACACCGAGCCGTGCGAGTTGCCGAAGTAGAAACCGGCGACGCCGTTGGCCAGCGGACTCGGGTTGGTGGCACAGCGCAGCGAGATCATCAGGTCGGCGTCGAACGCGTTGGAGGTGTCCGCGCGTTCGACATCGGTGGGGTTGGCGCCCCACGGACGAGACAGGAAGGTCTCCATCCCCGTGGCCGCCATCCGCCCTTCCAGGCGGCTCGCGAGATCCCACAGGATTTCCGATTCGTAGACGTCGCCGTACTCGGTGGGCACGGCGCACCCCTTGTCCGGACCCCCGAGACCGGGATCGATGACGATCCGCTTGCCGGTGAGCTGAGGACCGGCCCGGTGCACCACCTCTTCCTCGGCGATCCGGTGCGGGTTGCCACCGGTCACCCTGGCGCCGAGCAAGTCGAGCGAGCGAAGCGTGTCGGGGCCGCAGATGCCATCGGCCGACAGCCCGATCTCGCGCTGGAAAGCGGTCAGCGCGTCATGGGTGTGCGGACCGAAGTAGCCGTCGACGCGGTGCACGTAGAAACCGAGGTCCTGCAGCCTGCGCTGGAGCGTGGCCACGTCGTCGCCGTACAGGGGCGCGGACAGCTGATAGATCAGCGTGCGCGCGCCGAGCCGGTAGGACGCCTCCTTCAGTGCCCGGTAGGTGGCCGGGCCGACCACACCGTCGACGAGCAGACCGCGATGCTGCTGGAACGCGCGAACCGCGGAGTCGAGGTGGTGATCGAAGGAGACTTCGGTGTCTTTCCAATATTCGCGCGCGTCCGCGTGGTCGGTACTGACGTGCGCGTGTAGGAACCCGAGGCTTGCCAGGGTGCTCCGAACCTCTGCTACGGCTGGACCGGAATCGCCGTGACGAAGTCGGTGCATGCGTGAGAGCCCTTTCCTTCCGTCAACCCGCGGGTACCCACCCATGCGATGGGATACACCTTCGCACGACCGGAGCGTCGGTCGATTGTCTCAGACCCGGACCGGGTTTCGACAATCCCGGGTCCAGGCATCCTACGGCGCGTCGTGGGGTCGCGTCGTCAGATGACGTCTTCGAGTTCGCGCAGAAGAGCCGCTTTGCCCTTCGCTCCGACGATCTGCTTGACCGGCTTACCACCGCGGAACAGCATCATAGTGGGCAGCGAGAGGATCTGATAATCGCGGGCCGTGCTGGGGTTGGCATCCACGTCGAGCTTCGCGACGGTGAGCTTGTCCGCGTGCGCGCCCGCGATTTCCTCCAGGACAGGTGCGACCATCTTGCACGGCCCGCACCAGTCGGCCCAGAAATCGACGAGGACGGGCTTCTCACTCAGCAGTACGTCGTCGGCGAAGGACGCGTCGGTGACGACGACCGTGTTGGCGGACTTGGACATAGATGTTCTCCTTGCGATACAGCGAGACGGAGGATCAGCAGCACGGACGGCGCGAAGTCAGTTGGCGGGGACGGCCACCGACTCACCCGCGTGCTCGAGGGTGTTCGAGGTGATGTCGCCCTGCTCGGCCAACCAGCGCTCGGCGTCGATGGCCGCTCGGCAACCGGTGCCCGCGGCGGTGATCGCCTGGCGGTAGGTGTGGTCGACCAGATCGCCCGCGGCGAAGACGCCCGGGATGTCGGTCGCGGTCGTCGGGTGCTGGACCAGCACGTATCCCTCGTCGTCCAGGGCTACCTGGCCCTTGACGAGCTCGCTGCGCGGGTCGTGGCCGATCGCGACGAACAGGCCGGTGGCGGGCAGCTCGGAGGTCTCGCCGGTGCGGGTGTCGCGCAAGGTCAGGTGGGTGACGCTGGTCTCACCGTGCACCTCGACCACTGCGGCGTTGAGCACGAACTTGATCTTCGGGTTCGCCTTCGCGCGCTCCAGCATGATGCGGGAGGCACGGAATTCCTCGCGGCGATGCACGATGGTGACGCTGGAGGCGAACTTCGTGAGGAAGGTCGCCTCCTCCATCGCCGAGTCGCCGCCGCCGACCACCACGATGTCCTGGCCCTTGAAGAAGAAGCCGTCGCAGGTGGCGCAAGCGCTGACGCCGCGGCCGAGCAACCGCTGCTCACCCGGAACGTTCAGGTAGCGCGCGGCCGAGCCCATGGCGAGGATGACGGCGTATGCCTCGAACGTCTCGCCGCCGACGACGACCTTCTTGATCGGTCCGGTCAGGTCGATGGCGTCCACGTCCTCGGTGCGGATCTCCGCGCCGAACCGTTTGGCCTGCTCGCGCATCTCCTCCATGAGATCCGGGCCCATGATGCCCTCGCGGAAGCCGGGGAAGTTCTCGACCTCGGTGGTGGTCATCAGCGCACCACCGAACTGGGTCCCCTCGAACTGCAGCGGCTGGAGCTCGGCGCGGCCCGCGTAGACGGCGGCGGTGTAGCCTGCCGGTCCGGAGCCGACGATGATCAGGTCGCGAACTGGCGTGCCGGTGTCGCTCGTTCGCTCGCTACGCTCGCTCATGGGGCCCTTCCGGGAAGATTCGTTTCGGACGTGTCGGTCAACAACAGGGTAATGGCTGTTGTTCCCGCGTCGCCGGGGTCACACCGTGCACGTGGCCCAGGTCGCACCGTCAGCCGATGTCCCGCAGTGCCCTGCGCTGTGGATCACCTGTACCGCAACCGGTTCCGACCACCAACGCGGTGATCTTGGGCGGGCGCGGGCCGTTGAGCAGGATGAGCACCGCGTTGCTGCCCTGGAACCTGATGTCGGTGGAACCGAGCACCGTACGGTCGAGTCCGTTCGCCAGGACACAACGCTCGAGTGCGCCCGGGCCTGCCAGCGAGCCGGTGACGCTGTGGCGCCCCAGCGCACTGAGGGCGGCTGTGGCGGTGAGGTCCTCGCCCAGATCGTCGGGGCCGGTGGTGGGCTGTGCGGTGGGCGCGGGGGCGTCCTCGTCGCGCATGGTCGAGACGAACACACCGGCGCACGCCACGGTGACGATCGTCGCAGCCGCTGCGGCCAACCAGCGCAACCTGCCGTGGCGACGCTCGTCGAGAGCGATCGGCGCAGCCGCGGAACGCTCTGCCGCACGGTCGGATTCATCCGCCGCCGGGCGCGGCAGCTGGTGAACCGCGGCATCCCCCGCCGATTCGTCCTCGGGCGGTTCCAGCGCGTCGACGAACAGCGCGAGCCGGGCCGCCACGTCCTCGGGCATCGAATGGACGATGCGCTCATCCCGGCCGAGGGCGCGCAACTCGGCGCTGACCTCGTCGAGTGAGCGCAGGTAACGCACAGCTTCCGGATCGCGCGAGACCACGGGCCACAACTGCTCGCGCTGCTCCGGCGTCACATTGTCGGCGTGCAGGTCAGCCAGCAATTCGGATGTGAACGGGGGCAGCGGCACGGACCCGGTCGCCATCGCACCTCCGTTGTTCGCATCTGACATCGCGGGTATCCCCTCGCCGACGGGGACTGCCTGTGGATCGTTCAGTGGTTCGTCACTGTTAATGACGCATCCCAACTACTTCCGGTTCCCCGGATCACGCAGAAAATCCAATCGCTCTTTCAACCGCTGCCGTGCGCGGGCGCATCGGCTCTTGATCGTTCCCTCGGGCACACCGAGCAAGGCGGCCGCCTCGGCCACGCTATACCCCTCCACATCGACCGCCACGAGCGCGGTCCGCTGATCCGGCGGCAACGAGAACAGCGCGCGGTCGACCACCATCGACATCTCCACCTCGGCCATCTCGTCGCGCTCGTATTTGGGCTCGGGCATCGTTTCCGGTGTGAGCGACAACGCGCGCCTGGTCTTGTTGCGCCGGATCCGGTCCAGACAGGAGTTCACCACGATCGCGTGCAGCCAGCTGCGCACCTCCGACTCCGCGCGGAACGAGGCAGCCGTACGATGCGCCGACAACAGCGCGTCCTGCAGCGAATCGGCCGCGTCCTCGCGCGTGTAGGACGTGCGCAGCGCGGTCTGCCAGAGATGATCGTTGTGCCTGCGCAGCAACTCGGCGAACGCGTGCCGCTGACCGCGGACATGCGCCCGCAACAGCTCGACATCGGTGTACTCGTCGGGTGCGAACGAACGCTCATGACACATCACCGGTCGCGACGTCCCCCCGCCAAACTCCTCGTTCACTTCGGACGACAAAAGCCAACCCCTTGGACAGCTCTCACGGCGGCAACGGGCACGGTTCGGCCATCACCGAGATATCGCAAGCATCCAGGATCGAAAACGCCGGAACCTGGGAAGCTCCCCTGCTGAGAGCGCCCGAAGATCATAGCGTCCGTAACGATTTGGCAGCAACCGGCTTCGAGGCCGGGTCCGGCGGAATGCGCGTCGCTCAGCGTCGCACTGGGAACGGCCCGCACGCAGGAGGGGCGGGCGTAGGGGAGCCGGGGCCTAGGGCGCGGCGTCGAGACGAATATCGGCGATAGCGGTCTGGAACTGTCCTCCGGAGTTGCCCAGTCCGGTGATCCAGACGAGAACATAGCGGGCGGCCTGGTCGGCGCGCACGGGGATGTCGGTGACGCCGTCGTCCAGCCGGGCGGAGCCGATCAGCTGGGTCTGATCCAGCGTCGGCGAGCCGGTGGGTGAAGTGCGGATCTCTACCGACGTGCCCGCACTCGGCGAGTTGATCGAGACGTTCGTGAGCTTGGCGGGGGCGGGCAGCGTCGCAAGCAGCCCGACCCCCTTCTTGAGCGCCGGGAACTGCTGGAAGTACTGATCGGTGCGCCACTGGGTGCCCGGATCGTTGTCCAGCACCGCCTGGACGTTGGCCACGCCGTCGGCGGTGCCCTCCGGCGAGAACACCGACACACCGGTCACCGGGACCGGCACACCGGTCGTCGTGAGGTTCGGACCCGCGGCCGCCGGTGTCGGCACGGGCTGGTTGTTCGTGGTCAGGCCGATATTGCGCTGTTCGTTCAGCGGCGCGTCCGACGCGCTGGGCGCGAACACACTGACCATCCACCAGATCACGATGCCGACCACCAGCGCGGCGAGGATGCCGAGGCCGACCATGATCCACATCATGCGCTGGGAGCGTTCGCGTTCGGCCGCCAGCAGTTCCGGATCGGCGAGCGAGTCGTCCATGTTCGCGGGCGGCCGCTGGCCGAGCCGGAGCACCGGGATGAAGTCGGTCTTCTGATCGACCACCGACGCCTGCTCCAGCACGTGCTGGACCGTGGCGGCGGTGCGCACGCCCTTGTTCGACTCCAGCGAGCGCACGGCGACCGCGGAGATCTCGAACGGTACCTCCGGACGGATCTGCCTCGGCTCCACCGGCGTGCCGTCCGGGCCGAAGTCGGCCAGCCGCAGCCCGCCCACCGTCGCCGCGCTGCCGGTGACACCGCCGGAGCGGATCGGCCAGCGGGCGGTGATCAGCGCGTAGAGCATGGCGCCGAGGCCGCGCACGTCGGACTGCGCGTCGGAGTCCGACAGCGTGCCAGGGAAGGCGAGCACCGCGTCACCGGAGGCACTGATGCGCACCCGGTCGGGATGGTCGATGGACAGCGATCCGCCGCCGCGGTGGGCCAGCTCGGCCGCCGAGGCGAGTGCGCGGATGGCGCGCGCCGCACCGATCGGCGACGGCACCGTCTCGGCCATTTCGCGCAGCGACCGGCCCGGCGTCCACTCCGCCACCACGATGCCGCCGGAGCTGCCACGCACGACGTCCAGAACCCGGGCGAGGCCCGGCGAGTTGATCCGGCCGAGGCGCAGTGTCCGGGACAGGATCGCCTGCGGGCCGTCCTGACCGGAGTTCTCGGTCGCCTTCTGGTCGGCGTCGACGAAGGTCAGCGCGACCTCGCGATCGAGTTTGATATCCAGCGCCTGCCAGAACTTCAGACCGCGGGCCCCGCCGTGACCGGCCAGCAGGCGGTAGCGCCCACCGGCCACCGAAGCGCCCGGTATCAGCTTGGGGCCGCGCGGAATCCGCCGGGCGCCCAGGTTCTCGCCGCCCATCGGCGGCATCTCCGGCGAGCCGATGGGAATCATCCCGGTGTCGTACATCGGATCGCGTGGCGGCAGCTGGTTGTCCTGCGGTCTCGCCGCGGCCTGATCCGGCGGAGCCGTGCCCGATTCCGTGTTCGCGTACGCGGGATCCAACGGCTCCCCCGCGGTCGGCGGTACATCGGTGAACAGTCCGCCGGGCGTGGTCGCAGAAGAATCGGCGGCTGGGACGCCGCCCACCGCGTCGTCGCTCACCCTCGGTCCTCCTTCGCCCTGGTATGTCGAGGTTCCGGCGAATTCGCCACTTGTGCTTCTCTGCCGAACAGGGTACGGGAACTCACCCATGCCGGTGCGGTCAACGGCATCAGGTCTGATCACAGGCAGCACCATGGTCTGGGCATCCATGTACGGATCGAACCGCGGGTAGTCCAGATACGAGTCGGGCCTGCGCAGTACCTGCGTGACGTAGGGATCTTCGACCGGGCTCTCCAGGTCGAGATCCGGGGCAGGCGGGGTCCAGCCGAGGCGCCGGGAGATGGCCACGGTGATCGCGACGATCTCCGGGATACCGGCGAGTCGCATCAAGCCGAACGCCACCGCGAACATGACGATCGCGGTGATCGCCACCCGGATCAGCGAACCCGGTCCGTGGAAGGACTCGGTCAGGCGATCCAGTCCGAGTACCCGGTCCACGATCCACATCACGGCGCCGCCCGCGAGCGACGCAAGTACGACACGCGTCACCGTGCGGCCGACATTGGCCATCCGGAGATCACCCAGACTGCGGTGCAGCAGGTAACCGCCCACCACGGCACCGACCGCGAAGCCGAGCCCGTTCGCGACGCCGAGCGCGATCACCACGTGCTCGGCGTCGGTGAGCACCGGAGCCAGCGCCGAGAAGACGATCTTGGCGGCGGTGATGCCGAGGATGATCCAGGTCGGGATCCACGCCTGCTCCCTGGCGTAGAACACCCGCAGGTGGATCAGCACGAGCGAGTACGGGATCAGCGCGAACGCCGACCAGCTGACCGCGAGCCCGAGACGTTCGGCGTCGGAGCCGAAGTTGCCGTAGCCGTACAGCGCCTGCCCGACCTGCGGACCGGCCAGCGTGAGGAAGGTGACCACCGGGACCAGCGCGATCATGGTCAACCGGGTGGCGGCGGAGAGATCGTCGACCACCGCGGGAGTGTCATCGGCGGCGGCGTTGCGGCTCAGCCGCGGCATGATCGCGGTGAGCACGGTGACACCGAGCACGCCGTAGGGCAGTTGCAGCAGCAGCCACGCGTTGTTGTAGATCGCCGGACCCGCCGCGTCGGCATGCGAGGAGATCCGCGTGGCGAAGACGAAACCCGCCTGGCTGATCAGCACGTACAGGATGATGGCCGCGCCCATGCCGCCGAACTGCTTGAGCCGGGCGTCGATCCCCCAGAGCGGGCGCAGGTCGATGCCCGCCCTGCGGATCGCCGGAACGAGGCTGACCGCCTGCACCACCACGCCGATCGTGACGCCGACCCCGAGCACCAGGAGTTTCGGGTCGCTCATCCGGACCGGGTCGAGCGTGATCTCCCCTGGCATCAGGACGTACAAGCCCAGCACGGTCAGGACGACCAGATTGTTCAGCACCGGAGCCCACGCGCCGGGCTTGAACATCTGCCGGGTGTTCAGGATCGCCGTGAGCAGCGCCGACATGCCGTAGAACAGGATGGCGGGCAACAGCAGGAAAGCCAGCGCCGTGGTGAGCGCGGTATTGACCTGGCCGTCGTCGGACAGGAAGACGTGCGTGGTCAGCACCGGCGCCGCGGCCGTCGCCAGCAGCGCCGCGGTGGCCAGGACCACGAAAGCCGCGGTCACCAGACGCCGGACGAACGCCGCTCCGCGATCGGGGTCCTCCTGCTCCGCGCGCACCAGCGTGGGCACCACGATCGCGGTGAGCACCGCGCCGAGCACCAGCTCGGCGATCATGTTCGGAATCTGGCTGGCGACGGTGAACGCACTGGCGATCGCTGGGCCGAGCACGGTCAGCAGCATCAACTGCTTACCGAAGCCGGTGATCCGACTGATCAGCGTCGCGAACGCGATCGATCCCGAGTCGCTGAGCAGCCGGGAACTCGCACTCTGCTTCGCATCCTCCGCCTTCGGCGGCTCGGCGGTGCGGGTCGCGGCGGCCCACTCCCTGGTCCGGGGGCGATCCGGTTCGGCGGGCTCATGCCGGACCGGAGCGGCGGGCCGCTGCCGGGGCGGTGGCGGGAACTGCTGCGGCTGCGGCGGGGCGTAGCGCGGCGGCGGCACCCGATCGGATTCCGGCGCGGCGGCCGGGATCGGGCCCGGTTGGGGTGGGCGTTGCGCGGCTGGGATCGGCCCCGATTGCGGCGGCCTCGGCACCGCGGGCATCGCGCCGGAACGAGGTGGACGCGGCGTGACCGGCATCGCGCCGGACTGCGGCCCGCGT
>NZ_JABLTE010000051.1 GCF_013315795.1 Nocardia barduliensis
GTACCAGGGGGTGTCGACCGCGCGGGCGGGGGGCCATTCGGCTTCTTCGCGCCACTGGTTGATGCCCATGACGAAGATTTTGACCGGCGGCGCGGTATCGACCCCGTTGTCGGCGTCCTTGAGCCAGTGGTCGAACCAGTCCAGTTGCAGCTCGTCGAATTGGATGCCCGCGTGCGTGGAGGCCAGACCGAAGTTCGTCTCGCCGATGACGCCGCCGGTTACTCCGGCTTTGGCCAGATGAGTCCACGGTCCGACGATCAGCCGGGTGGGTTTGCCCAGAGCTGCCATGGCGGTGTGGTGGTCGAGGGTGCCCTGCAGGAAGACGTCGAACCAGCCGGCGGTGTTGAGTGCGGCGGCCTCGACGCTGCTGTGTTTGCCGGCGATGGTTGCTCCGTCGGCGGTGGCGGGGTCGGCCAGTGCGCGTCGCACCCCGAGATCCGGGATTCCGTGGCGGGCGATGGCGGGCGGGTGCCCGGCGGGCAGTCCCTGGTAGCCGTCGGGGACCAGCCTGTCGTAGTCCGCGATGGCGGCGCCGATTTCGGTGAGGGTTTGTACGGGGTCCTGTTCCCGCCTCACGATCTCCCCGATGCCGGTCTGCAGCGCCCATGCAGTGTTGAGGCCCAGTTCGATCGCACCGCCGCGGAAGTGCAGGCCATCGCTGGGGTCGCTCCACGTTGTCTGCGGGCTGATCGCCCGCAGCTCCGGCGGCTTGGCCAGGGCCGCTGCCCACTGGGTGTTGCCGGTGTAGCTGGCGCCGAACATGCCGACGACACCGTTGCTGCCGGGCAGGCCGGCCGCCCAGCGCACGGTGTCGTAGCCGTCTTCGACTTCGTAGGTGAACGGGAGCCACTCGCCGTCGGAACCGGACCGGCCGCGGGTGTCCTGATGAACGAGGATGTAGCCGCGGGATACGGCTGCGTATAGGTCGAGCATCATCTGGGGCAGTTGGCGCCGATGGTAGGGCGTGCGGTGAATGAGGACGGGCCACGGGCCCTCCCCGGTCGGCCGGTACACATCGGCGCGCAGGACGGTGCCGTCGCGCATGGTGGCCTCGACGTCGAATTCGATTTCCATTCCGGACATCGTTGTCTCGCTTTCGTTCTTACTCGGGGGATTGCGGGTGGTGCGGTGCTCAGCGGATGGAGGAGCCGATGCCCAGGCCGCCGTCGACGTCGAGGACGATGCCGCTGACGTAGCCGGCGGCCGGTGAGCAGAGGTAGGCGGCGGCTTCGGCGATGTCCTCGGGTGCACCGGTGCGGCGCTGGGGGACCTTGGCGATGAGCTTGTCGCGGGCGGGGCCGTTCATGGAGGCGAGCATGGGGGTGTCGATGAGCCCTGGGGCGATGGCGTTGGCGGTGATGCCCTGGCGGGCGACCTCGAGCGCCAGGGTGCGGGTGAGCCCGACGATGCCCGCTTTGGCGGCGACGTAGTTGGCCTGGCCGAAGTTGCCGCGCCAGCTCATCGAGGAGAACGACACGATGCGTCCGTAGTTGCGGGATCGCATGTGCGGCAGTACCGCTCGTGCACAGTAGAAGGCGCCGGACAGTGATACCTCGAGCACGGCGTGCCAGTCGTCGTCATCGATGTCTTCGATGCGGTTGTCGCGGATGATGCCGGCGTTGTTGACCAGCACGTCGATGCGGCCCAGGCGCGCGGCGACGTCGTCGGCCCACGCGGTCACCTCGGCCGAGGAGGTGACATCGACGGCGTGGCTGGTGCAGGTGCGCCCGGTCTCGGCCTGCAGACGGGTCGCCAGCTCGTTGGCGGCGTCGACGTTGACATCGGCGATCGCTACGTTCGCGCCTTCGGCGGCGAATCGCTGGCTCATGGCCGCGCCCAAGCCCTGGGCGCCGCCGGTGACCAGGACCACCTGATCGGTGTAGCGGTTCAACGTATTCCTTTCCAGGTCAGGCCGGTCGGCGGTGCAGGAACGCGGTCAGCGCCGCGGGGACATCGGTGTTGTTCCAGTGCTTTTCGAACTCGGCGAGCTCGGTGGCCAGGCCCTCGTCCTCGTTCATGCCGGTGAGGTCGTGGAGCAGGGATTTGAAGGCCGACTGGGCCGGTCCGGCGGCGGCTGCGAGTTCGGCGGCCAGTGCCGCAGCGGTGGCCGTGAGCTCGGCGGGTGGCACGACGGCGTGCAGCCAGCCGGTGGCGGTGAGCTTTTCGGCCGGGAGCAGCGTGCCGGTGAGCGCGAGCCAGCGGGCCATGGAGTCACCGACCTTGCGGGGTAGCCGCACGCTGGATCCGGCTGCGGGAAGCAGGTTGTTGCGGATGTGCCCGTCACCGATCAGGGTGCCCTCGCTCGCGACGACGACATCGCAGGCCAGCGCGAGCTCGAGCCCACCGGCCACGGCGTGGCCGTGCACCGCGGCCACCACGGGCAGCCGGCTGCGTTCGAGCCGGGTGACGACCGCCGAGACTCGGCGCAGAAATTCCGTCGGCCCACCCGGGGCGTCGCGCAGGCTCAGGAAGTACCGCAGGTCGGCGCCGGCGCAGAAGCTCTTTCCGGCACCGGTCAGGACCAGGCAGCCGATGCCGGCGTCGGCCTCGGCGTCGGTGAGCGCGTCGTCCAGGGCGTCGATCAGCGCGGGATCGAGGGCGTTGCGGCGGCCGGGCCGGTTCATGGTGAGGGTGCGGACCGGCCCGGCATCGGAGATCATGATCGGGACAGGCGCGTTCATCGGCTGCTCGCGGTGATCTCGGCGGCCCGATCGCGACGCAGCTGCGCACGCTGGATCTTGCCGCTGGGCGTCTTGGGCAGCGCGTCGACGAAATGGATGTGCCGGGGGTAGGCGTGGGCGGCGTATCCGGTCTTGACCCACTGCTGCAACTCGGCGACGAGCTCGTCGGATCCGGTGGTGTCGCGGGCGAGCACGACGAAGGCCTCCACCACCTCCCCGCGCACCTCGTCGGGTGCGGCGACGACCGCGCATTCGTCGACTGCCGGGTGGCGCAGCAGGGTCGATTCGATATCGAACGGGCCGATCCGGTAGCCCGCCATGATGATCACGTCGTCGTCGCGTGAGGAGAATTGGATGACGCCCTCACTGTCGACCGAGGCCAGATCCCCGGTCAGGAAGTAGGCGCCCCCGGCCCGGAAGCGGTCCGCGCCGACACCGCCGACATAGCCGTGGAAGGTCATGAACGGGCTTTCGGCCACGACCACCGCCAGCCGCCCGGACTGCCCGGTCGGGGCGGGCACGTCGCGGTCCTCGTCGAGCACGATCATCGTCCAGCCCGGCAGCGCGACCCCCATCGCCCCGTTGCGCACCGGCAGTTCCAGTTGCGGGTGGTGCGGGAAGCCGATCGGCATGCCGAGTTCGGTCTGTCCGTAATGGTCGTGCACCCGCAAGCCGAGCGCTTGCTCGGCCCACTCGTTCACCTCCGGGGTCAACGGCTCCCCGGCGCTGGACAATCGTTGCAGCGCAAGCCCTTCGGGGACCTTCGCGGCGGAGGCGCGCAGCCCGCGGTAGACGGTCGGGGCGGCGGCGAAGTCGGTCACCGCGAGCTCCTGCAGCAGTGCCCAGGTGGTCTCGGGCGAGAAGCCTCCGCGCAGCAGGATCGTCGGCGCACCCGCGGCCAGCGGAGCCACGATCGCGGTGTAGAGCCCGTAGGCCCAGCCGGGATCCGCAGCGGACCAGAACGTGCTGTCCGAGCCCACCCCAAGCCCGAATTCGAGGTAGCTCTGCCAGCCCGCGGCGTAGCGGACCGGATGCACCACGCCCTTCGGCTTGCCGGTGGTACCGGAGGTGAACATGTGTACCAGCGCACCGTCGCCCCCGACCGGCACCGAGGTGATCTCCTCCGGATGCGCGGCGGCCATTCGGGCACGCAGCCCGTCGGCCGCTTCGGTGCCTGCCACCAGCACCGACCATGGCCCCTCGGGTACCTTGGCCAGCTGGTCGTCATCGGCCACCACGAGCACCACCGCGGCGTCGGTGAGCCGCGATCCGATCGCCTCTCGGGCGAAGGCGGTGAACAACGGCGTGTACACCGCGCCCACCCGCCAGATACCCAGCACGACCGCGACCAGATCCACGCTCTTGCCCATCACCGTCGCCACCCGGTCACCACGCCCCACCCCGGCGTCGGCCAGCACCGCCGCGACCCGCCGCGAGGCCTCGGCCAGCTCACCGTAGGTGTAGGTCGTGGTCGAACCCGGCCCGTCGGCAACTGTCAAAGCCGTGCGCGCGGCCGGATGGCGGTCGCACAACAGCCACGCCACGTCGGCCTGCGGTGCGCCGAACTCGTCGAGCAATCGGCCGACACGCGACACGGCGTCGTCACTCATCGCCACCACTCCCATCTGGGTACTTAAAACCATTAATCAGTACCGTATAACTTACCCCACTGTCACCGAGGGGGAAAGACGGCGACCTCAAAGCCCACCCGGCACCGGCAGTTCGCATCCGGGGGAGACCTGGCGCAGATGCATGGCCGCGGGAGCAGGAGGCGCGCCGAGCGGACCGCCAGGTTCCGGGGTGAGGTTGGAAGGCGCGGCTGCCGCAGCAGTCAGCGGCGGCGGCGTGCTGCGCACTCCACGCCCCGCCCACCGCACCGCCGATAGAGTGGCTGCCGATGTCAGCGCGGTGCGGTGGAGTGGGCATGTGTCAAACTCGCCAGATGGCCGCAACCCCGTCCGGAAACCGCTCTCTGGTGAAGACTCCCCGCCGCAGGCGGGTGGACTCCGCACGGCGCGACGATCTGCTCGGCAATATTCAGCAGATCTTCCTCGCTGAAGGGTTCACCACGGTCACCATCGGGGAGCTGGCCGAGCGGCTGCACTGTTCCCGCGCGACGCTCTACAGCGTCGCCTCGACCAAAGAGCAATTGGTCGTGCTGGCAACCAAGGAGTTCTTCCGCTCCTCGGCCGCAAGCATCGAGCAGCGCGTAGCCGAGCACGATGACCCGCGTCAACGCATCCTCATCTACCTCGACGGCGTGGCCGAGGCCATGCGGCGCAACTCGCCCGCCTTCTACGACGACATGGTCGCCTTCGCGCCAACCGCCGAGATCTACGCCCGCAACACCGCACGCGCGGCCGCGCGCGTGCGCGAACTCATCGACGAGGGCATCGCCGCCGGCCAATTCCGTCCCACCGACGGCAATTTCGCCGCCCACCTGGTCGCACTGGCCATCGAAGGCGTCCAATCCGGACTACTCCTCGACCGCACCGGCATGACCGCCGCCGACGCCTTCGCCGAGCTCGGCACCCTACTGCTCAACGGGCTACTCCGCCGTCCGGACTGAACTGACCGTGGCACACTCGGCATGCTGCACGGGTCCCGGCGAGCTTTCGCCGAGACGCTCGACCACCTGGGCGGGTCGACCCGACGTGAGGTCGGATTCTGTCCCGGAACACCGTGCCGCGCCGGTCGGAACACGACCCCTATCTCGACGTCGGATCGGCCGGGTCGATGCGTTTCGAAGCTCGTGCGACTATGCCTGCGCCGCAACCAGATTCGCTTCGCGAGCGGGTTGTGCATACCGCAGCCGCTGGAAACCGGCATAGGTGAGTGTCAGCATGGAGCCGAGAAACAGCACGGTCCCCAGCCGGGTGTACTGCAGGCTCGAGAGCAGGACCGACAAGTCCGGTGCCGCCTCCGCACTCACGTATAGGGTGACCAGAAGTTGCAGCAGGCCGATCAGAGCGCAGCCCGCACCCGTCGCTCGCCGACCGGACCGGAGTACGACGACCACGGTGATCGTCGTCAGCGCCGCGAAAACCCATGCCACCCACTGATAGAACGCGGCCTGCAGGCCACTGGGGTTGGCGGTGTTCAACGCGGCCAGATCGGCGAAAGTCAATGTGGCGGCTGGAGTCGTAGCGGTTGCCGGCACATATGTCCAGACCGGTCCGAGCAGCGCCCACCAGACGGCGACGACGCTGATGATCAGCAGCGCGTTGTTGTTACGCTGCGCGTGCGAAACCTCGTGCGAATTATTCATTTTCGGGCTCACTTCTTCGGGAACGGATTCCAGTGGTCGGTCGGTTCGGCCGGCCGTGGTCACACTCACAAGACCCGGCGCATGCCGGACCATAAACGCGAGGAGCGCAGGGCTCCGCCGAGACGATGAGGCCCCCGGTTTTCCGATCCTCGTCGTCGCAGACAACGACAGGCCGAGTTAGCGGCGACCGGCCTGCCGCGTCTCGTCGTCTCTCGACGACGATGCCGGGCCGAAAGGCGGCGATCGCCCCAGCGTCCGGTCGTCGCGGCCGCGCATCGGAACTTCGACGTTCCAGTCAATGCGGACCTGACTCATCTGATTTTTTGTTACTTTCATCGGCACCAACCATCCGATGGTTGCGACGTAGGCGCTGGACCGGGCGTATTCACCCGCGCCTGCTGTGAGGGTAGTCACAGACGGTACCTTGTTGGGTACTAATTCACAAGTACTGGTACCCATGATCCGGAACGGATGCGATGGGCATGTCATCGTCGACGCTGACCGCGACACGCGGATCGCGCATCGGGCGCGCCCTCCGAGCAGTCGACGTTGCGGCGGTGCGACCGGCGAGGACCTCGACCGCGCGCGGTATTCAGAGTGTGGATGAAGTAGACAGGGTTGGCTTGGGACAGCCCGCAGTTCGCCCAGTGACCCGAGATCGACTGGTCACCGAGGCATCCCGGCCGAGGGCAGGCGCGTCTGTGCCGCTTCGATCAAATAATCGAGGCGATCGGCGCTTCGGCCCCGAAGCACGCAATCTCAACGCCCCTCTCGCTCCAGAGCGGTGCCGCCTTGGGGTCGCGGTGCAGTTGGCGACGGTGCGTTTCCTGAGTATGCTGCTGCCGGATCCACTCGATGTACCAGCCGCTGTCGTCGACTACCTCACGGAAAAGCTCGGTATCGGTGATCCGTCGTGTGTGAAGGCATACCTAGCAGACCCGGTACGACCATCAGGCCGAGATCCTCCGCGCACACGGGCTGATCGGGTTCGGCGCTATCGCTAGCGAACTTGCGGGGTGGATCGACGATCAGGCGTAGACGACCGGCGACGGGCCGAAGGTTCTCACGGCCGGGGCCGTGCGGTGGGTTGCGGGGCAAAGGCGCGCGGCTGCCTGGTATCTCCATGCTGGAGCGGCTGGTCGCCGAGTGCAAGCAAGCCGCCGATCAGCGGCTGAGGACTCACCTGGCCGGACAGTTGACCGCCGGGCAGCCCGAGATGCTGCTCGGGCTGCTGGAAACCCGGAACAACCGCCGCAGGTATGTCGAGCACGCTTGCGCAAAGGTGCTTTCACCCCGCCCTCGACCGGTATGAAGGACGCGCTCGTCTCCGCGGCGTCGTGGGCCGACCACATCAGATGCCTGTGCAACGAGGCCGGCCGTGCCCTTCTCAGCGGTGGCGCGGGCGAGGCAGCAAGGCGAACGCGCTCTCCGCAATCGAGGTCAGGCGGGCGGGACTGTGGCCGTGGGCGCCTACGACATCGATCCCGCGGATGATGGTCAGCAGCAGGTACGCAAGGTCGTCGGGATCCGCGTCGGGGTCGATGTCGCCGCTGCGCTGCGCGGCTCGCACACACTCGGCCACCGCCGTCGCGACTGCGGAGAAGCAGGCTTTGGCCAGGCGTTCCACCTCGGGGTCGGAGGCGCCGATCTCCAGGGCCATCTTGGCGGCGAAGCAGGCCGCCGCCGCCCGGTCAGGGGCGGGGGGTACGTCGGCGGCCAAGGGCACCCCGTGGACGGCGCGGAGCAAGTACGCGTGCAGTCGTTCCAGGGCGCCCTCGTCCGGTCCGGCGAGCGCCTGCGGCGCAAACTGCCCCAGCCGGGCGAAGTAGTTGGCCATCGCCTGCAGCAGCACGCCGTGCTTGCCGTCGAACGCGGCATAGAGGCTGCCGCGGCCCAGGCCGGTGGCGGCGCTGATGTCGTCGACGCTCGTGCCGTTGTAGCCCGAGGTGCGGAACTGCCGCTCGGCGGCATGCAGGACGTGGTCGCGGTCGAAGCTTCGTGGTCTCGCCATACACAGAAGGTAGCGCCGACCCACCCTTCTTGACAACTCAGTACAGAACTGTCCAGATGTCTGACTGTTCAGCACACAGCCACCCTGAGCTTGCCGGACTGGCTTGGTCCGGGCGTGCACGACCGCGATGCCGCGAAGGCGTCTCGCACGGAAGGGGGCCACCCCCGGCTGGCCAAGGAAACCACATCGGCCACGAGTGCCGGACAGGCGTGGTCACCGTTCCCGGTCAAGCGGATGTTCGCAGTCCGCGCTCCATCTGCTCTCTAGGCGGAGGCGGCAGCCACGAAGAACGGAATGGCGATGAGGAAGCGGCCGGCCTCGGCGCGTCGGCGCTGTTCGGCGAGCCACTCATCGGCCTGGTCACGGCCGACGGCACCGCTCGTGCAGACCGGCTCGATGAGCATGGTGGCCAACGACAGCATCGCAGGATCGGTGAACACGCTGGTGTGCACCTCGACGGTGACGTCGTTGAAGCCGCCGTCCAGGAGCAGGTTGCGGTACTGGCGGCCGGCGCGGGGCGTGCCCAGGAGGTCGGCGCGGGCGTGCACGATCGTGCGGGTGAGCGCCGCATCGTCAGAGTCGACCATGACGGCGTCCCAGTCCTGCCCGACCAGGACGATCCTGCCACCCGGGCAGAGGGCGCGCCGCGCTTCCGTCACCGCGCGCCACGGCTCCTGAAGTGCGTGGAAGACCTTGTCGGCACGGTAGCCGCGCACACTTCCGTCGGCGAACGGCAGATCCTCCGCCCCCGCCTCCCAGAACTCGGCCGCCGGCCATCGTTTCCGGGCCGCGGCGAGCATCCACGGATCGGGATCCACGCCCACCGCGTGGACGCCACGCTCGGCCAGCTCGGCGACGGCCCGCCCGGCACCGCACCCGATGTCCACGACAGACGAGCCCGGGACAAGAGACAGCAGTTCGTAGGAGCGGGCCCGCAGCAGGCTTGCGCTCGGCATCTGGTCCGCCGCGTCGAGGAGGGCCAGCATGGCCTCGGTGTGGTCGCGGTCGAAGCTTTGTGGTCTCGTCATACCCAGAAGGTAGCGCCGAGCCGCCGTTCTTGACAACTCAGTACAGAACTGCGAAGATTTCTGACAGTTCAGTACACAACCATCCTGGGCTTGCCGGACCGGCGTGGTCCGGGCTTGCAGGACCGGTGCGGACCATGTCGACCTGAGGCGACCCCGCACAGCGCACGACAAACATGCCCACAACCGGGAGGAACCAACATGCAGACAGCTCGCCCAGTGGCCCTCGTGACGGGCGCCTCCTCCGGGATCGGGCGGGCGGCAGCGCTCGCCCTCGTGGACGCCGGCTTCGCGGTGGTCGGCACGAGCCGCAACGCGGCGAACGCCGAGCCGCTCGCCGGGGTGACGCTCCTCGATCTCGACGTGGCCAGCGACGAGTCGGTCCGCTCCCTGGTCGAGGAGGTGATCGAGCGGTTCGGTCGGATCGACGTCCTGGTCAACAACGCAGGCGTGGGCGCGGTCGGCGCCGGCGAGGAGAGCTCGATCAACCAGGCCAAGAAGGTCTTCGACATCAACGTCTTCGGCCTGATTCGCATGACGAACGCAGTGCTGCCCCACATGCGCGCCCAGGGCAGTGGCCGCGTGGTCAACGTTTCCTCGGTACTCGGTCTGATCCCAGCCCCCTTCATGGCCGTCTACGCCGCCACCAAGCATGCGATCGAGGGCTACTCCGAGTCCGTCGACCACGAGCTTCGCGAGCATGGCGTCCGGATGCTGCTGATCGAGCCGGCCTACACAACCACGAGTTTCGAGGCGAGCAGCCTGGCACCCGACTCGCCCCTGCCGATCTACGCCGCACAGCGGGAGATCGCCCGAGACGTGCTGGCCACGGCCTTGCGCACCGCCGACGACCCGGACGTTGTCGCGAAGGTGATCGTCGCGGCCGCCACCGATTCCAAGCCCAAGCTCCGGTACGCCGCCGGCTCGATGGCCGCACGCGTCAGCATCCTGCGCCGGATCGTGCCCTCGCGCGCCTTCGACAAGCAAGTCCGCAAGCTCAACCGACTCGCCGACTGACCCCGCAGTACACCCGGCGCCTGAGCAGACGCACATGTCCCAAACCAGAGACACCGAAGCCAGCACCAGCATCTCTCGTCCGACCACTCTTGGAAAAGGCTGACACACATGGAGTTCGAACACGTCACCTTCGACCTGCCACACGGCACCTTTCACGCGCTGCAGGGTGGCGATCCCGATGGTCAACCAACGCTCGTCTTGCACGGCTTCCCGGACCATCCGCCGACCGCGAAGCCCTTCCTCGCCGAGCTCGGCCGCCGCGGACGTCACGTCGTCGCACCCTGGCTTCGGGGCTACGCGCCGTCGCCCACCGCGGGGCCGTTCGACTTCGCATCCCTCACCAGCGACGTGCTCGCGATGATCGACCGCTGGTCTCCTGGGCGAGCAGTGGAGTTGATCGGCCACGACTGGGGCGCCTTCATCACATACGATGCCTGCGTCACCGCGCCGGAGCGGATCGAACGCGCGGTCACGCTCGCCATCCCTCACCCACGCACGTTCCTGAACCAGATGCGCCCCGCTCAGCTACGCCGGAGCTGGCACATGGGGCTCTTTCAACTGCCGGGAAGCGGCTGGATGGCCACCGCCCGCGATCTCGCCCTCATCGACCACCTCTGGCGTCAATGGTCGCCCAGCCTTTCGCTCGATCCAGCTCTGCAGGCGGACCTACACCAGGACCTGCGGGCGAGCATGCCCGCGCCCATAAAGTACTACCGGCAGATGCTGCGGCCCGGCATGCTCGGGGTGTTGCGCCGCCTATCTCAGCCGATCACGGTGCCCCTGCTGCAGCTCCACGGTGCCGACGACGGCGGCATCCTCCCCCCGCAGGTCGACGACCGGCATCGGTTCGCCGCCCCGCACGCACTGCAGGTCGTCCCCGACGTCGGTCACTTCCTGCACATCGAGGCCCCCGAGGCGATCGCGGAACGGATCGCGGCATGGGCCGAGTAGCGGATCACTCGACCCTCGCGGCGAGACCACCGGGATCGGCGATCCGGCGCTGGGGTCGGTGGACGCCGAGCGCGGTTCCGCTCCGGTCACATCCGCCGGACCGGGTAGAGCTGACCCGGCATCCGGAGCTGTTCCACCATGGCTCGCCGTAAGGCTCGGGTCAGAACGTCCTTCTGCTGGTGAGGTAGGCGTGCACTGCGGAGATGACCACGGATCCCTCGCCGACGGCTGATGCCACCCGCTTGACGGAGTCTGCGCGCACGTCACCGACGGCGAAGAGCCCGGGTATCGAGGTGGCGAAGCTGTCGTGGGTGAGCACGAAGCCCTTGGCGTCGAGGTCGACGCCGATGTCGTGCAGCCAGGTCGTGCAGGGGTCCGCGCCGATCATCAGGAACAGTGCGGCCGCGTCGAGTTGTACGTCCCGGTCGCGGGCGCGGTCGTGCCAGGTCAGCCCGCTGAGCCGGCTGCTGCCATGGACGGCGGACAGTTCGCAGCGAGGGTGCACGGTGATCCGCTCGTGGTGGGTCAGGCGCTGCGCCAGGTAGTTCGACATGGTGTCGCGCAGGTCATCGCGGCGGATCAGGACGTGGACGTGGCCGGCGTTCCGCGCGAGAAACAGGGCCGCCTGTCCGGCGGAGTTGGCGCCCCCGACCACGACGGCGTTCCGCCCGGAGACCGGTTTGGCCTCCAGTTGGCTTGCGGCGTAGTAGACGCCACGGCCCTCCAGGTCGGCCAGGCCAGGCAGGTCCAGGCGCCGGTAGCGCACGCCGCTGGCGATGATCACCGCTGTGGCGAGGATGTCGTGCTCGTCGTCGAGCCGCACCCGGAACCCGCCGGGCACCTTCGACAGCCCAGTGACTGAGCGGGGTGATAGAAGCCTGGTCCCGAACTTGATCGCCTGCAGCATCGCCGCCCGTGCCAGTTCCACTCCGGACACGCCGCGGTAGAAGCCGAGGTAGTTCTCGATCCGTGACGAGCTGCCGGCCTGGCCGCCGATGGCGACGTCCTCGACGACGACCACGTCCAGTCCCTCCGACGCCCCGTACACGGCAGCGGCCAGGCCCGCCGGTCCGGCGCCCACCACCAGCAGGTCGCACCGGCAATCGTCGGCGATGCCCAACAGGTCGATTCCCAGCGCGGTTGCCAGGTCACGCATGGTCGGCGCTGTCATGACGCGGCGCTGTGCCGTGACAACGGCCGTACCGGCCTCGGGCAAGGCGCAGGTCTGCGCCAGCTCCGACCACGCCGACGGGTTCGAGCGCAGCACCGTCCGGTAGGGAATCTGGTTGCGTTCAGCGAAGTCCTGGAGGCGGTGCAGGTCGCGGTCGTCGTCTCCGGCCAGTACCAGACCGCCCTCGCCCTTCCTGGTCAGGAAGCGCCGCCGGGCATCCAAAGCGGACAGCAGGACATCGCTCAGCTCCCCCGAGATCTCCATCAGCCGGCGCAGTTCCTCCACCCGAACCCGCACGATCGCGGTGTCTTGCATGGCCACGCCCTGGAAGACGGCGCTTTGCCCCATCAACATGGCGAGCTCGCCGACGAAGTCACCGGCCTCGATCACGAAGACGACCCGGTCTGCCCAGGGGTCCACGAGGAGCACGCCACCGCTCAGCACGAGGTAGAAGTCGGTGGGATCACCGAGGTCCCACAGCAACTCGCCGGGCGCGGGGTGCAGCTCCTCACCGGATGACCGCAACAGGTCCAGGGTGTGTTGGCCCAACACCGGGAAGGCCAGCTCATCGATCTCGTCCAGCCGACGGGACGAGTAATGGGTCAGCTCGTCCGGCATAGGGGTGATGCTCATGCTTCTCCCTTACCTAGCAGGGCGAATCGCTCCGGTCATGATTCTCCTCCGCTCATTTTCGACGCTTCCCCCGCGCGACCAGGGCTCAACTCTCGCCGCGGCCATCGCGGCCGTGCCCCACCACCACAGGGAGAGCCTTTCCTGCACCCTGACCAGCCTAATCGTTGTTTTTGCGCTGGAAACTGCGGGCGGCCCCATCCGCAGAAGGTAAGGCCGACCCGCCATACTTGACAACTCAGTACAGAACCGCCTAGATTTCTGACTGTTCAGTACACAACGGTCCTTAGCTCATCGGACCCCCTCTCCAACCATCCAGAACCCGAGTTGACCGAACCATGACTGACAAGGAAAGGCAGGAGACCATGACTGTGACGACTCCTCCGTACGCGAGCGATGCACTGGCCGAGGGGACCGTCGACGTGGTGGTGATCGGCGGGGGCGCCGCGGGGCTGAACGGTGCACTGATCCTCGCCCGTTCCCGCCGCTCGGTCGTCGTGATCGACAGCGGTTCCCCGCGCAACGCGCCCGCGGAGGCTATGCACGGCTTCATCGTCTTGGACGGCACCCCGCCGTCCGAGATCCTTCGACAGGGCCGGGAGCAGGTGCGCCAATACGGCGGACGCGTCGTACACGGCGAGGTGGTCTCGGCCGAGTCCGCCGCCCCGTCGGCGGACGGGGACCTGCGGTTCACCGTCACGCTGGCCGACGGCCGCAGCATCACCGCTCGCCGTGTCCTGGTGGCCACCGGCCTCACCGATGTGCTGCCGGAGGTGCCCGGGCTCGCCGAGCACTGGGGGCGCAGTGTGGTGCACTGCCCGTACTGCCACGGCTGGGAGGTGCGTGATGAGCCCGTCGGAATCCTCGCCACCGGCCCGGGCTCCATCGGTCACGCGTTGCTGTTCCGTCAGCTGACCGAGGACCTGACCTACTTCACCCACGGCACTGACCTGGACGAGGACAGCCGCGCCCGCTTCGCCGCCCGCGCCATCCGCGTCATCGACACCCCGCTCACCGAGGTCGTCAACGACGAGGACGGTGCCCTCGCCGGGGTGCGCCTGACCGACGGCCAGGTCGTGGCCCGCCGCGTCCTCGCGGTCGGCCCGCGGATGCAGGCCCGTACCCAGGGTCTGGAAGGCCTGGGCCTGCCGGTGCAGGACCTGCCGAACAACGCGGGCCGCGTTCTCGCCTCCGGCACGGCCGGCACCACCGAGGTGCCGGGTGTGTGGGTGGCCGGCAACGCCACCGATATGGCCGCCCAGGTCGGGGCCTCCGCCGCAGCCGGCGCGCTGGCCGGCGCCGACATCAACAGGATGCTGGCCACCGCGGACACCGACGCGGCCCTCCAGGGATCGCCGAGGTAAGCCCACCAGGGGCCACTGGACAATCTTGAAGCCCTGAGATCACAGCCCATCACCCATTCGCCTCACCTCGTCGGTGAGAAATCGATCAGTTTTCCCGTCTGGAAACCAATTCAGTTTCAGACGGTTTACAGCCATGCCCAGCAAGCAAGGGGAAAAAAATGAGTACCAATATCGACCGCAGGGCACCCGCCTCCGGAAAGGCATACTCGGGCCTTCGCGGCTCACATGCCGTGCGCTGGTGGGTGCTGGTCGTGCTAGGCCTGGCACAGCTCATGGTCATGCTCGATGCGACCGTCGTGAACATCGCGCTGCCCGAGGCGCAGCAAGACCTCGGCTTCAGTGACGGCAGCCGACAGTGGGTCATCACAGGTTACGCGCTGGCGTTCGGCAGCCTGCTGCTGCTCGGCGGCCGACTCGGTGACCTGTTGGGCCGGCGTACCCTCTTCGTAATCGGCTTGGCCGGTTTCGGGGCCGCATCCGTCGTCGGCGGCGCGGCTGGCAACTTCGAGATCCTCGTCGCGGCACGCGTGGCCCAAGGCCTCTTCGCCGCACTGCTCGCGCCCGCAGCACTCTCACTGCTCAGCGTGACCTTCACCGAACCGTCTGAAAGGGCGAAGGCCTTCGGCATCTTCAGTGCGTTGGGTGGTGCGGGCGGCGCGATCGGGCTGCTGCTCGGCGGCATGCTCACCGAATGGGCATCGTGGCGCTGGGTGATGTACGTGAACGTCGCCTTCGCGGCCCCCGCCCTGATCGGTGCATTGCTGCTGCTGGCCAAGCCCGTGATCACCCACAAGCCCAAACTCGACATTCCGGGCATCCTTGTGGTGAGCGCCGCGCTGTTCGCCATCGTCTACGGATTCGCGCACGTCGAGTCCACCAGCTGGACCGACCCGGTCGCCCTCGGCTCCATGATCGTGGGCGCGGTGCTGCTCGTGGTGTTCGTGTGGCTGGAGTCCAAGGTCGCCCATCCGCTGCTGCCGCTGCGCGTCGTGCTGGACCGGACCCGCGGTGGTTCGTTCGTGGCGGTGTTCGTCCTCGGTATGGGAATGTTCTCGATCTTCCTGTTCCTGACCTACTACTTCGCGGCGAGCCTCGGCTACTCGCCGATCAAGACCGGTCTGGCGTTCCTGCCGATGGTCGCGGCTGTCGTCGCTACGTCGACCACGATGCCTTCGCTGGTGCTGCCCAAGGTCGGCCCGAAGATCGTCGTCAGCGCCAGCTTCCTGGTCGCCGCAGCCGGTATGGCCCTGCTGACCCGGCTCGAGCTGGACAGCACCTACGCCACCCACATCATGCCCGGCATGATCCTGCTGGGTCTCGGCATCGGCGGGGCGATGACCACCGCGTTCCAGGGGGCGACCTCAGGCCTGCACCACGATGACGCGGGCGTCGCCTCGGCACTGATCAACACCGGTCAGCAAATCGGCGGCTCCATCAGCACGGCACTACTGACCACCGTTGCCACGACGGCCACGACCGACTACCTGACTTCACACACGCCCAGCGCGCTGACCGCGGCACAGGCCGGGGTCGAGGGCTACACGGCCACCCTGGCATGGGGCACCGGATTCTTCGTGGTCGGTGCGGTGATCGCGGCCTTCCTGATTCCGAATCGAGCTCTGAAGCCATCCGAGGGCGAGCCCGTAATGGCCCACTGAGCCTGGATCCACCCTAGAGATGCCCTGCCACCTGCGATGAGTGTTGTTCTCAGGACACAAATCAACGCAAGAAGCAGGGCATCTCCAGGGTGGTGGCCGGCCTCTCCCGAACGGACGCCCCCTGCCCGCCTTTGCCCTGCGCGCAACGCGCACGAGTCCTCCTTCTCGATCTTGTGGTGACTCGGTGTCAGAACCAGCGGGGCGGTAGGCGCGGCCGCGACCAGAACACGTGGCCCTCGTCCACATGTCAACCCATCGCTACCCCGGCGCGCTCGTTTCGCTAGGCCGACTCAAATCTGCGGCGAACCAATAACAACCTCTTGACAATCCGACATCCACCGAGGTGCCGCCATGCTGGGATGCAGCGCGGCAAACAGGCCGTGACCGCCATTCAACTCATTCCGGGACATATCGGGCAAAACCAATATAAGCCGCACGTCACCCCTCGCAGATGACTTTGCTGGACCCTGCAGGTCGGCATTGGAGAAGGTCGTCGGCGCGTCGATTCGCGACACACCGACGACATTCGTATTGCCGATATCTGTTACTTCCTCGTGAACGAAGCCTCTTTGCCTCGACGGGATTGCGTGGGTACTTTATAATAGAACTCAGTACCCAGGCGCGTACCCAGGAGGCTTTGATGGTTCCGGATCCGAATCCGACCGGGGAGCGTGCCGCCGCGCGCGTCGCTGAGATCGCCGCGGACGATGCCGATCCGGCGTGGTTGCTGTGTGATCGCCACCCCCGCGATGTGGTGGCGTTCACGTTCGTCGATCAGGACGGCTCTGCCTCGGATGTCACTTTCGGGCAATCGCGAGAGCGGTCGCGGCGATTCGCCGGTCTGCGGACCGAACTCTATGTCGAGGCCACGATGCGCGACAGCACGATCTTGCGCGCCGATGTGTACCGCCCGAGCGGAGGGAGGACGGAACTCGCACCTTATGTGACGGTCGGGCAAATCGCCACCTCGACAGGTGCGGAACCGATTGTCGATCTGGAGGAGTCGGCACATGTCTGAGGCACGTACTACTGTCATCGTTTCCGGCGCCCGTACCCCGGTCGGTCGGTTGCTCGGTGGGTTGTCCGGGTTCTCCGGTTCGGATCTGGGTGGTTTCGCCATCAAGGCGGCGTTGGAGCGTGGTGGGGTGGCGCCCGAGCAGGTCGATTACGTGATAATGGGTCAGGTTTTGACCGCGGGTGCGGGGCAGATTCCGGCGCGTCAGGCTGCGGTGGCCGGTGGTATCCCGATGGATGTTCCGGCGTTGACGCTGAACAAGGTGTGTTTGTCGGGGATAAACGCGATCGCGTTGATGGATCAGCTGATTCGCGCCGGTGAGTACGAGATCGTGGTGGCCGGTGGTCAGGAGTCGATGAGCCGGGCGCCGCACATGCTGGAGAAGAGCCGTGCGGGCTTCAGGTACGGGGATGTGACCCTGCGTGACCACATGGCCTACGACGGGCTGCATGACATCTTCACCGATCAGGCGATGGGCGAGCTGACCGAATCCCGCAACGCCGGGGACGGCATCGGCCGCGCCGAACAGGACGCCTTCGCTGCCGCCTCGCATCAGAAGGCCGCCGCCGCGTGGAAGAACGGCGTGTTCACCGACGAGGTCGTCCCGGTGTCGGTGCCGCAGCGCAAGGGCGACCCGATCGTGGCGAGCGAGGACGAGGGGGTGCGCGCGGATACGACGGTGGAGTCGCTGGGCAGGTTGCGTCCGGCCTTCGCCGCCGACGGCACCATCACCGCCGGTTCGGCGTCGCAGATCTCCGACGGTGCGGCCGCGGTGGTCGTGATGAGCAAGGAGAAGGCCCAGGAGCTGGGGTTGAGCTGGATCGCCGAGATCGGTGCCGCGGGTGTGGTGGCCGGTCCGGATTCCACGCTGCAGGACCAGCCCGCGAATGCGATCGCGAAAGCTTGTGCCAAAGAAGGTATTTCGCCGGAGGATCTGGATCTGGTGGAGATCAACGAGGCATTCGCGGCGGTCGGGATCGCCTCGACCCGCAAGCTGGGTATCGACCCGGGAAAGGTCAACGTCAACGGTGGTGCGATCGCGATCGGTCACCCGCTGGGGATGTCGGGCGCGCGGATCGTGCTGCACCTGGCGCTGGAGCTGAAGCGCCGCGGCGGTGGTGTGGGCGCGGCCGCGCTGTGCGGTGGCGGCGGCCAAGGCGACGCCCTCATCGTCCGCGTACCAGTGGGAACGGCGCTATGACGGGCAGCGTGCGGACACCGACACCGAGCGCGGCTGCATCGCGAGTCGAAGGTGATGTGCGGGTTCGGATCTGGCTGGGCGGCACGGTCCTCGACTTTTGTGCCACGCCCAGCGCGGCGTTGACGTTCTACCGGGAATGGAGACGGAAGCGTGCCGAGGCGATAGAAATCGTAGCCATGCCGATAAGTGGTCAAACGATCTTGCCGCGTTTGCCTTGCGAGCAATTGTTTCGGCAACCTGGAAGTGATTGCTGGCATGGACGCGAATAAGGCGAGTTCAAACACATCCGGCAAGCTCCCGCCGTCCGGTCTCGCTGTCGACCAGCGAAGGTGCGAGGTGCTGGACTTTTTCGGGTCGTGTCCGGAATGCGCCTACGCGGCGCAAGCGTTCATCGTCACGACATATTACGCGGACGGCGCAGTCAAGGTCACGACAGTCGGTTGCTGCGGTCTTCCATGTGGTTGGTCGGGCCCCACGGAGATAACAAAGATGACCGAGGCATTCCGGTCGTGACCGCAGCAGTCGAAGAAGGCCCAGACCGCCTCGGCCGGCCTAGCTGTGCGTACTGCAACGCAACTTGCTGATCAGCCGAGTGGCGGCCGTGTCGGCGGGCGCCGGATACAGCCGGACCTGAAGCATCGGCGAGATAACGAGGACTGTCTCGGCTCGGCGAGCATCAGCTGCTCGTCCGCGATTCCGGCCGTCGGCTTCGGTTGCCGATCGGCCGAGCCTTCAGTGGTTGAACCGGTCGATGAGCCAAGGCACAGCGGTCGGATTCAGCAGCTGCCCTGCCGCCGTATGCCCCACGATCCCGAGTTGCGGTAGCAGAGGGGGTGTGTCGATGTTTGCGTTGGTCACGGTGGCACCGGCAGCGCGCCAAGCGGTTTCCAATTCGTGGGTGTCTACGGCGAGGCAGACGTCGTCGTTGACGTTCTGAGCGACGAGTACGGGGGCGGCGGGAGCGCGTTGGCCCAGATTGAAGCTGTCGAGAACAGCTCGGATCGTGGGATCCGCCCGGAGTTCGTCGATGATGGGTCGACCGCTGAGGGTGAACGAACTGGTGGGCTGATAGGCATGTGGCGTTGAGTCGAAGAGGCATTCGGTCGCGGTGCGGTGCAGGAAGTCGATGCCGGCCGGGTTGAGCATCGTGGTGACCGCCGCCGTGAATTCCGGGTGGCTGGCGAGCAGGCCGTTGAGGAAGTAGCCGATCGCACCGGTGAGCGCTTTGCCGTCGCCATTCGAGATGGTGGAGGAGACATTCGCCGGCGGTGCGCCGACAACGGTGCCCTCGAGGTTGAGGTCCGGGGCGTAGCTGCGGGCCAATTCGGCGGCTGCGCCGGCTGCGGAGCCGCCCTGCGAGTATCCCCAAATCCCCACCGGCGCACTCGGTGTCGCCGCGCCGAAGCGGATGGCGGCGCGTGCGGCGTCGAGCACGGCGTGCGCTTCGGGTACCGGTTGCAGGTAGGTGTGTGCGCCCGGGGTACCCAGACCCTCGTAGTCGGTGACCACGACGGTGACGCCGCGTGCCAGTAGCGACGCGGGGTCGACCATGGATGCGTCGAGCAGCGGGTTGCTGGCGCCGTCGGCGATGAGTTTCGACGGGGCACAGTTGTCGCCTGCTCCGATGGTGCCGAAGGCATAGCTGACGAGGGGGCGGGGGCCGGGCCCGGACCACCCCGCGGTCGGGGTCAAGACCGTTCCGGTGACCGCGATCGGTGCACCGGCAGTGTCGGAGGAGCGGTACATGATGCGGGTCGCAGTTGCTGCCGGCACCAGTGCCGCCAACAGGGAACCACCCAGGAGACGGACTGGTTCGTTGCGGATCAGGTCCCCATTGTTACCGGCGGGCAACGGATTCGGTGGCAGGTAGAAATCCGCCGGACCCGCGGGTGCCGGATTCGCCTGCGCATGTCCGGCCGAACCGAATGTTGCTGCCGCAGCGAGCATGACTGCCGTGACGGTCGTGGCGCGAAGACGACAAGGTTTCATCCAAGCTCTCCTACGGATGTGTATGTGACATTACTGGTCGCGAGCGGTGATCGACGCGGCGCGTGTTCGGGCGAAAAGGGACCTTTGACGGGTCGTCGGCCGCCACTGCTGGGTGATCGATCGCGCGATTTCCTGGCTGACCGGCTACCACCGCCTCAACATCCGCTACGACCGCGCGCGCATCACGACCTTCGAAACGATGGCGCCCAACGCGACGAAGGCGGAGGTTGGCGAAGCCGAGGTGCTTCGAATATGCAGTCGGCGATCATAGAGCACAATTTCTTCACGACGCTGGTCGTTACCCCGAGGCTACTGAAACTCGTCTTTCGTTCGCCTTGTCCGGCAATACCCGTGGCATAACCCTCGTCGCAGAAGCGACAAAATAACGTCGGCGTCGGCATGCGAATTGCACACGGTCGCATATCAGTCGAGGTGCGTCGCTGGTGATATGACCGCCGACCGGCGGATCAGCGCACTCTAACTCGGAACGATCGGCAGCACGAGATGCGATGGGTGCTCGCTGTCGTGGTAGATCTGCTGGCTCGCGACGCGGAAGTTGTCCGGGTGGTCGACCTCCGCGTCCGTGTTGGGATTGCGATCCCAGCGGGGGAAGTTGCTGGAGGTGACGTGAACTCGCAACCGGTGGCCGGCCTTGATGACAATGCTGGTCGACCACAGGTCGATCTCGGTCCTGTCCACGCGACCGGGTTCAGTCGTTACGCGGGCAATCCCATCAACAATGTTGTAGGAGGTTCCATGCTCGTCGACGTCGCACAACCTGACCACCCAGTCGGTGGTGGGACCGTCGGTCGCGGCGTACAAGACGGCTTTCACCCTGCCCGTGATCTCGAGATCCTCGGTGAGGACCGGAGTCGTGAACACCAAGACGTCGCTTCGGCTTTCGACCTTCCACTGGTCCCTCGGCCCAGCAGGGAACTCGGGGGCCATGGCCAGGTTGCCGCCGCAGGTCGGAACCGGATCGGCAGGGTCATAGATGTAGTCGGTGTGAGACGGCTCGCCTGCAGGCTCGTCGAATGCTGCGCATCCGCTGGGCTGGAGGTAGAGCGGAGTGTCTCGAGCGCGCTCGAGCGGCCACTGCTGCTCGTCGCGCCACTGGTTGATGCCCATGACGAAGATTTGCACAGGAGCCTTGTCGGCAGGGGCGGAAGAAGTGTCACGCAGATGCTCGTCGAAGAAGTCGAGCTGCAAATCGGTCATTGTTCTCGCGCCAGGCGCAACCATCGACATCATGCCGAAATTGATCTCCCCGACTTGGCCGAACATGAACAGAGGATCATGCCCCCATGGCCCCACCACGAGGCGAGCCGGTACGCCGCGCGCCCGCATCGCCGCGAAGTTGTCGAGCGTTCCTTGCTGGAACACGTCGTACCAGCCGCCGATGTTCAAACTCGGCACGTTCACCTGGTCGTGCTTGCCGGCGACCCGGCATTCGTCGGTGGTGTCGAAGTCGAGAAGAGCCCGCCGAACACCGACGTCAGGCTGACCCGTGCGGGTCAGGACCGGCAACTGCGCCACCGGCAAGTCCCAATAGCCCTTGGTTGCGAGCGAGTCGAGGTCGCCGATCACCGTTGCCAGCTCGGCAACGAGCTTGTCGGGATCCTCGATGATTTTCGGCAGCTGGGCGACAGACGTACCGAGCCCCCAGACTGTGTTGAGTCCCAGTTCGACCGCCCCGCCGCGGAACATGAGGCCATTGGCCGGGTCGCTCCACGTGAGTTGCGGTGCGATAGCGGCCAGCCCCGGCGGTTGGGCGATGGCTGTGGTCCACTGCGTCTGGCCGGTGAAACTACCTCCGAACATGCCCACCTTGCCGTTCGATCCGGGCAGCGAACGAGCCCACAGGACGGTGTCGTAACCGTCCTGCCGCTCGTAAGCCCACGGCAGCCACTGCCCCTCGGACTCGAAACGGCCCCGAGTGTCCTGCTGTACGACGATGAACCCACGCTTCACCGCAGCCAGGACATCGAACATCAGGGACTGACCGGGCGACTGCTTGTGGTACGGCGTGCGTTGTATCAGGACCGGGTACGCCCCCGGGGCTGCCGGCCGATACACATCGGCCCTCAGGACGGTGCCGTCCCGCATCTGCACCTCTACATCGAGTTCGATGTTCGCCTGATTCATGTCAGATTTCCTGCCTTCTTCGGAGGTTTCGATCGGTAACCGTGTCCGTGGAGTACGCCGCTGCGGTCGTCGGAGCACGTGACCGCGGTCACTGGAGGATACGTTTCACAGTACCGAAATACAAGAATTGGTACCCGAACGAGTGCTGCCAACTCTGCGCGGGCTGTCCACGGGCCAGCGAGACAGACCCACCGCGGGCCCAACGCCCGACCTATTGGGACACTGCAAATCCGTTCGCGAAAATCCCTGAGCTTCCCTTGCCAACGCCACGACGGCGATCGTCCCGAAATGGCCAGGGCGAGCCGACTTCGATCCGGGTCGGGGGTGGCCGATGCCCGGCATGCGCCCAGCGCCTCCACCGATTCGATTCGCATCGTCGGCCCGGTACGGGCTGATACTCAGCCGACCGGCTGCGCCGTGTACGCCAGGTCAGGCGGGAGTGGGCAGGGAAGTGCGGCCGGTGACGGTGAACAGCAGTGCTCGCACATCCTCGGGCAGCTTGTCTCCTCGCCAGGCGACGTGCCCGTCTGGGCGGACCAACACCAAGTCGTGTTCGTATATCTCGTGCGCGATCGCATCGTCGATGTCGAGGATCTGGAGCGGGACGCCGGCTTCTGCGGCCACCGTGGACAGATCCCGGGCTGCTTCGCGACCGACGAAGCTGACGAGGGTGAAGGTGTTGCGGTAGCTGTCGATCAGGGAAGTTCCGTCTGTGAGTCGGACGTGCGGGGCCCGTGCGCCGGGAAGGGTGGTGGGCGTGTAGGTGGAGACGTCCGGATCGGGAATATCGCTGCCGTCGGAGGCGACCACCGGGGAGTGGTAGCGGTAACCCATTTCGACACCGTGGCTTTCGTGCTCGCCGGTGTTGGCCGCGAAGTAGTCGGCCAGCTCTTTGCGGTGCGCGTCGGCCGCCGGGCCGTCGGACTCGATGAGTTCGCGGTCGGCCAGTTGCTGAGCGTTGACATGCACGTTGAGGTGCCGGAAGGACCAGTCGCGGGCCAGGAGGGCGACTGGGCGCCGCTCGGCTTCGTAGCTGTCGAGCAGGTCGTCGCCGCCGAATCCGTTGACCACGGCGGCGAGTTTCCATCCGAGGTTGACCGCGTCCGCGATGCCTGTGTTCAAGCCGTATCCGCCGGTAGGGATGACTTCGTGGGCGGCGTCACCGGCGACGAACAGCCGACCGCGGCGGTAGTGGTCTGCGACGAGGACGTTGGCCTGCCAGACGCTGCTCTGCAGGACTTGATCGACATGCAGGTGCTTGCCGCAGACCGCGTCCAGCAATCGCTGCTTGTCGATGTCCTCGGTGCGCACGCCGTCGGTGATGGCGCTGGTCTGCAGGGTCCAGGTGTCGCTCTCGTCCTGGGCGATGATCGCGCCGACGCCGCCACCGACGAAGAAGGTATGCCAGAACTGCCCGTGCGCGTGCAGGGTTGCCAGGTCCCGGGATTTGAAGTGGACCTGGCAGAAGGTGATCACTCCGCGCTCGCCCTCCATCCGCAGGCCCATGGCGCGCCGCACTACCGAACCGGCGCCGTCACAGCCGACGAGGTAGTCCGCCTCGAGGGTGTGGTCGGCGCTGCCGACCGGGGAGACGATCCTGACCGTGACACCGTCATCACCGTGCGCGACTTCGCTGACCCGCCATGGACGCAGGACCTCGATGTTCTCGTCAGCCAGGCAGCGGCGCATGAGCAGCTTCTCGACCTCGATCTGAGTGACCCGCTGCCACGCGTGTGCCGGCGTGGTGCCGTCGTTGCGGGAGGTGATCCACTCCGACATCCGGTCCACGCTGGGGTAGCTCCATCGGCCGACCTCACGGCCGGCCATCGAGGTACAGAACACGACGTCGTGGGAGTAGCTCGAACCGACGCCGACCGACCGGATCTCCTCGGCCAGGCCGAGGCGGGCCAGCAGCTCCATGCTGCGCGCGTTGGTCAGGTCCATCTTCGGAAAACGCGTGGTCTGGGCGTTCTGTTCGACGAGGGTGGTCTTGACTCCGTGCAGGCTGAGTTCGAGCGCGAGGATCATGCCGACCGGGCCCGCGCCCGAGATCAGCACCGAACGCCGGTAGGAGGTGTCGACCTTCTCGTTGAGACTTTCCTGTGCGGGATGGGCGCCGGTGACGTCGTGGTCTGACGGAGGGCTGGTGGGGTGACTCATGATGCTCCGTTCAGAGAAGGCGTTGCTGTGGTTCGAACGCCGACAACGCGAGGGGCGGTGACAGGACCAGCAGGACCGGTTGCTGGAGCACAGTGGCTGGCTTGCCGGTGCGGCCGTGACCGCCCCTCGGCCGGGGGAGAGGGGTCGTCGGTCAACTGCCGGCGGTGACCGGGCTGGGGTCGATGAAGATCAGGTATTCGGTCACCTTGCCATCGTCGATCCGGGTGCGGGTCACGGCGGGGAGGGTGAATTCGGTGCCGTCGTTCATGGTGTAAGTGACTTCGACGCGCAGGGCGGTCACCGCTCCGTCGGACCATTCTTCCACGATCGAGTGCCGCATTCCGGCGACCGCTCCGAGATAGGTGGCAACCCAGTCCTGGATGGCCCGGCTGCCGCGGATCGTGTCGTTGTTGCCCATCCGGAAGGTGCAGTCTTCGGAAAAGTAGCCGAAGAATCGGGCGATGTCGGTGTCAGCGGCCTCGAGCAGATTGCGGGTGATCTCGAGTGCGCTGGGGGAGGTAGTGGTGTCGTTGGTCATTGTGAGCTCTCTCGGGGTTGTCGGTGACGTGGTTGGTGGGCCGGAAGAACCTCGCTCCCTGCCCGGCAGCGGCGATCACGCCCAGTCGATCGCTTCGTGGAGATCTATCCGTGGCAGGCGTTCGAACGAGGGGTTGGGCCCGGCGTGGCCGATGTTGACGACAAGGATCGAGCGCCAAGTGGTGCCGACGAAGAAGTCGGCGTCGATCCCGTTGTTGTCGAACCCGGCCATCGGTCCCGCTGCCAGCCCGCAGGCACGTACGGCGAGAATGAAGTAGCCCGCTTGTAAGGCCGCGTTGAATCGAGCTGTCTCCGTGCGAAGTTCCTCATTCGTTTCGAAGACCTCGCGCATTTCCGGGCGGAAGGGCAGCAATTGCGGCAGGCGCTGGTGAAACTCGGTGTCCAGGGCGAGAATTGCCGTGGCCGGCGCTGACCGTGTCTTGCCCTGATTGCCCTCGTCCAGATGTGGAATCAGCCGCTGTCTGGCTTCGGCGGTTCTGATGAACAGAACCCGCATCGGCTGGCAGTTGGCCGCGGTGGGTGCCCAACGGGTGTGTTGCCAGATCGCGGCGAGTTCCTCGTCGCTCACCGGGGTGGACGCGAAGCTGTTGGCCGTGCGCGCGCCGGAGAACAAAACTGATGCGGCCTGCTCATCCAAGCCGCCGACAGTGGGAATGGTCATCGTTGTTCCCGTTCGGGCCGGGGCGGGGCGGTCACAGCAGCGGGTCGGAGACGGGCAGTTCGAGGGTGAACCGGCCCATTGTCTCGGTGGCGGTGTCGATGTCGAGGAAGGCGTGTACGCCCAGCACGCTCAGATCGCGGTGAAAGCGCTGGATCGGCGATGAGGTCCGGAATCCGTCGCCACCGATTCCGCGCACGATGTCGTTGAGCGAGTTGCGGCACAGGTCGGTGATGAAGGCAGCCTTGAGTTTCATCTCTGCGCGGTCGAAGGGTTCGGCCTGTTCGGGCCGTCGGCTGGTGAGCCGCTCGAAGTAGGCGTGCAGCAGGGTTTCCGCGGCGTCGGCGGCGGCGAGGGCCCGGCCCAGACGCATCTGCGCGGCCTGCTTGCCGGAAGCCTTCTCCTGGCTGATGGTGCCCTGCCGGGCCTTGGTGCGGTCGACGAAGGCCTCAGCGGCTCCCCGCATCGCGCCGACCACGACCGGGGTGACTTCGGCCATCGCGAACGGCAAGAACGGCAAGTGATACATCGGGTTGTCGTGCAGCAGCTGACCGGGAGCTTTGCCGGCCAGGGCGAGCGCGAAGGGACCGGTGCGGTAGTCGGGCACGAAGACGTTGTCGACCGAGACATCGTTGCTGCCGGTGCCCGCCATCCCGGAGATGTACCAGGTGTCGAGGACCTTGACCTCCGAGCGTGGTACGAGGAACCACAGCGGCGCCGGATTGCCCGCCTCGTCAGCGCCCAGACCGGCGAAGGTGAACCACTCGGCGTGGACCGATCCGGAGTTCCATGCGGTCTGGCCGGTGATGCGGTAGCCGCCATCGACCTTCTCTACATGCTTCAGCGGTGCGGCGGTTCCTGCGGTGAGGGTGTAGGGCTTGTCCGCGAAGACCTCTCGCTGGGCCTGCTCGGTGAAGATGTTCACCCGCCACGCGGCGCCGATGTAGAAGGAGGTGACCCAGCCTGTGGACGGGCAGGCCGCGCTGAGCGTGCGCACGATGTCGGCCGCGACGTCCAAACCGAACTCGAGCCCGCCGTACTGCTTGGGCGTGAGGGTGGCAAGCACTCCCGACTCGATCAGATCGGTGATCGTCTCGTCGAGCGGAGCTCGGTTCTCCTCGGTCTTCTGCGCGCGTTCGGCGATCGCCGGGACCAGGTCACGGACACGGTTGAGCAGCTCGTTCGGAGAGATCGTCATGGCTTCCTTGCCTTCGGATGGGTGGGGTGAACAGGGTTGTGCCGGGGACACGTCGGCTCCGCCGACCCGTGCGGGGTTCGCGACCGGGCCGGTCCGGCCAGTGCCGACGAGAGAATTGGTCAGGGGGTCGCCGTGGACACCAAAGTCAGCCCGTGCCGCGCGGCGATCAGCTCGGCGTCGCCGGCGTCGGCGAGATCGGTAGGGTCGCCGATGCCTTCGAGGTCGGCGAACAGCGCACCGGAGTACTCCGGCCGCGCCGCGTCGGTGAGCGCGAGAGCGACTGCGGCCGGGCTGAGACGGCCTCGAATCGCGTAGGGGTTCACGCGCACCGGCACCAGGTGCCCCGGCCGGGTGAGATCGCAGGACTTCGAGGCAGGATCGGCCAGCACTCGTGCGGTGCGCGCGCGATCCGCACCCGAAATCCCGGTGGTGATACCGAGGCCGGCGTCGACGGTGACGCACTGGCCGTGGCAGGCTGCGCCGATATCGCGGACGCTCGGTGTCGCCTCGGGCAGCAGCAGACGGTCACAGTCACGTTCGTGGAGCGCGACCTGCACGAAGCCGGTGCTGTAGCGGATGAGCAGGGCGGCCTGCTCGGTTGTGGCGGTGCCCGCGCATCCGACCATCACGAAGCGTCCGTTGTGGTGCAGGATGATCAGCTCACCGGCGCCGAGGGCGCAGACGCCGTCGATGAGGGTCGACCACATCGTCGGGTCGGTGACACGAGGCCTGAACGACGTTGTCATTTCGGACCTTTCGAGAGGGTGAGGATTCGGAGCGCCGAATGCGGCGAGGGATGATGCCCCCGTCTCACACAGTGGTGAACGAGGAGTGCGTACCGAAGGTCCGGCGCCGATAGGTCAGCGGGTCGCAGTCCCGGTGCTCGGCCGCGACGACTTCGCCCAGCACGATCACGTGGTCACCGCCGTCGACGAATCGCTCGGATCGGCAGGCGATCCAGCCGGCGGAGCCGGGCAGTCGCGGCAGGTCGCGGTCCCAGTGCCAGACGACGTCGGCGAACTTGTCGGTGCCGCCCTTCTTGGCGAAGGCGAGGGCAATGTCCTGCTGCTCGACAGCGAGCACGTTGAGGGCGAACGCCCTCGAGTCGATGATGTGGGTGAGCGTGTCCGACCCCTTGTCCAGGGCGACCAGGACCATCGGCGGAGTCATCGACAGCGAGGTGAACGCGCTCACGGTGGTGCCGGCCGGAGATGCACCGTTCATCGACGTGACGATGGCGACCGGGGCGGCCACACTTGCCATCACATCCTTGAAAGACTGCTGTACAGAACTCAAAACGGGCACCTTCTTCTGTCGAACCGCGGCCGGAGCCGCTGTGCGTGGGGAGGAGTGAATGCAGGCGAAGGGTGGGTCAGTCGCTGCCGCACCACCGCCTGGCTGTGTCCTGTACCACAAGTAGAGCGCAGCGGTTGCCTGGAGCACACTGGTGTCCGCCACAGGGTTCGCGCCGGTTTCTGGGCTGTGGACCAGGCCTTGCGAGCGATCGGGAACCGCTGCGCTCGAATCAGCGCTGATTGTCGGGCTGGTGCAGCCAATCGTGGATGCGCAACGCGGCACGCAGATTCGTCGTCGAGGAACCATTGTGTCCGCACAGCGACAGCGCTTGTTGCACCCGATAGGTCACGGTGTTCTTGGAGATGTGTTCGGCCGCGGCGACCCGGGCCAGACTGTGGTCCAAGTCCAGGTAGTGACCCAGCGTCGAGCGCAGATCGGTCATGCGGGGATCCAAGGCGCCCAGCGGGCCCAACACGCGGTCCACGAATCGCGCGGCGGCGTCCGGATCGGCGAGCAACAATACTTCCAGTGCCACGTCCTCGTGGGCGGTTACCGCAGCCTGGGGCTGCTCGCGCATCCGCACCAGCCGCTCGACAGCGCGGGCTTCCAGATGACTCTGGCGGAACCCGTCGATACCGGAAGCGAGTTCTCCAGTGACGACCCAGGTCTCACCGCGATGAGGTACCGTCGGCAAGGGCAGGGGGCGCGACGAGTCCGGGACGACACAGCCCCACGCCCAGACCGCCTGGACGCCCACCGGGATGACCAGGGTTGCCGTCAATGTGCCCCAGCGCCGCAGGACTGGTTCGACGACGCTGCGTAGGTCGTGGTGGGAGTATGGGGCGCTCCAGGCGATCATCGCCAGGTGGTCACCGGCGACGGGGTAGCCCAGCACATCGGTGGCGCGAGCCGGGTCGACGACCTGGCCGCGGATGATCTTGGTCGCCAGTTCCAGGCGCGCCGCCGAAATATCAGCGGCCCACGAGCTCTGCTCCTCGATGAACGCCGAGGCATGGACACCGGTGAAGTTGTCGAGTTCTTCGAACAGCAGGATCGAGATCCGTCGCAGCTCCGCGCCGCTGCGTTCCGGCGGAAGCTGTTCGCTGGCGCCGTCGAGCAGCGCCGATGCCAGGACCGCGTAACCGACGCGAATCGCACGGAGCAGGTCGTCGAGTTCCATGCCGCGACGCGCGAACTCGCTGGCGACTTCGGTGACCCGGCTGGCGAGGGCGGTGTCCGGCTCACCGATTCCGGCGACCAGCGTGAGGGCTCGCAAGGTGGTCGATGTGGTGGCGCGCAGCACTGCCTCTGCCGCGGACGCGCCTTCGCGCAGAGCCGGTAGCGTCTGCGTGATCCGGGCGGTGATGTTTCCACCGACTTCCAAAGCCCACTGCACTGCGGCGGGCCCAAGGGCGGCGCGAACCTGCTCGGCTTCCGGACCCAGCCACTCGGGCTCCGGTGCTCCTATTCGGCTTGGCGCCAGTCCGCACGTCCAATGGGGCACTTCTTACCTCTCACTCGGGCTACCCAACCGGCTGGCCGCCCATTGGTTTGCAGACCAGGGTTTCTGGTTTTTCCTGGTTTGCAGCCCGTGGTGGCCCGGACGGAAATTGGTTGGAATTGTGTAGCCCTGACGTGATGCACACCACAACTTGGCGTGGGTGGATGTTATCACATATAGCGGGCTGTGCTCGTGGCAGCGATGAGGCTGCGCCGGGCACCGGGAAAGCGGCACACACAGCGGAGTGTGGCGTCGCACCCTGACGTGCAAAGGAGCCGATCGAATGACCGTGACCGCTATACCGAAGTTCGCACACGTGGTGCTGCAAACCAGCCGATTCGAGCAGATGCGCGACTGGTACTGCACTGTGCTGGATGCCCACGTGGTCTACGAGGGGCACGGGCTGTGCTTCATCACCTTCGACGAGGAACATCATCGCGTCGCCCTGATGGGCGCTCCGGTGCAGCTCGAACCCCGAAACCCCCGGGGCGCGGGCATGCACCACACCGCCTATACCTTCGCCACCCTCGATGATCTGCTCGATCGGTACGACGCGCTCAAGGCCAAGGGGATCGAGCCCAAGGTGCCGATCCAGCACGGCGTGACCACCTCGCTGTACTACCAGGATCCCGACGGCAACTTCGTCGAGTTGCAGATCGACAACTTCGCGACTCCGCAAGAGGCGACCGCTTACATGAACGGCCGGGAGTACGCCGACAACCCCGTCGGCGTGTCGTTCGTTCCGGAGCTGATGCGTGCCGCGCTCGCCGAGGGCACCCCGGTCTCGACGATCACGACGCATACCTGGGCGCTGCGGACCAGCCCAGACCTGCCGGACCCGTTGGCTGCCCTGATCAGCTGAGCCCGTCGGAGAGCCGACTGATCACCAGTATTCGATGCGAAGGACAACCCTATGCGCCTGGCCAACCAATCCGGCCGCCTCAAGATCGTGCTCGGCGAAACCGTCGTCGACGTCGAGGCTGCCAGTGACGGACACTTCTCCGCGCAGCCTCAGGAGGTCTTCGACCGGTGGGAGGAGTTCCTCGCGTGGGCGGCGACTGTCGAGGCGAGAGGGGCCGATCCGCTTGTTCCGAGCGAGCTGGGGCCCCCGGTCCCGCGGCCTGGTCAGGTGTTCGCCGTCGGAATCAACTACGCCGATCACGTCGAGGAATCCGGTCTGACCCTGCCCGACACCCCGTTCGTGTTCACGAAATTCCCCGCCTCGATCGCCGGCCCCTATGACACCATCGGGCATCCGGGAGGGTCGGTGGATTTCGAAGTCGAACTCGTCGCGGTCATCGGCAAGCACGCCGCGCATGTACCGGTGGACGAGGGCTGGGACCATGTCGCGGGTCTGACTCTCGGCCAGGATCTGTCCGAGCGAGACTTGCAGTTGTCCGGCCCGCCGCCCCAGCAGTTCAGCCTCGGTAAATCATTCGCCGGTTTCAGTCCGATCGGGCCGGTGCTGGTTACTCCTGACGAATTCCCCGACCGCGACAATATCGAGGTCTCCACCGCCTTATCGGGCGAGTTGATGCAGCGCTCACAGACTCGTCACCTGATCTTCCCGGTGCCGGTGCTGGTGTCCTACCTGTCCAGCATCGTGCCGCTGCGGCCAGGAGACTTGATCTTCACCGGAACACCGGCGGGTATCGGCTATACCCGTGAACCCCGCCGGGTGATCGGTCTCGACGACGAGCTGGTGAGCCGGGCCGAGGTCATCGGCGAGATGCGGCATCGCTTCGCTCCGACACATCGCACCCATCCTCTTGACACCGCGGTGCGGGCGGGCCACCTCGCATGATCGCATCGCTCGTCGTGGTGGTGCCGACTGCGACCGTGCGCACCGCGGGCACGGGTGATGGGCAGTCCAACTATTGCTGACGCCCCGCAGGTCGCCGGAGCCCGAACCGGCTGGCCAGCCTGCTGTTCGTGGGCGTGTCGGCAGAAAGGAAACACCGAGAATGACTGGGGCCGATCGAGAAGTCCTGTGGACCCCGGCACCGGATCGTGCCGCGGCCGCCCGCATGGCCCGATATCAGCAGTGGCTTGCCGCGGAGAAGGGCGTAACGACCGAGGACTTCGAGTCCCTGTGGCGGTGGTCGATCGATGATCTCGCAGGTTTCTGGTCTTCGATCTGGGAGTATTTCGAGGTCCTGTCATCGCAGCCGCCGCAGGCCGTGCTTGCGGAGAATGTGATGCCCGGTGCGCGCTGGTTCATCGGTGCCCGCCTGAACTGGGCACAGAATCTGTTGCGCCACCTCGACGCGCCGGGGCCGGCCATCATCTCGGTGGACGAGACCGGCGCAATCGTCCAGATCACGCGCGCTGAGTTGGTGGAGCAGGTCGCCAACCTGGCCGCGCACTTCCGGGCGATCGGCATCCGGCCCGGCGATCGCATCGCCGCCGTCTTGCCCAACATCGCCCCCGCCGTCGTCGCGGTCTTGGCCGCGGCGACTGTGGGGGCCGTATGGTCCTGCTGCGCACCAGATTTCGGCCTCAAGGGCTTGGTCGATCGGTTCGGCCAGATCGAACCGACGGTACTGATCGGCGTCGATGGCTACCGGTTCAACGGCAAACCGGTCGACCGCAGGTCGAACCTGGCCGAACTCCGCCGGCAGCTGCCGACCGTGCGGGAAACAATCCTGGTCACCAACCTCGGGCTCGGGCGCGACGAGGAACTCCGCGACACCCTCGACTACGCCGACCTCGTGGTGGGGGACGCGCGGCCGCAGTTCGAGCAGCTGCCGTTCGATCATCCGCTGTGGATCCTGTACAGCTCCGGCACCACCGGGCTGCCGAAGGGCATCGTGCATTCCCACGGCGGGATCCTGCTCGAAGCCTTGAAAGCGAATGCGCTGCACTACGATTTGGGGCCGGCCGATCGGGTGTTCATCGCCGCCAGCACCGCCTGGGTGGTGTGGAACATGCTCGTCGACGCGATGGCGACCGGCGCGACCATCATCACCTACGACGGCAGCCCCACCTACGAGCGCGCCGACCACCTGTTCGAGCTCTGCGCCCGCTACGGTGTCACCCGATTCGGCACCGGCGCGGCTTACCTGACTTTGTGCGAGAAGGGCGGCGCCCGACCCGGAGCCGACTTCGATTTGCGCGCGCTTCGGTCGGTGATGTCGACCGGCTCGCCGCTGCCCGACACGACATGGCGGTGGGTCTACGAGTCCGTCAGCGCGGATGTGCACCTGGGCTCCGACAGCGGCGGCACCGACGTCGCCACCGGGTTCGTCGGCGCCAACCCGCTGAGCCCGGTTGTCACCGGCGTACTGCAGGGCCCCTACCTCGGGGTGAACGTGCAGGCCTGGAAAAAGGACGGGCAGCCGGTTGTCGGTGAGGTCGGGGAGATGGTGATCACCGCCCCGATGCCCTCGATGCCGATCTCGTTCTGGAACGATCCCGACGGCACACGCTATCGCGCGGCCTATTTCGACCTCTACCCCGGAGTGTGGCGCCACGGCGACTGGATCACGATGCAACCCGACGGCTCTTGCATCGTGCACGGCCGCTCGGACTCCACGATCAACCGCGGTGGAGTGCGGATGGGTTCGGCGGACATCTATCAGGTCGTGGAGAGCCTGCCCGAGATCGCCGACGCTCTTGTTATCGGCGCCGAGCTGCCCGACGGCGGCTACCATATGCCGCTGTTCGTCGTTCTGCGCGAGGGGTTTTGCTTCGACGATGCCTTGGCCGAGAAGATCCGGACCGCGATCCGGCGTGAAGTCTCGCCGCGCCATGTCCCCGACGAGATCCTCGAAGTTCCGGCCGTCCCTACCACCCGAACCGGCAAACGCCTGGAAATCCCGATCAAGAAACTCATCCAGGGCGCGCCGGCCGACACCGCTGTAAACCGCGCGACCGTCGCGGACGTCGCTGCCCTGGACTGGTACATCCGTTACGCCGAGCGCTTCCATACCCAGACCCTTGATGCCCAGGCCACGTCCTGACCCGTGGCTTATGGCGGCTTGGGCTATGGGCCGGTTCTCGCCCCGATGGGCTCGACATCCGCACCGACTTCAGGGCACTGAAGACGACCGGCGCCGTGACCTGGACCTGAATACCGCTTGCTCACAGTGGCCACAGCCAACCCGGCGACCGCCCCGACACAAAGGATCACCCAGTCGTGACAATCACAGAAGATCCAATGAATGCCGATATCCACACCACCGCCGGGAAGCTAGCTGGCAACATCCCACTGTGACAGCGTCGCAACGTAATTCGATCCAAGTTTGTGGTCATCCCTCCGACGAGGAGATCGCCGCAATACTCCTATGCCTATCCTCGCCGCCGATCACGAAGCAACCCACTGTCGAGGACCGATGGGGGAGCCGTGCCGACCCGCTCCGCCAAGACCGACGCAGGGCACCGTCGTCAAGGTCGCCGTCGACGAGGGCCAGTCGGTCGACGCGGGCGATCTGATAGTGGTGCTCGAGGCCCCCAGCCTTTCCACCTACGGCGCGATGGGGTCCAGTGCCCGCAGGGCGATCTCCTCATTGGCTGCCAGGTGCCTCCGGGTCGCCGCAGCGACCTTGCGGGCGTCACGGGTGCGGGTGGCCACCAGCAGTTCGTGATGAGCACACCAGCGGCGATGCGGTTCCTCGGGGTCGGCATCGCGGCCGGCGAACGCCAGCCGTACGTACCGTTCGGCCGCGCGCCACAGCCTTTCGAGGACGAGCACGTCCCACGTGGTCGCAGCGGGCCGAAGCAACCCGAGGTGGAAGGCGTGGTGGGCTTCATAGACCTCGTCGATGCCCTGCGCCTCATCGGCCAGTACCGCCAAATAGCCCTCGAGGCGAGCGAAGTCCGTGTCCCGCAACAGCTTGGCTGCCCGCCCGGCGATCTCGGGCTCGATCTGGCGGCGCAATCGGTAGATGCCGTGCACGTCATCGTGGGACAGAGGCGCGACTGTTGCGCTTCGACCGGGGCTGGTAACGACCAGCCCTTGAGCTTCGAGATCGCGCAGCGCTTCTCGGACGGGGATGAAGCTGACTCCGAGTTGCCCGGCGATTTCGCGCAAGGAAAACGACTGGCCGGGCCGCAGCCGTCCGGAGAGGATCGAGCGCCGAATTTCCTTGGCGACTTGCTCGGGCACCGACGTCGGCGTCAGCGGTCGCACTATCTCGCTCTCGGCCGCCCGTCTCATGCCCAACTCCTGTCGCGCTACAGCGATCGATCCCGCGGTTGCGTCGATGTTATAACAAGCTGCTCAATGGGCGCGGGCTATCGCTGCCTGCGGGCGGGCAGATCAGAGCAGCTTCTGCACCAATTGCCGGGTGCGGTAGTCCGACATCCGGCGCATCACCAGCGCGGTGTTGGTGCGTTTGACGCCCTTGATGCCGAGAATATCTCCGGCTACGCGATACAGATCCTCGGCGTCGCGGGCGACGACGTGGATCAGTAGGTCCGCCACACCGCTGAGCCCCAGCACTTCGAGCACCTCGGGGACCGCGTCGAGCGCGGCCGCGACCTGAGCGAGCTTGCGCTGGGTGACATTGGTCAGGATGTATGCCTGCAGTGGGTAGCCCAGCACCGCGGGGTCGATGCACCGCTCGAAGGATTGAAGCGCGCCGGATTCTTCGAGTTTGGCCAGCCGTGCCTGAACTGTGTTGCGAGACAACTTGGCCTGCTCGGCCAAGGCGATGGTGGTGGCCCGGGGCGCCTGCGTCAGCGCCAGCAGTAGTCGCGCGTCGATCTCGTCGGCCTGGTTAGTGGTTGTCATAGTGCCCACCGTTCTCCTCGGTCCCTGGGTGCTCGTGTGCATTCTGCTCACGCGCGGCCTCGGGTCTTGCGCAGTCCGAAACCACCTGCTCAACTGTTATAACACCACGGTGGATCGGGGTCGATCACACAGCGCATCGGTTCAACCCACCCCGCCTCGCCGGGCGGCGCGAGCCCACCGGCTCCGTCCCGCACGGCCCATTTCGCACACCCCCGCCGCAGTTGCATGCTGCGCCGACGCGGCATCCTGCACGCAAGGAGAGGTTCATGAGCCACGCCCCCGAGATCAGCCCTTCGGTCAGCCGGGCCTTCGGCGAGCCGGATTTCGACGCCCTCGAGTCCATCGAGCGGCGGCTGCTGTGGCTTTCCACCTCGATCATTCACCACGCCAACCGAGTTCGCCCCAACCCGACCGGGCTGAAAGTCGGCGGACATCAGGCCTCGTGTGCCTCCATGGTCTCGATCATGACCGCGCTGTGGTTCGACCGGCTGCAGCCCGGTGACCGGGTCTCGGTCAAACCCCATGCTTCCCCCGTCCTGCACGGAATCAACTATCTGCTCGGCGAACTGGACGAAAAGTACCTGACGACGCTGCGCGAGTTCGGGGGTTTGCAGTCCTACCCCAGCCGCACGAAGGACCCCGACACCGTGGACTACTCCACCGGATCGGTCGGTATCGGGGCCACCGCACCGATCTGGGGAGCGATGGCCCGCCGCTACGTCGACACCCACCTCGGCGCGACCGGCTCCGGCCGCCAGTACTCTCTGGTCGGGGATGCCGAACTGGACGAGGGCGCGGTGTGGGAGGCGATCCTGGACCCCGGTATCGCCGAACTGGGCGAGGTGGTGTGGATCGTCGACCTCAACCGTCAGTCGCTGGACCGCGTGGTGCCCAATATCGCCGCGCGCCGGCTGGAGAAGATGTTCGAGGCCGCGGGCTGGCAGGTCATCACCGTCAAGTTCGGACGGTTGCTCGAATCGCTGTTCGCCCGTCCCGGAGGCGACGCGCTGCGCGCTCGCATCCTCGAGATGTCCAATCCGGAGTATCAGCGGCTGCTGCGGTGCAGTGCCGCCGAGGTTCGCACCCGGCTCCCCGGTACTGGAACCGGCAGCGACCGTATCGCCGCGCTGATCGCCGCGCTGGACGACGACACCCTCACCGCCGCGATTCGCAATCTCGGCGGCCACGACCTGCCCGCGCTGATCCAGGCCTACAGGCAGATCGATGACACGCGCCCGACCGCGATCATCGCCTACACCATCAAGGGCTACGGCCTGCCCACCCAGGGGCACCCGCAAAATCACTCCGCGCTGCTCACCGTCGATGAATACACCCGGTTCGCCGAGGGGATCGGCCACGACCCGAGCCAACCGTGGCAGCGTTTCCCGGTCGGTACCGCTGCGGGGAACCTGTGTGAGACGACCGCGGCACATCTGCGCCGCGAGCCGGTGCCCGCTCTGCCCGACATCGCTATCCCGACCGAGTTCGGCCGTGTCCCCAAGGGCACTTCCACCACCCAAGCAGCGCTGGGGCGTGCCCTGCTGGATCTGACCCGCGCCGCCCCCGAGGCCGCACAACGCGTGGTGACAGTCAGCCCCGATGTCAGCTCCACCACCAACCTGGGTGGCTGGGTGAACAAGGTAGGCGTGTGGTCGGCCGACGAACGACACAACTGGTTCGCCGACGACGCCGAGACGATCATGCATTGGAACGAGCGGCCCACCGGCCAGCACATGGAACTCGGTATCGCCGAGACCAATCTAGTCGGTTTGATCGGCGAACTCGGCGCCACCTGGAGCCGCTGGGGACAGCCGCTGTTCCCGATCGGGGTGCTCTACGACCCGTTCGTCGAACGCGCCCTGGAACCCTGGTCCTACGGCATCTATGCCGGCGGCCAGTCGATCTTGGTCGGCACTCCCTCCGGGGTCACCCTTGCCGCCGAGGGTGGCGCTCACCAGTCGATCAAGACGCCCTCCATCGGTCTGGAACAGCCCGGCTGCATCAGCTACGACCTCGCCTTCGCCATCGACGTGGAGTGGACCCTGCTCGCCAGCCTGGCCAAGATGGGCCGCCCCGACGGCACGTCGGCCTACCTGCGGCTGTCCACCCGCCCCGTCGACCAGACCCTGGCCGACGTACCCGCCGACCCCGCGGCCCGCGAACGTCGCAGGCGTCAAGTCGTGGCCGGCGGTTACCCCCTGGTGCGGCGCGAGGGCGCTCAGCTCACCATCGTCGCTATGGGGGCGCTGATGACCGAAGCTATCGCCGCCGCAGAGCGGCTCGCGCAGATCGGGGTCCCGGCTGACGTCGTGTGCGTCACCAGCCCAGGGCTGCTGTTCGAGGCGATGCAGTCCCGCCAAGGACGCCACGCCGGTGAGAGCTGGATCCTCGACCAGCTCTTCCCCCCTGACCGCGCGACGCCGATGGTCACCGTCCTCGACGGCCATCCCCACACCCTCGCGTTTCTCGCCGGAATCAACCGGGTGCGAAGCACCGCGCTCGGCGTCAGCAAATTCGGCCAGGTCGGCTCGCTCGACGACGTCTACCGCTACCACGGCATCGACACCGACAGCATTGTGCGCGCCGCGCTCGACATCCTGCCTTGATACCCGGATCCGGACACCAGGAGCCCGCAACGCCATGACCACAGACCAGACCGCCGTCAAGACGACGGTGCGCATGCCCGCCTTGGGCGAGAACGTCGAGGAAGGCACAATCACCCGCTGGCTCAAAGCACCCGGCGACCGCGTCGACACCGACGAACCCCTGCTGGAGGTGGCCACCGACAAGGTCGACACCGAGATCCCCTCTCCAGCCAGCGGGGTACTCGACCAGATCCTCGTAGAGGAAGACAATGTCGTGGCAGTGGGTACAGCGCTCGCGATCATCGCCGAGTCCGGCGCCGACCCGACGGAAGCGGACCTTCCCCCGACACCGCAGACCGCCCCGACGACTCCGGTAGCAGCGGAGCCGCCTCCTCCGGTGTCAGCGCCCATCGCACCGGCGCGGAGCAATTCCTCAGCTCCCGAAGGTTCTACTGCGGTCACGTTGTCTTCTCCGGCAACAGCGCCCGCTCCTGTCGAGCAGACCGCCACGCCGGTGCCGTCGCGGTCCGGAGCCACAGTCCAGAAACTCCCGCGGATCCGCCGGACCATCGCGCAGCGCATGGTCGAGTCGCTGCAAACCTCCGCCCAGCTGACCACCGTCCTCGAGGTCGACGTCACCGCCGTGGCCGCCCTGCGCGCGCAGCACAAGGACGCCTTCCTGGCGCGCACCGGCGTCAAGCTGTCGTTCCTGCCGTTCTTCGCCAAGGCTGCCGTCGAAGCGCTCACCACCCACAGGATGCTCAACGCCGCACTCGACTCCGAGGTCACCGAGGTCACCTACTTCGACCACGTGCACCTGGGCATGGCGGTCGACAGCGACAAGGGGCTCATGGTGCCGGTCATCCGAGATGCCCACACCCTGACCATCGCGGGGCTCGCCCAGGCCATCGCGGACAAGGCCGAGCGGGTCCGCACCGCCACGATCACCCCGGACGAACTCGGCGGCGGCACCTTCACCCTGACCAACACCGGAAGCCGCGGCGCGCTGTTCGACACCCCGATCATCAACCAGCCCCAGACCGGGATCCTCGGCACCGGCGCCGTAGTCGAACGCCTGGTCCCGGCACGGCGCGACGGCAACCTCACCATCGGCGTCCGATCCATGGCCTACCTCTCGCTCTCCTACGACCACCGCATCGTCGACGGCGCCGATGCCGCGCGCTACCTCACCGCCGTCAAGTACAGACTCGAAAACAATTTCACCGCAAGCGATCTGGCCTGAACGCCGATGGGCATCAGCGAGGAAGACATGACTCCGAACGAGCGCTCGATCCTGGAATTCGCCGAACGATGGCACCGCTTCGACGGCGGCGACGAATACATCCTTCCCACGTTCGGAATCACCCCAGCAGTCTTCTATCAACGCGTTCTCCGGCTGCTCATCGTCGGAAACAGCAACGGGATGGACATGCCGACATGCGAACTCCTACGACAGTTGTGCTATCGCAAACTCGCCCTGCTACGCCCGGAGCGAACACCGATCAACGGCGCGTTGAAGCTTCCAGCATCACCACCGGAGTGCGCGTAGGCGAACGCGATTCGCGTCCGCGTCACTGATGGGCTGCCAGATCCGACACCCTGCGATCGGTCCCACCCTGCGCCGTCGGGTCGACCCCCACGCCCGCGGGAACACACAGCTCACGAGGCTCTCATCCCCTGTCACCGCTGCCGAACCCACGCTGAAGCGATTCCGATCTGCGCCGCGTGGGAACGGCCGACCACTGAGGTATCCACGTGAGCCATACTCTCTCCGACCATCGGCTGTTGTCCGCCACGACTCCTCGCCGCCCCCGGCCGATGACGCGGGCACTGGAACCCACCGACTGCGCACACCGTCCTCCCGAGAGTGTGACCGGTGCCCAGGCCGTTGTGCGTTCACTTGAAGAACTGGGCGTCGAGGTAGTCTTCGGCATCCCTGGCGGGGCGATCCTCCCGGTTTACGACCTGTTGCTTCAATCCCGGCAGGTGCGACACATCCTGGTGCGCCACGAACAAGGCGGCGGCCATGCTGCCACCGGCTACGCCCAGGCATCCGGCAAGGTCGGCGTGTGCATGGCCACCTCCGGCCCAGGCGCCACCAACCTGATCACCGCGATCGCCGACGCACACATGGACTCTGTTCCCCTCGTGGCGATCACCGGGCAGGTGAGCACGCACCTGATCGGAACAGATGCCTTCCAAGAAGCGGACATCGTCGGCATGACCGCGCCGATCACCAAACACACCTTCCTGGTTACCGACGCCGACGAGATCACCCGCACCCTGGCTGAAGCCTTCCACATCGCGGCGACCGGCAGGCCCGGTGCCGTCCTCGTGGACATCCCGAAGGACATTCTGCAAGCCCGCACCGCCTTCGCCTGGCCTCCGGAGATGCAGCTGCCCGGCTACCGGCCGCAGACGGAGCCCAGCGCAGAACGGATCCGGCAAGCCGCGCAGCTGATCTCCCAGGTCGAGCGGCCGGTCCTCTATGTCGGCGGCGGTGTTATCAAGTCGGACGCATCACGCGAGTTGCTCGAATTCGCCGAGATGACCGGTATCCCGGTGGTGACCACCCTCATGGCGCGGGGCGCGTTTCCTGACAGTCACGCACTGCACTACGGCATGCCTGGCATGCATGGCACGGTCGCCGCTGTCGCCGCGCTGCAGAAGAGTGATCTGCTGATCACCCTCGGTGCCCGCTTCGACGACCGGGTCACCGGAGAGTCCGCTTCCTTCGCTCCCGCAGCCCGTGTCATCCACATCGACATCGACCCCGCCGAAATCGGCAAGAACAGAGCCGTGGACGTTCCGATCGTCGGCGACTGCAAAGCGGTCCTCGCGGTGCTCATCGCAACGATCCGAGCGGCCGGGGCTGTCGGAACGGCCCCCGACCTCACCCCGTGGACCGCCTACCTCGATCAAATCGAACACAGCTACCCCGTCAGCTACGACAAGCCGGTCAACGGCGCGCTCTCACCCGAATTCGTGATCGAAGCACTGGGGAAGGCAGCAGGCCCGGAGGCCATCTATACCTCCGGTGTCGGTCAGCACCAGATGTGGGCGGCACACTACATCCGCTACGAACGGCCCCGAACATGGCTCAATTCCGGCGGCCTGGGAACCATGGGATACGCCGTGCCCGCAGCCATCGGCGCGAAGCTCGCATTCCCCCATCGTGAGGTGTGGGCCATCGACGGCGACGGCTGCTTCCAGATGACCAACCAGGAGCTGGCGACGGCCGCGATCGAGGGCATCCCGATCAAGGTTGCGCTGATCAACAACGGCAACCTCGGCATGGTCCGCCAACTCCAGGAAATCCACTACGCCGGCCGGTACTCCAACGTCGACCTCTCCACTCACTCACGCCATATCCCGGACTTCGTAAAGCTCGCTGATGCACTCGGCTGCGTAGCCTTCCGATGTGATCGTGAAGAAGATGTCGAATCCGTCATCGCGCAAGCGCGAGCGATCGACGATCAACCGGTCGTCATCGACTTCATCGTCGGCGACGATGTGCTGGTCTGGCCGATGATCGCGGCCGGGGCCAGCAACGACGACATCATGGCAGCCCGAGGGATCCGTCCTCTGTTCACCGAAGCCGACTAGCATTCTCATCGAGGTGGCTGCCTACAGCGGCGACCCCGAGCACGGATCCATCTCGATGCCCTGCCGTCCGCCTGACCGAATCACCGCAATGGACACGGAGACCTCGGCATAGCCACGACCTGCACGGGCCTGCACAGTGGCAGAGACCGTCTCGTTCGGTCTCGATCGGGTGCAGACCCGTTCGGGTGCGTTTCGGTCGGCAGCGCCTGCACCCGATCTTGTCGGTGCAGGCGCTGCCGATTTTGCGTCGCCTTCTCGGGCCGGTGGCTCAGCGGACTTGGAGGTTGCCTGGGGTCGTGCCGGGCCGCCTCCGACCTGACCTGGTGTGTTCAGTCGTGCCGGCTGAGCCACGTGGTGATGAGCGACATGCTCGTTCGGAACGCGCGGCTGCGCGGCAAGCTCAGGAAGCCGTGGCGCGTCCCCTCGACAACAGTGTATTCGACCTCGGTGCCGGCTTCGCGGAGTTCGCGATGCATCGTCGTTCCCGAGGCGCGGAGCCGGTCCTTGTGAGCCTCGAGCATCAGCGTCGGCGGAAATCCGCGTAAGTCGGATCCACCGGGGAAAGCAGGCCCGGGGCGTAGGAGCGCTTGGTCACCGACATAGTTGAGGTTTATCCGGCGCACCATCGCAGGTGTCAACAGTGGCCGTGCGAAAAGGTCGAGGCTTGCTTCGACCTCAGGGACTACCGGCAGGACAGCGTGGAAGAGGCCGTAGGCCAACACCGTCGATGCGATCCCCGCTCCCGACTCGCCGCGCAGCCGTCTGGCCGCGGCTGCGGCAAGATTGGCTCCACCGCTGGCTCCACCCAGGTGGATCTCTGAGCCGGAGTCCTCCACAAGCCATCTCACCACGTCGACAACGTCGTCTTGGGCGGCTGGAAACCGGTTCGGATGCTTTCCCGGCGCGGACTTACGCCACAATCCAGACTTCGGCGCGAGGCGGTAATGGACAGTGACGACTCGGCGCCCCGAAGCCACCGCTCGCGCCGGTGCGTCCGATTCGAGCATATCCAGACCGCCGTAGACGAAGGCACCGCCGTGCAACCACACCAGCGGCTTACTGTCCGGCCGTTCGACAGCGGGACGATAGTCGCGAATGGGTATCCGGGCGTAAGAACCTGTTACAGTGCGGTCTTCTGTTCGGAAAGGTATCACTCTCAACCAATTTCTCTGATGTGCCCAAACGTCATGATGCCGACTCGGTGCCGGTCGCAGCGCCCGCACGCGATCCTGTCGGTGCGGGCGCTACCGATTCCGCGTCGTCTTTCCCCGGGCCGGTGGCTCAGCGGACTTGGAGGTCGCACATTGCCGTGCCGTGCCGGGCGGAAGTCGCGGTGATGCGGACGGAGCCCGGGACTCGGGTCGCGCGGACGACCGCGAGTGCTCGCCCGTAGTAGGTGGTGTGCGTGTTGTCGGCGAACGACTCTTCGGTGGCGGGGGCGGCGCTGCCGAAGCCGGCCAGGACAGCCGGGCCGTCGATCGACAGGGTGACCAGATCATCGGCTAGTGATTCGATCACGCCGTCCGCATCTGCGATTTCCACGGCGATGTATGCAAGGTCGTTCCCGTCGGCTGCGAGCTCGCTGCGCTCGGCTCGGAGAATCAGCCGGAGCGGTCCCTGGGCACTGCGCAAACGCGACTCGGCGATCCGGCCACCGCTGCTCCGGGCGACTGCGACGAGTTCGCCCGGCCGATAGGGTAGCGAGAATCGGGCGACGAAGCCGTGGGCGGTCCCCGCTGCAGCCCGCCCGATCGAGGTGCCGTCGAGGAGTAGTTCCACTTCCTCGGCCGCGGAGTAGACCTCGACGTGTGCGGGTTGACCGTCGCGTCCAGCCCAGGACCAGCTGTCGATCGCGTCGCTGGGCCGCCACGTGGCTTTCGCTGCCCGATACTCGGAAATGTCGAGTGGACGAACTGTTATCGCGGGAGGCGTGGCCGGAGACCAGACCGCTCGAGCCAATGCGGCAGGCGCTCCGGGACGGCCGGTGATGTCGATGACTCCACATCCACTGGTGACGAACGGGTACGGTTTCAGCAGCGGCGCCCACCGGCGGTGGTAGAGCCAGTGCCCGACGCCGGTCTCGCCGAGATAGTCCCAGCCGGCCCAGAGGAAGTCGCCGATCAGGTTGGGAATTTTTTCGACCAGCGGCCAGATGCGCGCGATATCGCCCGGCAGGTCTTCTGTTCCGACCATGATCCGGGCGGGGTGGGCTGCGGCGTCCCGGCGGAAGCGGTTGGCACCGTAGTTGTACCCGGCGATGTCCAGGATGTCGAAGATGCCGCGGGTGCCGAGGTCGGCGCGCTTGGTCGCGGTCACGACGCTCATTGCCGGGACCAGGAACTGCATCGCGACGTTGAAACTGGTGCTGTCTACCTTCTCCATGAGTGTCTTGCCGGCAGGCGTGGTGCCGGTCGGTGGCGTCGCATCGCGCGATGCCAGGGCATTGATAGCGATGTTCACCCCGGCGGTGACCGGGCGTGTTCCGTCCAATTCGTCGATCCTGGCCGCCATGGAGCGGGCCAGTTCGATGCCCGCGCGAGCGGCGGTCTCCCCGTTCTCGTTGCTGATCGAGAACATGATGACGCTCGGGTGGTTCCGGTCTCGCAGAACCATCTCGTCGAGATCGATACGCCATTGGTCGAGGAAGGTTCGGGAATCGTCGTATCGTGTCTTGGCGTTCCACCACACGTCGGTGGTTTCGTCCATTACATACAGGCCGATCTCGTCGCACGCGTCGAGCATCGCCTGGGACAGCGGATTGTGTGCGCTGCGAATCGCGTTGAAGCCGTTCTCCTTGAGGATGCGCGCTCTCCGGTGCTCGGCCGCGGGGAGTGCGAGCGAGCCTATGACACCGTTGTCGTGGTGAATGTTGCCGCCCCGCAGCAGCACCGGAGTGTCGTTGATCAGCAGACCTCGCCGGGCATCGAGCGCCACGGTGCGCAGCCCGATTCGGCTGCGGCGTTCGTCTACGATCTCGTCATCGGCGCGGAGAACGACCGTGCAGTCGTATAGGTCCGGGTTGTCGGCGGACCAGAGCTGCGGCTCCGGTACGTGCAGTACGAGCCGCGCGGTGATTCCGTCGGTCGTGGCGTACTCCTGCGCCACCACCGAGCCCCCGCTCGCCAACTCGACTCTTGCCTGCACGGTGCGGCGGTCGGGATTGGTGAAGCAAAGCTCCACCTCGACAAGTGCGGGGGAGGTGATGCTCATTGTGCGGATGCGCACGCCGTGCTTTCCCAGTGTGATCGGCCCGCGCAGCTGCCACCAGACGGGCCGGTGGATTCCAGAGCCGGTGTACCAGCGGCTGTTCGGCTGCTCGGTGTTGTCGGCGATGACCTCGATATCGTTCTCGTCGCCGGGGCGCAGGACGTCGGTGACATCGACCTCGAAGTCCCGATAGGCGTTGGGCGCACCTCCGAGTTCGGTGCCGTTCACCACAACGGTGGAGACCCGGGAGATTCCTTCGAAGCGCAGGAGCACTCGGTGGCCGGCAGGAACATCGGGCGAGGCCCAGCGCTTGTGATAGGTGTACAGGCCGCCCGGGAAGTATCCGCCTCCACTGCCGCTGGGGGCGTCGGCGCTGCGCGGCTCGGCGAGCATGGCGTCGTGCGGCAGTGCGACCTCGATCGGCTGCCCACCGTCAGCGGTGACGGTCCAACGGTCGCCGAATGGGCGCCACGCGCCGTGCGGCGGATCGTCGGTGCGCGGCATGGGCGCCCCTGTCTCGCGGTGTTTGTCGGTCTGCATTCTGACGTCAGTTCTTCCTGTGCTCAGTGGCGGGTGGATTTCGAGGGGGTGGTCGACGACGACCGAGGCGCAGGCTGTGCTCGGCATATCGACCGGACGAACTTCGCGAGGAGGACAAAAGGTCGAGTGCGGCGTTCTTCGGTCGCGGCCCGACTCGGCCGGAGCATGCCGAATGAGGGTCACGGCGGCGGAGAGCGGGTCGCCACGTCGGGCGGTGCGATCACCGCTTCGGGGATCACAGCTCGTCATCGAGTTGTCCAATCGGCTCCGGCTGGTCGGAGAGTTACGTCAATATTCTAGTAGATGGAATATTGATCACATAATTCGAAGATACCGGTCACGGTACCGCACCCGTTCGCTGGCGCAACCCCCTGACCGGCGCTTCCTAGAAGGAAGTTCCGATAGTCTGAAAGGGTCCGGGTAGAGCCCAGTCAGCGAGAGGGACGCGTGAAGGGTGAAGAAGTAGCAGGTGCGGGTGCATCGGTGGTCGGCGCCGATCGCGTTCTGGCGGTGCTTCTCGAGCTTGCGGAGCATCCGGACGGGATCACGTTGGACGAGCTCGCGCACCGCCTGGGCAGCAGGAAACCGACAGTGCATCGTGCGCTGGGTGCCCTGCGGAGAGCGGGCCTGGCGGCTCAACTCGGCAGAGGTGTGTACTCGCTGGGCGACGACTTCGTGCGACTCGCGTTCCGGTTCCACCACGCGAGGCCGGAATCGGTTCTCGTGGAACCGGTCCTCGTCGAGCTTGCTCACCATTACGGAGAAACCGCGCACTACGCGGTTCTCGAAGGCGCCGAAGTGGTCTATCGCGCCAAAGTCGACCCGCCGACCGGTGGTGTACGGCTGACCTCCGTCGTCGGCGGGCGCAATCCCGCCTATCGCACAGCGGTCGGGAAGCTGCTGTTGAGCGCCACCCTCGACAGTGAGCACCAGTTGCGCGAGCTGATCGGTGACGGCCCGCTGCCCGCGCGAACTCCGCACTCCATCACCTCGGTCGATGCACTCTGGGCCGAGCTGGTCGAGACCGGGCGACGTGGTTACGCGATAGATGATCAGGAGAACGAGGTCGGCATCAACTGTGTCGCTGTCCCGGTGCGCTGGAACACCGGCGGGCGCCCGCTCGGCGCCATCAGCGTGAGCGCTTTGGCCTTCCGCATGCCTGTGGAAAAGCTGGTGGCCGAGATTCCGGCTATCCAGCACATGGTCGACCAGTTGACCAGTGGCGCACGGTGACCAGCCGTCGTCCAGGGTTGCGCAGAGTCCGGTGAAGGCGCTGAAGGCGTGCAGTCGGTTGGCGGCGGGCTGGACCGCCAGCGCCACATCGGTGTCGGCGAGAAGATGTCGCCGGTATGGACGTTGGTGTTGAGGCCGGCCCACCCTGCCAGACAACAGCGCTCAATGGAGAGGCGTCGGTGAATAATCGGCGGGCCCTGTCTGCGACGAGCGCTCCGAGTTCGGCGGGCAGGCCCGTGGGACCGGGTCCCCGCACTGTGCCGCGGTGGCGACCGCATCGACAGTATTGAAGTAGGGTCGAGGGTCTCGGCAGGGTGGCCATAGTCGCCGTACTCAACCCCGAAGGAGCGTACGGGATTCAGCTTTGTGTCGGACAGCCCTTCAAGCCTGGTTAGAGGAACAATCGCTCGTTGGGCAGGCGCGGCAACAACCGAGAGGGGCCGGTTTGGGCTCCACCCGGCAACCACATCTCACCCCGGGGGTGAAGCAATCCGGACCGAGCGATCCCCCTCGGAAGTCGTAGGCGACTCGGCTGGTGAGGATCGAAGCAGAAGCGGGCACTTATCGTCAACGATAGTTTTGGCTCGCGCGCTTGTTCGCGGTGCCGAGGCCGATTTCCCGGGAAGCGCGACTGATCAATGCGGTGTGGTGGGTGGCGTTCATGTCGGGCTTCCTTTCAGCGCGTGTAGCCCGGCTGCCATGAATTCCGGTGTCGCCTCGGCCGCACGTTCGGCGGCGTTTCCGGCGTCGGAGCCCTGTCGTGCCCGATGAGTGATGCCTTCGGCGATGACGCCGAGTTTGAAGTTGGCCAGGGCGAGGTAGAAGCCCCAGTGTGCGAGGTCGCGCCCGGAGACGGTGGTGTACCACTGCGCCAGGTCCTCAGCGGTGGGCATGCGGTGGCTGGTCCAAGCGGCGCGGGAGCCCAGTACCAGATCGAATATCGGTGTGCGGTACACGCACATCAGTGCCGCGTCGGTGAGCGGGTCGCCGAGGGTGGACATCTCCCAGTCGACCACCGCCCGAATCCGGGCGGGGTCGGCCGGGTCGAGGATGGTGTTGTCGATACGGAAGTCACCGTGCACGATCGAGGCGGCCGACTGCTGTGGCAGCGAATCGGACAGGGCCGCGTGTAGCGTCGCAACGTCGGGAAGTTCGCGTGTCTTCACCCGTTCCCATTGCGAGGCCCACAGTTCCATTTGGCGGGCCAGGAAGCCTTGCGGCCGTCCGAATTTTTCCAAGCCGACCGCCACGGGATCCACCGCGTGCAGGTCGGCGAGCACCCGCACGAGTCCGTGGGCGCTTGCAGTGACTTGCTCGTCGGTGAGCGCGGCCAGGTCGTCCTGGTCGCGGACGACGGTTCCGTCGACGAATTCGACGATGGTCATCGGCGCACCGAGGGTGGTGCCTTCGGCGTCGAACGCGACCGTTGTCGCTACGGGCACGGGCGAGTTCCCCAGCGCGCTGGTGACGGTGAATTCGCGTGCCATGTCGTGCGCGGACGGGGTGAGTCCGGCGACGGGTGGGCGTCGTACCACCCACCGTGACACGTCGTCGGAGACGGTGAAGGTCAGATTCGACCGGCCGCCGCTGATCAGTTCCACCCGCAACTCGCCGCGCACGTCGACGCCGTGCTCGCGCAGGAACCGCTCGAGGGCGGGGACGTTCATGCCCGGCAGACTCATTCGTCGGCCTGCCGGACTCGCTTGGCCGCGCCGTGCGCGCGTTTGGCTATCCCCCAGCGGTGAACTTCGGACGGTCTATCGTAGATCCGGAACGGGCGCACTTCGCGCGACAGCCGCGCCAGGAGGTCGGCGGACACACCCAAGCCTCCGCACATCTGCATGGTGCGGTCGATGATCCGAAAAACCGCCTCGGCCGCAGAGGTCTTCGCGATCGAGGTGGCGTTCGCGGCGGGCTCGTTGCGGTCGAGTTCCCAGTACGCACGGGTCAGCAGGGCTTGGGTGGCGGCGATGTCGATCTCATTGTCGGCGATCAGTGTCTGGATCATGCCGAGATCCCCGCGGAGCTGGCGATCCGTGCCTCGTTCGCCCACGCGCGCTGCCGGAGCGCCCGTTCGGTCTGCCGCGCGGCGAGCGCGGTCGTGGCGGCGACGAGGATCAGACTGGGAACCAGCGCGAGGGGCATGACGGTCGTGCGAACGCTCCGCCGGTTCCAGGCCCATGGCGAGCGCCGTCTGCCCGGGTTCGCCCCGGTGGCGGATGAGGGGGTCATCGGTACAGCACCCTGTTCTGTGTGCGAGCGGGGGAGTGGCGGCCGAGCCGACTCAGGTGAGGGGGCCCGGGGGACGTGCCGTGACGATTCGTGGTCTGCCCTGCCAGCCACAGGGGAGGCCGCATCCGGGCTGCACGACCACGTCGATGCGCCCCCCGGCGCGCTCCCGCTCGACCGCGATCGCCTGGGCGGGATAGCCGCATTCCGGGCACGTCTCGAAGAAGTCGAGCACTTCCCGGACTCGGCCGTGGATGACCGGATCCGGGAGGTCGGCGAAGCGGGTGACCAGCACCGGGCGGACCGTGCGGCTGCGTGGCGCGCCGCTGTGCGGCAGGCTGGGGGACTGCGCGGCCGGGCGACTGCCCGGCGGTGGCTGCGGGCCGGTGCGCATGCTCAGCCGACGGGCGCCGGGAAGTGCACGGTCTTGATCTCGAAGAATTCCTCGAGCCCCTCAGGGCCGCCCTCGCGGCCGATACCGGACTGTTTGTACCCGCCGAACGGCAGGGTGAAGTCCATCGCGGCGGTGTTGACGCTGATGGTGCCGGTGCGGATCCGCCGGGCGATGGCATAGCCGCGCTCGGCGTCCTCGGTGTAGACCGCGCCGGAGAGGCCGTAGATGGAGTTGTTGGCGATCGCGACCGCGTCGTCCTCGTCCTCGTAGGTGATCACCGAGATCACCGGGCCGAAGACCTCCTCCTGCGCGATCCGGTCGTCGGGGCGGACTCCGTCGAGAACCGTCGGCGCGACGAAGAATCCGTGGTCGAGGCCCTCCGGGCGGCCCCCGCCGAGCACGACGGTGGCTCCCTCCTGCTCGGCGATTTCGATGTAGCCGAGCACGCGGTCCTGCTGCTGCTTCGATGCGAGCGGGCCGAGGAAGTTGGTCGGCTCCCACGGATCACCCATCGGCAGGGCGCCGTAGGCGGCGATCAACGCGGCCAGCACCTCGTCGTGCCGGGCGCGGGAGACCAGCACCCGGGTGAGCGCGATGCACGCCTGGCCCGACTGCATGCAGCCGGCCATCGGCAGGGTCTGCAGCACGGTGTTCATGTCGGCGTCGTCGAGAATGATCGCCGCGGACTTGCCGCCCAGCTCGAGGGAGACGCCCGCGACCCGCTCTCCGGCCAGCGACATGATGCGCCGGCCCGCGGCGGTGCTGCCGGTGAAGGTGATGTGGTCGACGTCGGGGTTGGTGACCAGGGTCTCGGAGACGTCGCGGTCGGCGCAGAGCACGCTGATGACGCCCTCCGGAATTCGTCCCTCGGCGACGAGTTCGGCGACGATGTCGGCGAACACCGAGGGCGACTCGGGAGCATCGGGAGCGGTCTTGAGCACCACCGAACACCCGGCGGCCAAGGCGGGCGCCACCTTGAAGGCGATGGTGCCGATCGGTCCGTTCCACGGGATAATTGCCGCGACAACGCCTTTCGGCTCCTTGACGATACGGGAGACACCGCCGTCGGCGCGGGCGCGCACCTCGGCGAGTTCGGTGGCGCGGGCGACCGCGGCCACCGCACGGAACAGCCCGCCGCACATCTGCTGGGTCGGCGCGCTGACCGAGACCGGTACGCCCACCTCGATCACCCCGATCGGGGTGAGCTGCTCGGCCCGCTGCTCCAGCCGGGTGGCGATCTCGTCGAGCACATCAGCACGCTCGGCGATCGGCTTCGAGGCCCAGTCGCCCCGATCGAAGGCGGCGCGGGCGGCGGCCACCGCGGCGGCGACGTCCTCGGCGGTGGCCAGCCGGATCCGGGACACCGGCTGCTCGGTGAACGAGTCCACCAGGTCGATCCAGTCGTTCCCGGTCGATTCGGTCCACCGGCCACCGATGAACACCCGGGTGCGGTCGTTGAGGGTGACGGGCGCGGCAGTCTGGTCTGTCGTGGTCATCGGAAATGCCCTTCTGCTGCCGTGCCGGTGGGCGACGGCACGGGAATGAATGGAAGTCCCGCGATATGTGCGGCGTGTCACATTTAATCTAACGACGTTAGATGTGTCAATGGTGCGCGGAAACGCGATCGCGACGCGCGTTACGCTTCAGTCGAGGAAGGCGGGCAGGACGAAGTCCTGCAGCATGCGGCGATGCGACGGGTCTGCGGGATCGTCGTAGTCGAAGCGGCCGACGAGGATGAGCTGCACCAGCCCGAGCCACTCGCAGGCCTTCTCGTTGTCGATATCGGCGCGGAGTTCGCCGCGCTCGCGTGCGCGGTCCAGGATCGGGCCCCACATCTCGAGGGTGAGGGCCGAGGCGAGCTGCGAGGTGCCGATGACCGCCGCGGCCAGATCCATGTGTTCGGGGCTGACGATCAGGCGGATCAGAGGATCCTTGCGGCCGTGGTCGACCAGGTAGATGAGCCCGTCGACGAGCTGGTCGCGGAAATTCTCCCGCTCTAGTACGTATTTGACGCCCTTGACGAACAGCTTCCTCGAACGCATGCGGATGAGCTCCGCGATGAGGGTGTCCCGGTCGCGAAAGTACCGGTAGATGGTGGGCCGGGATACGCCGGCCGCCTTGGCGATGTCGTCCATCGTCGTCTTCGCGACACCGAAGTGCAGGAAGGTGGACTGTGCCGCCTCGAGGATCTGGCCCCGTGCCTCTTCGACGTCCGAGCTGAGGACGTTGCTGTTGCGTCGGGCCATGTGCGGTACTTCCCTCCCCGAGATCGTCATGCCGGTCGATTCCCATGCTGACGATACCTGTCCGACGTCCGATGTCGAGTGTTCGCCCCGGTCGCTGTCGGGCCGGAGTGGCGGCGCGTGGGTGCGGTGTCACGGCCGGTGCTCGCTGTCGGTTGCCGCCCTCAGCGACAGCGCGCGCTCGGGGCAGACGGCGACGGCGGTGTCGGCATCACCGAGCCGGGCGTCGGGTATCGGGTCGGCCAGGATGAGCGGGTCGCCCTGGTCGTCGGGCTCGATCAGCACCGGCGCCATCGCATAGCACAGGCCGTGGCCTGCGCACACGGTTCGATCGACGATGAGCCGTCGGTGCGTGGTGGTCATGGCGGCGAGCCTCCTGATGTTTCGCGGTTGGGGAGCGGGTGCGCCGGTGTCCGTTCCCGCATCGGCGGCGGGCGATCGTGCCTGCGGATTCCGTGAGGGGACCTCCGCCCTTGGTGACGCAACGGTGGGACGGGCCACCGCGGGAGGTATGACACGCAGGCGCGCTCGCGGGGCGACCGGTGCGCCTACGCGAAGTGCTGTACCTCACATCCGACGCTACGTCATGATACGAATTACGTCAATCGTCATTTGTTATCAAGGCAGTCTGGCGGCGCCCGCGCGCTGGCAGGCCTTTCGCGACGCCGGAACCTTGCGGGCTGGATCACTCCGGCCCCGAGGCAGGTGTCACAACCGCTCGATGAGCGTGGCGTTGGCCATCCCTCCGGCCTCGCACATGGTTTGCAGCCCGTAGCGGCCCCCGGTGTTCTCCAGGTGGTGCAGCAGGCTGGTCAGCAGCCGGGTGCCGGATCCGCCGAGCGGATGCCCGAGCGCGATGGCGCCGCCACGCGGGTTCACCCGGTCGGGGTCGGCGCCGAGTTCGTGCTGCCAAACCAGCGGCACCGGCGCGAAGGCCTCGTTGACCTCACAGGCGTCCACGTCGTCGATGGCCAGCCCGGTCCGATCCAGCAGCTTGCGGCTCGCTGGGACGACACCGGTCAGCATCAGCACCGGATCGCTGCCCGCGACAGCGAAGCCGCGGAAACGCGCGCGAGGGCGCAGGCCGAGCGCGTTCGCGGTCTTCTCGCTGGTGATGAGCACCGCGGACGCGCCGTCGGTGAGCGGGGACGAGTTGCCCGCGGTAATGTTCCAGCCGATCTCGGGGAAGCGGCGGGCCGCCTCGTCGGAACGGAACGCGGGCCGGAGCCCGGCCAGCCCGGCCACCGTGGTGCCGGCGCGCACCGTCTCGTCCGTGGCGGCGACCGTGGTGCTGCCGTCTTCTCCGGTGACCGCGACCGGGACGATCTCGGCGGAGAAATCGGCCGCGGCCGCGAGCGCGTGGGACCGCGCGGCGAACTCGTCCAACCCAGTGCGATCCAATCTCCATCTGGCCGTGATGATCTCGGCCGCGATCCCCTGATTCACCAGCCCTTCGGGGTAGCGGGCAGCGATCCCGGGACCGTGGGCGTCGCGGCCCATGACGGCGGTTCCCATCGGCACCCGGCTCATCGACTCCACGCCGCAGGCAATGACGACGTCGTAGGCTCCGGCGATGACGCCCTGGGCGGCGAAGTGGGCGGCCTGCTGACTCGACCCGCACTGGCGGTCGACGGTGGTGGCCGGGACCGACTCGGGGAACCCGGCGCCCAGCACCGCGTTGCGCGTGATGTTCAGGGCCTGCTCACCCGCTTGTCCGACGCAGCCGCCGATGACGTCGTCCACCAGCGCCGGATCGAGATCGTTGCGCTCGATCAGCGCGGACAGCACGGTCGACAGCAGCGCTGCGGGGTGGATGCCGGACAACTGCCCGCCCGACTTCCCCTTTCCCGCGGGGGTTCGGATCGCATCGATGATCACTGCTGTCGTCATGGACTGCCTTCCAGGGGAAGCGACGGGTCCGCTCTTGCGTGACCAGCGTCACTTAGCGTATAACAAATGACGTTCTACGTTATTTGTATCACGCTTCACTTCCGCTCCTGCGGAGTTCGGAGAAGCCATGGCGCACGTCGTCACCCAGCCCTGTTGCAATGACGCCGGGTGTGTCGCGGTCTGCCCGGTCGACTGCATCCGGCCTCGGCCGGACGAGCCCGGCTATGCTCGCGCGGAACTGCTGCACATCGACCCGGCCACGTGCATCGACTGCGGCGCCTGCGTCGACGAGTGCCCGGTGGATGCGATCGTTCCCGAGGCGGACCTCGCGCCGGAGGACGAGCCGTATCGGGAGATCAACGCGGCGTACTTCGCCGACCGGCCGGTCGCGGGC
>NZ_JABLTE010000052.1 GCF_013315795.1 Nocardia barduliensis
AAGCGATCGTCAAGGGCGAGAACATCCCGGAACCGGGCATCCCGGAATCGTTCAAAGTCCTGCTCAAAGAACTCCAGTCCCTGTGCCTCAACGTCGAAGTGCTGTCCTCCGACGGCGCCGCGATCGAACTGCACCAGGGTGACGACGACGATCTCGATCGCACCGCGGCGAATCTGGGCATCACCCTGTCTCGCAACGAATCCGCAGGGGTGGACGACCTCCCCGGCTGATCCGGCCACCGCCGGCTGATCACCGCGCCGCGCACGGCACTGTCGCGATAGTCCGTGCGCGGCGCTCGCTGCCGCCTGCACACACACCGAACGCTGCGGCCGCGGGGAGCTCACCGGTTGGTGTGTGCCCGCGCGGTCGCTGAGCGAGCTGTCCGCCCCCGCGGTTACCAGGACCGATCTGTCGCCTCGGGGGTCCGTCACGGGGGCATCACCAACGTTTGGCGTGCTCGTCGCCGGGTAGCCGCTCGGAGACCGCATAGGAACGCGCAGCGGCGACGGCTCCGCTTCCTGTGCGACCGACACACAACTCGTGGCCGCGGACGGCAGGGACGGCACTTTCCTGCGCGTCCGGATGCGATACGGACCAGGGAGAGCGAGAGGAGGGCCCGTGCACTACATCGATGACACCAAACACCTACTGAGCGATCTCGTGGGGCGCGTACTCGAGTCGGCGAGCAGCTACTCGAGCAGTCAAACCGTGACCATCGCCCGCCCCCGAGCCGAGGTGGAGCGATTCTGGCGCGATCCGGCGAACCTGTCCGAGGTCCTGGGCGATGTCGCCGAGGTCCGATCCACCGGTCCGTCGAGCTACGAGTGGACGTTGCATTCGGGCGCCGACGGACGCACGACCTGGAAGACCACGCTGCACGACGAGGAGGAGGGACGTTTGCGGTTCGTCGGTTCGACGGACGACGACACCTCGTCCGCGCCGGGCTTGGAGCTGGAATTGCGCTTCCGGGACGCGCCGCGTGACCTCGGCACCGAAGTGACGATGCGGGCGCGGACGCCGCTACCGGACGTCCTGACCGGCGCGGCGACCTTCACCGCCCTCTACCGGGCCCGTGCCCGGCTGCAGACCGGCGAAATGCCCACCCTGGCCCACAATCCGAGCGCTCGCGATTCCGCTCGGTGAACAGGAGGAGACATGCACGCGCTCTGCTGGAACGGCGTCAACGACCTCGCCGTGGAGACCGTCCCCGACCCCGTCCTGGTCAATCCGCACGATGTCATCGTGCGGGTCCGTCTGACCACGACGTGCGGGTCCGACCTGCACTTCATCGACGGCTATCTGCCGGGGATGCGGGAAGGCGACGTTTTCGGACACGAGTTCATGGGTGAGGTGGTCGAAGCCGGAGCCGAGGTCACCTCCACGAAGGTGGGCGACCGCGTTGTCGTCCCGTCTTTCATCGGGTGCGCATCGTGCTGGTACTGCGACCACGAACTGTATTCCCTGTGCGATACCACCAATCCGAACGGCGCACTGCAACAACCTGTTTTCGGTTATCCGACCGGCGGAATCTACGGGTACACCCACCCCTTCGGCGGCTACCAGGGATCCCACGCGCAGTATGTCCGCGTTCCCTTCGGTGACGTCAATTGCTTCCGGATACCGGAAGGGATCACCGACGAGCAGGCCCTCTTCATGTCCGATGCCGTGCCCACCGGGCTGATGGGCGCCGAATTCTGCGACATCCATCCCGGGGACACCGTCGCGGTGTGGGGCAGCGGCGGCGTCGGACTGATGGCGGGGCACACCGCTCGGCTTCTCGGCGCCGATCGGGTCATCGTCATCGATCGGTATCCCGAGCGACTGCGGATGGCGAGCGAGCAGTTCGACGCCGAGACGATCGACTACACCGCTGTCGACAGCGTCCAGGAGAGCCTGCGCGAGAGCACCGGCGGCCGCGGTCCGGACGCCTGCATCGACGCGGTCGGGATGGAAGGACACGGCACCGGACTCCAGCAGATCTACGATCGCGCCAAACAGTTGCTCCGCCTCGAATCCGACCGCGCGACACCGCTGCGCGAAGCGATTCTCGCGTGCCGGAAAGGCGGCGTCGTCGCGGTGCTCGGCATCTACGGGCTGACCGACAAGTTTCCCATGGGCGTCGTGACCAACAAGGGCCTCACCATTCGCACCGCCCAGCAATATGGTCAGCGGTACGTGCCCCGGATGTTCGATTACATCCAGCAAGGTGACCTCGACCCCTCGTACCTCATCACCCACGACATGCCGCTCGAAGACGCGGTGCACGGCTACGACATCTTCAAGAACAAAGAAGAAGGCTGCATCCGCTCGGTCTTCCGGCCCTGAGGCCGCTTTCCGCCGGTGTGGGCGAGCGCCTCGCGACGACGCGCGGCTCGACGCCGACCGGGCAGGGCTTGACGCGCTGGTGGAGGATGAGAGGATGCGGACTCGCTTCCACGAGAACCTCGATCAGCTCGCCGAGCGATTACAGGCGATGTGTCTGCGCAACCGCAACGCGATCGCCGCCGCCACCAACGCGCTGCTCGGCGCCGATCTGGAGCTGTCCGAACAGGCGATCGATATCTGCCACGAGATCGACGCCATGCGCGAGGACTGTGAGCACACGGCGGTGAGCCTGCTGGCATTGGAGGCGCCGGTGGCCGGCGAGCTGCGGCGGGTGGTCACCGCCATCCAGCTCGTCGGCGATCTGGTCCGGATGGCCGCGCTGGCCGAACACATCGCCAATGTCGCGCGCCGCCGTCATCCGGAGCACGCGGTCCCGGAAACGGTGCGCCCGCTCGTGTCCAGCATGGGTGCGGCGGCCACTGCCATGGCCACCGGCGCCGCAGCGGTGCTGACCTCCGGCGACCCCCACGATGCCGCCCAGCTCGACGCCCAGGACGACACCATGGACCACCTGCATCAGCGACTGCTGGCAGCGATACTCGCCGACGACTGGACCGGTGGCACTGCCGCCGCGGTCGATCTCACCCTGCTCGGCCGCTACTACGAGCGATTCGCCGACCACGCCGTCGAAGTCGGCAGGCGCACCGTCTTCATGGCGACCGGCCACTTGCCCGAGCACTTGCCACCGGTCGAACCGACCCACGACTGAGAAGGCGGCGGGTTACCGCCGCGGTACCGGCGACCGAGGGTGACCGGTCGCCGGAACCCAGCGCGTCGGGCCGGTGACGCGACGGCCCGGCCGATATGCCGGGCGGAGAACCGATGATTTCGGCCGAATCAGGCCCAACCGTCCGGATTGGTGGCCGTCTCACGCGAGATGCCGGAACCGGTGTCCGGAAAGACGCCGAACCGCTCCTGGTGCAGGTGCGCGAAGAAGTAGCACATCGCCTCGCACTCCGCGTCGAGTACGGCCACCTCCGGGTCGGCTGCCACGGCCTCGAAGAAGTCTCGGCCCATCGCGACGATGAAACCGCGACAGTACAAGAAGCCGTCATCCGAGCCGTCCGTCACTTCCTGGATGTCGGAACGGTCGAGGTCGAACAGCTTTCGCTCCAGCACCCGGTCCAGCGCGGTCAACTCCTCGCCCGACAGTCGTTCGCTCAGGACGCGCAAATGGCCGACAAAGTCGTCCAAATGCTTGTCGATGGCGTACGCCGAATCGTCGCTCCGCCGGTCGATCAAGGCTTTGCGCAGCGTGTTCGGCTCGGCGCCGACCCGTTCCCACGCCGACTCGATAAGGCCCCAGAATCGAGACTCTTGCGCCACTGTCGGAATCTTGCTCACGGGCCGGAAGCTATCAGAGATAGAGGCTGCTTCGAGTCGGCCGCCTACCCAAGGGAGGGTGCCGCCCCCGGCGCGGCAGAGCGGAAGCGGCACCCGCCGATTCACACCGGTACGCCTCCGTAGGTCCGCCGGTATTTCGCTTGGAGGAACGACAGGACGCCGAACGCCATCAGGCCGAGGGACACCACGATGAGCAGCCACGGCCCCAAAGCGCTGTCGGCGAAGTCGTGCAGTACGGCGTCGACTCCTTTGGCGTCGGCCGGTTCGTAGTTCGCGGCCGCCACCACTGTGGCCAGTCCGATGCCCACCACGATCACGCCACGCGCCAGGTAACCGAACCGGCCCAACCAGATCACGCTCTCCCGCGACGCCTGGGTCATCCAGCCCATGCGCAGGTCATCGACGAAGGCGAGACGAAGTCCCCGCAAAGTGATCAGGACACCCAGAGCGAGAAGGGCAAGGCCGATCAAGAGGACGACCACCTGTCCGCCGTCCCAGCCGAGAATGCGGGCGGTCACATCGCGGGCGACGGCGTCACCGGGCGGCGGCGTCCGGCCGTCGACGACGAACCGAAGGATGACGAAGAACGCTACGGCGTAGGCGAGACCGAGTGCCAAGGCGCGCAACCGAAGTCCGTTCGCGCCGGCCGCGGGCGCGGAAGCGGCCTGCGCCAGCCGCCAAGCGGCCAGGCCGGCGAATCCGAGCGCCAGAATCCAGAGCAGGAGGTAACCCAGCGGCTTACCGGCCAGGGCGGCGAGCGCTCCGCCCGCGCTCGGCTCGTGTTGCGCGGTGCCGACAGCCAGCATGAACGCGAGAATACCGATGACGATGTAGGCGATTCCGCGCGCGATGAAACCGAATCGCGCGGCCCCTGCCAGCCCGCCGGTTCGCGCATGTCCGCGCGGCCCTCGACTGCCTCGCCGGCGCCAACCGGCGCCGTACCGGCTCCGCCACCGGCTGCCGTAACCGCCGCGCCACGGCCTGCGGCCCGCTCCCCCGGTACGACGCCATCGATACCTATCAGCACTTCGAAATAGACTCATGATCCTCACCTCTCACGAACCGTATTGCCAGCTTCGGGTGGAATAACCACGACGAGTCGTCTATGGGCCTGAGACGGGGCGTTCGGCCCACACCATCGAATCCAGCAGTGAGGACAAGCGCTTGAACATCGACCAGGTATCCGATTCCGTCTACGTCGTCGCCGGCACGAACGTCAACTGGGCACTGGTGAGCGACGGTTCCGGCGTCACGGTCGTCGACGCCGGATATCCCGCCGACACCGAGGCCGTGCTGAGTTCCGTGCGTCAGATCGGACACGAGCTCGCCGATATCGCCGCTGTGCTGCTGACCCACGCGCATCTCGATCACATCGGCGCCATCCCCACCCTTGTCGAACAGGTCGGGATGCCCGTCTACACCGGCGCGGAGGAAGTCAGGCACGCCAAACGCGAATACCTGCAACAGATCACGCCGGCGCAAATGGCCGGGCAACTGCTCACCCGCCGCGGCGCCCGCTGGGTGATCCAGACCTTACGAGCGGTCCGCGGCCATATCGGTACCAGCATTCCGTCGGCCACCACGGGTGACGACGCCACCCTGGCCGCGTTACCCGGCGGCTTCGTCGCCGTCCCGACGCCCGGCCACACCGACGGGCACACCGCCTACCTCATGCCCTCCGAAGGAGTCCTGTTCTCCGGCGACGCCTTGGTCACCGGTCATCCCCTCTCGCGCCACACCGGACCGCAACTGTTACCGAAAGTGTTCAATCACAACGCGACCGGAACCCTCGCCAGCGCTCACGCCCTCACCGGCCAGCAGGCGCGGATCCTGGTGCCCGGTCACGGACGACCGATCCACCAGGACCTGGCGACACTGGCCGCGACGCTGCACCAGCCGTGAGACGGGCACACCACCGCTCTCGTTCCCGAAGTCCGGCTCGACCTCGGGATTTCGCTTCGGTGGCGGCACATGTGCTCGTAAGATGAGCGTCGCTCATTTTCATTGACCAGCGGGAGTGCGTGATGCCGCCGAAGGCTGTCGGTCAGCGCCGCCGTCCGAGGCAGGAGCGCGCGAAGGCGACCAGGGAGCACATCCTGGACACGGCGGCGCGGTTGTTCGGAGAGCGTGGCATCGCCGAAACCTCGACCAACCGGATCGCGGTGGAGGCCGGGGTCAGCATCGGCACGGTCTACCGGTACTTCGCGGATCGCGCGGTCCTGGTCGAGGAGTTGCTCGAGCGGTTGCTCGAGACCATCGAGCGCCGCTTCACACAGCAGGTGTTCAATCTGTCGGAGAAACCGATCCAGCAGATCATCACCGACATCCTGCAGGTGATCACCGCCGAACTGGTCGCGAACGCGCAATTGGTCCGTGCGCTGGTCGGCGGAGTGCAGTTCTACAGCAGCGGCATCCCGGAGTTCGAGCCGCGCCTACGTCTGCTGGTCAAGGTGATGTTGATCCAGGTTCTCGGCCCGGGCGACGATCACGAGTACGACGTGATGACGTTCGTCTTCATCAATACCGGCTTCGCGGCCGTCCTGCGCGCGTCAGCCCTCGATGTCGACAGCCGGGCACGCGCGGAGGCGATCGATATGACCGCAAGGATGATCGGCGCGTGGATAGCGGCCGAAGCCGAGGCCAACGCCGTATGAGATGCGTGGCATGGCACGGCAGCCATGCCACCTGCCGTCGCCCGTGAACCGCACGGCCGGATGCCGACGAGGACGCCACACTTCCCCGCCGATCAGGCGAAGCCGGCCAGTGCCCGTCCGGTGATCGGTATGGCGCGAAGAAGTGAGCACCTCACCAGGTTTCGGCGCCGAAATACTCCCCGATTTCGGTGTTACGCGCCCTGTTACTGCTGGTCAACAGGTGGTTTCGTGGTCGCAGAACGACTTGCCCAAAACGGAGTAGTAGCTGATAGAGGACTCGGATTACCGTTGATGACGGAGTGAACAACGCGTGACGCCCAGGCGCCGCCCGGTTGTTCTCGGGGGGCCGGTTCGAGTTTGGACGTGGCCGCCGTTGTGCGGTGACGAGGAGGTCCCACGTGATGATCGAAAGCATCGCCCATCCCGCTGTCGAACCGGAGGGGCAGCCGACCACCCGGCCTCCGCACGATGTGCACAGGCTGGCGCGCGAAGTGGTCGCGCACGTCGTCGACGCGGCGGCGCCCTGCCGGACGCTGCCGGGCGGCGCGGTCGGCACCGACGTCACCGAGGTGGTCCGAGCGTGCCTGCAGTGGGCGATCCACCGATTGGACGGGCATGCCGTGCCGGATCGCATCGATTGCTTGCAGGCCGCGGCAGCGCGGTGGGCGCGCGAGGGGATCCCGGTCGAGGCTGTCCTGCACGCGGTTCACGTGGGGTTCAAATTCGGGCTTGACCTGCTGTTCACCGACCGAGGTTCCACGCATCCCGTCGACATCGCCACCGGCGCCGCCACCGTAGTGGAGCTGTCGAGTCTGCTGTCGGCGACTGTGGGTAAGGCCTACGTCCGCGAATACAAGGCCATCGCCGCCGAACACCACACCGCCGTGCACACTTTGACCTCGGCGCTGCTGGGTGGGCACGCGACCTCCGCGATGGCCCGTGAATGCGGAATACCCCTCGCCGACGAGTATTTCGTGCTCGCTCTCGCCGTGCCCGCGCATCCCGACGAAAGCCATCCCCGGCTCGACAGGCAGGTCGTCGCGCGGCGGAAGCTGCGCCGCCTCCAAGCCGCCCTCGCGGTCCTGTTCGACGATCGGGCGCTGTCGCTGCTGTCGGTCGACGGGGGAACCGTGCTCATCCCGTGCACCCCTCCCCCCGCCTCCGGCCTCGACGAGGTCGTCGAGACACTGTCCGATGCGGCGCAAGTGCCGGTCACCGCCACCGTCGTGTCCGCGGCTCCCGACGACGTCTCCGCCGCCGCCGGGCAAGCGCACGAGCTGCTGGACACGGTGCAGCAGCTGGGGCGCGGACCAGGGCTGTACCGGTTCCCCGAGCTGGCGCTGCACTATCAACTGACCCGTCCGGGGGTCGGACGAGACCGACTCCGCACACACCTCGCCCCGCTGCTGGACCATCCGGAGCTGTTGGAAACACTGCGGACCCATCTCGACACGGGCATGCACCGCCTGCGCACGGCCCGGCGACTGCACGTTCATCCGAACACGGTCGATTACCGGCTGCGGCGGATCGCGCAGCTCACCGGCCTCGACCCCGCGGACGGCAGAGGGCTGTGGTACCTGCGCTCGGCGCTCGTCGCCTCGGCCGCAGGCGACATCCCGAGCGCGATACCGGCCGGCACCCGCCGCCCGGCCTGAGCGGCGGTGTCCGGCCCGACGGCGGCGTGGTCGACAAGCCGCGGTCGGGATGCGAGAAATACTGGACGTGCGGCATCCGCGGCACGGATGCGCATGGAGGTGCACGCGATGCCCGGACGGGTACCCAAAGGGCGGCTGACCCGAAGCGGCCGCCTCGGTGGCCTGGCGGCCGGGCAGGCCGTACGCGGTGTCGGGACCCGGTTGTCGATGATCGGCAGAACCGAGGAAGCCCGGCGCGTTCTCGCCGAGCGCTCGGCGCTGCAGACGGCGCAGCAGCTCGTCACGGTGCTCGGCGGCATGAAGGGCGCGGCGATGAAGCTGGGGCAGATGTTGTCGGTGCTCGAGGTCGACCTCGTGCCGGAATCGCACCGTGAACTGTTCCGGACCAAGCTCGCCGAACTGCGTGATCGCGCGCCCGCGGTGCCGTTCGCCGCGATGCGGAAGGTCATCGAGGACGACCTCGGGCCGTTGGCGCGAATATTCGCCGACTTCGACGAGACACCGATCGCCGCGGCGTCGATCGGGCAGGTGTATCGGGCGCGGTTGCGCGACGGACGCACCGTCGCGGTCAAGGTGCAGTACCCGGGGGTGGACGCGGCGATCCACGCGGACATGCGCAATCTGGAACTGATCGGCAAGCTGTGGAAATCCGTCCTGCCGAGCGCCGCCGACACCGCCGTGCTGGACGAGATCGCCCGCAACATCGGCAACGAACTCGACTACCCACGCGAAGCCCGGACCCAGCACCGGGTGGCGATGCGCTACCGCGACCATCCCTTCGTCACCGTCCCCGACAGCATCGAGGAGCATTGCACGCGCAAGGTTCTCGTCACGGAGTTCGTCGAAGGCAGCGACTTCCGGCAGATCCGGGCGCTGCCCGCGGCCGAACGCGATCGCCTCGGTGAGCTGATCTACCGCTTCTACATCAGCGCGCTGTTCAGCGACAACGAATTCTGCGGTGACCCGCATCCTGGCAACATCCTGCTCGCGGCCGACGGCCGGCTGGCGTTCGTCGATTTCGGGCTCTACGACCACATGGACCCCGTGCACGTCGACTTCGAGCGCGCGTGCCTGCGGGCCGCCGGTGAACACCGCGCCCGAGACCTGTACGACGCCTGGGTCGGACGCGGCATCATCGACCCGGACGCGGGCGTCACCGAAGAGGAATGCCTGCAATACGTGTGGGCTGCCGCGGGATGGCATCTGCTCGACGAGGAGATCACCATCACCCCCGAGATCGCCACCGGCGCAGTCGTACTCGCCGTCGACCCCCGGGTCACCGAGTTCAGAGGTATGCGCCACCAACTGCTCCCGGCCGAACATGTCTTCTCGCGCCGCGCGGACCTGTTCACCTTCGCCGCGCTCGGCCAGCTGCACGTCACCAACAATTGGCATCGCCTCGCACGGGAGTGGCTCTACCACGAGCCACCCGCGACCGACATCGGGCGCGCGATAGAGCGGTGGCGACGATCACGGCACGGCATCGCAAACTCGTAGCGATACAACATTTTCGAGTGTGTGGGTTACTGTCCTGCGGACCCGCGCGCTGGCGATCCGGTTGCTCGGGCGGTCATGTCGTACTCCGAATCGAGGCAAACGTATGAACCACAAGCTCTGGTTGCTCGGACGGTCTGTCACGGTTGGCGCCCACATCCTGGGCGAGACCATATTTCGGCCGAAAGCCCGGCGTGTCGAGGATGTCCCGGTATCCGGTGAGACTGTCACCCCGCAGTGGCTGACGGCTGTCCTGTGCCGCGACGTACCCGAGGCCGAGGTGGTCTCGTTCGAGACCGCCGACGGCAGCCGCGGAACGTCCACCCGCCTCGCGATTCGCGTGCAGTACAACGAGGCGGGCAAGCAGGCGGAGTTGCCGACCGATCTCTTCGCCAAGACCACGACCGCCTTCGCCCAACGCATTCTGCTCGGTGGCGGCAAGATGATCGACGGCGAGACCCGCTTCTTCCGGGACTTCCGTCCCCGGGTCGACATCGAGGCTCCGTTCGGCTACTGGGGCGCCGCCGACGCGGCCTCCTGGCGATCGATCGCTCTGATGGAGGATGTCGCCTCGACCCGCGGCGCGCGGTTCATCGAGCCGAACGCACCGGTCGCCCGCGACCAGATCGAGGATCTGGTGCGCAATCTCGCCCGGCTGCACGGCACTTTCTGGAACCACCCGTCCATCACCGACCTCAAGACCACGACCGAGGCGCTCCAGGCGTACCTTGCCGCCATCGACATGAAGAAGCGTTGCGAGGTCGGTCTGCGCCGGGCGCGGGAAGTGGTTCCCGAAGCCCTGCACGGCCAGGCCGAACGGCTGTGGGCCGGTGTCGAGCGAGCGATCGACATGGCGACGAACGAGATGCCCCAGACCTTGCTGCACGGTGACCCGCACATCGGCCAGACCTACCGGACCGGCGCGGGGCGAATGGGTTTCGTCGACTGGCAGGTAGTGATGCGGGGAGGCTGGGCCCACGACTTCGCCTACACCGTCAACTCGGGATGCGAGCCCGAGGACCGGCGGGCGTGGGACCGCGAACTGCTGGCGGCTTACCTGGACGAGCTCGGCGCCCTCGGCGGCCAGGCCCCGTCCTTCGACGACGCCTGGCTGGCGTACCGGCAGCAGTCCATGTTCGCCTACGCGGCTTGGGCGTTCACGATCGGCAGGGCGGCGTATCAGCCCAAGATGCAGCCCGTGGAGACCTGCCTGACGCTGTTGAAGCGGATCACCACGGCCATCGATGATCACGATTCGCTCGACGCCCTCGGTGTCTGACACGGATTCCTTCGGCTAACCATCGTCGCCTCGCGGCCGGACGACAGTCCGGCCGCCTCGTGCACCGGCGAACAAGCCGCGGAGCTTATTTCGTGTGCGCTGACGATCACCGTCCTCGTGCGCTATACCATCGACCGGTTCCGGCGCAGACCCGGCAACTCGCTCCGATGCGGTGTCCGAGCAGGGAGCGGTGATCCAGCAGTCAGGTACACATGCCAATCAGTTTGGAGTTCGCTCTTTGAGTACGCCGCAATCTCAGCTTTCGGATCGTTCGTGCCCGGTCGCGCACGGGTCGCCGATCGATTCCGACGTCACCCGGATGCCCATGTATTCGCCCGAGTTCGCGGCCGATCCGCACCGGGCCTACCGCGAAATGCGCCGGCGCTACGGGTCTTTGGCTCCGGTCGAGCTGGCGCCCGGCGTACCCGCCACGCTGGTGATCGGCTATGGCACCGCAGTGCGGATCCTCAATGATCCCGAACATTTTCCCGCGGACCCGCGCGCCTGGCAGAAGAACATTCCAGCCGACTGCCCCATTCTGCCGCTCCTGGAGTGGCGGCCCATGGCCAGCCGCAGCACCGGGCCGGACTTCACCCGCTACCGAGGGGCGATCACCGCGAGCATCGATGAGGTCGATCTGTATGCCCTCCACTCCGTCGTGGAGGGACTCGCCGTCCCGCTGATCAACTCGTTCTGCCGGGACGGGTCCGCCGACCTGATCCGCCAGTACGTGTTCCCCCTGGTGTTCGAAGTCGTGAACTATCTGCTCGGCTGCCCACCGGAGATCGGCGAGCAGGTCGCCGCCGGTACGGCCGCCCTCCTCGAGGGTGTCGACGCCGAGAAGGGCAACCAGATGCTCGGCGAGGCCCTGATGAAATTGGTGGCGCTCAAACGCGCCGAACCGCAACACGACATCACCTCGGTACTGCTCCAGCATCCCGCCCGGCTGGATGACGTAGAGGCCTCCCACCACGTGTCACAGGTCTACGGCACCGGGATCGAATTCCAGCTGAACCTGATCGCCAACACCCTCCTGCTGATCCTCACCGACGAGCGCTTCGGTGACAGCTACCTGGGCGGAAACCTGTCCTCCCGCGACGCGCTCGACGAGGTCCTGTTCAACGACCCGCCACTGGCGAACCTGCTGATCACCTACCCCCGCCATCCGATCCTCATCGATGACGTCTGGCTGCCCGCCCACCAACCCGTCGTCATCAGCATGGCCGCCTGCAACAACGATCCCGCGATCCGCACCGGAGACCTGACCGGCAACCGCTCCCACCTGGCCTGGGGCCTCGGCCCGCACGCCTGCCCAGCGCGGTCCCTGGCCTACCTGATCGCGCAAGAGGCCATCGACCAACTCCTCGACGCGCTGCCGGAGATCACCCCGAACCTCCCGAATCGGACACCCAACTGGCGACCGGGCCCCTTCCACCGGGCGCTGACCGAATTGCCGGTCATGTTCCCACCCACCGCTCCACTGAACATCTGACAATCACCACCTGGTCTGCCCAGCACACCGCCGCCGGTCCGCGATCGCGCGGCGGCGCACTGAGCCGCATGCGCCGGTGGTCACGGCGATCACGGCGATCACGCCAAGTCGTCCCAGGTCCACGCAGCGGTGGGCTCGCCATCGGGTTCTCGTCCGTATCGGAAGTCACCCGGATGCTCGGTCGTATCGAGTAGTAGCGGGAACATTCCGGCGGCTGGGAGGCGGGCGATCAGGGTTTCGAGCTGGTCGGTCAGCTCAGCTGACCGCAATCGCTGCAGTAGCTCGCCGACACCGTGCCTGTCGTTGAGGGGCATTTCGGTGGCGGCGCGGGTTGCGAGAGCTTTGAATTGGCCGGTGAGTCCCGCTGACCGCAATTCCTTCAGGAGTTCGCTCACGCCGACGGGGTTGTCGAGGGGTATTTCGATGGCGGCGCGGGTCGCGAGGGTTTCGATCTGGTCGATCAGTCCTGCGGCCTGTAGCCCGTTCAGCAAAATGATCACGGCGATCGCGTTGCCGAGGGTCGCTTCGGTTGCGGGTGATCGGGCCGCGAGGATTCGAAGTAGATCTGTTCGTCCCGCTGCCTTCAGTGTCCTCAGCAGCCCGCTCACGCGGCCTGTGTCATCGAGCGTCACTTCGGTGACGGCGCGAGCCGCGAGGGTGTCGAGTTGGCCGGTCAATCGTGCCTCCCACAACTCTTCTGCGAGGGCGCCGACGCCGAAGGTGTCGCCGAGGGCGGCGTCGGTGACGGCGCGGGTAGCGACTGCTTCGAGCTGATCGGTCAGTCCTGCTCTCCGCAATGCCCTCAGAAGGCTTGCTACGCCGCGCGTGTCACCGAGCGCCGCTTCGGCGACGGCCCGGGTCGTCAGGGTTTCGAGTGGGCCGGTGAGTCCCGCGCCCCGCAACTCCCGCAGCAGATCCACGCTCACGCCGTTCATACCGCCGAGAGGCACTTCGGTGACGGCGCGAGTAGCGAGAGTTTCGAATTGGCCGGTCAGCCCCGCTTCCCGCAATGCCCACAGCAGCAGGGCGGCACCGTAAGCGTTGCCGAGCGCGGCTTCGGTGACCGCGCGCGTCGCGATGGCTTCGAGGTGGCTGGTCCGGCCTGCCGCTCGCAATTCCCTCAGCAACCAGCCCACCTCGGCCGTGTCACCGAGGGCCGCTTCGGTGACCGCGCGAGTCGCGAGAGCTTCGTAATGGCCGGTCCGGCCAGCCACCCGCAATTCTTCCAGCAGCACTCGCACGCCGATGGTGCTGGTGAGGGCCGCTTCGGTGACGGCGCGGGTCGCGAGGATGTCGTATCGGCCGGTGAGTCCAGCTGCCCGCAGTTCCTGAAGCAGCCCGCGCACTCCGACGGTGTCGTCGAGGGCCGCTTCGGCTGCGGCGCGGGCCGCCAGGGTCTCGTATCGGCTGGTCAGTCCTGCTGCCCGCAGTCCTTCCAGCAGCCGGACTACGCCGAACATGTCATCGAAGGGGGCCTCGGCGGCGGCGCGGCTCGCCAGCGTTTCGTATTGGCTGGTCAGCCCCGCTGCCCGCAGCGCGTCCAACAGCTGCCTCACGTGGTTCGTGTGGTCGAGGGCGACTTCGGCGGCGGCGCGGGTCGCGATGGTTTCGAGGTGGCCGGTCAGTCGCGATTCTCGCAACTCGTTCAGCAGTACCGTCACGGCAGACGCGCGGTGGAGGATCGTTGTGATGGCGGCTCGAGCCGCGAGGGTTTCGAGTGGGCCGATCAGTCGTGCTGCCCGCAATTGGCGCATCAGGTGGGCTACGCCGATCGCGTCTTCGACGGCGACTTCGGTGACGGCCCAGATTGCTGGTCGCTGTTCGTGAGCGTGCACGGCTCGGACTGTGCTGAACAGTTCTGCGGCGGCGTCGATGTCGCCGTGGTGGGTGGCGTTCTTCCACAGTTGGGCGGCGTCGCGGTACAGGCCCCGGTCCCGGGCGGCTCGCCCGAGTGTCGCCAGGTCGTGCGGGTGGGCGTGGGTGGCGCCGGCTTCCCAGAACGCGATCGGGGGGATGTCCGCGGCGCGAGTGGCGCGGCCGTGCTGCTCGAGGTAGTCGGCGAGCTGGTAGAACGGGCCGCTGCCGCCGACGAGGTTCTCGTGGACAGGTGTACGGGCGCGGGAGAGGGCCGGGCGGGCCGGATCCGGGTCAGTGGTCCGCGGGCTCCGCGGCAATCTCGGCTGGTCTCGGTGAGTGCTCGTTCGAACCAGTCGTCGCCGAGGGCGTCCCAGTCCTGGTCGCTCATATAGGCGTGCGCCGCGGTTTCGAGGAAGGCGTGGGGCAAAGAGCTGCGGTAGCCCAGGCGGCGGGCATCCATCGCGACCTGCACGATCGCCCGTGCGGCCGAGGTGAGTTCGAGTTCGTAACGGCGTACCAGCTCCGGACCGCCGGCCAGATACTGGCCGATCCGGCCGTCGTCGACGCGCCTGAGCGCCATGGTCAGGCGGGGATCACCCTGAGCAGCGGTACGCACGGCTTCCAGGTCGGCGCCGGTGAAGGAATCCGGAACCTTGATCACGCTGCCTTCCACCAGCGATCGTGCCTGCGATCCCGCGACAGCGCACAGGTTCGCGAGATGAGTCGGCCAGAGGGTGCCCACGATCAGCACCGGCGCTCGCGCGCTGTCGGCCAGCAGGTCGCGCAGGGCGACCGCGGCGTGTTCGTCGCCTCCCGCTGTGGCCCCGAGGTATTCCTGGGTTTCGTTGAGCCACACCACCGTCCGCGGGCGCAATCGCCCCAGTTCGGTCAGCGCTTCTCGCCGGGTCGGGCTGGACGGATGCCACAATCGCCAGCCACCGGCTTCGCGCAGCGGCGCCAGCGCCTCGAACAATGCCCGCGTCTTCCCGGTCGAGGACCCTGCCACCAGGATGGCCATCGCGCTCACTCCGCCGCGCGCCCGCTGCACGACCTCCGCCAGCTTCCGGTCGTGGTCGCGGGGCACATATCGCGGAAGCGGCGGCAGGGCGGATCGGGAGCCGACGGTGATCGGGCGATGGACCTCCAAGACGAACGGGTCGGCAACCTCCTCCAACGGTTGTCCCAGAGCGCGATCGGCGCCCGATCCAGTGCGTGTACGGCGTCGAGTGGCCGCCTGGCCTGCTGCGGCCCGTGCGTGGGCTCGTTGCCATGGTTCCAGCGCGTCCGCGGCGATGCCGTAGGCGAGCAGTATCTCGCGCAGGGTCTTCCACTGGGGGAAGCTCGTGCCGTTGACGGTGTCGTGCAACGTGGCGCTGGACACCTGCGAGTCCGCGGCCAGATCGTGGTAGCTGAGGCCACGGCGTTCGTGCAGACGTCGCAGTGCTGCTCGAAGTTCGGCACGGGTTGTGACCGTGCCCGGATCGACGGTGATCTCCCACCCCCTGTGTCGAGCCGCATTGTTCGGTGTTCGGTGCGTTCGGCGCAAAGCGTTGTGGCGGTCGGACTGCCAGCAGCATTCGGGCGAGCCCGGTCACCGGATGCACCGAACGACCATTCTCGCCGATGGTTGCCCCGTGACCACCCAAATCCTCGCCACGATCGGCGCACTCGTCCTCATCGTGCAGGCCGCCACCCTGATTCCCGGCGCCCTGACCGAACTCTTGCGCTCCAGCCGACGGGCCGTGCTCGCGCTCCGCGAACTCCGGAACGCACTCGACCCGCACACCCGATCACCTGCGGCCTCACAAGACACGCCGCGCCACCGGGATGCCGACGGTGGAATCAACCGAAAGCCCACGAACCCAGCCCTTGACGCCGCTCACAACGATCAGCTGTCGGAGTAGAACGGTTCGAGCGCCCACCCGCTCGCACAGGGGCGTCGATGACCTGCCGCCGTAGCCGCCGCCCAGGAAAGCCGGTCCGCGAACGCGGTATGGTTAGCTCTATGAACACTCAAAGGTTGCGAATCTGCCGCGATTTGTGTGTTGTGATGTTGTGACCAACACTTCCGGAGACGCGTATCCCCTCGCGGACACGATGACCACCACGGTCGCGGCGCACGACGGCGCGACGGTGCTGACGGTAGCCGGCGAGGTCGATCTGGCGACTGCTCCAGCGCTGGAGAACGCGATCGATGCCATTCTCAGCGGCAAACCCGCGGCCTTGATCATCGACCTCACCGCGGTCAGCTTCCTCGCCTCGGCAGGCATGGCGACGCTCGTGGCAGCCCACCAGCGCGCGGGCGCGACCACCGCGATCGCGGTCGTCGCGGAGGGCCCGGCGACCAGCCGCCAGCTGAAGATGACCAGCCTGGATCAGGTGTTCGCGCTGCATTCGACGCTGGAGGACGCCTTGGCGGCGCTCCGGCAGAGATGACGACCCCAGCCGCTGCCGCCGTCGCGTCGCCGACGGCGGCAGCGGCATTTCTCACACCAGTTCGCGCAACTGCTCGACCAGCTTGACGCGTTCGGCGGCCGTCGCCGCCATCGGGACCACGTTCAACACCGTGACGCCCGCCTCTTTGAAGGCCGCGACCCGTTCCTTGACGTAGCCGGCCGGTCCGACCAGGGAGATGTCCCGGACCAGCTGGTCCGGGACCGCTTTGGCCGCGGCCTCCTTCTCCCCCGCCAGGTACAGCTCCTGGATGCGGTCCGCCTCGGCGCCGTAGCCGTACTTCGTCGCAAGGGTGTGATAGAAGTTCTTGCTCTTGGCGCCCATGCCGCCGATGTAGAGCGCCAGATGCGGCTTCACGAATTCCAGCAGCGGCTCGACGTTGTCTCCGATGGCCAGCGCCGGACCCGCGTAGACGTCCAGATCGCCCAGGACGGCGTCCCGCTTGGCCAGACCCGCGGCCAACGAGTCGCCCCACACCTGCCGCGCCTTCTCCGGCAGGAAGAAGATCGGCTGCCAGCCCTCGGCGATCTCGGCGGCCAGTTCCACGTTCTTCGGACCCAGCGCGGCCAGCAGCACCGGGACGCGCTCGCGCACCGGGTGGTTGATCAGCTTGAGCGGCTTGCCGAGGCCGGTGCCCTGCCCGGCGGGCAGCGGGATCCGGTAGTGCTTGCCCTGGTATTCCAGGCGCTCGCGCCGCCAGACCTTCCGGCAGATCTCCACCAGTTCCCTGGTGCGGCCGATCGGCGCGTCGTAGGGCACGCCGTGGAAGCCCTCGACCACCTGCGGGCCCGAGGCGCCCAGCCCGAGCAGGAAGCGCCCGTCGGAGACGAAGTCCAGACCTGCCGCGGTCATCGCGGTCAGGCTGGGGGTGCGGGTGTAGATCTGCAGGATGCCCGAGGCCAGCTGCAAGTGGGTGGTCTTGGCGGCCAGGTAGCCGAGTGCGCTCACGGCGTCGAACGAGTACGCCTCGGGCACGAACACGACATCCAGGCCCGCCCGCTCGAGGTCGGCGACTTCGGCGGCCGCCTCTTTGAAGCCCCCCGAGTAGTTGATGCTCAATCCGATCCGCATGGCACTCAACATAACGGCGGGTAGGGTCCCGGCGCGCACCGGCCACCGTGTGAACGCTCTGGGCAAGGCGTGGTCCCGGCCGAACGATCGGCGCCACGGGGTAGCGTTCTCCTGGTAGTCCGGTCCTCACCGTAGAACGAAAGGCAACATCCTCGTGTCGCAGACCAGCACGTCGTCCACGGAAACTGCGCCGTCCTTCGGTGAGGTCGCGCTCGCGCAGTACCTGAGCGATCTGGCCGCCAAGATCCCCGCACCGGGCGGTGGCGCGGTGGCCGCGTTGCACGCCGCGCAGGCTGCCGCGCTGGTGGCGATGGTCGCGCGCTACACCACGCGCGCCAAGGACGCCGAGAACCGCCCGGTGGTCGATCGGATCATCGAGGCCGCCGACGAGGCCCGCGCGCGGGCGCTCGCGCTGGCCGACGCCGACGCCGCCGCGTTCACGGCCGTCGGCGCCGCCTACAGGCTGCCGAAGGAGACACCGGAGCAGCTCGCCGCCCGCGCCGCCGCGGTCGAGGCCGCGCTGATCGAGGCCGCCCGCGTGCCCGCCGCGGTCGTCGACGAAGCCGACGAGGTGTTGTCGCTGGCCGCGGAGCTGTTCCCGATCGGGAACCCGAACGTCGTCACCGACATCGGCGCGGCCGCCGCCGCGTGCCGTGCCGCCGCCACCACCTCGCAGCTCAATATCGAGATCAACGTGGCATCGCTGCCTGCCGCCGAGGGCGACCGTTTCGCTCCCGTCCTGGTGCGGATCGACGAGCTCACCGCGCGAGCCGACGCACTGCACGCCGACGTCGTGCACGCTGTTCGCAAATAGCTCGCGCCGACGGTCGACTCGGGGCGCTCAGGCCGGCGGATTCCAGGCGACCAGCACGATCTTGCCGCGCACTCGCCCGGATTCGCTGAGCCGGTGCGCCCGCGCCGCTTCCGAGAGCGGGAGTACCCGGTCGATCGTCGCCCGCAGGTAACCGCGCTCGACCATCGTGGTGATCTCTCGCAGTGACACCCCGGCGGGTTCGACATGGAAACGCTCGTAGCGCGGGTCGGCTTCCGCGTCCGAACCCTGGGTATCGATCAGCCTGCCGTGCGGACGGAGCACCCGCAGCGAGCGAGTTCCGTACTCGCCGCCTACCAGGTCCAGCACGATGTCGACATCGCGCGCCACAGACCCGAAATCGACCGCGGTGTAATCGATCACCTCGTCGGCGCCGAGCCCGCGCAGGTATCCGTGGTTGGCCGTACGCGCGGTGCCGATCACGAACGCCCCGCGATGCTTGGCGATCTGCACCGCCAGATGCCCGACGCCGCCCGCGGCCGCGTGCACCAGCACGCGCTGTCCAGCGCCGAGCGCGGCCAGGGCCTGCCATGCGGTCAGCGCCGCCGTCGGCAGTGCGGCGGCGTGGACCAGGTCGATGTTCCTCGGCTTCGGCGCCAGCGTGTGCGCCCGCGCCACCGCGTACTCCGCGTTGGCGCCGCCGAACACCATGCCGTACACCGGATCTCCGACCGCAAACCCGTCCACGCCGTGGCCGAGTTCGTCGACGACACCCGACACGTCGAGGCCCAGCGTCAACGGTGGATCGCCGAGCCCTCCGACCAGTCCGGCGCGCACTTTCCAGTCGGCCGCGTTGACGCTGGTCGCGGCGACCCGCACCAACACCTCGCCTGGGCCGGGCCGCGGCCGATCGACTTCGGCCACTTCGAGCACTTCCGGGCCACCGAACCTGTCCTGCCTGATCGTGAGCATGCACCGATTCTCCGCGCACCTGGTACCTTTCCGATAGAAGGCACCTTTCTGATATCGAGGTACCCGATGGATACTGCTTGTCACCCGGCCGGAGCTGCCGGTCTGGTCGAGAGCTACCTGCACCACTGCCCCGCACGGGAGGTCCTGGCCGTCCTCGCCGACAAGTGGGTGATGCTGGTCCTGGGCGTCCTGCGTGACCAGGGGGCGCCGATCCGCTTCAACGAGTTGCGCCGCCGCCTCGACGGCATCACCCAGAAGATGCTCACCCGAACGCTGCGCAACCTGGAGCGTGAGGGTTTGGTGCGCCGCGCGGTCTATCCCACGGTGCCGCCGCGCGTGGAGTATTCGCTCACCGAACTCGGCACCAGCATCGGCGCGATCAGTCATGCCATGGGCGTGTGGGCTGTGCAGCATCAGGACCGAATCCTCGCCGCGCGAGCGGAGTTCGACGCGCGAGCGGCGGCCGAACCGGAACCGCTGTCCGTCGGCCCCTCCCGCTGACGGATCATCGCCCTCCGGGGCGCAGCCCCGTTTCGACCGCTCTCGACCGGGTACGCGGTCTGTGGTGGGCGTGCCCGATCGAAGCGGACCGCGGACCAGTTCTATCCGTGGCCGAGTTGATCATGGGGGCCTAGAATGTTCCTTGCCTACCACACCATCTCGAAGGGGTGGACGCCATGAGGAGCGCCATTCGGTACCTGTTCCTCGCGACCGTGATCGTGGCGCTGGCCGCGTTCGGGTCGGGCGCGGCGGCAGCGGCGATGATCGCGAAGCCGTCGACGCCCGCGGTGGCGGCGATCGGACCCTCGAACGGCCAGGTGGTGGGCGTGGCTCATCCCGTGACCGTTCGTTTCGCCGCACCTGTCACGGACCGCGCGCAGACGGAACAATCCATCGATATCAGAACCACCCGGCCACTGCCGGGCACTTTCGCGTGGACCGACGATCGCGAAGTGGTGTGGACGCCGACCGGGTTCCTGCCCGCCGACGCCGCCATCCTCGTCTCGGTCGGCGGCACGCGCACGGAATTCCGCACCAACGCGGGCGTTTTCGGCGACGCCGACATGTCGGCGCACACGTTCACGGTCACCGTGGGCGGCACGGTGGTCCGGACGATGCCCGCCTCCATGGGCAAGCCGGGGTACGAGACGCCGACCGGCACTTGGCCCGTGCTGGAGAAGTTCCGCAGGATCGTGTTCGACTCCCGCACCATCGGCATTCCGCTGAGTTCGCCGGAGGGCTACGTCATCAACGGCGAGTTCGCCGAACGCCTCACGTGGGGCGGGGTTTTCATCCACTCGGCCCCATGGTCGGTGGACCAGCAAGGCTATGCGAACGTCAGCCACGGTTGCATCAACCTCTCCCCCGCCGACGCCGAATGGGTCTACCACACGATCGGCATCGGCGACCCGGTCGTCACGCACTGGTGAGCGGCGCCCTCCTCCGGGTAGCGTCGGAGGACATACCCGACGGGAGGGCCACCGCGTGCGCGAGTTTCCGATTCCATCGCCGCGGGACGCGGAAGAAGAAGCGTTCCACGATCTTTGGGGGCCATGGGCACGCGTCACGCCGGCCGATGTGGGCGAGATCCTCGGCGACGTCGCCGCGCCGTGGTGGGTCGCCGGAGGCTGGGCGATCGACGCGTTCACCGGAACCCGGCGCGAGCACAGTGACGTCGACGTCGCGATGTTCCGCGCCGATCTGCCCGCCCTGCGCACCGCGGCACGAGGCCGCCTGCATATCTGGTCGGCGGGACCCGACGGCATCCGCCCGGTCGACGACCGCTTCCCCGACGTGGCCGACAGCGCCGACCAGGTCTGGCTGCGAGCCGATGCCCGCTCGCCCTGGCTGATCGATCTCCTGCTCAATCCCGGGCAGGACGGGGCATGGGTCAACCGGCGCGATCGTTCCATGGTCGCCCCGCTGGACGAGGTGACGTGGATCGCCGCCGACGGGATCCGGTATCTCAACCCCGAACTGATCCTGATCTTCAAGGTCAAGCAGTCCAGACCGAAGGATCGCGAGGATCTCGAGCGGACCTGGCCGAAGTTGGACGACGCCCAGCGCACGACACTCCGGACGTACATGTCCGCCCACTATCCGCGGCACGAATGGCTGACCCTCGTGCAGTGACGCCGACCTCCGGTTCCCCATGGCCGGGGGAGGCCACCGATGGGAATCCGCGAGCAGCCGAAGGGCAGAATCATCCGCGGGGGGTGACGGCTCAATTGTGAACCCGGCGAGGCGTTCCCGCATCGTGGCGATGCGGATAACCTGGCGGGAACCTGATGAAGGGCGGGGCAATGGATCGACCGGAGATGAGCGCACGACCTGGCTATGACCGCGGCAATCCGTACGGCACCAGGGGGCCGGGACAAGCGCCCGCGAGCGACGAGGACTATCGCGGTGAGTGGGCCGCGTGGGTGGATCAACCGGCCGCGGCTGCGCAGCAGCCGGTCCCCGTGCAGGCACCCGAGCCCGATCCGGACCGGTACGAGGATCAATTCTCGGGTCTGATCGACCGCTCCCCCGCACCGCCCGCGAGACGGCGGTTGGCGGTGCCCCTGCTCGGCACGCTCGGTCTCGCCGCGCTGGCCTTCGCCGCCTACATGCAGTTCGGGACCGGTGGCTCCGACCCGCAGGCCGTCGCTCCCGCGCCGTCCGCTCCGGCCACCGCTCCGGCGGCGCCGGTCGCCCAGTGCCCCGCCGAGCGGGTGGGCAACCGGATCCAGGGCAACGGCGTGGGCGGCTTCGATTCCGGGCCCGCGGTGATCTTCGCCTTCCAGCACGCGTACTACGTGACCAGGTCCGGCGAGCAGGTGCGCGCCACCACAACCGCCGATGCCGCCGTCCAGACGGCCGACGCCATCCAACGCGGCATCGACACCATTCCGGCGGGCACCGCCCACTGCGTGGCGATCACGCCGGGAGCGTTCGCGGGCCAATACATCGTGGTGATCACCGAGCATCGCCCCGGGCAGCAGCCGGTCACCTACAACCCGCAGCTGGTCACCACCACCAAAGACGGCGACCGCACCCTCATCAGCGCCATCACGCGCGCCTGAGAAGCTCGTCGCGCACCGCTCGAGCAAGTGGCCTGTCCGGCTAGCTCGGGAGACCGGAGCAACCGGCAGCCGCGGTCATGCGCGCCATCGCGCGCGTGCGCGAACAGCGCTCGCTCAGCGCGATTCGGCCGCGATCACGACGTGACGCATGAGCAGGGCCGTGGTGACCGGGCCGACGCCGCCGGGAACCGGGCTGAGCCCGGCGGCCCTGCCGCGCACCGAGTCCGCGTCCACATCGCCGACGATCTTGCCGTCGGGGGCCTCGTTGGTCCCGACGTCGATGACCACCGCGCCCTCGCGGACGTGCTTGCCCGAGATCAGGCCGATGCGGCCCGCCGCGGCGACGACCACGTCGGCGGCGGCGGTCACGGCGGCCAGGTCGGCGGTGCGGGAGTGGCACACCGTGACGGTCGCGTCCTTCGCCAGCAGCAGCTGAGCCAGCGGCTTCCCGACGACGTTCGAACGGCCGACGACCGCGACGTGCCGACCGGCGAGCGGGATGCGGTGATGGTCGAGCAGCTCGACCACGGCCTCGGAGGTGGCCGGAACGAAACCGTCCAGCCCGGCCGCGAGCAGGCCGAGCGACAGCGGGCTCACGCCGTCGACATCCTTGGCGGCGACGATCGCCGAACTCACGTCGTCGAGCGTGATACCCGCCGGGAGCGGGGTCTGCAGCATGACCGCGTCGGTCGCGGCATCCTCGCCGCGCGCGGTCAGTTCGGCGCGGATCTGCGCGACACCGGCTTCCGGCCCGAGATCGACCGTGTCGCAAGTGATGCCGAGCCGTTCGGCCGCCTTGCGGAGCGAGTTGACATACCAGGCGCTGGCCGGGTCGTCGTTCGCGACGATCAGGGCCAGGCGCGGGGCGGCGCCGCCATCGGTGAGCGCGGCGGCGCGGGCCTTGGTATCGGCGTTGACGGCGGCGGCGAGTTCCTTGCCGGACAGCGAAACGGTATCCACGTTGACACAGCCTAACGGGCGCGGCCGGACGAATCCCTCCGCCGCCTGGGTCGCATCGAGCAAATTCGTAGCAAGACCCGCGTCCAGTCTTCCGGCCATGGTTTCACCGATCTCTCCTGCCGGTGACGACATCGAACAGCCCCCTTCGCGAATTGCCGGAGAGCGGGGCAATTCGCCCGTATCGTATTCCGTGCTTGCCCCAGCTAACTGCTAGCACGTGCCAACCGTTCCGCAGCGGAAAGGTGACGACTGTAGTGATGATCTCGAGGCATCGGAAATTGCTCGTCGCGGCGTCGTTGGCCGCGTGCGCGCTCATCGGCCCGGCCGGGGTTCCCGCGCATGCCGCACCGGACACGAGCGCCCTGTACAACTCGGCCCAGCGCCACTTCGCCGACGGCGACGACGCCGCGGGCCGCGCCGACCTGCGCAACCTGATCGGCGCCGATCCCGCGGACGCCGAAGCTCTCGCCCTGCAGGCGATCTGGTCCGACTACGCCGGTGACCTGCCCGCGCTGCTGGACGCCATGGCGCGGTTGCACGCGGTGGATCCAAGGCTGGCGCAGGGCACCGACAATGTGCTCGGCGCCATCCGCGCGGCGGTGGGCACCCTGCCGAATCCCCTGCCCGCGCTCGCGGGACCGCAGACCGGCATCGTCGTGCTCGGCTACGGTCTGCTGCCGGACGGGGCGCTGCGCCCCGAACTCGTCAACCGGCTCACCGCGGCATGGTTGCAGTCGATCGCCGCACCGCTCTCGCCGATCGTCGTCACCGGCGGCAATCCGCAGAACGGGATCACCGAGGCCGAGGCCATGCGCCACTGGCTGGTCGGCCACGGCGTGCCGCCCGCGCGTATCCACGTGGAGAGCCGCGCGGGTTCGACCGTGCAGAACGCTCTGTTCAGCACCAGGCTGCTGCGCGATGTCGGTGCGACGAGCGCGATCGTGGTCACCTCGCCCAACCACATCCGTCGTGCCGTCGCCGATTTCATCGTCGCGGGCACCAGGGTGGTCGGGGCGACGACCTCGCTGGAACAACTGGTCTCGCAGCTACCGCCGCCCGGTAGACCGGCTCAGCGCGGCATCTATCTCGACGCCACCCGCACCTTCCAGCTCAGCACCGCGCGCTGACCTGCCCGGCGATCGGGACTTCCGGACGCGCCCGTGGTCCCGATCGCCCGGGAAATCCGTTGGCGGGATCAGCCCCGCGCGCGGCAGGATGGCCGCGTGAGGTCAGCCGGAAGTAGCGAGGTGGTGGCCCGGCTCCGAGCGGCGGGCTGCGTGTTCGCCGAGGACGAGGCGCGGCTGCTCACGGCCGCCGCCGAGGAGACGGGTGTGGCGCTCGAATCGCTCGTCGACCAGCGTGTCACCGGCAGTCCGCTGGAGCATCTGCTCGGCTGGGCGGAGTTCCGCGGGCTGCGGGTGGCGGTGTTCCCCGGCGTCTTCGTGCCGAGGCAACGCACCGCGTTCCTCGTCGACCGAGCGGTCGCGCTGATCCACGCCCGGCGGGGGCACCCGGTGGTGGTCGATCTGTGCTGCGGCTCCGGGGCGCTGGGCCTCGCGGCGGCTACGACCGCGGCCGCCGAGGGCCGTCCGGTCACGCTGGCGGCCGCCGATATCGATCCGGTCGCGGTCGAGTGCGCCCGCGCGAACCTCACGCCGCTAGGCGCGCCGGTCTACGAAGGGGATCTCTTCGAGCCGCTGCCGGAGGAATTGCGCGGTTGCGTCGACATTCTGCTCTGCAACACCCCGTACGTTCCGTCGGAGATGATCGCGCGGATGCCGCCGGAGGCCCGCGACCACGAGCCGCGCACCGCCCTCGACGGCGGGCCGGACGGGCTGGACGTCTTCCGCCGGGTCGCGGCGGAGGCCGCCGAGTGGCTGTCGCCCGGCGGTCATCTGCTCGTGGAGTGCAGTGAGCAGCAGGCGCCGCTCGCCCTCGCCGTCCTGGCCGAACACGGCCTCGACGGACGCGTCGCGGAATCGGAAGAGCTGTACGCGACCGTGGTCATCGGCACCCGCTCACGCTGACAACGACGCGCCGTTCCCGCTCGACCTCGCGAGCCCGGATACCGCCTGCGCCAACAGCGCCGGATCGACCCCTGCTACTTCTTCTCGCGACCGGTGAACTCGTCCATCGAGTGGTAGACGCCGACCGTGTCGAGGAACAGGTCACGCAGCTTGATCGGCAACAGGCCGGAGATCGCCTTGTTCAGGCGCGAGGTCCACGGCAGCACGACCAGCGGCGTGCCGTTCTTCATCTCGCGCCACGCGGTGTCGACCACCTTGTGCTGTTCCAGGATCGGGGTGAACAGGAAGCCCTTGGCGCCTTGGAACATTCCGGTGTTGATGTAGGTCGGGCAGATCGTGGTGACCTTCACGTGGTCGTGGCCGGCCTGTTCCAGTTCGATGCGCACCGAATCCGACCAGCCCAGCGCCGCCCACTTGGACGCGGCGTACACGCTCATGCGCGGATTGGACACCAGACCCGCCGAGGACGCGATGGTGAGCACCCGCGCCTCGGTGGCGCCTGCGACCATGGCGGGCAGGAACTCCAGCGTGACGTACATCGGGGCGAGCGAGTTGATCGCCATCGTCTTGTGGATGTCGGCGCGGTCGCCGGTCTCCCAGAAGTAGGTGTTGCCGCGCACGATGCCCGCGTTGTTGACCAGGACGTCGATGCCGCCGACCTGCTCGCGAACGGTCGCCGCCGCCTCGGTGATCGCCTCGGGCGAGGCCACGTCGACCACGTGGTGATGGATCGCGCCGCCGAGGCCGGTCAGTTCGGCGGCGGTGTCCTTCAGCGCGGCCTCGTTGATGTCCCACAGCACCACCGCCGCGGCGCCTTCGCGCACCGCGCGCTCGGCGAACAGCTTGCCCAAGCCCATCGCGGCTCCCGTCACCAGGACCCTCTTGCCCGCGACCGTGTCCAGTTTCATCCGTACTGCTTCCTGATCCGTGAGTCGTGCGAGTTACTTCTGCCGAAGCGTTTTCATGACGCCGAAGTACAGCGTCATCGTTTTGGCCCATACCGCTTCGGACATGCCGGGCAGCGGCGCGATCGGCAGCATGCGCTGCACCGCGATGGTCTGCGTGTCGATGTACTTGAGCAGGCCCTCGGGACCGTGCCTGCGTCCGGTGCCGGAGATGCCGAGTCCGCCCGAGGGCGCGTCGGCGCTGCCCCACGCGGCGATGAAGCCCTCGTTGACGTTCACCGATCCCGCGTTGATCCGCGCCGCCACCGCGCGGCCGCGGGCGATGTCTTTCGTCCAGACGCTGGCGTTGAGGCCGTAGGCGGTGTCGTTGGCCTGTTCGACGGCTTCGTCGTCACTGCTCACGCGGTAGATCGAGACCACGGGGCCGAAGGTCTCCTCCCGGTGGACCGTCATGCCCGGTCGCACCCCGGCCAGCACGGTCGGCTCGTAGAAGTACGGGCCGAGGTCCGGGCGCGCCCGACCGCCCGCCAGCACCGTGGCGCCCTTGGCCACCGCGTCGTTCACGTGCGCGACCACCGTGTCGAGTTGGCGCTGGAAGGTCAGCGAGCCCATGTCGCTGTCGTAGTCCAGACCGCCGCCGAGCCGGATGGCCTCGACGTGCCCGACGAACTCGGCCACGAAGCGGTCGTAGACGCTGTCGTGCACGTAGATCCGTTCCATCGACTCGCACAGCTGTCCGGCCGAGGCGAAGCAGGCCCGGATGGCGGTCTTGGCGGCGCGCGACACGTCCGCGTCGGCGAGCACAAGCAGCGGGTTCTTGCCGCCGAGTTCGAGCGAGTACCCGATCAACCGCTCGCCCGCCTGCTGGGCGATGGTCCGTCCGGTCGCGCTGGAGCCGGTGTAGTCGACGTAGTCGGCGCGGGCGATCACCTCGCCGCCGATCACCGAACCGCGACCGAGCACCGCCTGCCACAGCCCGCGCGGCAATCCGGCGCGGACGGCGGCGTCGATCGCCCACAGCGCGGTGAGCGCGGTCTGGTTGTCCGGGCGCGCCACCACCGCGTTGCCCGCGATCAGGGCCGGAAGCGCATCGGAGGCGGCCAGGGCCAGGGGGTAGTTCCACGGCGAGATGACCGCGACCACGCCTTTGGGCCGTTGCCGCACGTCGACCTGGGTGAGCACGGGAAGGACACCGCGCGGTTTGCGGGTGGCCAGCAACCGGGAGGCCACCGACGCGTAGTACCTGGCGTTCACGGCCACGTCGCCGACCTCGTCGAAGGCGTGCGCCCGCGCCTTGCCCGTCTCGGTCTGCACGATGTCGAGGATGACGTCCTGCTCGGCGAGCACGATGTCGTGGAACCGGCGCAGCACCGCGGCCCGTTCCCGGACCGAGCGCCGCGCCCACTCGCGCTGCGCTTGCCGGGCGGTGGCGAACGCGGTCTCGATGTCCTCGGTGGAGGACTGCGGCAGGTCGGCGATCTTCGCGCCGTTCGCGGGAGCGAACACCTCGACCGCGGGCGCGCCACCCGCGACGGCGTGCGCCAGCAACGGCTGCACCAGCGACGAAGGCAGCGCGTCGGCGGTGGCCGGCTGCGAGGTGGTCGTCATGGGCGGTCCTCTCGAGGACGGTGGGCCGCGCCGCAGGCGTGCCCCATTAAATGAACAGTGGTGTTAGATTAATGTTCATGTCACACCTCGTGTCAAGCTGTTCGTCGTGGCGCACAGGAATTCCGGGGGCCGCGTTGTGAGGCGCCACGATGTCGGGTGAGTCCACGACCGCGCGGCGCGGGCGGCCGCCGCAGACGCAGGAGCAGGCCGAAGAGGTCCGCGCCCGGATCGTGCTCGCGACCGCGGAAGTGTTCGCCCGGACCGGATCGCGCGGACTGAGCGTCGCGCAGATCATCGAGCAGGCGGGGCTGGCCCGGCCGACCTTCTACCGCTACTTCGGCAACGCGCAGGAACCGCTGCTCGCGGTGCTCGACACCTCGAACGAGGGGTTGGTCGGCGGCATCCGCACGGCGCTGACCGGCACCGACGAGCCGGTCGAGCTGGGTATCCGGCTGATCGACGCCTATTTGGATTGGGCGCGCGGGCACGGCCCCATGCTGCGACCGCTGTTCGCCGAACTGCACGATCCCGGCTCGCCGGTCTCGGCGTACCGGGAGCGCGCGCTCGACGACATCCGCGGCCTGGTGCGCGAGACGTTCGCCGAACTGGGCCGTCCGGTGCCGAGCCCGCTCGATCTGGACGCCGCGCTGCACCTGTGCGAGTACGTGGTCTACCGGATCTCCGCGGGCACCGCGCCCGGCGCCGAACCGGACGCGGAAACCGTCGCGGCGGCACGCTTGACGATGATCCGGGTGCTGCTCACGACGCTCGGCACGCGGGTCGATCTGGAGTACGCCTTGACGCTGCCCACGATCTTTCCCGCCGAGCCGTAGCGCCGCGCGTCAGCGCGGTATCGGGGTCACGGGGTGGCTGTCGACGACGCGCCGCTCGACCCGGTGGATCAGATCGTGCACGCGCGGGTCGCGCGCCAGCCTGCTGTCCAGCACCACGTTGATCACGCCGCGCAGCAGCGCGTAGGGCTCCCACTGCGGCGGAGCGATGGTGCGGGCCGCGCGGCGGGCGATGCCGTCGGCGATGGATTCCGCCGCGTCGCGCACGGTGATGCGCACGTTGAGCGGCCACGGCAGCAACGCGCCCAGGTCGGCGCCCAGCTCGTCCTGGTCGAGGGTGCCGTGGGTCATCGCGGTGTCGACGATGCCGAAGTAGGCCACGCCCGCGGTCGCCCCGACGGCGGCCAGCTCCACCCGCAGCGCCCGCCCGAACTGCTCGACCGCGGCTTTGCTCACCATGTAGGGCGAACCACCCATGCCGGGCGCGAACGCCGCGGCGGAGGAGACCACCACGACGTGCCCCTTCGCGGCGATGATGTCCTCCAGCGCCGGGTGCACGGTGTTGAACACACCGGTCACGTTGATCCCGATGACCCGATCGAAGTCCCCGGGGTTCATCGTCCGTATCGTCGCGGGCTCGGGCACCACTCCGGCATTGGCCACGACGACATCGATCCGGCCGAACCGCTCGCGCACCCGGGACACGGCCTCGCGCATCCCGATCCGGTCGGACACGTCCGCGCGCACGACCAGCGCGCGGTCCCCCATGGAACGCCCGACGGCCGCGGCGGCGGCCTCATCGATATCGATCAGCGCCACCGAAGCGCCGGAAGCGTAGAGCTTTTCGGCGAGCGCCCGGCCGATGCCGGTACCCGCCCCGGTGATCACCACGACCCGGTCACGGACGTCGAACCGATGCTCGGCGGGCGGGGACAGCAGTTGACGCAGCAGGTCGGCGACCACGGCGCTCACCCGGCCCGCAGCCGGTAGGACTCCGGCTCGAATCGGCTTGTGCGCCGTTGATACTCGAAGCCCCAGTTCGGGTACAGGCCCGCGTTGCCACTGTCGGCGGTCTGGCGGTAGCTGCGGCAGCCGCCGGTCAGCCAGGCGGTGTCGCGGCTGCGCTCGGTCACCTCGTCGAGGAAGGCGCGCTGCACCTCCTCGCGCACATCGATCCGCTGGATGTGCTGCGCACGCATGGTGGTCACGGCATCGACGATATAGCGCACCTGCGCCTCGATCATATAGATCGCGGACCGATTGCCTCCCGAGCGCCTGGTACGGATGCCGGAACCGCTTGTCCACGAAAACGACCAGGCCGGATCCCTCGCTGCCGGTGTAGAACAGACCGCGAATCGCTCTGCCCAGGACGGGCATCCGGCGCAGCAGCGCTCGTTCGGCGGGCAGGGTGCGGCGATCCAGCCGCGAGACGATCGAGTGCGGCGAAGGGAACTGCGTGCCTTCGAAGGTCTCCGCACCGGGCACCCGCGGAATCCGCGCCTCGCTGAACGGCCCGGCGGCGCAGACCAGCACATCCGCGGTGCGGTCACCGCGACTCGTGCGCAGCCGCCACCGCGTGGCCGCGTCGTCCCAGCGCGCCTCGGCCACCTCGACGCCGAACCGCATGTGCCGCACCACGTCGTGACGCGTGGCGACCGGGCGCCGTTGCCCGCCGAGTTCACAGATCCAGTTCCAGTTCGCCGTCACGCGCCCGGGAGACACAGGTCAGCATCGCCTCCGAGCGCTCGGATTCGAGCAGCGACCGGTCCCGGTGGTCCACCGCGCCCGCGAGCACCCGCGTCTTGCAGGTGCCGCAGAATCCCTGCTGACAGGAGTAGGCCACGCCGGGCAGCACCCGCCGGATCGCGCCGAGCGCGGACTCGTCGGCGGCGACCTCGACGTCGAAGCCGCTGCGCCGCAATCGGATCCGGAACGGTTCGCCGTTTCGCACGGGCAGCGGCGAGAACCGCTCGGTGTGCAGCGAGGCCGTCGGGTCGTGCAGGGCGAGCACCGCGCGCGCGGCCTCGGCCAGCGGCGGCGGCCCGCAGACGTACACCGCCGCGCCGGGCGGCGTCTGCTCGAAGATCATCCGTGCGTCGGGTACGCCGAACTCGTCATCGGGGCGCACCACCACGTCGCCGCCGGTGTAGCGGGCCAAGTCGTACAGGAACGGCATGCGCGACCTGGCCCGGCCCAGGTACATCAGCCGCCAGGGCACTCCGGCGCGCTCGGCCGCGGCGACCATGGGCAGGATCGGGGTGATCCCGATGCCGCCCGCGACGAACAGATAGCACGGCGCCGCGACGAAGGGGAACGCGTTGCGCGGACCGCGCACGCACAGCCGGTCACCCACCCGCAGATCCCGATGGATCTCCGCGGAGCCGCCTTCGCCGTCGGCGATGAGGCGCACCGCGATGCGATAGAAGCCGCGGTCGGCGGGATCGTTGGTGAGCGAGTACTGCCGCTGGCGACCCGACGGCAAGAAGACGTCCAGGTGCGCGCCCGGCGTCCACGCGGGCAACGGACCGCCCTCCGGATGGCGCAGCCACAAGCTGACCACCCCGTCGGCCTCGTGCCCGATCCGGTCGACCATCACTTCGAACTCGTAACCGCCGTGCCGCACCGGTCGGGGCGGCGAAAGCAGCTGTGCGGCAGAACCTTCGGTGAACAGCCGCTTGTAGGCGTCGGCCGCGGAGCCGATCAACCGCAGCGCGGGGCCGGGCTGGAACCGTTCCCCGACGGCGGTCACGCGCGCGCCGCCCGTGCCGCGGGCGACTGCGCGAGGTAGCGCAGTGCGTTGTCCATCGGGCCGAGTTGCGACGGGTGGAAGCCCGGCCGCAGGTAGCGCGGGATCTCGGTGAGGAATGTGGTGAAGCTCGGCACCACACCCCGCACCGACGCACTGGCCAGCTGTAGCGGCCAGAACCGCCCCTTGCGCTCGGACGGGTCCTTCTGGAACAGATAACCGCTGGAGACGACGAACAGGACCAGCAAGCCCGTGCTCGCCAGGAGCGCCTGCCTCGCCTTGCGGGCGTATCCGCCGTCGACGTGCATGTACGCGTCGTAGACGACGCTGCGGTGCTCGACCTCCTCGGCGCCGTGCCAGCGGATCAGGTCGAGCATCGCCGGGTGCATGCCTTTGGCTTCGAGCTTGTCGTTGGTCAGCAGCCACTCGCCGATCACCGCGGTGTAGTGCTCCATGCCCGCGAACAGCGCCAGCCGCTCGCACAGCCACTCCCGCTTGGCCCGCCCGCTCAGGCCGTGATCGCCGAGCACCCGGTCGACCAGCCAGCTCACCCGGTCGACCATCGGGCCGACCTCCAGGCCGAGCCGTTCCAGCTGCTCCCGCGCCTTCTCGTGCGAACTTGCGTGCATGGATTCCTGGCCGATGAAGCCGCGGACTTCCTCGCGTAACCGCTCGTCCTCGATCAGTGGGAGCGCCTCGGCCAGCGCCTGCGCCATCGCGCGCTCACCCTCGGGGAGCACCAGGTGCATGACGTTGATGATGTGGGTGGCCATCGCCTCGCCGGGGATGTAGTGCAGCGGCACCGTGGCGAAGTCGAACTCCACGGCTCGCGCGTTGATGGCGTGAGTCCGGTCGGCATATACGGCAGAGCCCATCTCGCACCCCTCGTCGTCGATCGGTGTCTTCGCAATGTATTGGTGACATCACATGATGTCAACATCACATGATGTCAATTCGGTCGCTATGAGAGGATGACGCCCATGGACGAAGCCGACGGAGCGATCCCGGGCATGCGGCGCTGGCGCGGGCAATCCCCCGCCGATCGCGTCGCCGCGCGCCGGGAACAGCTGCTCGAGGCGTGCACCGAGCTGATGGCGACCATCGGCGCCGCCGAGACGTCCATGCGGGGAGTCTGCCGCCAGGCCGGGCTGACCGAACGCTATTTCTACGAGAGCTTCCAGAATCTGGACACGCTGCTGACGACGGTGCTCGACACCGTGGTCCTCGGCGCCCGCGACCGTCTGCTCGACGAGTTGCCCAACGCACCCATCGAACGCGACGCGATGTTCCGCCACATGGTCGCCGTCTTCACCGACTACCTGCTGGAAGACCGCCGCCGCGGGCGGATCATGTTCATCGAGTCGCAGGCCACTCCGGTGCTGATGCCGCGCGCCAACGAACTCATCGGCCTGTTCACGGCGCCGATCGCGTTGACCATCAGCGCGGGCGACTACACCCAACCGGTCCCCGACGAACACGACTACGCGCTCAACGCCAGCGCCATCTTCGGCGCGCTGGCCTACCTCTATCGCCCCTGGCTGGACGGCGAGATCCCCGTCTCGCGGGAACGTTTCGACGCGCACGCCGCCGATGTCATCGAGCGGATCGCCACGGCGCGCTCGTCGCTGAGCACCGAGGCCTGACCGCAGGCGCCCAGCGCCTGCGCCCGCTCGTGTTCCCTTACGCCGCAACAGGGTTCGCCGCGCACACAGGCAGGGACACCCGCGCGATACCGAGCGGTCGCACATGCCGCGATCGCAGTGAAGTCACTCACATCCGCCGAGGGAGCCGCCCCGGCGAACACTCACGAATTGCCACCATCCGGCAATAGCCGATCGCTTGCCGTTCCGAAAGCCGCGCATGAACCCGCGCAGGGCGGCCCACCGCGCCCGGCACTCGAAAAGCCGTGACAAACCGAAACGGGCGATCACATCGCAATACTGCGAACGCCATAGCCACGCGGTCACCAGTTGGTGATACCTCACGAAACAGATACCTCGTCGAGTGATTCCCGTCTCAGAAGCAGGGCCTCCACGGGATATAGCCATTTGTTGTTACCGTCGGGTAGTGTTCAATGCACCGACGATCAGAGTCGATCCGGAACCGTATATCTCAACGATTTCAGGAGCGCTCGTGTCTCCCCATTCTCGTTTCGAATCCATCGGCGCCTATCTGCCCTCGACTGTCGTTACCACCGAGGAATTGGTGTCCCGGATGAAGGAGCCCCCTTCGTTCGATCTGGAGAAAATCACCGGCGTCCATGAACGCCGGGTACGCGACACTCGACCGCAAAGCTACGAAGACTCCTTCACTTTGGCGATGAAGGCTGTCGAGGACTGTCTGTCCAGGTCACAGTACGGACCAGAGGACATCGACGTGATCATCTCCACCTCGATCTCGCGCGGCAAGCATGCCACCCGCATGTATATGGAGCCCTCGTTCGCGATGTCGATAAGCCGTCTCATCGGCGCTAAGAACGCCATTGTGTTCGATATTTCCAATGCCTGCGCGGGAATGCTCACCGGTACCTACATACTGGACCGGATGATCCGATCCGGCGCCGTCCGAAACGGACTCGTGGTCAGCGGTGAGGCGATTACCGAAATTGCCGACACCGCGGTCCGGGAGATTTCCGAGAAATACGATCCGCAGTTCGCGGCGCTGACCGTCGGCGACTCCGGATGCGCGATAGTGCTGGACCAGGCCGTGGACGAAAAGGATGTCATCCACTACATCGAGATGATGACCGCCGCGGAGTACGCGCACCTGTGCCTCGGCATGCCGAGCGACAAATCCCAGGGCGTCGCGATGTACACCGACAACCGCAGGATGCACAACGAGGACCGCTTCCTGCTCGGCACCAATACCCAGCGCAAGTTCCTGGAGGCGCGGGGCAGGACCTTCGCCGACGAGAAGTTCGACTACGTCATCCACCACCAGTTCGGCGCCGCAGCCATTCCGTGGATGAACGCCATCGCCGAACGGGAGTTCGGCAGCCCGATGCCACCGGATCTGCGGGTCATCGAGAAGTACGGAAACACTTCCACCACTTCGCATTTCATTGTTCTGCACGATCAGCTCAGCGAGCAGAACCTCCCCGCGGGATCGAAGTTGCTGCTGGTGCCCGCGGCCTCCGGCATCGTCACCGGGTTCGTGTCCACCACCATCTCGTCGCTGAAGGTCTGAGGTCGTCATGAGCGTGCGCATCAAGTCCACCGGCATCAGCCGATCCGACGACACCTACAGCATCGTCGAGCACACCGCCCGCGCCGCCAGGCAGAGCCTGGAGCGCGCCGGAATCCGTTCCGATCAGGTCGGCCTGCTGATCAACGCGGGCATCTTCCGCGATTCGAATACCGTCGAACCCGCGGTGTCGGCGCTGATCCAGAAGGCGGCCGGGATCGGCCTGGAATACGCCAAAGACGACCCGAGGACCTTCTCGTTCGATCTGATGAACGGGGCGGTCGGTGTCATCAACGCGATCCAGGTGGCCACCTCGGTCCTGGAGACCGGTAGCGCCGAGCACGTGCTGATCGTGTCCGGCGATACCCATCCGTCGATGACCCGCTCGGTCGCCGACGACGAGTTCCCGTACTCCACCTGCGGCGCGGCGCTGCTGCTGGAGCGCACCGACGAACCGGACGGCTTCGGCACGGTCCATACCGTGAAGGGCGAGGGCACGCCGGCGGTCGAGGGCTATCTCGACATTTCGACGATGGGCGACCGCGGCCGCAGCCTGATCACCGTGGAGCGGGAGCCCGGCTTCGAGGACCGCCTGCTCGCGGTGGCCCTCGACGCCGCGCGCCGAGCGCTGGCCGGGTCCGACCACGCCTCGCTGAGCGAGATCGCGTTGATCGCCTCGACGCCGAGCCCGGAGTTCCCGGCGAAGCTGGCCGCCGCCCTCGGCATCGACCACCGCTCGGTCCGCCTACCGGACCTGCGTGACGGCGACCCGCACACGGCCGCGCTCACCGCGGCGTACCACTCGGCGATCGTGGACGACGGCCTCGCCGAGTACCGCCAGGTGCTGTTCGTCGCCGCGGGCGCGGGTCCGGCGGCCGCCGCGGTGCTGTACCGGTTGCCCGTGTTCGCCGGAGCGCCTGCGTGACAACGGGAATACGCTGGCAGGCCATCGATCGGTTTCGTGCGGTCGTCCGCACCGATCCCCACCGTGTGGCGGTTCGCTACGCGCACGGGATCGACCCCGATGGCCTGCCGGCCTACCGGCATCTGACGTATCGCGAGCTGGACCTGTGGTCGAAAACGATCGCGGGACGGCTGTCCGCGGCGGGTGTCGGCACCGGAACGCGCACGATCGTGCTGGTACTACCGAGCCCGGCGCTGTACGCGATCATGTTCGCGCTGCTCGAGCTCGGGGCGGTGCCGGTGGTGATCGACCCGGGCATGGGTGTGCGGAAGATGTTGCGCTGCCTGCGCGCCGTGGATGCCCAGGCGTTCATCGGCATCCCGCAGGCGCACGCGCTGCGCGTGCTGTTCCGGCGCAGCTTCCGCACCGTCCGTACCACGGTCACGGTCGGCAGACGTTGGTTCTGGCGGGGCGAGTCGCTGCGGGCATGGGGCCGGACACCAACGGTTCCGGTGCCGCCCGGCAGCCCGGCCACCGACGACGACCTGTCGCTGATCGCGTTCACCACCGGTAGCACCGGACCGGCCAAAGCCGTGCAGATGACCTACGGCAACTTGGCCGCGATGGTCGACCAGGTGCACATGGCGCGCGGCGAGATCACGCCGGAGGCTTCGCTGATCACCCTTCCGCTGGTCGGCGTACTCGACCTGCTGCTGGGCTCGCGCTGTGTGCTGCCGCCGCTGATCCCGAGCAAGGTCGGCGCGACCGATCCCGCGCACGTGGTCGACGCGATCCGGAAATTCGGCGTGCGGACCATGTTCGCCTCCCCCGCCGTGCTGATCCCGCTGCTCGAGCACCTGCGTAGGCACCCGGTTGCGTTGCCCTCGCTGGACAGTATCTATTCCGGCGGGGCGCCGGTACCGGACTGGTGCATCGCGGGGTTGCGCGAGGCGCTCCGCGAAGACGCCGAGGTCGTCGCCGGGTACGGAGCCACCGAAGCGCTGCCGATGTCAACCATCGAATCCCGCGAACTGCTGAACGGACTGGTCGAGCGGGCACAGCACGGCGAGGGCACCTGCGTCGGCAGACCGGCCTACCGAGTGCAGGCGCGAATCGTGGCGATCACCGACGAGCCGATTCCGACCATGGCTCGGGCCGAGGAACTGGCCGACGAGCTGGAGACCACCCGCGGCGTCGGCGAAATCGTCGTCGCCGGGCCGAACGTCAGCACCGGGTACTACTGGCCGGAGCAGGCGAACGCGCAGGGCAAGATCAGCGACGGCGATCGGATCTGGCATCGCACCGGCGATCTCGGATGGATCGATGAGCAAGGCCGGATCTGGTTCTGCGGACGCAAGAGCCAGCGGGTGCTCACCGCGCACGGGCCGATGTTCACCGTTCAAGTCGAGCAGGTGTTCAACAACGTCGCGGGCGTGGCCCGTACCGCTCTGGTCGGGATCGGCCCACCTGGGGCACAGCGGCCGGTGCTCTGTGTCGAAGTGAAGCCGGGGGCCGACCCCGACTTCGTCGAACCCGCGCTGCGGACCCGCGGCGCACAGTTCGACCTCACCAGGACCATCGCCGACTTCCTGGTCCATCCGTCCTTCCCGGTCGACATCCGGCACAACGCCAAGATCGGACGCGAACGACTCGCGGTATGGGCCGCCGAACGGCTCGGAACGGACGAATAACAAATGAAAACGACTGCATTTCGGGCAATTCCCGTCATCGGGTGGCTGTATTTGGCCGGCGGCGCGCTGGCCGCGGCAACCGACCGTGTCCCGGACAGCCGGCTCCTGCGCACGGTGTGGTGGATCGACGCGTTCCTCAGCATCGTGGTGCACGCGGCTCAGATTCCGGCGGCCCTGCGTGCCGCCGAGGGCTCGGGCCGCGGCCGGTGGGAGACCGCGGTGTTGACGCAGATCTTCGGCTTGACCTGGTGGCGAACCCAGCCCGGCGAGGAGAGAGTGCAATGAGCAAAATACTGGTAACCGGCGCGTCCGGCTTTCTGGGCGGGGCGCTGGTGCGCAGGCTGGTACGAGACGGCGAGCACGACGTATCGATCCTGGTGCGCCGCACCAGCAACCTGGCCGACCTGCGCGACGACATCGACAAGATCGAGCTGATCTACGGCGATCTGACCGACCCCGCCTCGCTCGACGAGGCGACCCGCGGCGTCGACATCGTGTTCCACAGCGCGGCGCGCGTAGACGAGCGCGGCACCAGGGAACAGTTCTGGAACGAGAACGTCCGGGCCACCGAACGGCTGCTCGAGGCGGCCCGTCGAGGCGGAACGAGACGGTTCGTGTTCATCTCCAGCCCGAGCGCGATGATGGACTACTACGGCGGTGACCAGGTCGACGTCGATGAATCGGTGCCGTATCCGCGGCGCTACCTGAACCTGTACTCCGAGACCAAAGCCGCGGCCGAACGAGCCGTCCTGGCCGCCGACAGCCCCGGATTCCGTACCTGCGCCCTGCGCCCCCGCGCGATCTGGGGCGCGGGCGACCGGTCCGGTCCGATCGTGCGGATGCTCGGCCGCGCCGGTATGGGGAAGCTGCCGGACCTGTCCTTCGGCCGCACCGTCTACGCCTCGCTCTGCCACGTCGACAACATCGTCGACGCCTGTGTGAAGGCGGCGGGCTCGGACGCGGTGGGCGGCAAAGCGTACTTTGTCGCCGATGCCGAGAAGACGGATGTCTGGGGCTTCCTCGGCGAGGTCGCCACCCGGCTCGGGTACCAGCCGCCGACGCGCAAACCCAACCCCGCGGTGATCAACGCGGCGGTCCGGGTCGTGGAGACGATATGGCGCATCCCGGCCGTCGCGACCCGCTGGTCGCCGCCGCTGTCGCGCTACGCCGTCGCGCTGCTGTCCCGCAGCGCCACCTACGACACCACCGCCGCCGCACGAGATTTCGGCTACCAGCCGGTCATCGACCGCGACCGCGGCCTGGCCGACCTGCTGGCGTGGCTGGAAACCCAGGGCGGAGCGGTCGAACTCACCCGGAATCTGCGCTGAACACCCGACCGGTACCGGAGGCCAGCATGAGCAACGCCACCGTCTTCCGCAGGAAGATCACCCCGACCGAACGTCTGTACTTCTTCACGCGCGCGGTGACTCCGCCGTTCGTCATGCACCTGGCCGTCCACGGCGACGGCAGCCTGGATCTCGACGCGGTGCGGCGGGCCGTCGACGTGGCTTCGGCTGCCAACCCCGGTGCACGACTGGTCCGCGACGGCGACGACTGGGTGGACTGTGGTCTGGCCGCCACCGTGCGCCACGTGCCCGGCTGGTCGCTGAACTACGCCGCGCTGGAGAACGACGCGGTGCTGAACACACCGATCGGTCCGACGCCGGACCGCACCACCGAAGTGCTGCTGCTCACCGGCGAACAGACCACCCTCGTGTTCCGCGCCTTCCACGGCGTGATGGACGGGATGGGCCTGCGCCTCTGGGTGGACGACGTGTTCCGCGCGCTGCGCGGATGCCCGCCGCTCGGCGCGCCCGATCCGATCGCCGATGCCGAACTCGTGGCCCGGATCGGCGCGCCGGGTAAACCGACCCCGGTGCTGCCCACCTTCGAGGCGGCGACCGGGCGCGGGCGCCAGGACCGGTCTGCCGCGCGCTGGCTGCTGCGCCACCGGACGATCGACGCGACCGGTAAGGGCATCGTCGCTCGGATAGCGGCGATCCTGGCCGCGGAGTCGAAAGCCGCATCGCGCTTCATGATTCCGGTCGACCTGCGCAGGCACGACCCCGCCCTGCGCTCCACCGCCAACCTGGCGCTGCCGCTGTTCCTCGACGTCACCCCCGGCGAGGACTGGGAGACGATCAGCGGCCGGATGCGCAGTGGGCTGCGGGAACGGCGGGAGCTGAACGAACTCGACAATGGCCGGCTGTCGAAACTCCCACCCGGCGTGATCCGCGGGGTGCTGCGCGTGAGCAACTGGCTCGGGGCACGGTTGAACCGCAACATGGTGTCGGCCACCGTGTCCCATATGGGCGCGTTCGATCTGGACGAGATGGCGGTGCCCGGCTGGACACCCACCGACGTGCGGCTGCTACCTCAGCACAGCGGCGCGATGCCGCTGCTGTTCGTCATCGCCGAAGCGGGCGGACGGTTGGAGCTGACCGTCTCCTGCCGCAATGGCGCCGGTATCGAAGCCCGGCTGGAGGCGCTGCTGGACAAGATCGCCGCGCGGCTGGAGTCCGAGCTCGCGGCGCCCGAGGCGGTCGCGCGATGACCGGGCCGATTCGCGTCGTCCTGGCCCGGCCCCGCATCGTGCTCGCGGTCGTGGCCGGAGTGATGCTGCTGGCCGGTTTGCTCGGCCTCGGAGCGTCCGACAAAGTCACCGCGGCCGGATTCGTCGATCCCGGAAGCGAGTCGGCGCGGGTGGACGAGTTGGTATCCGAACACTTCGGCCCGCAGAACCCCGACGTGGTCGTGCGGTACGCCGCACCGGAGGGTCAGACGGTCGACGACATCGGCGCCCGCGTCCAAGAGACGCTGGCCCGCATCGACCCGGCCGTGCTGCAACGACCCATCGAGACGTATTGGAACGCCGGTTTCGCGCGCAGGCAGTTCCTGCGGTCGGCGGACAATCGGCACGCTCTGGCGGTGGTGTACCTCGCCGGTGACGCCAACCAGCGCGTCAGCGCGTATCCGGACATCGAACCCCAGCTCCGGGTTCCGGGTATCGCCACCGACCTGTCCGGCTACAGCGCGATCTCCACCGAGATCAACGAGCAGTCCCGGAGCGATCTGATCCGGGCCGAATCCCTCTCGCTGCCGCTGACCTTGGTGATCCTGGTGGCGGTGTTCGGCGGATTCATCGCCGCGTCCTTCCCGGTGGTGGTCGGCGGCCTGACGGTGCTCGGCGCCATGGGCGCGATCCGCGTGCTCGCCGAGTTCACCGAGGTGAGCACCTTCGCGGTGAACGTCGCCTCGCTACTCGGGCTCGGTATGGCCATCGACTACGGGCTGTTCCTGGTCACCCGGTTCCGGGAGGAGGTCGCCGACGGGCACGACCTGAAGACCGCGATCACTCGCACCTACGCCACCGCCGGCCGCACGGTCGCGTTCTCGGCACTTCTGCTGATCTGCGCTTTCGCGGGCACGTTCGTCTTTCCGCAGGCGGTGCTGCGGTCTCTCGGCATCGGCGCGATCACCGCGGTGGCGCTGGCAGCCGCGCTCTCGCTCACCGTGCTGCCCGCATTGCTGGCGCTGTTCGGCTCGCGCATCGGCAGGGCGCGGGCCACCGATCGCGCCGAGCGGTTCTGGGGGCGCCTGGTCGACCGCGTGCTGCGGCGGCCGGGTCTGGTGACCGTGGTCGTCGGCGCCGTCCTACTGGTGCTGGCGGCTCCGCTGACCGGTCTGCGGCTCGGTGACATCGACCATCGCGCGCTGCCCGAAGGCAACGAGATGCGCACCGTCGTCGAAGAACTCACCGCGCAGTTCCCCGCCGCGGGCAGCGGGGTCACGGCCGTACTGCACGGAGTGAACGGGCCACCGCAGTCGGGCGCCGTCGACGCGACCGTGTCCGCGCTCGGCGGAGTCGAGGGGGTACGGCAGGTGGTGCAGGTGGGTCGCGCGGAGGACTTCGTGGTCTTCCACGCATTCCTGAGCAGCACCGACCGCACCGAAGCGGCGGGCGACACCGTTCGTGGCATCCGCGAACTGACTCCACCGGACGGCACCGTCCTGTGGATCGGCGGCGATACGGCGGCCACCGTCGACAGCGTGCGCTCGATCGTCGCGCGGATGCCGTTGATGATCCTCGTCATGGTCGCGGCGACGATAGTGCTGCTGTTCGCGGCGTTCCGCTCGATCGTGTTGCCGCTCAAAGCCGTCGCCATGGCGTTCCTGAGTTTGGCAGCCACGTTCGGCGTGCTCACCTGGATCTTCTGCGGCGGGCATCTGTCCGGCCTGCTCGGCGTGAGCACCGGCCCGATCACCGCGGGCATGCTGGTGCTGATCATCGCGGTCGTGTTCGGGCTCTCCACCGACTACGAGGTCTTCCTGCTGTCGCGCATGGTCGAGGCGCACGACGCGGGCGCCGACACCGCCGCGTCGGTGCGGGCCGGCACGGTCAAGACCGCCCGCGTGATCACCGCCGCCGCGACCCTGCTGGTGATCGTCACCGGGGCGTTCACCCTGTCCCCCTTGACGCCCATGCGCTTCCTCGGCCTGGGCATGATCATCGCCCTCGTCGTGGACGCCACCCTCGTCCGCATGCTCCTGGTCCCCGCCCTTGTCCAACTGATGGGCCCCGCCAACTGGTGGTCCCCGCGCCGCCGCCGCATCATCCCCACCACCGTCCAGCAACGCACGCCAACCCCCACCTGACACGAGCGGCACATGTCGGCGAGGGTTCTCGCGGACATGTGCCGCTCGTCGGTCGCGCAGCTAGGCGACCAGTTCGAGCAGGCCGCGGGGGTCCCACGGCATCGGGCCGGTCGGGAAGCTGAGACGGACCAGGCGGTGGGGCGGGGTCGCGTCGAAGTGTGCCACCGCGGGTGGGAGGAATCCGCCGAGCACTTTCTCCAGCATCGCGTTCAGTCCGGACAAACGCGGCCGCAACCGGACCTGCCAGCTGGTGATGCGCCCGGCCGGTACCTCGACGACGGTGCGCTGCTCCACTTTGGCGCCGAGCGGGAGATGCACCGAGAAGGCCAGCCACAGATCCACGCACTCCTCGGCGCCCTCGGCGAAGTCCAGGCCGCGCAGCAACGTCAGGCCACCGGCGAGCGGCATCACGTTCGCCGGGAAGGGCGCGATCCCGCCGCCGAACTGGAGGTGCACGGTGCCGAGGAAGTTCGCTTCCTCGCGCGAGACCACCGTCGCGCCCGAGCGTGTTTCAGCGCGGTACTGCTCGGCTTGCAGCCGATCGCCGTAGCGCTGGAACCGCTGCTCGATGGTCATCGCGAAACGCGGGTGTCCCAGGCCGGCCTCCAGGATCGAGCGGTAGCCGTCACCGTCGTGGGTGACCACGCTGATCAGGTCGAGCTTCGGCGGTCGATCGGCGATGGTGACGGTGTAGACGGACTTCTCTCCGTCGGGGATTCCCGGGTCACGAAATGCGGTGCGCACATGTCCTCCTCACAGGGTGTCCTCGGCCGCCGCCGCGAACACCGCTCGGAGCGTGGCCACGTAACGTTCGACGGAGCCGTGGGCCACCGGTGTGTCCGGGTAGATGACGCTCAGGGTGGTCTCCGAGGCGAAACGGTTGATCCAGATCAGCACCTGTTCGGAGGCGGCACGATTGGCGTACAGCCCGCACGACCCCAAGTCGAAGAGCTCGTTGCCGAGCAACTCTCGGGTGTCCACGTACGAGATCATCGGCGTGGACCAGCCCGGTTCCAGGTCGAGATCGGAGTCGGCGGGCAGCAGTTCCACCACACGCTGGAACGAGGTGGGGGCCAGGCGCAGCCCGTTCTCGTAGGCGCGCTGCGCGAGGGTCGCGGCTCGCGCGAAGGTGGTGGTGGCGCCGATCGGGAAGGCCACCGGCAGCAGCGTCGCGTACCAGCCGACCGACGCGCGTTCCGCGGCGGTGCCGCGGGTGCTGACGGGTGTCATGCCGAAGTAATAGTCGCTACCGATGAGCTCGCGCTCGGCCAGCGCCGCCGCGGCGAAGATGCCACCGACGAACTCCGCGCCGTTGGCGCGGCAGACCCGCTCGAACCGCAGCGCGGTGTGCTCGTCGAACAGGGTGACGGTGCGGTGCGCGCTGCGGTTGTACACATCGGTGCGCTTGCCCAGGTCCAGCGGGAAGGAGGGTAGTTCGCCGTCGTTCCCGCGGATGAGTTCCAGCCACTTCCGCACGCCGGGCGAGGCGAGGGTCATCCGGCCCGTGTACTCCCGCTCGGCGGTGCAGTAGTCGAGGTAGCTGGCCGCTGGATCGAGCATGCCGACGTCCTCCCACACCTCGCGCACATACAGCAGCGCGAGGTCGAATCCGGACAGGTACTGGCCGAATCCGTCGGTGTGCAGATGATCGACCGCCAGGTAGACCGTGGTCGAATCCTCGCGTTCGATCGCCCCGAAGGTGAAGCAGTCCCAGTCGAAGGGTCCCGGCGTGGTCTTCTGGACATGATCGCGGATCGCCCTGGCCTCGTCGACGTGGCCGTAGTCGATGGGCACGAAATCGACGTCCTCCGCCGGCACGAGGTGCCGCTCGATCGCGCCGGCGGCGTCGACCCGGAACCAGGTCCGAAACGTATCGTGGCGCAACAGGAACGCGTTGACCGCCCGCGTCATCGCGGCCAGGTCGAGGCCGCCGGTCGGGATCTCCGCGGTCACCAGGCACAGGCCCGAGTACCGGAAGTCCGCCTGGGCGTGCCAGTCGGCGAGCCGGAGATACTGCTCCTGCTGGTGCGAGGGCGGGGCCGGATGCACCGGCGCCCGTCGGGCGCGCGCCACCGAATCCGGTGACGCCGCCCAGCTGACCAGTCGGCCGGGACCCGGCTCCCATTCCTCGATCAGCCCGAAACTGACCACAGTGTTACCTCGCTTCGACGACGACGGTCGGTCACGGCCTGGCCTCGGCCGCCACCAGCACCCGAACGGGCTCGGCCGCGGCGCCGTTCGAGGCCACCGGCTCGGCCTGCGGCGTGGCCGGTTCCGGAACCGGCTGCGTCTTACCGGAATCCGCGGCCAGGATCAGCTCCGCCACCTTCGGGCCCGCCTGCTCCAGGCTGAACGACCGGCCCATCTGCAACGACATCAGATCGATACCGAGAGTCTTGGTGACCCGCGCACCGAGTTCCACCGCCATCAGCGAATCCAGCCCGAGTTCGGGCACCGGAACGGTCATGTCGATGGACTCGACGGGCACGCCCATGACCACGGCGAGTTCCTCGGCCATCTTGCGGGCGACGAAGGCACCGCGCTTGCTCTCCTCGATCGCGGCCACCTCGGCCCGCAGCCGGGCCAGTTCGGAGGTGTCCTTGGCGGAGGCCTGCGCGAGCTCGATCGTGCGGCCCGTGCGGGTCAGCTGCGGGAAGGTACCGGTCAGCTTGGCCCAGTCGGTCGGGATGATCGCGGCGCGAGCGACGCCGAGGCGCAGCGTCTGCTCCAGATACGCGGTGGCGTCGGCCATGTCGATCGGGTCGAAGCCCACCAGATCGAGGTACTTGCGGGCCGTCTCGTCGGCGGCCATACCGCCCGTCGCACCCGACAGGTGTCCCCAGCCGACGCACAGCGCCCGCTCGCCCGCCCGGGACCATTCCTCGGCCAGCGACTCCACCGCCACGTTGGCCGCGCAGTAGTTGTACTGACCGTAGATGCCGTACATCGAACCGCCCGAGGAGCACAGCACGAACATGTCCAGCCGGATTCCGGCGGCGGCCACGGCTCGATGCAGCACCCGGGCGCCGTGCACCTTCGGGCGGTACACCTTGTCCAGTTCCTCGTACCGCATCGCCGCCAAGGTGTTGTCGGCCACCGTGCCCGCCGCGTGGAACACCCCGCGCAGCGGGTGCTCGCCGCCGTGGCACCGCGCGACGATCGCGGCGACGGCCTCCGGGTCGGTCACGTCGGCACGCTCCTCGACCACCTCGACACCGACCGTGCGCCACGCCTCGAGCTGCCTGCACGCCTCCTCCGTGCCCGCACCGCCGCGGCTGAGCAGCACCAGCCGCCGCGCACCCCGCAACACCAGCCAGCGCCCGATGGCCATTCCGAGACCACCGAACCCGCCGGTGACGAGATAGGTCGCGCGGCTGTCGATCTCGACCTCGGGCAGGTACGGCCGCACCGCGGGCGTGGGCGAATCCATGCGCAGCGCGATCCGGGCGAGCCCGGTCGAGCGGATGGTCTCCTCGAAAGCCTTGCCCACCTCGCCGGTCTCGAACAGCTTGTAGGGCAGCGGCTGGTAGGTGCCCGCGAGCACCTTCTCGTAGACCCGCTGCAGCAGCTTGGCCAGCCGTTGCGCGTCGACGGCGACCAGGCGGTCCAGATCCATCGAGAAGTACGCCAGGTTCTTGTCGAAGTTGGCCAGCTCGAGCAGTCCGCCGGTGTAGATGTCGGCCTTGCCGACCTCGACTATGCGCCCGAATTCGGCGACGGCGTTGAAGTTCTGGCGCAGGATCTCCCCGGGCGCGCTGCTGAGCACGACCTCGACGCCCTTGCCGCCGGTCAGCTCCAGTACGTCGTCGACGAAGTTGAGCGAGCGCGAGTCGATCGCGTGATCGGCGCCGAGGGCGAGCACGTGGGCGCGGCGCTCGTCGGTGCTCGCCGTGCCGATGATGCGGGCCCCGCGGTCCTTGGCCACCTGGATCGCGGCCGTGCCGACGCCGCCCGCGGCGCCGTGGATCAGCACCGTCTCGCCCGGTTCCAGGCGGGCCAGATCCAGCAAGGCGTATTCGGCCGTGCCGAAGGCGATGGTGCTGGTGCAGTAGCCGGGATCGGCGTCGGCCGGCAGCGGGATCGTCAGCTGCCGGTCGACCACGACGTAGCGCTGCATCATGCCCTTGGCGGCGACCGCGACCAGCTCGCCCACCGTGAGGTCGGTGATCCCCTCGCCGACGCGCACCACCTCGCCGACGCCCTCCATTCCGGGCACGGTGCCGAAATAGGTGGGCGCGAGTTCGCGCTCACCGAGCAGGCCGATGACCTTGAGCGGATCCTTGTAGTTGAGGCCGATGATCTTCATCCGCACCTCCACCTGGCCCGGTCCCGGCTCGGGCCGCGGGCACTGCCGCCATGCCAGCGCCGACAGCATGCGTGTCCTGGGCAGCTCCAGTGTGAAGTTGGCCTCCGGGTCGGTCAGCGGTTCGGCGGTGTCGAGGACGTCCAGGCGCTCCTGCAGCGGCTTGGTCACCAGCGGGACCCAGCGCTTGCCCGCGCGCAGCACCACCTCGTCGAGGTTGTCGTTCCAGAAAGCGCCCGGCACGGCCAGTTCCGCGAGCAGACCGGCGATCTCGGTGTCCGGTTCCACATCGATCAGCCGCCAGCGCAGCGCCGACTGCTCGTTGAGCAGTACCCGGCGCGCGCCGGCCAGGGCGGCATGATTCGAGTCCGGTGGAATCGGGCTGTCCGGGAGGGCGAACGCCCGCTCGGTCACCAGGGTGGCATGACACCATCCGTCACCGAAGACGCTCTTGGGCCCCTCGTCGGTGGTCCCCGGGTGGACGAACTCGTCGAGCGCGACCGCGATCCGTTCCAGGGTCCACAGATCGGCGACGTCGTCCTCGACGGCCCCCGCGACCACGCAGACGTGCAGCCGGTCGGCGCCCTCGGCCTTGGCGGCCGCCAGTGTCGCGGCCAGGTCGGCGGCGAGTTCGCGGCCGGCCACTCCCGCCACGTAGAGCCGGGAGCCCGGGATGGCGGCGGCCAGTTGCCCCGCGCGGCGGCAGTCGCCGCCCAGCGCGACGATCACGGTGCTCACCGAATCCTGCGGCAGCGCATCGGGATCGACGGGATCGCGCGGTTCCAGCGTCTCGGCGTAGTAGAAGTCGACCATCCGGTGCAGCGGATCCTGGCCCGGCGCGAGCGCACCGATCTGCAGGCCGCTCAACCGCATCACGAGGTTGTGGTCGTCGTCGAGCAGATCCACGTCGGCGCGCAGCCGGGCACGGGGATCGCGACGCGCGACCACGGTGATCCGCTCGGGCAACGGCGCGACCAGCCGCACCGCCGCGACGCCGACCGGCACCAGCGTGCCCTCATCGATCCGGGCGTCGGCGAACAGCAGGGCCGCGGACTGCATCGCGGCGTCGACCACCGCGGGGTGGGCGAGGTGTCCGGAGCCCGCGGCGATGGAGCCGTCGACCGTGGCGACGACCGCCTCCGCGCCGACACGCACGGAGGTGACGCGGCGGAAGGCCGGACCGTATTGCAGCCCCGCCGCGGCCAGGCCGGTGTAGAACATCCGCGGGTCGACGTCGAGCCCGACGTCCAGGGTGGGAACCGTGACCTTCGTAGGCTTGTGGCTGCCGGTCAGCGTGCGGCCGAAGGCGTGCACCGTCCAGGCCGTCCCGGTCGCCGAGCGCGATCGCAGCAGGAAGCGGCCGCTGGCCTCCTCGATGGTCAGCGCGACCAGCGGCACGTCCGGCGCGCCCATGATCAGCGGCGCCACGAACCGGACCTGCTCGAGCGCCACGCGTTCGACACCCAGACGCGAAGCCGTCGCGCTCAGCGCGGCGTCCAGGTACGCCGCGCCCGGCATGATCTTGACGCCGTTGACGACATGGTCGGCCAGCCACGGCAGCAGTTCGGTGCCGACCTGCAGCAGCCAGTCCGGCCTGCCCTCGACGTCGGGGTCGCCGAGCATGGCGTAGGTGCCGGGGGAACCCAGCCGCGCCTGCTCGAACAGCGGCAACGCCGAATGCAGCCGGGTGCGCTGCCACGGATAACGCGGCAGCGGCACGTGCGGGGTGGCGGACTGCCGCGCCGGGAACAGTTCGTCGAGGTCGAGCACGCCCGCGGCGTAGAGGCCGATGAGGGTGCGGCGGAGGCTCTCCGAGTCCGGCTGCTTGCGATCCAGCGTCGGCACCGTCGTGCCGTTGACGTCCGCGCTCAGCAGAGCTTCGCGGATGTTGCCCGACAGCACCGGGTGCGGGCCGACCTCCAGGAAGACCCGGCTGTCCGCGCCGATCAGTTTCGTGACCGCGTCGGCGAACCGGACGGGTTCGCGCACGTTCGCGCACCAGTACTCGGCGTCCCAGTCGGGGCCGTGCACCGGCTCGCCGGTGACCGAGGAGTACAGCGGCACGGTCGGCGCCATCGGCTCCAGCCCGGCCAGCGCCGCGCGCAGCTCGTCCAGGATCGGGTCCATCAACCGGCTGTGGTACGGCACCTCGACGCGCAGACGGCGCGCGAAAATGCCGTCCTCGGTGAGCTTTTCGGCGATCTCGTCCAGGCGGTCGACAGCGCCGGACAGGGTCAGCGAGCTCGCGCTGTTGATCGCGGCGACATCCACCTCGGGGTCGTCGCCGACGAGCTCGCGGGCCTGCTCGGGCGACATCCCGACCGCGAGCATGCCACCCGAACCGGCGGTCGTCGCCTGAAGCCGGGCCCGGTGATAGGCCACGAGCACCGCGTCGCGCAGCGACAACATGCCGCTCACGTAGGCCGCCGACACCTCACCGACACTGTGCCCCAGCACGGCAGCGGGCCGGATGCCGTACTCGGCCAGTTCCCGCGCCAGCGCCACCTGCACGAGGAAGTTGGCCGGTTGCGCCACCTCGGTGCTGGTGACCCGGGACTCTTCCTCGGGCCGCAGCAGTTCCTCGATGATCGACCATCCCGCGATCGCGCGGAACTCCGCGTCGACCGCCGCGGCCGTGTCGGCGAAAACGCTTTCCCCCTGGAGCAGTTCGCGGGCCATGCCCCACCACTGCGGACCCATGCCCGAGAACACGAACACCGGCTCCGCCGTGCGCGCCACGATCGTCCGCGCGGCGTCGCGGCCCTCTCCCGCTGCGAACCGGCGCAGATCCCGGACCAGGTCGGCGGTGTCGCCGAGGAGCATGCCGGTGCGGTATGGGTGGTGCGCCATGCGGGTCCAGGCGGCCTCGGCCAGCCGGTCCGGGTCGGCGCCCGCGGAGATCAGGTCACCGAACCGGGCGGCCATCGCACGCGCAGCGCCGGCGCTGCGCGCCGAGATCGGCAGGACGCCGAAATGCCTGGCCGGGGAGTCCGGCCGGGTGGGGGCCGGCCGGAACTCTTGCAAGATGGTGTGGGCGTTGGTACCGCCGTAGCCGAAGCCGTTGACCGCGATCGTCATCGGGTCGGCGTCCTCGGGCAGCGCCTCCGCCTCGAGCTGGACGTGCAGTCCCAGCTCGTCGAACGGGATGTCGGGATTGGGTTTGTCGAGCCAGCCCTGCGGCGGGATGGTGCGATGGTGGATCGCCAGCGCCGACTTGATCACGCTCGCGATCCCGGCCGCGGCTTCGGTGTGACCGAGCGTCGATTTCACCGAACCGACACCCAGCGAGCGCGTGCGCCCCGCAGGCGCGCCGAACACCCGGCCCAGCGCGCGCAGCTCGACGGGATCGCCGACCAGCGTGCCCGTGCCGTGCGCCTCGACGTAGGTGATCGCGTCCGGCGCGAGCCCCGCGCGCTCGCATACCGCGCGGGCCAGAGCTTCTTGCGACTCGGCGCTGGGTACGGTGATCGCCGTGGTGCGGCCGTCCTGATTGGAGCCGGTCGCCTTGACCACCGCGTAGATCCGGTCGCCGTCGCGGACCGCGTCGTCGAGTTTCTTCAGCGCGACCATGCCCGCGCCCTCACCGCGCCCGTAGCCGTCGGCCGAGGCGTCGAAGGACTTGCAGCGGCCGTCGGCGGCCAGGAAGCCGCCCTTGCACATCAGGACGAAGGTCTCCGGCTGCAGCATCACGTTCACGCCGCCCGCGAGCGCCACCTCGCAGTCGCCGTTCGCCAGGGCCTGACAGGCGAGATGGAAGGCGACCAGCGACGACGAGCACGCGGTGTCGACCGTGAGCGCGGGGCCGACCAGGTTGAGCGCGTAGGCGATCCGATTGGACAGCATGGTGTAGGAGGCGCTGGCCGGCGTGTGCATGTCGGTGTGGAACAGGGCCGGGCCGACCACGCCGATCACCGACTGGTCCACCACGAACCCGCCGACGTAGACGCCGATCGACGCGCCCGACGCGTGCCGCGCGATCCCGGCGTCGTCGAGCGCCTCCCAGGTCACCTCGAGCATCAGGCGCTGCTGCGGATCCAGCACGGTCGCCTCGCGGGCGGAGATGCCGAAGAAGTCCGGGTCGAACTCCCACGGGTCGATCGTCATGAAGGCCGCGCGCTTGGTGTAGCTGCGTCCCGGCGTGCGCGGTTCGGGATCGTAGTAGCGGCGGTAATCCCAGCGATCGGCCGGCATCTCGACAACGCCGTCGCGTTTGTCCAGGACGAATTCCCAAAAGGTGTCGGGCGAGTCGATTCCGCCTGCGAACCTGCAGCCGATGCCGACAATTGCGATATCCGACATGCACATCCTCCGGGGTCGGATCCAGGTGATCGCCATTCTTTCCGGGCGATTCACGAATTAGCGAGTGCGCAGCTGGCAACGGCCCCAGCGTAACGGCCACCACATCGGCCGTCGCAGGCTCAGGGAGAGTTCACAATCCACCCACCCGCGCACTTGTGGCATTTCGAGATTCTGGCTTCTGCGCTGGTGAAACCCATTGCAGTTGCTAGGTTTTCACCTGTTCGGGCGCGCGCCGAAATACGATGTCATCGATTAGGAGGCGGCATTGTTCGCCGAGTTCACGCGCTGGATCGATACGCTTGTCCGGCGGCGGTTCACCGTCATCGGGGTCACCGTCGCCGGGTTGCTCGCGCTCGGCGTGTACGGCCTCGGGCTGGGCGATCACCTCAGCGTCAGCGGGTGGGACGATCCGACCTCGGAATCGGCGCGCGCGGCTCGGCTCAAAGACGAGACTTTCGGCCACGACCACATCGCCGACGTGATCTTGTTGTTTCGGGCTCCGGCAGGCAAGACGATCGATGACCCCGCCTTCGCCGCCGCGATCGTCGGCCACTTGAACAGCCTGCCGCAACGCTTTCCGGACCGGATCGCCAAGATCAACGCCACCTACTGGCCCACCGAGACCGGCCTCGCCCTGCCGGATGTCTTCGGCTCCGCGGACGGTGCCTACGCCTTCGCCTCCGTGGCCATCCGCGGCAACGACGACACGGAGGTGATGCGCAACTACCGGGCCGTCGCCGACCAGTTCCGGATACCGGGCATCGGGATGGAGGTCGCCGGCGGTCAGCCGGTCGCGGCCGCCCTCAACGACACCATGGCCCACGATCAGCGACGCATGGAGCTGTTCGCCGTTCCCGCGGTGGCGGTGCTGTTGTTCTTCCTGTTCGGCGGCGTGGTGGCCGCCGCGCTCCCGCTCATCGTCGGCGGGCTCACCGTGCTGGGAGCATGGGGGACGATCCGTGTCCTGACCACCGTCACCGAGGTGAATTCCTTCGTCTCCCCGGTGGTCTCGATGATCGGTCTCGGCCTGGCCATCGACTACGGTCTGTTCATCGTGAGCCGGTTCCGCGAGGAGCTGGCCGACGGCCACGAGGTGCCCGATGCGGTCCGGCGCGCGGTCGCGACCGCCGGACGGACCGTCGTGTTCTCCGCAACGATCGTCGTCGTCGCCGCGGGCGCCATTCTGCTGTTCCCGCAGGGCTTCTTGCGCTCGTTCGCCTTCGGCGCGATGGTGACGGTGACGCTGGCGGCGCTGATCTCGATCACGTTGCTACCCGCCATGCTGGCCGTGCTCGGCCGGCGCGTTGACTGGCTGGGGTTCAACCGGTTCCACGCGCGCCGGGCCCGGGACCGGGATCGGGACAATGCGTGGGGCCGCGTCGCCGGGTGGGTCATGCGGAGGCCGCTGGCCGTGGCAATTCCGCTGGTGGCCGTCCTGGTGGTGCTCATCGCCCCGGTGCGCGACGTGGCCTTCGGCGGCATCACCGAGCGCTTCCTGCCGCCGCAGCATCCGGCCCGCACGGCGCAGCAGCACTTCGATCAGGTCTTCCCACTGCGCCAGATGAATCCGGTCGACCTGGTGCTGATCACCCTCGACACCCGCGATGTCGACGGGGTGGTGGCGCAGGCGGGCCGGGCTCCCGGACTCATCGCGCCGTTCCCGCCCGCGGTGCAGGGACCTGCGAACCCGAACGTCTTCACCACCTCGACCGTGCTGCGCGATGCGCACGACGCGGACGCGACCATCGACTATCTGCGCTCCATGCCGGTGCCGAAGGGCACGACCGTGCTGGTCGGCGGGCAGCCCGCGATTCAGCGCGACAGCGTCGACGCGCTGCTGGAGCGGATGCCGCTGATGATCGCGCTCGTCTTCCTCGTCACCACCGTGCTGATGGTGCTGGCCTTCGGCTCGTTGGTGCTGCCGCTCAAAGCCGCGGTGCTGAACCTGCTCGGGCTCGGCTCCACGCTCGGCATTCTCACGTGGATCTTCGTCGAGGGCCACGGCGCGGGTCTGCTGGAATTCACCCCGCAGCCGATCATGGCGCTGGTGCTGGTGCTGATCGTCGCCGTGATCTACGGCCTGTCCACCGACTACGAGATATTCCTGCTCGCCCGGATCGTGGAGGCGCGCGCGGCGGGTGCGCCGACCACCGAGGCGGTGCGCGTCGGTATCGCCCGCACCGGCTGGATCATCACCGCCGCCGCTGTGATCCTGTTGGTGGTCACCGGGGCTTTCGCCCTGTCGGACCTGGTCATGATGCAGTACATCGCCTTCGGCATGGTGGCGGCGCTGTTCATCGACGCGACGATTCTGCGTCTGCTGCTGGTGCCCGCGACCATGCGCCTGCTCGGCGACGCCTGCTGGTGGGCCCCGTCCTGGCTGCGGCGCGGTGGGCGGGACCGCAGCGAATCCGAGAGGCCGCGAGCGGAAGCCGTCCACGGACCCGAACACTTGTAGATCCGGCCGCTGGGGCGTCCCAGAGCCGGAACCGCTGACCCGTGGTCGGAGACCGCTGTGGCCCTCTTCGAGCGGTTCCGACCGCCGCCTAACCCACGCCGGGCGACGGTGCTGATGGGAACAGCCGGGTCGGCAGGCGCGCCGTTGCCGCGCATTCCCCGCGATCGACCGGCGCGAGAGGCGTTGGCAGATAACGGAAGCGCGGTCATTTCACGGCCGACCAGCTCCACGGGCTCGTGGCAGTCCGCACGCGGTCCGGCAGCGCCAGCGTGAGCGCGGCGAGGCCGAAGGCCGCCGCGGCGACGGCCGAGAGCATGATCATGCTGCCCGACAGCGTGTGCGCGCGGAAGAACAGCGCGCTCAGCACCGCCAATCCGACCGAATTACCGATCTGCTCGATGGTGGGGAGCAAGCCCGACGCCTCGCCCATGGCTTGATCGTCCAGTTCCGCCAGCATCAGCGGTTGCAGCGGCACCCCGAACACCCCGACCCCGAAGCCCGCGAGGAACACC
>NZ_JABLTE010000053.1 GCF_013315795.1 Nocardia barduliensis
ACGCGAAGAAATCATCATCCAACCCCACCTCACCCGCCCCCAGCAAACCAGCGAACACCTCCGCCACCGCCTGCTCCACCGGCGAACTCGGCGCCCGGAACACCACCCCACTGACAAACTCCGGCTCCGGCAGCGCTCGCCGATCCAACTTGCCATTCCCCGTCAACGGCAGCACATCCAGCACCACCACCGCATCCGGCACCATATAACCGGTCAAGAACTCCGACACCTGCGTCCGCAGCACCGACGCATCCAGACTCGTCCCCGCATCCGGCACCACATACCCGATCAACCGATCCCCGGCGTGCTCGTCCGCACGCACCACAACCACCGCCTGACTCACCCCCGGACAACGCAGCAACGCCGCCTCGATCTCCCCCAACTCGATACGGAACCCCCGCAACTGCACCTGCTGATCACCACGCCCGGCGTACTCGAGCACCGCGTCGTCGGCCGCCGCGCGCCACCGGCCGATATCACCGGAGCGATACATCCGCGACCCCGGCACACCGAACGGATTCGCCACGAAACGCGACGCCGTCAAACCAGGACGGCCCAGGTACCCGCGCGTCAATTGCGCGCCGACGACGTGGATCTCACCGGGTGCCCCCACCGGCGCCGGATGCAGACGCCCGTCCAGCACATACGCGGACAGACCCGGGATGGCGCGCCCGATGACACTGGCGCCGTCCTGCGCGTCCTGAGGCTGCAAGGGCAGAAATGACACGTGCACCGTGGTTTCGGTGATGCCGTACATGTTCACCAACCGGGCGCCCGCGCCGTGGCGTTCATACCAGCGGCCCAGCTTGCGCGGATCCAGCGCCTCACCACCGAAGATCACATACCGCAACGCCAGGTCACCCGCGGTCGCCGCCCGATCGGCCTCCACCAACTGATAGAACGCCGAGGGCGTCTGGTTGAGGACGGTGACCCGTTCGCTGATCAGCAGTTCGCGGAACTGTTCCGGGGAGCGGGAGGTGAGGTAGTCGACCACGACCACGCTGCCGCCGTGCGCCAGTGCGCACCACAGCTCCCAGACCGAGAAGTCGAACGCGTAGGAGTGGAACAGTGTCCACACGTCGTCGGGGCCGAACCCGAACAACGGCTGCGTGTTGGCGAACAACTCCACCACGTTGCGATGCGCGACACCCACACCCTTCGGCACACCCGTGGAACCGGAGGTGTAGATGACATACGCCAGATTGTCCGCGCGCAGCGGCGCTGCCCGATCCGCGTCACCGACCGGCGCGTCGGAATAGTTCTCCGCCTCGGCCAGCACCACCACCGGCACCTGCCCGGCCGGTACCGCGACACGTTCGTCTGCGGTGGTCAGCACACACACCGGGGCGGCGTCGTCGAGCATGAACTCCAGCCGCTGCACCGGATAGGTGGTGTCGATCGGCAGATACGCCGCACCCGCGGTCAACACACCCAACAGGGCGACCGGCAGTTCCTCCGTGCGTGGCACCGCCACCGCCACCAAGGATTCCGGACCCGCGCCCTGGGCGATCAACGCCCGAGCGACCCGATTGGCCCGCCGCTGCAACTCACCGAACGTCAGCGCGGTGTCACCGAAACGGATCGCGACCGCGTCCGGACGCAATCGCACTTGCTCGGCGATGACGTCCGCCAACGTCACCTCCGGCGCCACCGCGCCGGGGTTCGACAACTCGCGCAACACCAACTCGCGCTCCCCGGGGGCGAGCACATCGATATCACCGACCACCGCCGAGGCGTCCGCGGCCACCGCCGACAGGATCCGACCGAACCGATCGGCGAAGTCCTGCACAGTGGCCTCGTCGAACAGGTCGGTGGCATAGGTGAACGCCGCCGACAAACCGTGCGCCTCACCGTGGGGGTCGATGTTCTCCGCCACCGTCAGCTGCAGGTCGAACTTCGCCAGTGGCACCGCCAGGTCCACCGCCGACACCGACAGTCCCGGCAACTCCAGTTCGGTGCGCGCCAGGTTCTGGAAGGTCAGCATCACCTGGAACAGCGGGTGGCGTCCCGCCGATCGCGGCGGGTCCAGCAGCTCCACCAGCCGCTCGAACGGCACGTCGGCATGCCCGAAGGCCTCCACATCCACCGACCGCACCGCGGCGAGCAGCTCATCGAACCGCGCTCCGGGGTCGATGTCGGTGCGTAGCACCAGCGTGTTGACGAACATGCCGATCAGCTCATCCAACGCCGCCTCGCCACGCCCCGCGACCGGAGTGCCGACGGCGATATCGCGGGTGCCCGACAACCGCGCCAGCAACACCGCCAACGCCGCGTGCACCACCATGAACAACGTCGAATTGTGTTCCTGCGCGACCCGGCTCAACGCGGCGTGCACATCGGCATCGATCTCGAAACCCAGCGTGGCACCGTGATGGGACGACACCGCAGGGCGAGGCCGATCCGCGGGCAACTCCAGCTGCTCGGGCAATCCGGCCAACCCCGCCCGCCAGAACGCGATCTGCTGGGCCAGCAACGACTCCGGATCGTCCTCGTCACCGAGGACCTCCCGCTGCCACAACGCGAAATCGGCGTATTGGACCTGCAACGGCGGCCACTCCGGCCCGCCACCACCTATACGGTCGACATAAGCGCTCATCAGATCCCGCGTCAACGGACCCATCGAGAAGCCATCGCCGGCAATGTGGTGCACCACGCACACCAGCACGTACTCGGAATCGCTCAGCTCGAGCAACCGCACCCGCACCGGCGGCGCCACCGTCACATCGAAACCCTCGCCTACGGCCGAGGCCACCCACTCGGGTACCTCCGACTCCTGTGCCCGCTCCACCACCAGCTCCGGCACCGCCCGCGGATCCGCCACCGGCAACACCAGCTGATAACCCTCGCCGTCGAGGTCCGGGTAGAGGGTGCGCAGTACTTCGTGCCGCTCGGCCAGGTCACCGACCGCCGCCCGCAACGCGGCCACATCCAGACGTCCCGACAAACGCACCGCCACCGGAATGTTGTTCACCGCGCTACCCGGATCGAACCGGTTCAAGAACCACATCCGCTGCTGCGCATACGACAACGGCACCCGCTCCGGCCGCGGAAGCGCACGCAACGCCTGACCCGCCGCCGACCCCGCATGCTGCTCCACCCGAGCCGCCAGCGCGGCGACCGTCGTCGCCTCGAACAACAACTGCACCGGAACGCGCACATCCAGCGCGGAACCGATCCGCGCCGCCGCCTGCGCCGCCAGCAAAGAATTACCGCCGAGCTCGAAGAAATCGTCGTCGACACCGACGCGCCCGTCCTCCTCGGGCACCAGCAGCGCCGCGAAGACCTCCGCGACGATCTCCTCCACCGGTGTCGACGGCGCACGGAACGCCCGCGCGGCGAACATCGGCTCGGGCAACGCCGCTCGGTCGAGCTTGCCGACCGGCGTCAACGGGATCTCGTCCAGCACGATGATCGCCGAGGGAAGCATGTAGGCGGGCAACGTCTCGGAGATGAAATCGAAGAGTTCGGTGGTGTCGAACTCGGTTTCGATCCCTGCCGCGTCCAGCTCGGTCGCCTTGGGCAGGACATAGGACACCAACATGGTCGTGCCGTTCGGTTGGCGCTTGCCCAGCGTCGCCGCGAATTCGACCTCCGGATGGCGGCTCAGCGCGTCATCGATCTCGCCCAGTTCGACGCGGAAGCCGCGCACCTTCACCTGGAAATCCGAACGTCCGAGGACCTCGATGCCGCCGGAACCGAGGCGGCGGGCCAAGTCGCCGGTTCGGTACATGCGTGAGCCCGGATTTCCGGCCTCGCCACCGAAGGGGGTGGCCACGAAACGTGCCGCGGTGAGACCTGGCCGGTTCAGATAGCCCGCCGCCAGCGCTGGGCCGGACAGATACAACTCGCCCACCACTCCGGCCGGGGCCGGGCGCAGGCGCGAATCCAGCACGAATACACCGAATCCGGGTATTGCGCTACCGATGGTGACGGTCTCACCCGGCACGAGCGGCGCGCTGCTGGTCGCGATGACCGTCGCTTCGGTCGGGCCGTAGCCGTTGATCATCGCGCGGCCGTCGGCTGCCCACCGGCTCACCAGGTGGGGGCCGAACCTGTCACCGATGACCATGACGACTCGCAGATCCACGAGACCGGCGGGATCGACCGATTCCAACGCGCCGGGTGTGATGAGCATGTGCGTGACGCGTTCGCGTCGCAGCAGATCGGCGAGTTCGAACCCGCCGAATACCGTCGGCGGCGCGACCACGAGGGTCGAGCCGGTGGCGAAGGCGAGCAGCAGTTCCAGCACCGACACGTCGAAGTTCGGCGAGCAGATGTGCATCACCCGGGAGCCTTCGGTGACGTCGTAGCGCTCCCGTTCGGAGGCCACCATCGCGCCCAATCCGGAGTGGGTGACCACGACGCCCTTGGGCCGGCCGGTCGAGCCGGAAGTGAAGATGACGTAAGCGGGATGCTGCTCGGTGAGTGGCCGCACCCGATCGGTGTACGAAACCGGGTGCGCGGGCCGCTGCCCGATTCGTTCCTGGTTCCGCGGATCGTCGAGTTCGAGCCAGGGGATGGACGTGCCGAGCGCTTCGCGGTATGCCGAAGTGGTCAGGCCGAGCGCGGCTCCCGAATCGGAGGCCATGTACGCGATCCGCTCGGGCGGGTAGGTGGGGTCGATCGGCACGTACGCGGCGCCCGTCTTGGCGATCGCCCACACCGACAGAACCGACTCGATGGAGCGCCGGATGCCGATGGCCACCACGTCGCCGGGCCCCACGCCCCGGTCGATCAACTCACGCGCCAACCGGGACGACGATTCGTCGAGCTGCCGATAGGTCAGCTCCACGGCGTCGGCGGAGTCGCCTGTCGGACTGAATCGAATCGCCACCGTGTCGGCGGCGGATTCGACCGCGGCGGTGAGTAGTTGCCCGAAGAGTAGACCGCCGGAACGGCGACGGCGATTTCCACGCGCAGAACGGCGGTCCATCTTCATTTCCGGTGCTTTCTCCTTCAGGTGGTGCTGGGTGGCAGCCGAATCATCGTTCCGGCCCCCGGGATCGCTACGTGCTCGCGACGGTGTCGCAGACAGACTGGTAGCCCTCCCGCGAGAAGTCCATACCGTCCGCCCCGTCGGGACAGTACACAGCCGGTGGCCTGCCCACGGCGCGGCATACTGCAGCGTGTGGCGAATTATGCTGTGTCTCACATCTTCCGCCGACCAGGTGCTCCAGTGCGACGAGGACCCGCCCGTTGGCGTTCGATCGGTCGACTTCCGCTACTCGGGCAACCCCGTCGCACCGGAGCGCGAGAACTCATCTCCGACGCCGAGATCGACTGTGCGACAATACTTCTAGGCTATGAGAGCCTATTCATGAATCCGCGAACGGCCGGCCGCGGCGCCTCTCGGGCCGCGTCCATGCCGCTTACCGCGCGCGGCGTCAGGGGAATGTGCAGGCGGGGCCGCCGCCGGAACTGTCGACCCACCCGGCGCGCAGCATGCGCAGTAACCGGCACAGCGCCTGGGTGGCCGACCCGGTCGAGGCCGATCCGCTCTCCGCGATGGCCGCCTGCTGTTCGAGCGGCGCGGCGGACGCGGTCGACAGGGGAGCGAGGAGTGTGGCCGTCACGAGGAGGCTCGCGATGATCGCCTTCATGGGCACGAGTATTCGGCGAATTCGTCTGGGACGCACGACCCCATTCATCGGGGCGCACCGTGCACCGTCCATCAGTCGGGACTGCCCGCGGCCGGGTCGCGCGCCGGTCCGCTCATCGCTGCCCTGGGGGGTATCAGTGCGATCCCAGCGGGTGCAACGACCAAGGCGTCGCCTCGACCGGAACCGCCGCGGCAGATCGATCCATCCGGCTCGTCTTGGATCCGGTGGTGAATTCGGGATCGGTTCCCATGATGACGCGGCCCTCGCTGTTGACCAGAACCACCCGCTGACCCGCTGCCCGGAATCGCGGAAGTAGCACTTCTTCGATCGAGGCGACCGGGACGTCGGCGCCGGCAATTCCGAGGAAGGTTCCCGATGGGACCGTGACCGGTATCGCGAATGTGCAGATGTATTGATCGGTACACGCGTAGTCGAGACCCGGCCCGTACACCCACCGCCGACCTTGGTCGCGCGGGATCTCGAACCATTCCATTCGCGTGTAGTCGTAGAAGTATTCGCTGCGCGGATTCAATTCCAGAATCAGACGCTGCGGTGCGCGCTGTGCGTCCAGTGACCACCAGTCCAAATGCCGGGGGCGGTCCGCGAGAACGCCGTCGGCCATCACGACGCCCGCGCTTTCGAACAGATTTCCGCGCTGCTCGAGTTCTCCGACGATGGTCTCGCGCAGTGGCGCCAAGTCGGTCGATCGGGGAGCGTGCTGCGGGTTCTCGGCCAACCCTTGCCACAGCGTCGTCAGCCCGGTCCCGATGGTCCCCAGCGACCGGTAGATCTCCTCGGCCAGTTCCGTGACGGCCTGGGCGAGCGACTCGACGGTCACCGGGACTGGAATGTCATCGGTTTCCCTCATCGATCAACTGAGCTCCAAGCGTAGGGCGACGAGGCGGCGGATACGTGACTCGGTTTGTGATTCTGCCAGTTCCCTCGCCCGGGCATCGTCTTCTCTCTCGATCGCGTCCACCAAGTCGCGATGAGCGGTGGCTTCGGCCGCCGGGTCCAATTTCAGCCGAGGCAGCCAGAGTAAAGCGGAGAGTTCAGCCTGCAACGCGACCTCGGCGCGGGTGAGTCGGGTGGATTGCGCGCACACGGCCATCTCGATATGAAAGCGGCTGTCGGCCCGGCGGGCGGAAATGGGTTCGCTGCTGTCCTTCAGCCGGTCGGCCAGAGATCGGAGCCGGGCTATATCGGCCCGCAACCCGCGGCGCGCGGCGAATACCGCGGCCGCTCCGGTGACGGCGAAGTGCTCGTCGCCCAGATCGCGCAACTCCTGGATGCTCATCTGCTGCAACCGGGCCAGCGACGTGCCCTCCAGCGCCTCCGCCGCACCGCGGATGAAACTGCCGCCGCCGCGTCCGCGCTTGGTGTGCACGATGCCCCGCTGCCGGAGTACGGCCAACGCCTCGCGCAGGGTCATCGTCGACACACCCAGCTGGTTGGCGAGATCGGTTTCGCTCGGCAACTGCTGGCCGTCGACCATCAGGCCGAGGCTGATGGCAGCGCAGAGTCGCTGCACCACGGCCTCGGTTTTCGGACCGCCGCCTTCGAGCGGCGACAGCACGGCGCCGAGCGCGGTCAGTCCGGCGCTCTCCTGCTTGGACAACGCGACTCCTCGGTGGGGGATGTGATTCGAATCCTAGCCAAGGAACACTTGAAATATGAACTCTAGAGTTATAGGTACACCGTACGCCTCTACCGCCTGTCCGTGGTAGGAGGAGCGGCTACCTGGGCGGCGTTGTGCCGGTGAGAGCCGCCTTCGCTCTTGTACGCGACGCGCTTCGGGACCAGGAGGGTCGCTGCCACGCGGCGGTTGCGCCGCGGTGGTCTCGGCGAACTCGGCGCGATTTTCCGCCGGTGCCTATTGAACTATGAAATCTAATGTCTTATGTTCTACACGGTGGAACTGCCCCATGGGCATCTGGACGCGTCGGCGTCACGATCGAAGCAGGATTTCTCCATGTTCGAGAACCAGAGCAGTCAGAGCGAGCGCCAACGGTGGCGTGCCCCCGGTCGCGCCGAGACAGCGGCCCAGAGCGCGATTCGGCCGGGCGACCGTGGACGGCCCGAGCACGGGCGGAGCGCACGCCGCCGGGGTGTCGAAGATGGATGACGTGCGCCATACAGAAGTCGACGGGGTACGCGTGACGTGGCGCTTTGTCCACCACCACCTGATCGCGATCGTCGCCGTGAACAACACCCGCGACGCTTCGCCGGTCGTCTGCTTCACTCCGGACAACTACCCCGACCTCGCGCAGGCGCGAGAGCTTCTTCCGGAGCTGACCAGGCTGTGGGATGCGGTACGCCGCGAATTCTGGGCGAAGCTCTTCCCCCCGTTGCAGCAGGCCTGGGCCTGAACTCCAGCCGGGCGCGGCGGCACGCCCGGTCGTGCGGCCGGGCGTGCCGCGTCGTATCCGCGCGGGGACTGGATCTCAGTCCCGCGTGATGGCCCCGTCCACGCGCCGCCAGATGCCGAGCGGGTTGTCCGCGCGGATCTCGTCGGCGAGAAGGTCGTCGGGGACGTTCTGGTAGGCGACCGGGCGGAGGAACCGCTCGATGGCGCGGCTGCCCACGGAAGTGGTCGAGGGCGCGCTCGTCGCGGGGAAGGGGCCGCCGTGGACCACCGCGTGACCGACCTCCACCCCGGTGGGCCAGCCGTCGAAGAGCACCCGGCCCGCGATGAGTTCGAGCTTGCCGAGCAGGGTGCGGGCGAGTGCGCGATCCGCCTGCGCGGCGTGCACCGTGGCGGTGAGCTGGCCCTCGAGTTCGTCGACGAGGGCGGCCAGCTGCTCCGCTCCGGATACCCGGACGATGATCGAGGCGGGCCCGAACACTTCCTCCTGGAGTTCCCGGTCGGCCAGGAACCGCTCACCTGTGGTCACGAACAGCTGTGGCACGCCGGTGCAGGCGGCCCCGTCGGCGGTGCCGGTCGCGACTGAGCGCACATCGTCGGTCGAGGCCAGCCGTCGCGCTCCGGCGGCGAACGCCGCGGCGATGCCCGGGTTCAGCATCGGCGCACCGGTCGCGGCCGCGATCCGCGAGCTCGCCGCGTCGACGAAATCGTCGGCGCCGGGGCCGTCGGCCAGGAACACCAAACCGGGGCTGGTGCACAACTGACCGACACCGGTGGTGAGCGAGGCGACGAATTCGGCGCCGAGCCGTGCGCCGCGCTCGGCCAAGGCCGCGGGCAGCACGAAGACCGGGTTGACGCTGGACATCTCGGCGAATACCGGAATGGGCACCGGGCGCGCGGCGGCGGCCGCGACGAGCGCGAGCCCGCCCCGCCGCGAGCCGGTGAAGCCAACGGCCCGAATGCGCGGGTCGCGCACGAGCGCCAACCCGGTGTCGACGCCGCCGTGGATCAGGGAGAAGGTGCCCTCGGGCAGGTCGTGCTCGCGCACGGCCGCGCGTACGGCCCGTCCCACCAGCTCGGAGGTGCCCGGATGGGCGGGGTGCGCCTTCACCACCACCGGTGCGCCCGCGGCCAGCGCGGACGCGGTGTCGCCCCCGGCCACCGAGAACGCGAGGGGGAAGTTGCTCGCCGCGAACACCGCGACCGGGCCCAGCGGGATTCGGCGTTGCCGCAGGTCGGGTTTCGGCAGCGGGCTGCGCGCCGGGTCGGGCCGGTCCCAGCGGGCGCCGGTCCAGCTGCCCTCGCGCACCACGTCCGCGAAAAGCCGCAGCTGGCCGGTGGTGCGCGCGATCTCACCGCGCACCCGCGTCTCGGGCAGGCCGGTCTCGGCGATCACCCGCTCGACCAGGCCATCGCCCAGTGCTTCGATCTGCTGGGCGATGCTGTCCAAGAACGCGGCGCGCACTCCGAAGCCGGTGTGCCGATAGCGCTCGAACGCGGCCGCGGCCAGTTCGGCGGCATGGGTCACCGTCGCGGCGTCGGCTTCCCGATACACCGGGGTGAGTTCGGCTCCGGTCGCTGGATTCGTCGCGTGGAACGGCGCGTCGGCGGCGCCGGGAACATCCGCCGCGCCCACCAGGTTGGCGCCGGTGAGATGCGCTGCGTCGATACGAGGGGCGGTCATCAGCTCACTTTCTTCACGAGATCGGCCAGCTCGGCGAGTTCGACTTCGTCGAGGTCGGTCAGCGGGCTGCGCACCGGTCCGGCCGGGCGTCCGATCACTTTCATGCCTGCCTTGATGATGCTCACCGCGTAGCCCGGCTTCCGGTTGCGCAGGTCGCAATAGGGGATCACGAAGTCGTTGAGCGCGGTGCGGACGAACGCGGTGTCGCCGCGGCGCAGCGCCCGGTAGAAGGCGAGCGCGAATTCCGGGACGAAGTTGTAGATGGCCGAGGAGTAGGTGGTGACGCCGAGGGCCAGGTAGGGCAGCGCGAACATCTCCGCGGTCGGCAGTCCGCCCACGTAGGTGAGCCGGTCACCCAGGGCGGCGTAGATGCGGGTCATCTGCTCGATGTTCCCGATGCCGTCCTTGAATCCGATCAGGTTCGGGCACCGGTCGGCGAGCTCGGCGACGGCGGTCTCGGTGTAGGCGGCGTTGGCGCGCGAATAGATGATGACGCCGAGGTCCGTGGCCGCGCACACCTGCCGGACGTGCGCGACCAGCCCCTCCTGGCTCGCCTCGGTGAGATAGGGCGGCAGGAGCAGGATTCCGTGCGCGCCCGCGCGTTGCGCCGCTCGCGCCATCTCGACCGCGGTGGCCGTTCCGTAACCGGCCGGCGCGATCACCGGCAGCCCCTCCGGCGCCTCGGCCACCGCGGCGGTCACCACCTGCTCCACCTCGGCGGGGGTGAGCGAGAAGAATTCGCCGGTGCCGCCCGCGGCGAAGAGGCCGGACGCGTCGTAGCCGCCGAGCCAGGCGATGTTCTCGCGGTAGGCGGCCTCGTCGAACGAGCCGTCGGCACGCAAATGGGTGACCGGGAAGGACAGCAGACCGGAGCCGAGTTTCCGGGCGATGTCCTGCGGTGCGGCAGTGGTCATGATGGGCGCTCCTGTTCGATGGGCCAGCTGAGCCCACCCTAGGAACGACATATGATTCACGTCCAACACTGTTTGCATATCCATCAATACAAGGTCGGTATCGAATGTTCACCTTTGTGCAGCTCACCCACTTCGTGGCCGTCGCCGAGGAACTGCACTTCGGGCGCGCGGCGGAGCGACTTCGGATGACGCAGCCGCCGCTGAGCAGGCAGATCCAACTGCTGGAGAAGGAAGTGGGCGCGGAACTGTTCGATCGCTCCAACCGCACGGTCCGGCTGACCCGGGCCGGTCAGGCCTTCCTGGTAGACGCGCGCCGCCTGCTCCAGCAGGCCGAGCGCGCGACCCTGGCGGTGCGCCGGGTCTCGGCGGGCACCGGCGGGGTGCTGCGGGTGGGTTTCACCGGCGCCAGCGTGCACTCCGGCCTGCCCTTGGTCCTGGCGACCGCGCGTACGCTGCTGCCGGACGTCGACGTGGAACTGCGCGAACTGGTGACCATGGACCAAGTCGAGGCGCTGTCGGACGGCTCACTGGATCTGGGCATGGTGCGCCCGCCGATCACCCGCCCGGATCTGAGTGCCCGCACCTTCGTGCGCGAAGGCTTGATCGCGGCCTTGCCGGGGGATCATCCGCTCGCCGCCTCGGCCGATTCGCTGCCGATCGCGACCCTGCACGGCGCGGACATGGTCATGTATGCGCCGGTGGAGGCGCGCTACTTCCACGAACTGGTGACCAGCGTGCTGCACGCCGCGGCGGTGGTGCCGGCGGTCACCCAGTACATGACCCAGGTGCACAGCATCCTGGCCTTGGTCAACCTGGGCTGGGGCGCGGCGCTGGTGCCCGAATCGGCGGCGGGCATGCGCTTCGACAAGGTGCGGTACCGGCCGCTCGCGGAGATCGCGCAGGTGGTGGAACTCGATCTCGTCTGGCGGCAGGACAACGAGAACCCGGCGCTGGCGCGGCTGCTGCGGGGGCTGGGCGTAGCGGAGCAGCGGCCGTCCGATACCTTTCCTGTATCGATTCATCCGTAATTGGTGTTGGACGGGAATCGTGCCCGCTCTCTAAGTTCGGTGCTGTGAGGCGAGTCACTCGCCCCGACGATCTCTTCCCACAGCACCGCACAGCGCGGTGGTGGTTCGACCGAAAGGAGTGGACGATGTCGTTCACTCGGCAGCCGGCAGCGGAACTGGATGCGGCCGTATCGAAATTCTTTCGACGAGTCGTCCCGCTGTTCATCGTCATGTTGATCTGCAATCAGATCAATCGATCGAATATCGGCTACGCCCGTGAATACCTCGAGGCGGACGTCGGCATCGGCGCCGCCGCGTACGGGTTCGGCGCGGGAGTCTTCTTCATCGCTTACGCGCTGTTCGAATTGCCGAGCAACGTGATGATGGAGAAATTCGGCGCCCGCATCTGGCTCACCCGCATCATGATCAGCTGGGGCCTGATCTCGGCGGCGATGATGTTCGTGCAGAACGCGACCATGTTCTACGTCCTGCGCTTCCTGCTCGGCGCCGCCGAAGCGGGCTTCTTCCCCGCGGTGATCTTCTACTTGGCCAAGTGGCTGCCCAACAGCCACCGCGGCCGCGCCACCGCGCTGTTCGTCGCCGGTTCATCGATCGCTGCGGCGATCTCCGGCCCGCTGTCCGGCCCGCTGCTCTCACTCGACGGCGGCGCCGGCCTGCACGGCTGGCAATGGATGTTCGGTATCGAGGGAATGGTCTCGGTGATCGTCGGCTGCATCGCCTTCTTCTTCCTGGATTCCCGAATCGAAGACGCGAAATGGCTGACGGCGGGGGAACGGAAAGCGCTCGGTGAAACCATTGCCGAGGAGGAGATCGACAAGGCCGTCAATTCGGGCATGGCGCACAAGGCGTCGCGCTGGCGCATGCTCGCCGACCCGAAGCTGCTGCTGTTCTGCTGGATCTACTTCGCGATCCAGCTTTCGATCTACGCCAACACCTTCTGGCTGCCCTCGATCATCCGCCGCATCGACGGCGTGAACGACATCACCGTCGGCCTGCTGGCCTCCCTGCCGTGGATCTGCGCCGTGGTGGCCATGTACGTCTCCGCCCGGATCGGCGACCGCACCGGCAACCGGAGGCCGCTGCTGATCATCGCGCTGCTCACCGCGGCCGTCGGCACCTACCTGGCCGCGATCACCTCGCCGTGGCTCGCACTGGTGTTCCTGTGCATCGCCGCCATGGGCTTCAAGAGCGCCAGCCCGCTGTTCTGGTCCATCCCGCAATCGGGCCTGCACCCGCTGGTGCTGGCCCCGGCCATCGCCATCATCAACTCCATCGGCAACCTCGGAGGGTTCGTCGCGCCCTACGGCTTCGGCCTGATCAAATCGGCCACCGGTGAGGTGACCTGGGGTCTGTACGCGCTGGCCGCGGCCTCGGTCCTCGCCGCGGCGTCGGTGCTGCTGGTGCGCCGGGAAGCGCGATCCGGCGCCCCCGATACCGATTTCGCCGCTCCCGCCGACCCTGCCGCCGATCGCGCACCGGCCGCCGCCCCGAACGCCCTCGCCGTCACCACCTTGGAGAACCGGTCATGACATCTTCGCCCCGCACCCCTCGCGTCACCGGCATGCGCGTCGTGCCGATCGCGGGCCACGACAGCATGCTGCTCAACTTGAGCGGCGCGCACGCTCCTTACTTCACCCGCAACCTGGTGATCCTCACCGATTCCGAAGGCCGCACCGGAGTGGGCGAGGTCCCCGGCGGCGAACGCATCCGCGCCACCCTTACCGACGCCAGGGAATTGGTGCTCGGCCGCTCTGTCGGGGACCACCACGCCGTGCTCGGCGACATCCGCCGCACCTTCGCCGCTCGCGACGCGGGCGGACGCGGCAGCCAGACGTTCGATCTGCGAGTCACCGTGCACGCCGTCACCGCCGTGGAATCCGCCCTGCTCGACCTGCTCGGGCAGCACTTGGAGGTGCCGGTGGCAGCGCTGCTCGGCGAGGGTGTGCAGCGCACCCAGGTGCCGGTGCTCGGTTACCTGTTCTTCGTCGGCGACCGCACCCGCACCGACCTGCCGTATCGTTCCGGCGCCGACGAGCCCGACGACGCCGATACGTGGCTGCGGCTGCGGCACGAGGCCGCGCTCACCCCGGACGCGGTGGTGGCTTTGGCCCGTGCCGCCCGTGCGCGCTACGGATTCCGGGACTTCAAACTCAAGGGCGGCGTGCTGGCCGGGCGCGACGAGGCCGCCGCGGTCCGCGCGCTCGCCGAGGAGTTCCCGGACGCGCGGATCACCCTGGACCCGAACGGTGGATGGCTGCTGAGCGAGGCCGTGGCACTGTGTCGTGAGCTGACCGACGTGCTCGCCTACGCCGAGGACCCGGTGGGCCCGGAGGGTTCCTACTCCGGTCGTGAGGTGATGGCGGAGTTCAAGCGGGCCACCGGCCTGCCCACCGCCACCAACATGATCGCCACCGACTGGCGCGAACTCGGCCATACCGTGCGCGCGGGCGCCGTCGACATCCCCCTCGCCGATCCGCACTTCTGGACCATGGCGGGCTCGGTCCGCGTCGCCCAACTGTGCGATGCGTGGGGTTTGACCTGGGGCTCGCACTCCAACAACCACTTCGACGTCTCCCTGGCGATGTTCACCCACGTCGCCGCGGCCGCCCCGGGCGCCATCACCGCCATCGACACCCATTGGATCTGGCAGGACGGCCAGCGAATCACCCGCGACCCGTATCGCATCGCCGACGGCATGCTCACCCTGCCGGCGCGCCCCGGTCTCGGCGTCGACCTCGACGAGGAACGTGTCGCCGCCGCCAACGAGCTCTACCTGCGGGAGGGCCTTGGCGATCGGGACGACGCCGCGACGATGCAGTACCTCGTGCCGGGCTGGCGCTTCGACAGCAAGCGCCCTGCGCTGATGCGCTGAACACCCATCGCACAAGGAGCCGCGGACCAGTGGTCTGCGGCTCTTTTTGCGTGCCGCCCGGCCCGCCACGGAGTCCACTCGGCAGCCGAAATCGGTTCTGGTGAAACGTCGTCCATCCGTCAGCGCGGATCGGGAGCCGGCCGGGCCGACTACGCCGAACACGCCGAAGATCAGGAGTTTGGAACTACCGAGAAGAGGCATTACCCCTGCGAACAAGCTCGGCAAGGAGGTCAAGATGTCGGCTGGAGCATGGGTGATCATCGCCGTCATCGTCATCGTCATCGCGGCCGTTCTGGCGTTCCTGGTCTGGCCGATGGTGCGCAGGCAGCGATTACGCCGCAGATTCGGCCCCGAGTACGACCGGACGGTTCAGGAACTCGAGGACCGCAAGACGGCAGAACAAGAACTCGCCGAACGCGAGCGCAGGCACGCACAATTGCGGCTACGCGAGCTGTCGGACGACGAGAAGCGGGTCTACACCACCCGCTGGGTCGAGGTACAGGAGCGATTCATCGACGACCCCGCCGGCGCGCTGACCGAGGCCGACCGACTCGTCACCACGATCATGGCCGAACGCGGATACCCCACGGAGAACTACGAGCAGCAGCTCGCCGATCTTTCCGTGGAGCACGCCGAGCCGTTGGGCCACTATCGCGCCGCGCACGAGATCGCGACGCGCAGGGGCGCCGAGGTGTCCACCGAGGACCGGCGCACGGCAGTCGTGCACTACCGGGAACTTTTCAAGGACCTGCTCGGCGGGGCCGATCAGGGGAACAAGGACGTGAAATCATGAGCACCGAATCCGAGCGACGACTGCACACCAGGGCGGATGAGGATGCGGCCAGGACGGGGGAGCCCGTCGGGTCGCACTCCGACCAGTACGGCGACGCGACCGACCGTCGCCACGAAGGCCACGCCGAGCCGGTCGGCGACACCGCGGCGGTCGGGCGCGACACCGGACAGACCGCGAGCACGATCGACGACTCCGAGCACAGGGCGACCAGCGGCGATGCTTTCGAACGTGACGCGTCCGGTCGCGTGGCCGACGACTCCGGCGTGGTGCGCGAGCACGGCGCTGCGGGGGAGTCCGCGACCGGTGCCGGACGAGCGGAGTTCGCCGGCGACGTCGAGCGCGGCAGCGCCGCCACTGCCACGCAGGCGGTGCCGCAAGACGTGGCCCGCGAATCGGACGGCACATCGACCGCTCCCGCGGCGAACGACCAGCTCGCGCCGTTGATCCCCGAAACCGAACTCGATCGCCTGCGCACCCAGTGGCGAGAGGTCCAGGTCACCTTCGTCGACGACCCGAGGGCCGCCGTCAGCCGTGCCGACGAGTTGCTCGGCGGCACCATCGAGCAGCTGGTCACGACCTACCAGGAGCGCAAACGCGAACTGGACGCGCGGCTCGGCGACACGTCCGACACCGAGGGCCTGCGGCAGGCGTTGCGCGGCTACCGGGCATTCTTCGATCAGTTGCTCTCGACCGGCGCCTAGCCGGAAACCTGGCCCATGAATGTCCTTCGATTGGCGACGGGAACGCTCGACCGAGCGACGAACTGGGTGGCCCAGCAAGTCGAGGCCCGCGTTCCCACCGCCGATCCCGCCGACCGCGACCCGCGGTTCATCGCCGACACCATGGACCTGGGCTGGCTGCTGGTCCGCCTCTATTTCCGGGCGGAGGTACGCGGCCTGGAGCGGGTACCGGAGCAGGGGCCGGTCTTGCTGGTGGCCAATCACTCCGGCGGCAACGTGCCGCCGGAGGTTCTGGTGACCACCCTGGCGTTCGTCCGCCGTTTCGGCCCGAACCGGCCCTTCTTCCAGCTGGCCCACGACATGGTGATGGCCTATCCCGTGATCGGGTCGTTGTTGCGCCGCTTCGGCACGGTGAACGCCGACCAGGGCAACGCCGAGCAGGCGCTGCGCGACGGTGCGGCGGTGCTGGTCTACCCCGGCGGCGACTGGGAGGTGCACCGCCCTACCTGGGAGGAGGGCCGCATCGACTTCGCCGGTCGCACCGGCTTCCTGCGCCTTGCCTGGAACGAGCGGGTGCCGATCGTGCCCGTGGTCAATATCGGTGCGCAGCAGAGTGAACTGGTGCTCACGCGCGGGGATCGGATCGCGCGCCTCCTGCGGCTGGACCGGATGCTGCGGCTGAAGGTGTTCCCGATCTCGATCGCCCTGCCGTGGGGACTGAACATCGGTGATCTCGCCGGGCACCTGCCGTTGCCCAGCAAGATCACCGTCGAGTTCCTGGACCCGATCGACCTGCGGGAAACGCTGGGTCCGGAGCTCGACATCGAACGGGCCTACCGGCACGTCACCGGCCTCATGCAACGGACGCTGACCAGGCTGGACGAAGAGCGCGACCTGCCGATCGTCGGGTGAACGGACTCGGTGCGGCGATTTCGACCGAACTTACCCCGGTGCGGAAATGTTTATGCTACCGTTCGTAACATATAACTACTTCGTGTGATGGAGGTCTCCCGTGCGCGCTCTCGCGCATGCCGAGTTCGGATGGTTCGCCGCCCCGGGCACCGAGGGCGGCGGAGCGGCACTGGACCAGGTAGCGGCCATGACCGGTGCTGCGGGGCTGGTCGCCGTGGTGCTGCTGTGGATCGGCTACCTGCACCGCACCCGTCGCATCACGTGGCTGCAGCGCGTGGCCGACCGGCTCGGGCGACTGTTCAATCGGCCCGGCTGGGTCGCGCTCCCGCTAGCGCTGTTCCTCGCGACCATCCTGACCGCCCTGCTGGGATTCATCTGGGACGTCAGCTTGCACGTGGGCAACGGACGCGATGACGGGCCGCTGGCGAATCCGGCGCACTACTTCATCTTGGCGGGGTTGTTCTTCCTGTTCACCGCCGGGATGTCGGCGATCGTGCTTCCGCTGGACGAAAAGCCAGGCGCCGCCGCGGTGCGGATCACCCGTACCTGGTACGCGCCCGTCGGCGGCATCCTCCTCGCGGGCGCCGGTCTCTACGCGCTGATCGGTTTCCCCCTCGACGACATCTGGCACCGGCTGTTCGGTCAGGACGTCACGCTGTGGGGCCCCACCCACCTGATGCTCATCGGCGGCGCCGGTTTGTCGCTGGTCGGTGTGCTGCTGCTGGAGTTCGAGGGCAGGCACAGCAAGCCCGAACCCGACCGCCCCGACGGACGGCGCATGTGGCTGCTGCGGTCCTTCGCCTTCGGCGGCCTGCTCATCGGCCTGTCGGTGTTCCAGGTGGAATTCGACTTCGGCGTGCAGCAGTTCCGGCTCGTCCTGCAACCGATGCTCATGGTGGCGGCGGCCGCCATCTCCCTGGTCGCCGCCCGCGCGTGCCTCGGGCCGTTCAGCACCCTCGTCGTCGTCGGCTTCGCCGCCCTGGTCCGCACCGTGGTGGCCGTGCTGGTCGGCGGGCCGATCATCGACGCCCCGCGCAACGTCTTCCCGCTCTATCTCGGCTGCGCGATCGTGGTGGAACTGCTCGCGCTGCTGCCCCTGGCCAGGCGACCGATCTGGTGGGGCGCGGCGTGCGGACTCGGCATCGCGACCGTTGGGCTGTGGCTGGAATCCCTGTGGGTCCGTGCGATGTTCGTCAATCCCTGGCCCGCCGCCATGTGGCCGGAATTGCTCGCGATGGCCGTGCCCACCGGCATCGCCGGTGGTGTCGTCGGCGCGCTGCTGGCCATGGCGTTGCGCGGTGAACCGCTGCCCCGTCCGCCGGTGCGCCGCGGATTGATGGTCGCCGCGGTGGTGATCGTGGCGGCCGCGACCGCCAACGGGCTGATCACCGCCGTACCGGAGCGAGCCGAAGCCACCGTGACCCTCCGCGACGCCGCGTCGGACGCGGGCGGGAGGATGGTGCTCGCCGACGTTCGCGTCACGCCCACCGATCTCGTCGGCGCCGACCCCGAATGGATGCAGATCCTGGCCTGGCAAGGCGGCATCGGCACCGACAGTCCCGGTCGCGGTCTGGTCGTGGACCGACTGCAGCGCGTCGGCCCCGGCCACTACGTGTCCACCAAACCTGTTCCAGCCCATGGAACGTGGAAGACCGTACTGCGCCTGCAGGACGGCCGCGTCCTGACCGCGGCGCCGATCTTCATGGCCGCCGACCCGGGCATCGGCGTCGACGAGGTCCCGGCCCTGGCCTCGTTCACCCGGCCGTTCATCGCCGAGATCACCGTGCTGCAGCGGGAGCGCTCGTTCGATTTCCCGTCCTGGTTGTTCACCGCGGCGTCGCTGGTCGTGCTGCTGTGCAGCCTCGTGCTGGTCTGGGCGTTGTCCTGGGGCGCGGCACGGGTCAACGACCGGTATCCGCACGCGAGCCGACCGGCCGAGGAGCCGGTGGTTTCCCGATGACCCAGGGCTACGACGGCGTGGACGTGCTGGCCGATCATTCGATCCTGCTGGCCATCCCGGCCTTCCTGCCCGCCTTTCTGGTCGTAGCGGTCGTCGTGTTCGTCGCGCTGCGCGACCGTCGTGCGGAGGATCGGGAGCGGGCGCAGGGTTCGCGGTCCGAGCACAGCGTGGACAAGGAGGAGTGATGGGTTCGGTGCGGCGCTGGGGCGCGCTCGTGCTGCTGCTCGGTGGTGTGCTCGTGGCCGGCTGCGCCGCGACCGATTCCGCCACCACCACATCGACGAGCGCGATCGCCGAAGACTCGGACAGTCTCGTCGTAGCCGTTCGGATCGCCGGGGGTTCGGTGAGCCCGGCCGACGTCCGCTTGGAGACGCGCGTGGGCCGACCGATCGAGATCGTGGTCGACAGCGACGCCCACGATGAATTGCACGTCCATGCCTCGCCCGAGCACACCTTCGCGGTCACTCCGGGCACTGGCCAGCGGTTCCGGTTCACCGTGGACGTGCCGGGCCGGGTGGAGATCGAACTGCACCACGCGCGCCGCACGGTGGCGACACTGCTCGTACGCGGATGACGGTGCTCGCCCACGGCATCGGCGGAGCCGCCGATCTGCCGATCCCGCTGTCGTATGCCCTCGTCGGGGCGGCCTGGGCCTTGACGTTCTCCTTCGCGGTGCTGGCGTTCGCCTGGCGCGAGCCACGGCTGGAACCGCGATCGCCCGGAGTCGCGCTGCCGGCGATCGTCGCGACGGTCGTGGACTCCGGAATTGTCCGAGCCGCGATATCGCTGGTGAGCGTGGCCGCTACCGTCGGGGTCCTCGCGATCGGTCTGTTCGGTCCCTCGGATCCGGCCGATAATCCTGTTCCCGGCGTCGTCTACATCTTCCTGTGGGTCGGTGTCATGGTCGCCTCGCTGTTCGCCGGACCCGTGTGGAAGGTGCTTTCCCCGGCGCGCGCGGTGCACCGCGTCATCTGCCTGGCGTGGCGGCGCCCGCCCGGACGCGGTCTGGTTCGCTATCCCAGCCGCTGGGGCCAGTGGCCCGCGGTGCTCGGTCTGTTCTCCTTCGTCTGGCTGGAACTGGCCTACCCGGAACCGGGTTCGGTGGGGGCGGTCACCACGTGGCTGGCGGCATACCTCGTCGTGACGACGATCGGCCTGATCGTGTGCGGTACCGCGTGGGCCGAGCGCGCCGATCCGCTCGAGGTGTACAGCAGCCTGCTGGGCAGGCTGAGCCCGTTCGGACGCCGCCGGACCGGTGAACTCGTCCTGCGCTCGCCGTTGGACAACCTGGCGGGCACCCCGGCGCGGATCGGCGCGGTGGCCGTCGCCGCCACCCTGCTCGGCTCGACCGCGTTCGACAGCTTCACCACGTTCCCTTCGTGGCGCGGACTACTGGCCGACGCAGGTGACGGTGGGTCCGACGTCTGGCCGGTCGTGCTGAACACGCTGGGGCTGCTCGGCTTCATCGGCGTGGTCGGCGTCGCGTTCCGGACCGCGGCCCGAGCGACCGGCGGCCTGGAGGAAGCTCGACGGCGGCGGCTTCCGGCCCGCCTCGCGCACAGTCTCACCCCGATCGTCGCCGGCTATCTGATAGCCCACTACCTGACGTTTCTCGTGGAGAAGGGCCAGGCGACAGTGATCTTGTTCGCGGACCCGTTCGGGCGAGGATGGAATCTGCTCGGCCTCGCCGATCGCGAGGTCGCCTACGTGCTGTCCGCTCACCCCGGCGTGCTTGGCACGATCAAAGTGCTGGCCGTGGTCGTCGGTCACATCCTCGGGGTCGCCGCCGCGCACGACCGCTGCCTGCGACTGCTGCCCCGGGCGCACCGGCTCACCGGTCAACTCGCTCTGATGCTGACCATGGTCGGTTTCACCTTTACCGGTCTGTATTTGCTGTTCGAGTCCTGAGAAGCCCGGCCGACCCGGCGAACTTCCGAAGCCGGGCGGGCCGTCGGCACGTTTCGAGCGTCACCGCAGCGGCACTTTCCAGCACAGCCGGGTTCCCGTGCCGGCACCGGCAGCGACAGTGAAACTCCCGCTCGCGTCCTCCGCGCGCCGCGCGAGATTCGCCAGGCCGCTCGGCGTGACCTCGCCGGGCATGCCGCACCCGTCGTCCTCGACGACGATGGTCAGGTCGTCGGCCACTGTTATCTCGACCGAGACCGACGCCGCGCCGGAATGCCGGACGGTGTTGCTGAGCGCTTCGCGCACCACGGCTTCGGCGTGGTCGGCCAGTTCCGGCTCGAGCACCGAGAGGGGGCCGCCGATGCGCACGGAGGTGCGGATTCCGCTGGTGGCCGTCTGCTGCCGGATCGCTTCCTCGATGCGTTGCCGCACCCGCGCGCTGTGGCTGTCGCCGCCGTGCAGGTCGAAGATCGTGGTCCGGATCTCCTGCACCACGTCTTGCAGATCGGTGATGGCTTCGGTGAGCCGTTCGCGCACCTCGGGTACGCGGGTGCGCGGGACAGTTCCCTGCAAGCTCAAGCCGACGGCGAACAATCGCTGGATCACGTGATCGTGCAGATCGCGGGCGATGCGGTCGCGGTCGGAAAGGATGTCCAGTTCTCGCACGCGCCGTTGAGCGTCGGCCAGTTGCATCGCCAGTGCCGCCTGTTCGGTGAACGCGGCGGTCAGTTCGAGGGTCTCGTCGTTGTAGGGAGCTGATTCCACCGCGCGCAGCGCCACCAGCACGCCCACGGTGGAATCGGACGTTTGCATCGGCAGGACCAGCGCGGGTCCGGCGTCGGGAAAGATCTTGCCGAGATCGGCGCGGCGCGCGTCGTCGACGCGCTGCGGGGAGCGCAGTCCGAACGCCCGGCCGATCGTGGTGTCGCCCAACGACAAACTGACGATCCGCTGGTTGTCCGGGGCGCCCGCGGCGTGGGTGATCAACAGCTCGGTGATCTCCTCCGGCGGGCTTTCCGGGTCCGGCACGACCGCGAGAAAGGTCCGCTCGGAGCCGGTGAGCCGACGCGTGGCCTCCACCAAGTGGGTCAGGACTTGGTCCGGCGCGGTGCCTGCGAGGAATTCGGTGGTGATGTCGCGGGTGGCTTCGATCCACGCCTGCCGCGTGCGGGCGGATTCGTACAGGTGGGCGTTGTCGATGGCGATACCGGCCGCGGCGGCCAAGGCTCGCACGATGACCTCGTCGTCTTCGGTGAACGGCTGACCGCCCGCCTTCTCGGTGAGATACAGATTGCCGAAGACTTCGTCGCGGATGCGGACGGGCACGCCGAGGAAGGTGCGCATCGGCGGATGGTGGGCGGGGAAACCGACCGACGAGGGGTGTTCGGCGAGGTTGTCCAGCCGGATCGGTGTGGGTCGGCCGAACAGCAGGCCGAGCACCCCGTGGCCCTGGGGGAGATCCCCGATCAGTGTGCGGGTCGGTTCATCGATGCCCTCGTAGATGAACTGGGTCAGCTGCTGATCGTGGCCGCGGACGCCGAGCGCGCCGTAGCGGGCGTCGACCAGGGAGATCGCGGTGTGCACGATCGTGCGCAGGGTGCGACCCAGGTCCAGGCCGGAGGTGACGGTCAGCATGGCCTCGATCAGGCCGTCCATCCGGTCGCGGGCGTCGATGATCTGCTCGATGCGATCCTTGACCTCGCCCAGCAGTTCGCGCAGCCGCAGTTGCGAGAGCGTATCGCGGACCGAGTAGGTGTCGGCCGAGGCGTAATCGCTCGTCTGCGCTGCTCCCGGAACACCGTCAGCGCGGCTGCTCGCCATGGGTCAAGAATATTTCACCTGGTCGCGGAAAAGAACGGCCAACGCCTGGCGAGGACTCCGGGAACGCGGGTCAGAAGTCGATCGTGGACCCGGACGGCCGGGATCGGAGCTTGGAAGCGTAGACGGCTGCCTGGGTGCGCCGTTCGAGGCCGAGCTTGGCCAGCAGCCGGGAGACGTAGTTCTTCACCGTCTTCTCGGCCAGGAACATGCGCTGGGCGATCTGCCGGTTGGTCAGCCCTTCGCCGAGCAGGTCGAGAAGTCTGCGTTCCTGCTCGGTGAGCGCGGCCAGCGGGCCGTCCTCGGTGTTCGCGCGCAGCCGCTGCATGAGGGCGGCCGCGGCGCGGTTGTCCAGCAGCGAGCGTCCGGCGCCGACCTCCTTGATCGCCTTCGCCAACTCCATGCCTTTGATGTCCTTGACCACATAACCGCTGGCCCCGGCCAGAATCGCGTCCAGCATGGCCTGCTCGTCGGTGAACGACGTGAGGATGAGGCAGCGCAGATCGTCGAGTTTCGACAGCAGATCGCGGCACAGTTCGATCCCGTTGCCGTCGGGCAGGCGCACGTCCAGTACGGCGACGTCCGGCCGCAGCGCCGGAATCCGGGCGAGGGCTTGGGCGACATCGCCCGCCTCGCCGACGACGGACAGCTCCGGGTCGTCGGAGAGCAGGTCCACGAGACCGCGACGGACGATTTCGTGGTCGTCGACCAGAAACACCGTGATCATGGTGGTGTCCAATCCGGGGGAGCAGTTGCGCGGTCGACACTACGCATCGGGCAGGCGGCTCGGTACCGACCAAAGTCCTCTTGTGGGATCGAACAGGCATAGTGACGGACGCCGCCCGCAGGCAAGGCCCGGCCTCAACGGGCCGCGTGCGTGGAGCATCGAGGGCAGCGCGGGCCTGCGGGGGCTGATCAGCCAGTCGGCGTGTCGGCGCGGGTGAGTCCTTCGGCGATCAGGATCCGCTGGGCTTGCTGGGCGGCGGAAACTCGCCCGGTGTCATGCGCCGCGCTACCGGCGGTTTCCTCGAGGCTGCGGGCGAGTACGGCCACCACGTCGGTCAGCGCTCGCAACCGGTTGTCCAATTCGTCGAAGCGCGAGGCTTCCGGCCGGGTGACCGCGGTTTCCTGCAAGGTGCCCGCCAGGTCGGTTCCGCGCAGAATGTGCCGCATGTCCTCCGGAAGCAACGCGAAGACGTGGTCGAGCTGCCCGGGTGAGAACAGGTCGGCCAGTGCGTCGGTCACGGCACCCGCCAGCGCGTAGGCCTCGTCGCGGGATACGCCTGCTTCCAGGGCGAACTGGTCGAGGAACGAGGGCACGTCGTGCGGGACGGGGACCCGCGCGGGGACCCAGCCCTCGTAGAAGATCCCGCGCAGGAGTTCGGGCAGCTGGGCGCTCAGGTGCGCGGCCGCGTTGACGCCGATGCGGTCACGCACGGTGTGCAACCATGCGCGCAACGCACGGTGCGCGAAGGCCCGGTCTTCGGTGGCGAGTCCGTCGGCCAGAGTGCGCAGCCACTCGTGCGCGGTGTGCACCGCTGGTGCGAGGGGGTCGCGGTGGTAGCTCATGGGAGGTGCCTTTCACGGATGCTGTCCCCCACTGAAGAGACTGCCCGTTCGCGCCCGGACCGGTGAGAGGCCTCGTGCCCGCACTGACGGGACCATGGTCACCCGGGCATGGCCGGGCCCCGCCGTCGGGCGGCGGTACCGGGCACGTGGGTCAGTGGGAGCCGGTGACGGTGAAGACCTCCGCGACCGGTCGCCGAGGAGTCGGCGGCAGCATGTCCGCGTCGTCGGGCGCGGTGCCGACGCGAATCAGTACCTGCGGCGATCCCGGGCGCGGGATCAGGCCGGCGAGCAGTCCGCGGGTCGTCGGAAGCTCGGTGATGTGGGTCAGCGCGCACGTCGCCAGCCCCGCGGCGGTGCACTCCAGCAGCACGGCCGACAATGCCTCGCCCGTGCGCAGCCAGTGCGTCACCGAATCGCCGTCGGTGCTCAGTACGAGCAGCGCGGCGCGATCCTCCAACTGGGCACGCCGCATCGAACGCGGCGCGGAGGGAAAGTCGCGGCCGATGTCGACCCGGGCGAATTCCGCATCCGACACCAGCGCCGACGGCGGCACGCCCTCGGAAGTTTCGGAATGTCCTGCCCACCAACGTAATTCGGCCTGGTACAGCAGATCGTCGCGGCGCAGAGCACCAGCCTGCTCCGAAGCCGCGGCCAGCCGGGGCCGTGCGCTGTCGGCCAGCACGTCGAGTTCCACCTCGTGCGGGGAGGTGAGCATTCGCAGCCGGGGCAGGATCTCGGCGAAGCCCGCCGGTTCGGTCATCGGCAGCCGGTCGGTGCGCCGCACGTCGATGGCCAGGGCGCGGGTATGGATTCCCTCGGGCGGGGCGGCCCAGGGACGGAATTCGATCACCGCGAGATGATCGGGGCGCTGCCGGTCGGGCGCGCGCAGGATGTCGGTGTGCCAGCCCTGGTCGGCGAGCACCGTCCGCAGATGATGCAGCACGGTTCCGCAGCTGATCACCAGCTGGCGGCCGTGCGGGTCGGTGGAGGGCAGCAGCCGGTCGGCGTCGGTGTACAGGTGCAGGCGGGCGCCGTCGAACACCCAGCGCCACGGCTGGGTGTTGTGCACCGAAGGCGCCCGGACAGCGCGCCGCAGCGCCTCCGTCATCGTCCGATGACCGGGTACCGGCAGGACGGGCGCTTCGTTGTTTGCGGTCATACCGCGAGTCTGCGCCGTGACCGGCCCGGGAGGTACGGACGTTGCGCCCGGACCGCAGGGTCCTTGGTCACCGTGTCCGCGCGAACGGGCCGACGCGAGAGCAGTGCCACCCATAATCGAAAGGGCCGATGTCCCGATGCCGTGGAGCCATCGGTCCATGCCGCTGACCGCCGTGTCGGTCCCGATCGGCGAGCCGCTCCTCGTGCCCCAGGCGATGTTCTCGGTCTCGCATTCCGCGTCAGACCTCGAACGCGATCCCCAGCAGTGCGACGACGATGCCGACGGCGGTGTCGACGAGGGCGTCCCGGTCGATCGGCAGGCGGCCGTCGACCCAGTCGAGGTAGACCGCGGTGAGTGCACCGGCGAGGGCGGTGCCGATGGCGGCGAGGGTTTCGTCGCTGCTGGCGAACAGCCCGGCGGCGGCGGGACCGAGGACGGGCGCCATGGCCCGGATGACCGTCGGCGTGCGAAGGGCGATATGGCGGCGCAGGTTGTCATCGGCGAGCGGCTCGCGCAGCAGCACCCGAGCGCGGCGCGGATCCTCTTCGAAGAAGCTCGCGCAGATCTCCAACGCCGATCGCACGCCGACCTGCACATCGGCGGCGGGCGCGATGGCGGAGAGCCGATCGCGCAACGCCGCTTCGACGCGGTCGTAGACGGCGGTGATCAGCGTTTCGCGGCTGTCGAAGCTTTCGTAGAAGTAGCGCGGGCTCAGGTTGGCCTGGCGCGTGACCGCCCGCATCGTCACCGCGCTCGTCCCCGCGGTGCCGAGCAGTTCGAGACCGACGTCCAGCAGTTGCTCGCGGCGATCCTCGGATCGGTCTTGCAGCGTCTGGCCACGCCAGAGCTTGGGCGCATTCACCCGCCCATCCTCGCATCGCGACGCGGCCCGACCTATTGACATCGCCTGATTCTAGATGAATCATGTGATTCAAGTTGGGCGTCCGGCGCGGCCGCGCCCAATCGTCCGCCCGAAAGAACGGGCCGACAGCGGGTCTCGGGCTTCGCGGCGCGGGCATTCCTTTCGCCCTGCTCCGCGGACGAGATCGTGATCGAGGCCGTGGTGAAAGGGTGCCCATGTTCAGCGACGAACAGTTTCAGCAGGCCCTGCGTCGTCCGCGATTGTCGAAACCGGTTCCGGAGTTCCTCCACACCAACCGAGCGGCGCCGATCCGCGCGATTCCGGAACCAGAACTCCAGGCCACCACCGAGCAGTGGTTCGGGGAGTTCGAACGCAAGCTGACCCACTACGGCAAGCTCGGCATCGATGTGAGCTGGTTGCTGAACTGGGCGAAGAAGTACTGGTGGAGTTTCCTCGTCCGCGACATGAGCCGCAACCACGAGCTCTACGCCGCCGACGTGCGCTACACCGACGTGACGACCTTCGGCCGCACCATCGTCGGCATCGACGAATTCGTGAAGTACAACTTCGCCTTCTTCGACGCCATTCCGGACTGGCGCTACGATCCGCTGCCCGGCCAGGTCTACCTCGACGTGACGCCCGAAGGCCGCGTGCGCACCGTCATTCGCTACATCGGCAGCGGCCATTGGACCGGCCCGCTGCGCCTGTATCCGTACGACGACAGCGCACCCGCGCTCTACGGAGACGGCCGATTCATCCAATGCCCGGCCGTGGACCGCTACCACTTCAACCAGGACGGCCTGATGGAGGAAGGCGAAACCCTCTACGACGCTTTGGATGTCACCCAACGCGCCGGAATCCTGCCACGCGACGACAGCTGGCAGTTCCGAGCCCTGCTCGCCGCCTCGAAGATCCCCGCCTTCACCAGCCGCCTCGGCAGGCTGATCTAGCGGCCGCCGGAACCGGACCGGCTGGGTCCAGACCGATCCGCGCCCGGCGGCGACCCGACCCGCTGAGCCCATAGTGGTGGCCGCAACGGTCCCGGCCACCCGCAGGCTGGAACCATCGACCGCACGCGTCAGTTGATCAGACGACTCCACCGATCCCAGCCCTGGAAGGACCGTCCTCGCATGCCGATTCGGCGAGAGCCCGACGATTTTCCGTTGATCAGCGACAGACTGATCTTGCGCGAGTTCACCGGCACGGATGAGGCGGCGGTGCACGCCTTCGCCGGAGATCCAGTGGTTACCCGTTTCACCGACTGGGGACCGAACAGCATCGAAGACACCCGTGCGTTTCTCGCTGATGCCACCGCGCAAGCCCGCGACCCACAGCGGGACGCCTTCACCTTCGCGGTGACTCAGGCTCACTCAGGGAGGCTCATCGGCTCGGCAGCCATCGGCGTCACCAGCGCCCGGCACCGGCGAGGGGAGTTCGGCTTCGTATTCCACCGTGATTTCTGGTCACAGGGTTACGCCACTGAAGCCGGTACGCTGCTGCTGCGGTTCGGCTTCGACCGCCTGCGGTTGCGGCGCATCAGCGCGACATGCCATCCGGACAATCAGGCGTCGGCCCGAGTACTGGCGAAACTCGGCCTGGAATTCGAGGGCAGGATGCGCAGCCACCTGTTCGTCCGCGGAGCGTGGCGCGACTCCCTGCTCTACGCCGCGGTCGACGCCACGAACTGACAGCAACCCACAACCGTCGCCGCTCCGTCTCGGTACGGGGCCAACCTGCACCGCGCCGACCGGAGCAACCCACACGGATGCAGGTCACCCAGAACTCCCGTGATTACGCAGTCGCCGCATCCGTCACCGTGCCGCTACCAACCGACAGTCGATCGACGATGATCGGTTCACAACCCGAAGTACGCGGCAAGTGCTCGGCCGAGCGCCCCGCCCGCTGCGCCGATGGCGATCTTGCCGGTGGTGTCGCCGCTTTTGGCCAGGAGTCGGCGATACCAGCTGGTGACGTTCGGGCCGGCCCCCTGCGAGTCGAGTTCTCCGGCGCTCGCGTCTTCCTCGAGCGCGTGGTCGAGGTCGGCCAATTCGGCGTCGTCCACACCTGCCTGGCGCAGGGCTTCCCAGAGTTGCTCCTTGTTGCCCGCGCTGTTGTGCGACGAGAACTGGCTCACGTTCATGCTGCCGATCGATATGTTGTGACCGGAGCCGCCGAAGTTGTATGTCACTGTCTTTTCCTCTCTTACCGCGCCATGGGGCAGCGGGGGTAACGGAATGCCGTTCTGCTGCAGAATCATCTCCGACGGACGGTGCCGGATCTGACCCATCGTCACCAATTGACGAATCTTCCGCAGTTCGTGTGAGATTCCCGAATCTCCGGCCAGTTGGAGATGATGCGCCAGCGCTGTGCGCCACTGCAATTCGCGTAGCACGCTGCGGGTGTCCCGCACCTGTTCTTCGGCCTCCTCGAGCCACCGCTCGACTTGCCGGGAAGGCTGCCCCAGGCGCGTCGACCTGATTCTGGACAGCGTCGAGAACCGTGCTATCAACAATTCCGGCGACTCGACGGCCCGGCCTCTTCGGAGGGCTCGCGTGGCCAAACGCTCGGCCGATTCGAGGTCTCCGGCCAACTCGTAGTGCTGCACGCGACGGGCGATGACCTCCATCAGCAGGGTCTGCCTGCGAGCACGGCCGATATGCTCCATTTCCCGGCGGGCCTCGAACAGATACATGGACGACAACCGTGGATTCAGCGCGAGATTGGCGGCTGTTGCCTTCGCGATGGACAACTCCGCCACCGAGTGCCAGCGTCCCATCTGCCAAGCGATGGCGCGGGCTCGATCGAAAAGCGCGATCGCCGATTCACCGGCATGCTGATCGCGCGCGACCACGCCCCGGAGCCAGTGGATCTCCATTTCGAGTTCCAAGTCCGGCCGAGATTCGGCTGCCAAGAGTTGCTCGGCGGTTTGCAGCGTCAAGTCGGAAGCCAATAACAAGCGGCCTGCCCCGATATCGGCACGAGCAACGGCGACCAGCTCGTCCACCCCTGACGTCACCTCGGGAGCATAGCATCGACCACGCACACGATTCAGGTTGCGATGGTGCACTTTCGGGCAATACCCTGCGCTGATTACCGAAATGTTCGATCAAGTAAGTACCTGACAGTTGGTTTCGGTCGCGGCAATTCGCGTGGGGGCGCGCTGACCGGGCTGCTCGCTGATACAGTCCTGCACTGTAGTGAGTAAAAAGCGTCGCAGTGTCATCGTCGCCGCAAGCAGAGCCGAGCGACACCTGGCGATCGTCGGCGGCGGCGTAAGCGCTCTATGGCTGGCGCTTTATGCGGCGCGATCCGGCCTCGCAACGACGCTCGTGGGTATCGACCGCTTCGGTGGATACGCGTCTACCGGAAACCAGGGCTGGTTGCACAGCGGAGCTCTGTACGCGATGAACGGAGCCCACGAACTCGCTGCCGCGTGCCGCGCGGGCGCCGAAGAAGTGCTGCGAGCGGCCGACCGTGCGGGCGCCTTGACTTCGCCGGACGTGGTCGGCGCGTTCGTGCCCGGCGACGACCGGCAGTTGGACGAAGGTATCCGGGGATTGCGCACGTCTCGGATCGCTTTCGATGTCCGCGATATATCCGAAGTGCGCGATGCGTATCTGCTCTATCCGGATGACAAGGTGAGAAAGGTTGTCGTAACCGGAGATCGCGCTATCGACACGCAGCTACTGATACGAGAAATGATCGAGCAGGTGGCGGGACACGGAGGGCGCGTAGCCACCTGTCGCAGTCCTGTCGAGCTCACCCGAGGTAAGACCGGTTAGACTATCGAGGCGGAGAACGAACCCATCTCCGCCGAGGTGGTTGTCCTCGCGCTGGGTGCCGGATTGCCGGGGTTCCTGTCCGAACAGCTTCCCCAGCTGAGCATCCCGGAGTATCGCGTGACTCGGTCGCGCGTGATCGCGATGGCCGCCCCGGAGTTGCGGACGATCGTGGTATCGCCGACCGTCGGCTCACCCGCCGTCGTTCCGATATGGCATGGCGGAAAGATCCGCGGCGTGACTATTTGCATCCTGGCGGACAACGATGCTGATTCCGGCATTTCCGGTGACTTCACTCCGGATGACGTATATCGGGTGATGGACAGTTGCGCGAATACTGTTCCGGGCCTGGCTCGTCTCGCCGAGCGCAGGGCTTCGACACTCGCCATGTACGGCTGCCAAAAGCTGCATATGTCAGGTGACGAGGGGACCGAATCGTTGCGCCTGTACAAACTCGACAGCTACGCCCCGGGACTCTACGGATTCTACGCAGGGAAGATGTCGTCCGCGCCCGTAGCGGCAGCAGCCTGCCTGGATCGACTGGTAACCGATGAGCTGATCCGCGACGAAGGTTTCCAAGCGTTGCCACGAGCCGAGCGGCAATTCGGTGGCGAGGACGTCGCAGCGCGCACCGCATGCGAGGCCATGAGCTCAGGCGCGCATACGCGGGTGACGCCGCAGCAGTGGCGGGCCTGGCGCGCGGAGGCCGGGCAATTCGCCGACTGTCCGTCTCCGGGGGACAGCTCCGACCCGGCCGGATAGCTGACAAGTCGCCCAAAGTGACGTCAGCTGGATCGACTGATCTCGGCTTTCTTGGCCGCCAGCCGCGCGGTGAATTCGGGGGATTCGAGGGAGGCGACCTGCGGCACGATTTCCGCGTCGACGGCGTCGGCGTGCGCGTCGAGGTTCGCGGTGTGGCGCATGGTGCGCTTGGTGGTGATCAGCAGATCGCGCGGCGCTTCGGCGGCGCCCGCGGCGAAGTCGAGCGCGGCGGCGAGCAGTGCGGCGTGATCGCCGTCGATCACCCGGTGCGCCAATCCGGCGGCGAGGGCGGCCTCGGCGTCGAGGATCTCCCCGAACAGCGTCATCGCGGCGGCTCGTTGCGGTCCGACGGCGCGTTGCAGCATCCAGGTCATCCCACCACCGGGATGGATGCCCAGCCGCAGGAATCGCGCGTCGAAGCGGGCGCGGGGACCGGCGATCCGGACGTCGGCGGCCAGCGCCAGATTCAGACCGGCGCCGACGGCCGCGCCGCCGATCGCGGCGATGGTCGGCAGTGTGCATCGCGCGACCGCGAGGAATCCGTCGTAGATCACCCGCAGGCCCTGCTCGCGGGCGTCGCCGAGGGCACTGAGATCGGCGCCCGCGCAGAACGCGGGCGGGGTTCCGGTGACGATCACCGCGTGCACGCCGGAATCGCCCTCGGCCTCGGCCACCGCGGCGGCCAGCTGCTCGGAGAGCGCCGGTGTCAAGGCGCTCCGTCGATCCGGGTCGTGCACCGTGATCACCGCGACCTTGTCCCGCCGCTCACTCCTGATCTCCGCCATGACCGGATCGTAGGCGCCGGGAATGCCCAGGGACACACGGGGGATCCTGGCGCGGTCGCCGACGGTGCACCCGGCGGTATTCCACGCTGGTCGATCATTCACATGTAGGCGAGATCGCCTGGCTTTTCGGCGAGACAATTGCCGCTCGACAAGGCTGCCAGTCAGGCGTTTTTCGAATCTAGTTGAAGACAACTATGGACCTGAATTAGCGAATGCTCAACGATCGCTGCACTGCGATGCGAACGTGTGTTGCTGTATCGAGGGAGAGTATGAGCGTGAGAGCGCACGGCAGGTTTCTGATAGGCGCGATGGTCGCCACAACGGTGGCGATGCTCCTGACCGCATGTGGAGGAGGAGAGGTCCGCAAGGCCGGCGGCGTGCCGGTTCTGCGTTATCAAGGCTGGGCCTCTCAAGTCGTGATTCCCGAACTCGCGGAGGAGCTCGGATTCTTCGAAGGCAAAGTAAAATTGGAGTGGCAGGGCAACACCATCAGCGGCCCGCAGGACATCCAATCGGCGGCGACCGGTCAGGTCGATTTCGGCGGTGCTTTCGGTGGCGCGGTGGCCAAACTCGCCCAGGGCGGTGCCCCGATCACGGCGGTGGTGAACTACTACGGGTCCGATGAGAAGACCTTCACCGGGTTCTACGTTCCCGAGAACAGCCCGATCAAGACTCCGAGAGATCTGCTGGACAAGAAGGTCGGGGTGAATACGCTGGGTGGTCAGTCCGAGGCGGACATCCACCTCGCGCTGAAGCGGATCGGCTTGGACGAGCAACAGATCAAGTCGGTTCAACTGGTCGTACTGCCGCCGCCGAACACCGAGGACGCCGTCCGGCGCGGGCAGGTCGACGTCGCCGCCTTGAGCGGACAGTTCCAGCAGCGTGCGATCGCGAACGGCGGACTCCGCGCGGTCTTCACCGATTACGAAGAGTTCGGTCCGTTCAACGGCGGCCAATATGTATTCCGGAACGACTTCATCGCCAAGAACCCCGAGAGTGTCCGGGCGTTCGTCGACGGGGTCGCCAAAGCGATCGAATGGCAGAAAACGACGCCCCGTGAGCAGGTCATCGCGAAGTTCACCGAGATCATCGAGAAGCGCAAGCGTTCAGGTGAGGACGCGTCGTCGGTGAAGTACTGGCTGTCGGTCGGCGTGCCCGCCACGAACGGCGTCATCACGGACGCCGACTTCCTGCGCTGGGAGGATTGGTTGCGCGATACCCGCGCGATCACCGGTTCGTTCGAACCGTCGAAGTTCTACACCAACGAGTACAACACGCAGGCTCGGAAATAGCGCGTGGAGCGGATCGGGCTCCGCTCCACGCTGGAGCCCGATCCGTTCGAGCCGGGTGCGGCTCGGGAGGTCACCGTTCTTCGGCGCGGTGGATTCGCTCGGGCCATGGGATGTACACCGGGATGTATCGAGCCATCACTCCCGCGCCGAGCGCCGAGACGCCTCCGATGGCGAGGACCGCGACGGCCAGTGGGCTGATCGCCGCCAGTCCACTGATCGCCAACGGACCGGCGAAGAAGCCGCCGTCGTGGGTGAGCCGCCACGCGGCAAGGAACTCGGCACGGTTGGCCAGCGGCGCGATGTCGGCGCCGATGGTCATGATGAGGCCGTTCCCGATTCCGTTGCCGATCCCCAGCACGATCGCCGCGATCCCGAGTGTCGACACCGAATCGGTCAGCGGCACAGCCAGATACGCGATGGCCAGGATGATCAGCGACGGCACCGCGATGAATCGCCTGCCGTAGCGGTCCATCAGATGACCGGCAGGGTAGGCGCACAGCACATCGAGGCCCGCTCCGATTCCGAAGATCAGACTGGCGGTAGCGGCGTCGACGCCGAGGTGATCGGCCCATAGCGGCAGTACGGCCTCGCGTGACGACCGCGCGGCGCCCATCAGCAAGGAGCCGGTGCCCAGCGTCAGCAACAGGGTGCGATGGGCTCGTGCCACTCCGATCAGCGACAGCGTCGGTCGCTGTATCGCCGCCGCTGAGGTATGCGGATCAGGTAGCCGCGCCATCAACCATCCGGCGATCACGATCGCGGCCAGCTGAACGGCGAACCCGCCGCGTGTGCCGAGCCCGGCGATCACGGCCGCCCCGAGAAACGGCCCGACGAAGAACCCCAGCCGCATGGCCCCGCCGAACAGCGACATCGCCCGTGCTCTGCGCTCGAAAGGCACCACCTCCGACAGGTAACTCATCCGGGCCAGTCCCCAAACCGCGTTGGACAACCCGACGATGACGAGTCCAACGCCCAGGAGCGGAACCGTCGGAGTGAGCAAACACAACAGCACTCCGATCGTTCCCGCGGTGCTCGCACCGATGATCGATAGTCGCTCACCGAACCGGGCTACGACCTGTCCTGCGGGGATATCGCCGAGTATCTGCCCGAGTCCGACCGAAGCGACGGTCAAGCCTGCGACGGCCGGCGACGCGCCCAAATCGAGCGCGGTGAGCGCCATGACGGGTGCGGCTGCGCCCATCCCGATGCCATATGCCGCAGCTGGTACGTAGACGGTGAACAACAGCGGTCGCAGCGACGGGAATTCGGCGGAAATTTCGTCCTGCCGGTAGGCGGTCATGCGACTGCCCGGGTGTTCGGGAAAGAATCCGGTTCGATCGGTGGACTATCCGGTGCGTTCATCGAACCAGGACCCGAAGTAATCGTCGGCGGCAATCTCACAACCTCCGCAGATCGGATGATGGGATCATTTCGCATCACTGTACGGATGCCCCTGCGGTTGTCGTACTGTGCCGATCGCGGTGATTCGAATTCGGACGGTGGTGGCATCGCCCCGAAAAGACCGCTCACCAATCGCTATTCGATGAGCTTCTCGCTCTTCAGCCAGTCGTAGGCGACGTCGGCGGGATCCTCTCCATTGATGTCGACGCGACCGTTCAGATCCTGCATAAGCTCATCGGTGAGACGCTCGGAGATCGTTCCGAGCAGGGTCCGCAGCTGCGGGTAGCGGTCGATGACGGCGCCGCGCACGACCGCCGTGCCACTGTAGGGCAGGAAGAACTTCGCGTCGTCGTCGAGGACGACCAGATTCAGGTTCTTGACCCGGCCGTCAGTGGTGTAGACCATGCCGAAGTTGCACGGGGCGCCCTTGGCCGTCGCCGTGTAGACGACGCCTGCGTCCATCCGCGTGACGTTGCCGGGCGGAACACCGTTCGGATCGTTGTAGGGGATCCCGTACTTCCGCAGCATCGGAATGAAACCGTCGGAGCGGCTGAAGAATTCGTCGTCCACGCAGAACGTCCGGTCGGCCACCGGGAGCGCGGCCACGTCGGACAGCGACCGGACCTGCAGGCGCTCGGCGTTCGGCGTCGATACGCCGAACGCGTACGTGTCGTTGAAGTTGGCCGGCGGAAGCCACTCCAGGTCGTGGTCACGCTCCTCGACGTCATGGACCCGCTGCCAGAGTTCTTTCGGGTCCGAGATGGTCTCGGTCTGATTGTGGTAGTTCACCCAACCGGTGCCGGTGTACTCCCAGAGCACGTCGGCGTCACCGTTGAGCTGGGCCTGGCGGGACGACGCCGAACCGGGCGCTCCGGTCAGGTCGGTGATGCCGGCGCCCGCCGCGGCCAGGTAGGTCGCGGTGATCTTCCCGAGCAGCACGCCCTCGGTGAAGCTTTTCGAGGTGACGACCAGCTTCGCACCCGCGAGCGGCCGCGCACCGTCCGGCAGCCGCGCGTCGTGGAACGTTCCGGACGAGCTCACCAGTCCGCAGCCGGTCAGCATCGACAGCGCCAGCGCCAACGCGGAAATCAGCGTGCGCAGCCGGGCTCGTGGCGATCTCATGCGATACCTCGGGGGGTCGCGGCCAGTTCGACGAGTCGGCCGAGCCAGTCGATGGTCAACGCCAGGAGCCCGACCAGGATGGCGCCGGAGATGAGCAGCTTGGGCAGGAAGAGGGTGACGCCGGTGGTGATCAGCGTGCCGAGGCTGGTCGCGCCGATGAACGTGCTCAGCGTCGCGGTGCCGACCAGAATGACCAGCGCGGTACGCACACCATTGAGGATCACCGGCACCGCGAGCGGTATCTCCACCTGGAACAGCGTCCGCGCACCCGAGAAGCCGATGCCCCGCGACGCCTCGATCGTGCGCTGATCCACCTGCCGAAGCCCGACGATCGTGTTCTGCAGGATCGGCAGGACCGCGTACACGACGAGTCCGACGATCGCCGTACGGAATCCGGTGCCCAGCCAGAAGGTGAACAGGACGAGCAGGCCGACCGCGGGCGCGGCCTGACCGATATTGGCGATATTGACCGCGATCGGCTCCAGCCGCCGCAACGCGGGGCGGGTCAACGCGATGCCCAGCGGAATCGCGACGACCACCACGATCACCGTGGCCACCACGGTCAGCTCGATGTGCGAGAGGATCGTGGTCCGCAGGTTGGCCCAGCCCAGGGACGCCTTCTCGGTCGGGGTGAACGTGGTCGACCGATACCAGATGACGTACCCGATCCCGATGACGAGGATGATGATCGGCTCGAACCAGACGTCTGTCGGAACGCGGCGCAGACGGCTCATGACTGCCCGGCCGATCCCGGTTCGTCATCGGCGGCGACCACCGGCGTCGGCGCCGGGTCGGTGCCGTCGATGTACGTTTCATACGACAGCTGGTCCTCGTCGCCGCGCCCCTCGGCCAGTTTGGCCCGGATCACCTCCGTCACCGAGCCGATGCCGAGCGAGCCGATGACCGCGCCGCGCCCGTCGGTGACCAGTGCGGCGCCTTGGCTGGTGGCGAGCATGGCGTCGAGCGCGTCGTTGAGGGTCGAGGATCGCGCGACCACCGGCAACCGCCGATCGAGGTAGTCGGAGACCTCCGGTTTGGTCGCCAGCTCCGCGAGCGAGGGCCATGACCGCGGCCGTCCGGCCTCGTCGACGACGACGACCCAGGTGTGTCCGGCCGCTTTCGCGCGTGCGATCACACCCTGCGCCGATTCCCCGACCCGGGCGGTGATCACTTCGTCGTAGGCCACGTCGCGCACCCGCGAGACGGTCAGATACGCCAGCTTCGCGCCGGACCCCACGAACTCCTCCACGAACGGCGTCGCCGGGTCGGTGAGGATCTCCTCCGGACGTGCGTACTGCTCGAGGTGACCTCCTTCGGACAGGATGAGCACCTTGTCGCCGAGCTTGGTGGCTTCCTCGAAGTCGTGCGTGACGATCACGATGGTCTTGCCGAGCTCGTGCTGGATCGCGATCAGGCTGTCCTGCAGGCGGATTCGGGTGATCGGGTCGACCGCGCCGAAGGGCTCGTCCATGAGCAGGACCGGCGGGTCCGCCGCGAGCGCGCGTGCGACGCCGACCCGCTGCTGCTGTCCACCGGACATGTCCTTGGGCAGCCGGTCGGCGAAGGTGGCCGGGTCGAGGCCGACCAGATCGAGCAGGTACTCGGTGCGTTCCGCGATCCGCTTCTTGTCCCATCCGAGCACCCGTGGGATGGCGCCGACGTTCTTGGCGACAGTCCAATGGGGGAACAGGCCACCGGACTGGATGACATATCCGATCGACTGCCGCAGCTTGTCGGGGTTTTCCTTGGTGACGTCGCGACCGCCGATGAGAATTCTGCCTTCGGTCGGCTCGATCAGGCGGTTGATCATCTTGAGGGTGGTCGTCTTGCCGCAGCCGGACGGACCGACGAACGCGACGATGTCGCCCGCCTCGATCTCGAGATCGAGACGCTCGACCGCGGGCTTCGCCTGACCCTTGTAGCGCTTGACGACCGAGTCCAGCTCGATGGACGCACCGGTCACGTTGCGCTCCGGCGGCGCCGGGGCGGGCTGACTGGTCACATCGTCGGTCATGCGAGTCCCTTTGCGATCGTGAGGCGCCCGAGCAGGACGAGGAGGGCGTCGAACACCAGCGCGATGACGACGATGAGGATGGTGCCGGTCAAAGCCATCTCCAGGGCGTTAGCGCCACCGAGGCGGGAGAGTCCGTTGAAGATCAGTGATCCGAGGCCCGGCCCGAGGACATAGGCGACAATGGCCGCGACGCCGACGATCATTTGGGTGGACACCCTGATGCCGGTGAGGATCACCGGCCAGGCGATCGGCAATTCGACGGTCACCAGTATGCGCCATCGCGAAAAACCGATGCCCTGCGCGGATTCGACGACCGAAGCCGGTACCGACCGCAAGCCTACGATCGCGTTGCCGATCACCGGTAATGCCGCGAAGAACGCCAACAAGACGAAGGACGGAACCACGCCGAGTCCGAACGGGACCAACAGAATCGCCAGCAGCGCCAACGAAGGGATCGTCAGCGCGACCCGGCTTGAGGTCAGGGAAAGCGCGGCCAACAGCGGGAGCCGATAAACCGCCACCGCGATCAGGACGGCGACGACGGTTCCGACCAAGACCGTCTGAAACGCCAGGGAGGCGTGCTGATAGGTGAGGAACGCCAAAACCTCTCCCCGTCCCCGGACGTAACTCCATAGATTCACGGGATTCCCATCGTCGGCCGACGATCAGTCGGTGCCTGTGTACGCGTAGTCACCGGACGCGCGAGCCGTAATAGAGTAATCTATGCTGCACTTTCGGTCCCGGAGGGCGCGCGGCGGGCGATCAGGTTTACGCCGCGCGCGAAATCGGGTCGACGGCGGAGTAATACTCGGCCTCGCCCGCGATCACGGTGCTCGGCGTGCCGTCGACGCCGACGGGAATCTTCCCGGCGAGCGTGATGCGGGTCAGCTTGCGGTGCTCGCTACCGTCGTAGTCGTCGATGGCGTAATGCTGCGTGGCGCGGTTGTCCCAGATGGCGACGTCGCCGAGGGACCAATCCCAGCGGACGGTGTGCTCCAGCCGGGTCACCCGGTCCTGGAACAGCCGGAACAGCGCAAGCGACTCGTGGCTCGGCAGACCGACGATCCGCTGCACGAAACACCCCAGCAAGAGGGCGCGTTCCCCGGTCTCCGGGTGAACCTCCACCACCGGGTGCTCGGTCTCGAAATAGGTGGACTCGAACTCGCGACGGTAGGCCCTGGTGTTCTCGTCCGGGTTGTCCTCGAAGGTGGCGGCGTAGTCGTACTGATTGCTGTGCCGCGCGCGCAAACCCTCGGCCAGCCGCTTCAGCGGTTCCGGGAGGGAGTTGTACGCGGCGACCGTCGACGCCCAGGTGGTCGAGCCGCCGTAGCTTGGCAGCGACACCGCGCGCAGGATCGACGCCTTCGGCACGCGATCGACGAAGGTGACGTCGGTATGCCACGTGTTGGAGCGCCCGTGGCGGGAATCGATGGCCAAACTGCGCACACCCGCCGAGGTGATGGTCGGGTGCGGGGTGGTCGGCTGTCCCAGCAGTCGCGCGAAGTCGTACTGCCCGTCCTCCGTCAGGTGGTGCTGACCGCGAAAGAAGAGGACCTTGTGCTCGCCGAGCGCGGCGCTGATGGCGGCGACGGTCGACGTTTCCAGGTCACCACCCAGCCGGACCCCCTCGATCCGCGCTCCGATGTGGGCACCCAGTCGGACCACCCGCACGGCGGTCTCGGTGTCAGCTGCTGTGTGATCGGCGGACATGCAGGACCCTTCGCTCGAACCTGACGATTGGTCCGAGGAAACCAGCCACGGCACGGCACGGCCAGCATTACGGTCACGCAGATCGAAACAGGCCGCCGATCAGCCGCCCGGCCGACGGTGGGCGGTGGCGTATCCAGGGCGTGACAAGCGCGCTAACTCACCTTGTGGAGGCGGTGCAGGGTGGACGGATCGAGATCGAGGGTCAGTTCGATCGGCCCGAGGTCGGTGGCGATGCGCTCGAACTCCGTGACCCAGTGGCTGACCGGCTCGGCACGGTGGACGAGGCCCCAGCTCAGCGTGGGCCCCTCGTCGATCGGGAGGTACACCGCGTCGCCGCGGTCGAAGTACTTGATCCCTTGCCCGCAGGCGAAGGCCACCGCCGTACCGGATGTCACCGTCCACAGGACCTCCTCCCGGGTGGGAGCGGGAACGTCGGAATCCCGCGGGCTCGAAGCCACCGGCGAGAAGGACTCCTCCCAGTACTCGGGAATCGGCAACCCGGAGGGAAGGACCTGGTAGTCGGCCAGGTCGGCCAAGCACACCGAGGAACGGCCCGCCAACTCGTGCGTGCGCCCGACCACCAGCACGATGGGCTCGGTGAATGCCTTCGGACCCACCCGCAGGTCCGGTTCCCGCACGGGCAGGGCCACCAAGGCCACGTCGACGTCGCCATTGCGGAGCGGGCCGAACGGGTCATCGATCCGGATCTCGCGCACGCGGAACTCCACATGCGGATGGCGGGTCCGGAACAACGCCGTCAGGGGAGCCAAGTCCTGCCACATGGGTCCCAGCACACCCAGCGTCAGGGTGTCCGGTCCACCACGAGCGGTGTTCGCGGCCGACTCCATGCCCTCGAGGATGCGGCGATAACCGGCTCGGAGGTCGTCGCGCAACTGTTCGCCCAGCGGTGTCAAAGTCACTTTGCGGCTGGTTCGCTCGAACAGGGGAGCGCCGATCCGCCTTTCCTGCTTGGCGATCGTCTGACTCACCCGAGGTGTGGAGATATGCAACCGCTCAGCGGTACGGCCGAAGTGCAACTCCTCGGCAAGAGTCAGGAATATCTCGATCTCGCGTAACTCCACCACGTCATAGTCCTCATCGTTAACGCCCGACGCAACCGACGTTTCGCGATCGCTCATTGTTCCCGCAGTCTCCCGGCGGAAAACTATGAGTCACAGGAGAAAACCGACCCGGCAGGAGAAACGGTGCAAACCAGGATCCGAGACGAGAGGGCAGGGCCATGGCAGTCGTACGAACGCACCGATACGTCGTCGTGACCGGCAAGCTGGCGCAACTGCTCGAACAGCGGACCCGGCTGATCCGGAGCATCCGGTCGGCTGACGCGAGGTTCACCGCGGCCACCTTGATTCGGCAGGACGACGGGTCCTACCTCGACATCTGGCGCTGGGAGTCGGCCGAGGCGATGCGCGGGACAGCGGCCGGAGTGCGGAACTTCCCGCTGGCCGAGGCGACCGCGGCACTGACGATCGGCCACTCCGTACTGGACGGCAAGGTACTCGACGAGCGGTAGCCCACCCGCCGGAGCCGTCCGGGACTTCGAATACATCCGTAACTCGCACGAATATCACCTGAAAACCCACCGCACCAAACCGGTGGCGGTCACCGCTGCGCTGCCCTCGTGCAGGAAAGAGGAGAACACACAATGAACCGCAACAACTGGTACCGGCAACTGCACCGCTGGATGTCCGTCACGTTCACGGCGACCGTCATCGTCTGTTTCATCGCCGCCGCGCTGGGACTCACCGAGTCCGCGGTCTGGGTGTTCTATCTGCCACTGCCGCCGCTCTTCGTGCTCCTGGGTACCGGCCTGTACATGTTCGTACTGCCCTTCCGCAGGAAGCGGTCGGCGAGCACTGCGCCTGCCGCATAGAGCCGGTCCGGACGGACGCTTGCTGTCCGCGAACGGCGTCTCAGCGACTGCGCGCCCGGTCGATGCAGGATCACATTCGATCCACGCTTGCCCAGCGTGACCGGCCGGGCCGCAGCGTCGGGCGAACTGTGTGGCGTCGACCGCCGCAGCGCTGGTGGCCGACCGGCGATCGTTCTGCTTCAATCAAAATATGTGCAGGTGGATGGCTTATTCGGGGGAGCCGATCCTGGCCGAGGACCTCTTGTTCCGGCCGGTGCATTCCCTCATCGATCAAAGCTTGCACTCGCGCCTCGGCGCGACGACCACCAATGGCGACGGCTTCGGGATCGGCTGGTACGGCGAAGGCCCGCGACCGGCGGTTTTCAAGGACGTCGAACCGGCATGGAACGACCGCAACTTGCGAGAGATCGCGACTCAGGTGCGGACATCGCTGTTCTTCGCGCATGTGCGCGCGTCGACCGGCACGGCGGTGCAGCGCAGTAACTGTCACCCGTTCCGGCACGGGCACTGGTTGTGGATGCACAACGGATCGCTGCGCGATTTCCACACGACCAAGCGCGACCTGATGACCGCGGTCGATCCGGCCCTGTTCGCCGACATCGAGGGTTCCACGGATTCCGAAATGCTCTTCTTTCTCGCGCTGACCTTCGGACTCGTCCACGACCCGTTCGGCGCGGTCGCTCGTGCGGTCGGCTTCGTCGAGGAGGTGAGCCGCGCGCACGGCATCGAAGCCCCGGTACAGATGACGGTCGCGACCACCGACGGCGAGTCCATGTGGTTCTTCCGGTATTCCACCGAACATCGCACGCGGTCGCTGTTCTATTCCAACGATGTCGCCAAAGTGCGGGCACTGCATCCGGAGGTGGCAGCGCTGCGCCGACTGGGCGAGGAGGCGCGGTTCGTGGTTTCCGAACCGCTGCGCGACCTGCCGGGGGCGTGGAACGAGGTCGCGGAATCCTCGGCAGGCGTCGTCCGCGCCGGCCACGACGAGACTCGCCCGTTCCACCCGATCGCATCCTGATCGCCCTGCGGCCGGCGCGGATCATCGGCTCGCCGCCTCGGACATCTCCCAGAAATCGGCGTAGCGACCGCCGTGGCGCAGCAACTCGTCGTGGCTGCCCTCCTCCACGATCCGGCCGCCGTCCAGGAAGACGATCCGATCGGCGCGTCGGACGGTTCGCAGCCGATGCGCCACCAGCACCACCGTCCGCCCCGCCATCAGGCGGTCGACGCCCTCGTGGACGGCCGCCTCGTTCACCGGGTCCAGTGCCGAGGTCACCTCGTCCAGCAGCACGATGGGCGCGTCCTTCAGCAGCGCTCGCGCGATCGAGACACGCTGACGCTCACCACCCGACAGCAGTGCGCCGCCCTCGCCGACATTCGTCGCCCATCCCTCGGGCAGTCGCTCGATCACTTCGTCCAGTCGCGCCGCGGTCGCCGCCGCGCGCACTTCGGCGTCGGTGGCGTCGGGACGGCCGAGGCGCACGTTCTCCTCGACGGTGCCGTCGAAGAGATAGACATGCTGGAAGACGATGGCGAACTGCGCCGTCAACACCTCCGTGCCGATCGCGCGGACGTCCACACCACCCACCCGCACCGCACCGGCGTCGACGTCGTAGAACCGCGCGAGCAGCTGGAGCAGGGTGCTCTTACCCGCACCCGAGGAACCGACGATCGCCAGCCGCCCTCCGGCAGGCAGGGACAACGACACGTTGTCGATCACCGTGCGATCGCCGCGCCGGAACGTGACAGCGTCGAACTCGAGACCGTGGTGTGCCGGCCGGAGCGGCTCGCGGGCTTCCGGCAGCGGCTCAGTGCGCAATACCGTGTCGATTCTGGCCAGCTCCGAACGCGCGGCGCGCAGTTTGCCCCCCATATCCGCCAGCGACAGCAACGGATCGGCGCAGCGGGCGGCCAGCACCAGTATCGCCAGCACCTCCGCGGCACCGATGTTCCCGCCGAGCACCAGATAGGCGCCCAGGGCCAGCAGTGCGGTGAACATCGCCTGCACGGTGAGCGTCAGGCCCACCACGCCGGGTAACGCGGACAGGGTCGAACGACGGGCCGCGCGTTCGACACCGGACAAAGCCTCGTCGAGCGCGCGGAACCGTTCGGCGGTCCGGCCGCCCGCGCGCAGCACCGGCTGGGCCTGGAGGTACTCGATGACTCGTCCGGCGGCCTCGTCACCGCGTTCGATGCGCTCGGCGTCGGTCGCGGCCATCGCGCGGCCGGTCCGGGTCTGGATCGCCGCCACGACGGGTACGGCGGCCGAGGCGGCCAGCCCCATCTTCCAGTCGTAGGCGAGCAGCACGGCAACGATCGTCAGCGGAGTCACCGCCGCGGAGATGGACGGCGCCAGCAGATGCGCGACGATGCTGATCGCCTGCAAGATCCCACGGCTCGCCAGCAGCGACACCTCGCCGACGCGGCCTGCGGTGAACCAGCCGATCGGCAAGCGGGCCAGGTGATCGCCGAAACGGTGATACACGCTCCGCAACAGCGTCCCAGCGGTGCGGAAACCGGAGAGGTCGCTGCCGTAACGCAGCCCCGCGTAGCCCGTGACGGCGACGCCGAACGCGATCAGCCAGGGCCAGGCGTCCGCAGGTTCGCTGCCGAACAGTGCCCGCAGCACCGGCACCAGAAGGGCGTAGGACAGGCCTTCGGCTACCGCGGTGATCGTCATCAGCGTCATGGTGCGACGCACCGGTCGGGCGTACTCGTGCCCGAGCACGTGGAGCAGCATTCGAATCATCGGAGTTCCTCTTCCCGTACTTCCGCGATCTCACCGGCGATCGCGGATCGGTGCGCTCGCCAGAACTCGGCGAACTTCCCGCCGTGCGCCAGCAGTTCGGCGGGCTTGCCCCGCTCGACGATCGACCCGTCGTCGAGCACCACGACGGTGTCGGCGTCGGCGACCGTCTCGAGACGATGGGCGATCACCAGAATCGTCCGATCACCGGCCATCGTCGCGAGGGCTTCGCGCACAGCACGTTCGGTCCGGGGGTCGGCGAAGGCGGTCGCTTCGTCGAGTACCAGGACCGGAGTGTCGGCGAGCAGTGCGCGAGCGAGCGAGATGCGTTGCGCCTCACCGCCGGAGAGTTCGACGTCGACACCGATCACCGACTCGTATCCGCGCGGCGATTCGAGAATTCGATCGTGGATGTGCGCCAGCCGGGCGGCGCGCACCACATCATCGAAGTGGGCATGCGGCACCGCCAAGGCGATGTTGTCGGCTATCGACGCGCGCAGCAGGCGAACGTCCTGGAAGACGAAGGAGACCGCGCGGTAGAGCGCACCGCTGCCGAGCTCGCGCAGGTCGACCCCACCCAGGGTCACCGAACCGCCGGTCGGATCGAAGAAACGCGGCAACAACTGGGCCAGCGTGGACTTACCACTTCCCGACGGTCCGACGAGCGCGGTGACCGTGCCGGGCTCCAGCACCAGATCGATCCCGCGTAGTACCTCCCGGTCGGCGTCGTAACCGAATCGGACGTCACGCAGTTCCACCCGGTGTCCCTGTGGCGCGACCGGGCGCGCGGGCTCCGGCAGCGAAGGCACGGCGAGCACGTCGCTGATCCGGCCGACCGCGCGCCGCGCGGCCTGCAGATCGTCGAAACCGTGGCCGAGTGCCGCGATCGGAGCGGTCAGTCCCAGTCCCAGCAGCAGGAACGGCAACAGGTCGGCCGGGGCCATGGAACCGTTCGTGATCAGGAACGTCCCACCGATCAGGACGACGAGCAGCACGAACGGCGGTGACAGCGCCAGCGCCAGTCCCGCCGCGATCCCGGCGAGACCCAGCACCCAGCGCAGGAAGGAGCCGGTGAAATCCTCGGTGGCCGTGCGGAATTTCCGGTGCGCGCGCTCGCCGCCGCCGAATGCCTTGACCACCGCGATTCCCTGCACGAACTCGATGGCCGCGCTCGCGATCCGTCCCATGGCGGCATCCAGGTCCACCTGCTCGCGCTGGCGCTTGGGCGTCATCATCAACGGGATGAGCACGATCGACACAGCCACCGGAATCAACGTGATGAGCGTGAGCCGCCAGTCGACGGTGAACAGATAGATCAGCGATATCAGCGGCACCACGAACGCGGAGACGAGTTCGCCGGGAAAATGGGCGATGAGCGGGTGAACGGCACTGACGTCCTCGCCGACCACCTTCGCCAATTCACCGGTTCGGCGGCTGGAGAGCCAGCCGATGGGTACGCGGCCCAGCCGCTCGGCGAGTGCGCGGCGGAACGACAGTTCCACCCGGCCGTCGAGCAGGTGCCCGACGCCCGACGACGCGGCGGTGAACAGCAGGCGCACGAGCAAGCCGACCGCGCCCGCGCCCACCACTATCCAGACGTGGCCGTGATCGATCCGGTTGGGTGACAACAATATTCGTCCCAGTTCGACGACGGCCAGCAACGGCGCCAAGCCCGCGACGGCGCCGATGATCTGGAGGATCATGACGGCGGCGAAACTGCCCAGGTAGGGGCGCAGCAACCCCGTTACGCTCGGTCCCGCCGCCGAATCGGCATCCATGGATGGTGTGGACTGCTCCCTCGCCACGGCAAGGTCGGTCATAGTCATCGCTCTCAGCTCTTCCTCGATGGGGCGGTTGCTACCGCGCCGGTATGCCCGAACGCTCCAGCAAGTGGCTGCGCAGGTGGGCGAGGATCTCGGCGCGCGCGGGCCGGGCCGCGGGAACCAGTCGGGGCATGCTCAGGAAGGAATGCACCGCTTCCGGATAACGCGTCAGCGTCACCTCGACTCCGGCCTGTCGCAGCCGCTCGGCATAGGCCGAGGCTTGATCCTCCAGCGGGTCGGTACCCACGGCTTGTATCAGGGCCGGGGCGAGTCCCGCGAGGTTTTCGACGGCAATCGGTGAAATCGTCCTGGCGTCGAACGATGCGGGCAGCACGATGCGCTGCACGGCACGGCAATTGGCCGGGGTCGCGGTCGGGCTGTCGGCGTTCTCGGTGAACGAGGGGTACTCGAAGACCTGCTCGGTCCAGTCCAGCTGCGGGTTGATCAGCACCTGGGCGCGCACCGGCAGCCCGAGTTCGACCGCCCTGATCGCCGGGAGCGTCGCAAGGGTGGCACCCGCGCTGGAGCCCAGCAGGGCGAGCCGAGTGGGATCGGCTCCCCATACGGGGGCCTGCTCGACGATGCGGGGTACGCCGTCGTAGGCGTCCTCGACGGGTGCGGGCACGGGGTGCTCGGGCGCCAGCCGATAATCGACCGCGACGACCACGGCCGGGCAGTTGGCCGCGAGGTGACTGAGCAGCCAGTCGTCCTGGCCCGGCGCGCCGAGCATGAATCCGCCGCCGTGGAAGGCGACGACCAGCGGCAGCTTCGAGCCGCCTCGTGCGGGCTGGTACACGCGCAGGTTCAACCGGCGCCCCGGCAGCTCGAGTACCGACGAAGTGATCCGCGCGTCGCGGTCGGGCTTGCCGGTAACGAGCCGGCCCAGCACGGACCGGCGCCTGCGGTGCTGCGCTTCGCGCAATTCGATGACCTGGTCCGGGGTGATCGAATCCCAGTCCGGTTCGGTCGAGACCGCGGCCAGCAGTCGGACTCGCGGTGGAACTATGCCTCGCATGCTATGCCTCCAGGCGGTGCGTAATGGTCTTCGTCGGCCACCGTGCCCTCGGCGGCGTAGCGATACCCTGGCAGCTGTGACCGTGAGTGCGCTTTCGGAAATATGCGGTCCGGCGACGGCGCCGATGATGTGGTTGCGGCCGGGGCATGCCGGTCGTCGCACCGCCCACCCGAGGACGGCGGCGCTGGCGCAGCAACGATGTTCGCGCGCTTAGTTTTTCAGGGCTGCGGCGAGTTGGGCGAGCGGCCACCGAGAGTTTGCGCCTCGGTCGTGCTCGATGCCGTGCGTGCATTCGAGCGCCACCCAGCACTCGGTCAGCTTCGCGGGGAGATCGGCCGCCGGCGCGGACGAGAAATGGAGCGGAGCGAACTCCTTTCCATTCTCAACTTATAGCGCACCGGGGGGCTTGCGGCAAGACCCGGGTCGTGCCGCAAAATCGCTGGCCGACGCCGAAAACCGCCGGAAGGAGTAGCGATGTCGTCGGCACACGAGTCGCGTGCGGAGACCGAACCGAGGGCGGCACTCGCGGTGGGATTGCGGGCCGCACGGGCGCAGGTGCGTTTGTGCGTGCAGCCCTACGAGGCGTGAACAGCTGGATCGTCGGGCCATGAGAAGTGAGGGGCATATGTCAACGCGAGAGTACGAAGACGAATTGCGGTCGGAGCGAAGCTACGTGGCCGCGCTCTACGCACGACTCGACGCCGAGCGCGCACGAGTGAAAGGTAGGTACGGCGCGGCGTTGCGCGGAAACGGCGAGACACTGGTGGATCGGGATGTCGAGGTACGTGCGCTGGCCAAGCAGGTGAAGCGGCTCGACGTGGCCGACCACGGGCTGTGTTTCGGGCGGTTGGACGCGGTTTCGGGTGAACATTCCTACATCGGACGCATCGGGCTGTTCGACGAGGAGAACGAGTACGAGCCGCTGTTGCTCGATTGGCGGGCGCCGGCGGCGCGGGCGTTCTATGTCGCCACCGCGGCCAGCCCGGAGGACATGCGCCGCCGCCGCCAGTTCCACACCCGCGGGCGTCACCTGGTCGATTTCACCGATGAGGTCCTCGGCCGTCCCGGTGGTGGCGAGCGAGGGGACGCGGCCCTGCTCGCGGCGGTCGATGCGCCGCGCGGGGCGGGGATGCGCGACATCGTGGCGACGATCCAGGCCGAGCAGGACGAGATCATTCGGCTCGACCACCCAGGGGTGCTGGTGATCGAAGGCGGTCCGGGCACCGGGAAGACCGTGGTGGCGCTGCACCGCGTGGCGTACTTGCTCTACACCCAGCGGGAGCGGATGGAGCGCCACGGTGTGCTCGTGGTGGGCCCCAACCCGGCGTTCCTGAATCACATCGGCCGCGTTCTTCCCTCGCTGGGAGAGACGAACGTCGTGTTCATGACCACCGGCGACCTGATGCCCGGTCTGCGCGTCACCGCCGAGGACGCCCCGGACGCCGCGCGGATCAAGGGCTCGTTGCAGATCCTGGACGTGCTCGCGGCGGCGGTTGCCGATCGGCAGCGACTGCCGCGGCATCCGCTGCCGATCGAGCTGTCCGACGTCACGGTGCGCATCGACGCGGAGACCGCGGAGTGGGGCAGGGAGGAGGCCCGCGCGAGCGGGCTGCCGCACAACGAAGCCCGTGCCGTGTTCAGCGAGATCGTCACCTGGGTGCTCACCGAACGGGCGATAGCCAAGATCGGCCGGGGCTGGCTGAGCCGGGAGGACCGCGAAGCATGGGAGAACCTGCGGGCCGACCTGCGCGCGGAGCTCGCGGACAACGATCGGTTCACTGCCGCGCTCGACGAACTCTGGCCGATACTGACGCCGGAGACACTGCTGGCCCAGCTGTACGCTTCGCCGGAACGGTTGCGGGCCGCGGGCGGCGACCCGGCGCTGTGGCGCGGCGACGGTGCTGCCTGGACGGTGTCGGACGTGCCGCTGCTCGACGAACTGGTCGACCTGCTCGGCCGCGCCGAACCGGCCGACCGCGCGGCCGAGCGGGAACAGCGGGCCGAGGCCGAGTACGCGGCCGGCGTATTGGACATCCTCGTCAGCCGCGAAGACCTGATGGACGACGAAGACCATCTGCTCGCCCAGGACCTGGTCTACGCCGAGGACCTGGCGGATCGCTTCCTCGAGCGGGACAGCCGTGCACTCGCCGAACGCGCGGCCGCGGACCGGGACTGGACCTACCGGCACGTGGTGGTGGACGAGGCCCAGGAACTGTCCGAGATGGACTGGCGGGTGCTGATGCGGCGTTGCCCGGGCCGATCCTTCACGGTGGTCGGCGATCTCGCGCAACGCCGATCGGCCGCAGGAGCGACCTCGTGGGGCGCGATGCTGGAGCCGTATGTGCCCGGCCGCTGGGTCTACCGGTCACTGTCGGTGAACTATCGCACCCCGGCGGAGATCATGGCCGTCGCCGCCGCGCTGCTCGCCGAGTTCGCGCCCGGAGTCCAGCCACCGGAGTCGGTTCGCGCGTGCGGCGTCCAGCCTTGGTCCAAGCGGGTTTCCGAGGAGGAATTGCCCACTGCCATCGCGGAATTCGTCCGCGTCGAAGCCGGTCGCGAAGGCACCAGCATCGTGATCGGGCCACCGGATGTGCCGGGCGCGGTGGCGGCATCGGAAACGAAGGGCTTGGAGTACGACGCCGTCCTGGTCGTGGAGCCGGAACGAATCCTCGCCGACGGCCCGCGCGGGGCAGCCGAACTCTACGTCGCACTCACCCGCGCAACCCAACGCCTCGGCGTCCTGCACCGAGATCCGTTGCCGCCGGCGCTGTCCGCGCTCGCCGGATAGCCCGGACCATTGGCGCGACGTCGGGAGCGACCTACAAGATCAGGTATGTCGAGGCGACGCCGCCTGCGGGCTTGCCCTCCGAGAGATCGGGCGGCTGATCCTAGCGTGCGGCGCGCCGCGGCTCGGTGCGTTGCGCAGGATTCGTACCGGCCGTACTCACCTTCCTTGTCATGCGCAGACCCCATACCGCCAGGGTCGCCCCGATGCCCATGTATTGCAGGTAGGCGGCGATGACCAGCCATCCGCCGTAGTCGCGCAGCCAGGCCGGTAACAGCACCAGCGCCACCACGCCGGTGCACATCAGCAACGCGCCGAGCACCAGCGCCGGAATCCGCAGCGGCGCGATCTGCTCATCGAGACCGTGCGCCGACGGCCCTGAATCCGTGTTATTACCCGTGCCGGGCAAGGAGCCGACGATAGCGCCGACCACACCGGGTTCGGCCTTGCCGGGTATTGGAGCTGAGATAGCCATAGCATTCTCCGGGCCGACACTCTGATCGACCGAGTTGGCGATTCGGTATGAAGCTGGCAGAACCGATGGGAACGGCCGTCATAGGCGACCGGTCCATCACCCGCTGCGGCACCACAGCGGCTCCGCGACGTCTACGCAGGCTAACGAACAGTTACCGACAGCATGGTGTAATCGCGGTGCGGGGGAAAGGTCTGACTTCATCACACAGTAGTCACCCTCGCGCGTGATCGGAACGTGACCTGCGCGCCAGATGCGGCTTCGACCACGCCGAATGTCAGCCGGATTCGGCTGCGGCTCCCCGTCCGGCGAGGCGAACTTTCGACTTCAAGTTATCGAACCGATACCTACTACCCCGGCGGCTGTGATCACCGGTGCTCCGCTGCCGGATCGTTCCACCGGGCCAATGCTCGGTAGAGCCAGTACTGGGCGGCGCCGGAGGTGGTAGTTCCGGTTATGTCGGTGGTGAGTTGCCAGTAGCGGTGGATAGCCGGGTGGGTGTCTGCGGCGTCATCGAGGAGTTCACGCCGCAGGCGGGGAGAGTCGCGTTCGCGGCGGGCCGTGGCGTGGACGTGGACGAACTGGTCGAGTTCGGCGCCGGGGCGTGGTTCACAGCGTGCGGCGACCAGCGCGTCGACAGTTTCGCATACTTCGGCGACCCCGCTCACCAGTGCGCGTTTGTCGTGGATTCCGGCCGGGTTCGTTCGCCAGAGTTGACGTGACATGGCGGTGGGCAATGCGGGATCGGTGATGGCGGCGGCGAGCCCGGCGTAGGCGACGATTTGTCGCGGCGGCGGGTCGACCGGTAGGTCCGGAACATTCATCGCGACGAACCCATCGAATATCGCCGAGGGGAGGGGCGCGAGCAGTCGCCGCCAGAACTTCACGAGACGGTCGCGTGCCTGATCTCGGTCCTGCGCGGCGGCGAGCAGTTCCAACCGAGCGGCGCGTTCGGCGGGTGGGGCGTCCTCGACGGCGCGCAGCGATGCTCGCCGCCAGGCCAGCGTGCGGAATTCGGTGTCGAGTGCGGCGCGTTCGGCGGCGACCGCCTCGGAGAGTGACGCGACGCCGCTGAGGACATCGGTGATCGCGGACAGACTCAGCCCGAGAGCTCGGAGGCGGCGCAGCAGCCGTACCCGGTCGACCGCGCGCACCGGATCGAACAAGCGGTGCCCGCCGGTGCTGCGCTTCGCCTCCAGGATTCCGTCGTCGCAGTAGAAGCGAAGCGTGCGGACCGGCACGCCGGTCGACCGCGACAACTCTCCGATACTCACCAGGCCGTCACGGCGTGTGTTCTCGGTCACGATCGCTGGAACCTCCACTCCAGTGGAGTTCCTACCGTATCGGAACACCTACTGGGAGAAGGAGCTACCGATGGTCGAGGACACAAGAATGAGCACCGAGCAGATCTGGCGGGCTGTCGCCGCCGAGCGAGCCAGTTTGGCCGCACTGCTGGCTCCGCTGCCGGAAGCAGACTGGGACCATCCCTCGCTGTGCGATGGCTGGCGCGTGCGTGACGTTGTCGCGCACGTCGTGCTGTCGGCTCGCGCCGATGTCGGCTGGATCCTGCTCAACCTGGTCCGCGCCGGAGGCAGCCTGCACCGGGCGATTCGTGATACCGCGGTTCGGCATGCCGACCAGGTCACGACCGGGCAGTTGCTCGACGAATTGCGTGACAGTATCGACGCGCGAGTCACCGCGTTCGGCACGACACCGGCCGACCGATTGATGGATCTGCTGGTGCACGGCCAAGACATCGCGCTGCCGCTCGGCATCGCCCGGGAAATGCCGAAAGCCGCCGCTGTCGTCGCGATCGACCGAATCTGGACGACGGGCGCCCCGTTCCACGCCCGCAAGAAATTCGCCGGCTGCCGCCTCGTGGCAACGGACGCCGAATGGGCCGCAGGCGACGGACCGATCATCACGGGCCCGGTCGCCGCCCTCTTGCTGGCCGTGACCGGGCGCCGCCAAGGGTGGGAGCAGATCACCGGAGACGCGGCGACGCTGCTCGCGAAGCAAGCTCGACCGTAGTGGTGTCAGCGCCGTCGGCGAGTCGATCGCGCCGAAGCCGAACGCCGGGACGGGCCGGGCGGACGGGAACCGGTGACCAGGGATGTTTGGCTCGCGGGAGTGGGGGTAGCTCGTGCGCGAGTCCTGGCCTATGAAGGAGCTGTCGATGCCGCGTTCACTTGCCGATCAGACCGAAGCGGAGCTAGGTGGTCCGCGCAGTGTGCTGAGCCTGCAGCGCCGGGATCATCAAGCGCTCGACGCTTTGCTGCTCCGGATCGGCGACAGCGGCGGTGACGCCCGCCGCGAGGCGTTGACGGCCTTGTGCCGACTGGTCTTTCCGCATGCGTTCGCGGAGGAAGCGGTGTTGTGGCCGCTGGCCCGGCGGGTCCTGCCGGACGGTGCGGAACTGACGCTGCGTGTCGAGCAGGAGCATCAGGAAATCAACGAGTTGTTCACCGAACTGGAGATTTTGGACGCCGACAGCCTCGAGCACCGCCGGTTGTTCGGCAGGATCGAGGAACTGCTGCGCCAGGATGTGCGCGACGAGGAAGATGTGCTGTTACCGAAGTTGCAGGAGGCACTCGACGCGCAGACCCTGCGCCGGGTGGGATGGGCATGGCTGGCGGTGCGGGTCACCGCGCCGACGCGGCCGCACCCGACCGTGGCGAGGCGACTGCCCGGTAACGCGCTGGCGGCGGTGCCGCTGGCGCCGCTGGATCGTTCGCGTGATCGACTCGACCGAGCAGCTCGCCGAGCGCCGGGCCGATGGGCGGCCGGCTGCGCGCACGTCAGTCGTGCTCTGGCGTTGGCGGCGGGGGCGGTGGAGCACCTTCCGCCGTTGCGGCGAGGTGAGCACCCGTCCACCCGGACGTGACCGGCCTTCGGTCCGGATGCCCCCGAAC
>NZ_JABLTE010000054.1 GCF_013315795.1 Nocardia barduliensis
GCCCCCGGACCCCCGGGCTTGTGGTTGCGTTTGGTGGTCATGGCTCGAGTAAGTTCCCGCAAGGTCCACAAAGCGCATGTATCGCTGAGCTGGTCTTGTCTGTGTTCGTTCGGTTCGATTCTCACGACGTGTCCGCCTTGACGGCCGCTCACAGTCGAGTGTGCTGGCGATGCCGAACCTCATCGGAGCGGCTACTTGTGCTCAGGCAGCGTCGGTGTGGTGACCGGTGAAGTTCACTCGGGTGTCGTCGGCATCGAGGGCGATGTTGAGGGTGGCGTCGAGGGCGTCGGCGAGTTTGGCGAGTAGGGGGAGGGTTGGCACGGTGTCGGAGCCTTCGATGCGCGAGATTTTGGCTTGGGTCAGGCCAGCACGTTCGGCGAGGTCCCCCTGGGTGAGGCCGAGTTCGGTCCGGCGGTCGTAGACAGCTTGGGCCAGTGCCATGGAGAGCCGAATTTCGCGGCGGGCCTCGGTGACATCGTCGGGTTCGGTGTAGTTCTCGGCGAGTTTGCGTTCCCGGAGCGTTTTCCAACGTGCGTGGCTCATCGGTCCAGTTCTCCCTTCTCGATTGTGCGGATGAATTCTTGATGGGCCGCCTCATGTTCGGCCTGGCAGGTTTGTTGGGCGAGTTTCGCGCGTTTGACGTCGGCATCTTCTCGCATACGAGTCTTGCGGAACATTGTCAGCAGGATGACTCGTCGTCCCGGTGCGAGCCAGTAGCTGATGCGGATGGCCGCGCCATCCAGTGTTGGGCGTAGCTCGCGCACCCCGTCGCCGAGATACCGGGCATAGGGTTCTCCCAGCGACTCTGCTTATTCGGCGAGCAGGCCGAAGTATTCCTCGGCCTCGAGGAAGTGTCTGGCCGGCAGCGCTTCTAGCCAGTCCCGCACCTCGATCTCGATCTCGATGGTGAACATTTCGCTCACGCACCAACGATATGTCGTCCACGACATACAGCAAGGTGCTGCGGGTTGTGTGGGGTGCAATCCCACGCCCCGCCCGGCGGGCTTCCGCCCCCGTGTCTGTGGTTGCGTTGTCGGGCGCAGGACTGATCGGTCTCCCCGCCCCGGTTCCGGTATGTGGTTCTCCCCGATTCTCAGCGCGGCGTTCCGGGTGGCGGGGCCGCTGGGGCAACGAAGCGTTCTTGAGTGCGCCAAGGGCGATCGCCTCTGTCGGGAAAGCGGCAATTCGGGCGAAGCGGGCGGATTCTGTTTGGTTGCTGACTGCCGTGGAATTGCCTGAGTAATGTGCACTGAGCAGGGAAAATGGGGTGTTAGCCCCACGGTGTCTGGATGGCTGCCATGAAGCTCGAAGCCGAGATGCGTTCTCGCTCCCGAGAGGGGAGCGCGGGGCTTGGGAGGCTGACATGACCGCAGGGATCGCGGGTAACGGGATGCGGTCGATTCTGCGTGCCGCGTGTGTGAGTGTCGGCATCGACGCCAGTGATGCCGAGGCGGCGGGGACGCAGGGCGTCTACCGGCTGCGCGACGGCATCGTCGTGCGGATCGGCGAGCGTGGGCAAAAGCTGGTGACCGGGCGGGAAGTCGCCGTGGCTCGATGGCTCGAGACCTGCGGAGTGTCGGCGGCGCGTGTGGTCGCGGACATTCCGCAGCCGGTGGTGGTCGACGGCCGCCCGGTGACGTTCTGGCAGGACCTGCCGCCGCACCATCCCGGCACGCCCGCCGAAGTGGCCAGGGCGCTGGAGCAGCTGCACCGGTTGCCGCTGCCCGGGTTCGAGCTGCGCCGGATGGCGCCTCTGGCGCGGGTGGAGGAGGAGATCGCCGCCGCGCGGACCGTGTCCGAGGACGACCGGCGATGGCTGCACAAACACCTGGAGGAACTGCGCGGCCGCTGGAAGACGCTCCCGGCGGGCCTGCCCTGGTCGGTGGTCCAAGGCGCCGACTGGGACCGGAGTGTGGTGGTCGGCGACGACGGGGACGTGATCCTGGTCGGCATGGCAGGGGCGATGATCGGCCCGCCGGAGTGGGATCTGGTGCAGGCGGCGATCGAGTGCTGGACCGCCGCCCGGATCACTGTCGAGCAGTACGCCGAATTCTGCGGCGGGTACGGGCGCGACGTGATGCGCTGGGACGGCTTCTATCTGTTGCGCGACATCCAGGAGTTCCGGATGGCCCTGCGGTCGATGCGGGCCGCCGCCGAGGACCCCGCTCAGCAGCCGCAGGCGCTGCGCCGCCTCGCCTACATCCGCGGCGACGAGGGCATGCGGCCCTGGCCCGGGTGGGCCGACTAGGCGCCCCGCGGTCGGCAGCCGGGCGGCGTCATCTTGGACGAGCGCCAGCCACTGTGCAGAGCGCGGGGTGGAACGAGAGCCGGTGGAAGCGAGCCTGCTGATGAGTTCGCTGCGACAAGGAGGTCGGACCGTCGCGTCGCCGAGCCCATCGCCTACTCCGCGCGTCCGGCGTCGGACAACCGACGGGGGTCTCGGGGCATTGCCCCAGGCATGTGCCGCGCTGGTGCGGCTAGCTGGGTGTCGGGGCGTTGAGCAGGTGTGTCGCGCTGGCCCGGCTAGCTGGGTGTCGGGGGCGTTGCCCCAGGTGTGCGTGGCGTCGATCCGGCTTGCTGCGTGTCGGCGGGGCTGCCCAGCCCGCGTCGCGCCGACCCGGCTCTCGGCTTCGGCGATGCCGAGGCGTCCTCGAGCCGGGCGCGGCGCAACACGGGGGACAACGTCGGTCATCCGCCGGACGGCAGCGGCGGACGAGCCGGTGTTCAGCCCTGCTGGGTCGGGACGACGACGAGTTCGGCGATGTTCACGTGCTCGGGTACCCCGACCGCGTAGGCGATCGCGGCGGCGATGTCGCCGGGTTCGAGGATCTTGATCGCCGTGCGCCACTGTTCCAGCCCGGCGCGCTGCTGCTCGTCCTGCATCCCGGCGCCGAGTTCGGTGCCGACGAAGCCCGGCTCGATGTTCTTGACCCGCACGCCGCGCGGCCCGAACTCGGCCCGCAGGTTGCGGGTGAGGTGCGCGACCGCGGCCTTGGTGGCGGTGTACACGGCGTAGTTGGGGAAGACCGTGTGCCCGCCGATCGAGCCGACCAGCACCAGATCCGCCTGCCCGCCCTCGGTCGCGGCCGCGAGCAGGTCATCGATGAACGCTCGCGCGGTGTAGAGCAGACCGTTGATGTTGGTGCCGACCATCTGGTCCCACTCGTCGGTGAGCGCGGACTCGAACGGTGCGGCGAGCATCACGCCCGCGTTCGCGACGACCAGGTCGACGGGCCCGAACGCGGCCCGCACCGTGGCGGCGGCGTCCCGCGCGGACTGCTGGTCGGCGACGTCGGCGACCACCGCGAGCGCGTCCCCGCCGATCTCGGCGGCGAGTTCTTCGATGCGATCCTTGCGCCTGCCCAGCAGGGCGACCTTGGCGCCGCCCAAGGCGAGCTGCCGCGCGGTCGCGGCGCCGATTCCACTCGAAGCTCCGGTGACGACCGCGACGCGGCCGGTGAGGTTGTTGTTCGTCATGTCCACTACGTTGCGCCCCCGCGCGCCTGCCTGACAGGCTGCGGACTTCCTGGTAGTCGCGGGGCCACCCAGGCGCCCGGCCGCTCATTTAGGCTCGGATCATGGAGTCCGACAATCGACTGGGCGCGTTCCTGCGTGCGCGCCGCCAGCTGGTCCGGCCGGAAGATTTCGGGTTGTCCGGTGGCGGTCAGCGGCGGGTCGCCGGACTGCGCCGGGAGGAGATCGCCCTGCTGGCCGGGGTGAGCGCCGACTATTACGTGCGCCTGGAACAGGGGCGTGACCGGCATCCCTCCGAGCAGGTCATAGCCGCGCTGGCGCGGGTGTTCGCACTGGACGAGGAGGGCACGGCGCATCTGCGAGAGCTGGCGCGGCCCACGGTCAAGCGATCGCGTGCGCCGCGACGGCCGGAACGGGCAGCGCCGGGACTGGTGCGCCTGATGAACGCGTGGACGAATACGCCCGCGCTGGTGCTCGGCAGATACCTGGACGTCCTGGCGGCGAATCCGCTGGCGGCGGCGGTCAACTCGTGCTCCGTTCCGGGCGTCAACCAGGTGCGCATGGTCTTCCTCGACCCCGAGGCGCGCGATCTCTACGCGGACTGGCCGACGATCGCGGCCGACACCGTGGCGAGCCTGCGGGCGACCGCGGGTGCCGATCTGGACGATCCTCGCTTGACCGAACTGGTCGGGGAGCTGTCGCTGAAGAGCGAGGAGTTCCGGCAGTTGTGGGCACGCCACGACGTCCGAGCGAAGACGGCGGGCGTCAAACAGTTCCGCAACCCCATGGTCGGAGACTTGACGCTGTCCTACGAGACGTTCAGCGTCAACGGCGCGCCGGGCCAGTTGCTCATCGCTTACCACGCGGAACCGGGTTCGCCCTCGGAGCGCTCCCTCGCCCTGCTCGGCAGCCTGATCGCCGACAACCCCGAGGCCGCTCGTGCCGAGCACCGGGACAGCGGGCAGCCAGGGGTGTCCCGGCAGCAGCGCTGAGCGGGAAGTCCGCGCCCGACCGGCGGTTCAATCCTTCGCCGCGGTCCGCGTGGCGCCCGCCGAGGCCGCGACCACGCACGCCACGCCCGACCACTGCCCCAGGTTCATGACCTGGCCGAGGACGAACAATCCCGCGATCGCCGCCACCGCGGGCTCCAGACTCATCAGCACCCCGAAGACGCGGGGCGGGATCCGGCGCAGCGCTTCCAGTTCCACCGAATACGGCAGCACCGACGACAGCAACGCCACCGTGAATCCGGTGGCGAGCACGGCGGGCTGCAACAGCGCGGCGCCCGCGTCGATGACGCCGACCGGCAGCATGACCAGCCCGCCGAAGGCCATGGCCAGCGCCAGCCCGCCGCCGCCGCTGGTCTGCTCGCCGAGCGCGGCGCTGAGCAGGATGTAGCCCGCCCAGCACACCGCGGCGGCCAGCGCGAACAGCACCCCGGCCCAGTCCACGTCGCCGTCGGCTCGGGTCAGCAGCAGTACCCCGGCTCCGGCCAGCACCGCCCACAGCGGATCGATCCAGCGCCGCGATCCGGCCAGGGCGACGGTCAGCGGTCCGAGGAATTCGATGGTCACCGCCATGCCGAGCGGAATCCGGTCGATCGCCTCGTAGAACGAGAGGTTCATCAGCGCGAGCACCGCCCCGTAGCCGAGCACCACCGGCAGCGCACCCCGCGCGACCCGCAGCGACGAGCGCCAGATCACCAGCAGGACGATTCCGGCGAAGACCAGCCGCAGCATGACCGCCCCGGCCGCGCCGGTCGTCGCGAAGAGTTGTTTCGCCACCGCCGCGCCCACCTGCACGCTGACGATGCCCGCCAGCACCAGCGCCGTCGGCGGCACGCCACCGAGCCCCTGCGCCGCGACCGAACGCCAGACGGACACCGGCCTCGTTCCGCGCACACTCCGCTCGAAATCGATCGCTACCAAGCCGCACCTCCGTCGTTCTCGGGAAGACCTCCGGACACACAATCACGTGCGGACGACACCAGACCGGTCAGGCGGCGCCGGATGTGCCGATGCGATCGAGATTCGGCGGTTCGCGCCCCGTCGAGGCCGGGCGGGAGTGAGGATCTAATGGTCGCGCCGGTGCGCGTGGCCGGCGTCCGTTCGACGAAGAGCGACTCACGACCGTTAGGACCTACCCGAATGCGCAGACGAGTTGGTGCGGCAGTGGCGGCGATCGGAGCCGTCGCGGCGATCACGATGGGCGAACCGCCCTCGGCCGGAGCGACGGTGACCCAGGTCGGCATGTATCCCGGCCTGAACTTCGGTTTGGCGACGAACTACGGGACGGGCTGCCGCTACACCGCGCGGGCCACCGTGACCGACGTGCTCGCCCCGGTGGTGTTCTACGACAACGGTGTTCCGTTCGGCGTGGTCCGGCCCTCCGGCGGGGTCGCCCTGATCGACTGGGTGCCCGCCACGGAAGGACCGCACACGATCAGCGCCGTGCAGGAGCCTTACGCACCCTACGTGGCCGCCATCGACCTCCGGGTCGGTGAAGGCGTCCACCTGGGCTACGCGTGCGCCGTTCTCGGCGGTTGACGCCGCCGTCCGCGGGTCCGCGGCGCCCGTAGTGATCGGCCGGGCCGAGCTCGGTCTTTCGTCCGGAGAGGAAGTGAGCATGCGAAGCAACCGCCCGATCGTCGTCGGTGTGGACGGGTCCGCCGGCTCCGCGGCGGCGGTCGCGTGGGGAGCGCAGGCCGCCGCGCAGCACCGGGCGCCGCTGCGTCTGGTGCACGTCCTCGATCCGGTCGCCGACTACGGCCCCGGCGTGACCGAACCGCTCACCAGCACCGACTACGCGCGGCTGGAGGGCCACGGCCGCTGGGTGCTGGACACCGCGCGCGAGGAGGCCCGCATCGCGGTCAGAGCCTTGTCCGACATCGAGATCAGCACCGAACTGGTGCACGAGCCGGTCGGTCCGGCGCTGCTGGATCGCACCGGCGCGGCGCGGATGATGGTCGTCGGCACCCGCGAGCGCGGCACCGTGCGGCGTGCCCTGCTCGGATCGGTGAGCGCGGCGCTGGCGCGGCGGGCGCGCTGCCCGGTGGTCGTGGTCCGGGAGGGGGCGCCGCTCACCGAGGCAGCCAGGAAACAGCCGATCATCGTGGGCGTGGACGGTACCGAGATCAGCGAGCCCGCCATCGAAGCGGCGCTGCAGGAAGCCTCGGCGCGGGATGTGCGCCTGCTGGCGCTGCATGTGTGGACCGGCGTCGCGGTCGTCTCGGACAGTGCCGAACGCACCGACGACGCCGAGAAGCAGATCGTGCTCGCGGAAAGCCTGGCCGGCTGGCAGGAGCGTTTTCCCGAAGTGGAGATCCGGCGCGAGATCGTGACCGACCGGCCCGAGCGCTGCCTGCTCGAACGCTCCGAGCAGGCCCAGCTGCTCGTGGTCGGCAGCCGGGGCCGCGGCGGGTTCGCCGGGATGCTGTTCGGCTCGACCAGCCAGGCGCTGCTGCTGTCGGTGGCCTGCCCGATCATGATCGTTCTGGACCGCACCATGGAGGTCCGCTACCTGCCCGAGTGAGCCTCACGCTCCGGTCGTCGAGCCCGGCCGGACGATCATCAGGACGGTGACCACCGCCCACAGCAGGTTGAACACACCGGCGTCCATGGCGAGGCGGCGGATCGCCGTCGGTGTGGTCCCGGTGAGGTCGGCCAGCACCTTCTGCTGCCCGGGCAGCACGAGCAGTGCGAGCACACCCGCCGCGGCGGCGGTCAATCCGATCGACACCACCAGCCAGGTGTCGCCGAGCACGCCGAGGCTGAGCGCGGTGAGCAGACCGAAGACCGGGACGACGAGGCCGAGCAGGGCGTAGACCCGGCAGATGCGATGCAGTGTGCCGAGGACGGCGGGACTGTGGCCGGTGGCGGGCTCGGCGAGGGCGCGGCGGGTGGTGGCGGGAAACATGCTGGCCGCCACCGTTACGGGGCCGACGGCGATGATCGCGGCGAGCACATGGACCGAGAGCAGGAACTTCGTCACGGCGGCGACACTAGCCAGGATGGGACGCAGGAGGAATTGGCGAAAGTGCCATATACCGATCAATTCTCGCCATTCTCCTGAACTGCGAATACGGGACAGACATGCAAGTGCTCGCCGTTGGCTGGAATCGACCGTCCTACTACGCTATGGCCATGCACACCGTGGTCGTACTCGCCCTGGACCAGGTGATCGCCTTCGATCTGGCCACGCCGGTAGAGGTTTTCGGCCGCACGCGGCTGCCCGACGGCAGGCCCGCCTACCGCGTGCTGGTCTGCGCGTGCGCGCCCGCGGTCGACGCCGGTGTGTTCACGCTGCGAGCGCCGCGCGGGCTCGACGCGCTGGCCGAGGCGGACACGATCGTCCTGCCGGGCTGCGCCGACCCGGGCCTGCCGGTGCCGGACGAAGTGCTCGATGCGTTGCGCCGGGCGGCGGCCGCGGGCACCCGCATCGCGTCGATCTGTTCCGGCGCCTTCATTTTGGCCGCGACCGGATTGCTGGACGGCTACCGCGCGACCACGCACTGGCTCGCCGCCGCGGCGCTCGCGGCCCGGCACCCGGACATCGACGTGGACCCCGACGTGCTGTACGTGGACAACGGCGCGCTGCTCACCTCCGCGGGCGCGGCGGCAGGTATCGACATGTGCCTGCACATGATCCGCAAGGACTACGGCTCGGCGGTCGCGGCCGACGCGGCCAGGAAATCCGTCGTCCCGCTGGAGCGGGAAGGCGGGCAGGCGCAGTTCATCGTGCACGACCAGCCGCCGACGCCGCGCGGCTCGGCCCTGGAGCCGGTGTTGCGGTGGATCCAGGACAACTGCGCGCGGGATCTCTCCCTCGACGACATCGCCGCCCATGCCGGAATGAGCACCCGCACGCTCAACCGGCGCTTTCGCGAGCACACCGGGACAACGCCGTTGCAGTGGTTGCTGCGCGCGCGAATCCGGCAGGCCCAGCATTTGCTCGAAGCCACCAGCCATCCCGTCGACCGGATCGCCGGCCAGGTCGGGTTCGGTTCGCCGACCGCGTTCCGCGATCGTTTCAAACGGGTGGTCGGGACGAGTCCGCACAGCTACCGGGCGGCCTTCCACGGCTCGGGTGCGCACCGAGCCGGGTAGCACGCGTTCGTACCGGGCGAAGCCGAATCGCGCGGGCCGACCGATGAGTTCTCGCGCGTCGTCCCGTCGGATCAAGCGACGACATCGCCCCCCGATCCAGGAGCAACGCACATGAGGAAAATCACCGCCGGTCTGTTCATCGCGCTCGACGGCGTCGTGGAAGACCCGCAGGACTGGCACTTCCCGTACTTCGACGACGCCATGGGCGCGGCGGTCGATGCCCAGCTCGGCGCCGCCGAAACCCTGCTGCTGGGCCGCGTGACCTATGACAGCTTCGCGGGCGCCTGGCCGGAGCGCGAGGCGGCGGGCGGTGCGGACGCGGCGTTCGCGAAGAAGTTGGGTGACGCGCGCAAGATCGTGGTGACGCGCCAGGATCTCGACTTCGCCTGGCGCAACTCCGAAGTGCTTCGCGGCGATCTGATCGAAGCGGTGACGGCGTTGAAGAACGAACCGGGCGGGGACATCGGCATGAGCGGGTCGGTCTCGGTCGTCCGTCAGCTGCTGGCCGCCGGACTGTTGGACGAGCTGCACCTGCTGGTGCACCCGATCGCGGTCGGCAAGGGCGAGCGCTTGTTCCAGGACGGCGCGCCCACGGTCGCGCTGCGGCTGCTGTCCTCGGAGACTTTCGACACCGGCGTGCTGCACCTGGTCTACACCCGCGACGAGGCGGCGCCCGCCGGGGACTACGAGGACGCGAAAGCCCATCTGTCGCAGAGCGTTCGGTAGCCGTGCGCCGGGCGGGACTCGGCTAGGGTCCGAGCGCTTTCGCGACGATGCCGCCGGTGACCGCCTTGATCAGATAGCTGGTCGAGTCGTGCGGCGACGCGCCGTTGTCGAAGTGCTGTTCGGTGACCGGAACGACGGCGCCGCCGGGACAGGGCGGGAAGAACGGCGTGAGGTCCAGGTGCGCTGCCACGAGATCGTCCTCGTCCACCAGGTTGTGCCAGCACGTCACCGATCGCGGCACGGTGCAAGGCTGCGGGCGCAGCCGGTCGTAGACGACCGTGCGCAGGCCCAGCGGCGAACCCATGGTCAGCAGGGTCACCGGGTGGGCGGTGCGGTGCAGGGCCTCGTAGGCCACCACGCTGCCGAGCGAGTGCGCGACGACCAGGCGGGTGTCGGGGCCGATCTGGTCGAGCACCTGCCGCTGGGCGTACTCGCGCACGTCGTCGTCGGTGAAGTAGCGGGCGACCTGTGACAGGGCGCCGATGACGAACTTCTGCGCCAACCCGAAACCGAACGGCGCGAACCACCGCAACCGCATCAGCGCGTTGAGCGCGGGCCGCAGCCGCGCCTGCGGTCCCTGCGCCACCGCGTCCGGCGGCGGCGCGATGCCGAGGCGGCGGGCGGTCGCCCGGTCACGCTCGTCGCCCGCGTGCACCGTGGCGGTCGCCAGCCATTCGGCGGCGAGCTGCTCCATCAGGTCCATTTGCGCGTCGTCGAGTTCGGCGCCCGTACCTTGCGCGCCTTCGACCAGGAACCGATTGCCGTAGAACGCCATGCGGGTTGTCAGGTCACCGGGCGAACCGTTGCGCCACAGGCGATCCGCGAGTTCGGGGGCGCCGTGATTGCGCACCCCGCCCGCGAGGCCGGGCAACCAGCGCGCCTCCAAGGTGTCGGCCGATTCTTGTTCCTGCGCGATGCCGTGTACGAGGACGATCGTCGCCACGTCCACCCCTTTCGATCCCCGTTGTCGCCGAACAGTCTTCCGCACCGCGGCCGGTTCGGCAGCACCGGATCATCGCCCGGAACGGGTTTCGCGCGCGGATCGCTTCGGTTGTTCCGCCGCGCCCACCATGGCGCTACCGGCGGCGATTGACACCGGTTCGGCACAGTGAAACGCTTATTCTCTTCTCGTTTCATAGCGTTTCGGCGAACGGGGTCGACGATGACCGAATCCGAAAAGCGCGTGCCGGGCAAGCCGGTGCGGATCGCGATCGTGACCTATCCGGGGATGACCGCGCTCGACGCGATCGGCCCTTACGAGGTGCTGCGCTTCGCGCCGGGCGTTGAGGTCCGCTTCGTCTGGCACGAGCCGGGGCCGATCACGACCGACAGCGGCGTGCTCGTGCTGGGCGCCACGCATTCGTTCCAGGAGACGCCCGCGCCGGACATCCTGCTCGTGCCCGGAGGTCCGGGCTCGGCGGCGGCCGCGATCGACGACGCCCTGCTGGCCTGGCTGCGCACCGCGCACCGGGGCACCCGCTGGACGACTTCGGTGTGCACGGGGTCGCTGGTGCTGGCCGCGGCCGGACTGTTGCACGGACGGCCCGCCACGACGCACTGGCTGGCCCAGTCCGCGCTGCGCGGGCTCGGAGCGGACGCCAGGCCGGACGAACGGATCGTGCGCGACGGGAAGATCGTCACGGCCGCCGGGGTCTCCGCGGGCATCGATCTGGCCCTGTGGCTGGTCGGCGAGACCTTCGGTACGGAGCAGGCGCAGACGGCTCAGTTGATCATCGAGTACGACCCGCAACCGCCGTACGACGCCGGCCACGTCAGCAAGGCGTCGCGCGCGGTCCGGCGGGCCGCCACCGCTCAGCAGGCCCGTACCGTGGTGGAGCCGGACAACTTCGGGGAGTTCGCCCGATTGTCGGCCGCGGTGCCGCAGCTGGCCTGGCGCACCGCGCTGCGGCGCGTGCGCGAACGCGGAAAGGGGCTCAGGCGTCTCGCCATTTGATCGAGCAACCCATGCTCGGCCGGTGCGGTTCCGGGGCGGGCGCGCCCGCGAGTACGGCTTCGACGGCCGTGCGCAAGTCGTCTCCGGTGAGAGGCTTCCCGTTCCCGGGCGTCGATTCGTCGAAGGCGCCGCGGTAGGCCAGTCTGAGATTCGCGTCGTAGAGGAAGAAGTCGGGGGTGCAGGCGGCGCGGAAAGCCCGCCCGACGTCCTGGGCCTCGTCGACGAGGTAGGGAAAGGTCCACCCCGCCCGGATCGCCTGGTCGCGCAGCCGCAACGGCGCGTCGTCCGGGTAGGCGGCCGCGTCGTTGGTGCAGATCGCCACGGTCGGCATGGACGGCAGCGAGTCGACCAGTTCGCCGAGCGCCGCCTCGATGTGCTTGACGTACGGGCAGTGGTTGCAGGCGAACACGACCAGCAGACCCGGCCCGTCCGCGAAGTCCGCCCGGGAGTAGATCCGCTGGTCGAGATCGGGGAGGGAGAAGTCGGGTAGCGGGGTGCCGATGGGAACCATATGTGAGGTATGCGCCATGCTGTGCCTTCCGTCGGGATCGAAGACGACAGCGAGCCTAACGCCGTGTCGTCCGATTCGTCGGAAATACGCCGAGGAACCGTCACACGGCGTGGCGGACGGTCCTACCTGGCCAGATCCGACGGATCGGTGTTCGCTCCGCACAGCACCACGCACACCCGCTCGCCCGGCGCGGACCGGAACGCGGGCTCGTCGCCGAGTACCGCGGCCAAGGCGGTCGCCGCGGCGTGCTCGACGGCGATGCGGCGTTCGGCCCACAGACCGCGGCGCGCCGCGACGATCGCGGCGTCCTCGACGAGCACCGAGTCCACCCGGTAGCGCCGCGCGGCCGTCAGCGCCAGTTCCGAGGCCCGGCGGGCGCCCAGCGAGTCGGCGGCGACCGAATCGACCTCCACGTCGACGACCTCGCCTGCCGCGATCGCGGCGTGCAGCGCGCGGCAGCGGGCGGGCTCCACCGCGACGGTCCGGATGCCGTAGCCGGCGGCGGCAGTGGCCACGCCGGAGAACAATCCGCCTCCGCCGACGGCGACCACGACGGCGTCGAGGTCCGGGATTCGCTCGTGGATCTCGGTCATCAGGGTGCCGGCGCCCGCCGCGATGAGGGGGTTGTCGTAGGCGTGCGAGAGCAGGGCGCCGGTGGCCTCGGCGAAATCGCGGCTGGCCGCCAGCGCGTCGGCGTATTGGGTGCCCACCAGACGGACGTCTGCGCCATAGGAGGCGAGGCGGTCGACTTTGACGCGCGGTGCGGTGGTCGGAAGGAACACTGTGGCGGGCACGCCCTGACTGCGGGCCGCCCACGCACAGGCGAGTCCCGCATTGCCGCCGGAGGCGATCGTCACGCCCACCGGCGGGAGGGTGCCGTTCTCCCGATGCGTGAGCAGGAAGTTCAGCGCGCCGCGGGCTTTGAAGCTTCCGGTGTGCTGGAGGAATTCCAGCGCGAACCACAGTTCGCCTTTCTGGTCGGCTCGCGCCACGGCGACCGGCCGGACGAGCCCGGCTATCCGTTCGGCGGCGGCCTTCACGTCGCTGTGGGTCAGTTCCATGCGGCGGCTCGGTACTGGACGCGGTGCGGGGCGAACTTCAGCGACGGTCTCGCCATGGTGGTCCTCCAGATGATCGCTATCGCCACACTATGCGGACCAGCGGTTCGACGGGAAATGCCCGGCTCGGCCGACCGGTGGCCGGAGCGAAGTGATCGGGTCTCCCAGCGGGCGGGCCGAACGGCCATGCGTGCGATCCCGGCAACCGGTGCGGGACCGCTCGGCGAGATACGAGAACCATTCGGCCGCACACCGATTGCCCGGATCTGATCAGTGAGCGTAACGAGGGGATCGATAATTCGATCCGATTTCATTCTCAGCGGTGCGGTTTCGGGAGATTGCGGTCGGATTGCCGAGTTTCTCGGCGTGTATCCGAGATTTTCCGCTGCGCCGTTGTCATGCTCAGTGCCTGGCTGATCCGAATCAATCGCCTGGCGTGCGGGCGCGACGAGAGGTCTGACTGTGAAAATGAGCTGGATGGCGATTCCCGCGCTGGTCGTCGCCTCCGTGTCCGGATGTTCCGACGAACCGTCGGCGAGCGGGGAACCGACGTCGACGAGTGCGGCCGCTGCGCCGAGCGCTTCGGCGACGACGAGCGAGGCGCGTGACGAGGAGGCGGCGGACAGCGGGGTCCGTATTTTGCTGGGCGAATCGAAGAAAGTGCCGGTGCCCGCAGACGCGGTGCTCGATATCAAGGCGCCCGTGGCGTGGGGGCCGGACGCGAACAGCATTCGCTGCACGGTGACCGATAGTTCCGGTCGGAACGAAGATCTGCGTTCGTCGGATGCGAAGAAGCCCGAGACCATCGGCGGAGCGGAATGGGTGACGGTGTGGACGTTCTCCTCCGCGCCGAACGGTGACGTCACCGTCGCGTGCAAAGATCCGGAATCGAAGATCGCTGCGGCGCACCGTGATCCCTACCTGCGGGTGGTGCCGCGCGGGATCGTCCCGATCGCCCCGCCGCAGCGCTGATTCCCCGGTCCGGACGAGCGCCCGGCCTGCTCGGGCGGCGCGCAGCGGGGCCTGTCGGTGGTTCGGAGTAGCGTCGGCGGCGTGTACGAGGTCGCCGCCTATCGTGAGCGGCCGTCGCGGTACGAGGGCGCGGTGTTGTGGACCAAGACCGTCGACGGCCGTGGCCCGGCGCTGCCGGTGCTGCCCGATGGGTGCATGGATCTGATCTGGATGGCCGGTCGGCTCATCGTCGCGGGGCCGGATACCCGCGCCCACCATCCCCGGGTGTCGGCAGGCGGCCGGTACGTCGGCGTCCGGTTCTTCCCGGGTACCGCGCCCGCGTTGCTCGGCGTCCCCGCACGCGAGATCCGCGATCAGCGGGTCGATCTCGCCGAACTATGGCCGTCTGCGGCGGTCCGGTCGCTGGTCGGACGGCTCGCGGACGCCGACAACCCGGCGGCAGTGCTCGAAGGGATCGTGCTGCGGCGCGCGGCCGACGCCGAACCGGCCGATCCGCTCCTGCGGCGGGTGGTCGGCGCGCTGGCGGCCGGTTGGCCGGTGGCGGCGGTCGCCGAGGCGGCGGGGCTCGGCGAGCGCACCCTGCACCGGCGCTCCCTGGACGCTTTCGGCTACGGCCCCAAGACTCTGGCGAGGGTGCTGCGCATGCAACGCGCGCTCGCCTCGGCCCGCGGCGGTGTGCCGCTCGCCGACACCGCGGCCCAGGCCGGGTTCGCCGACCAAGCCCACTTGTCCCGGGAGGTGCGCGCCCTGGCGGGAATCCCGCTGGGCGAGTTGCTCGCGCACTCCTAGATGATCCGAAGCGCGAGTCACCGAACTCGATCCCAGGCGCTTCCACCTCGGCAAGTCCGGCCTCGAGCGGAGTTTCCGATGTCCCGCGCGCAGGTGAGCGATGCCTGAGGTGTTACCCGGCGGCGGAGGGCAGCGCGGCGTACAGGTCGATGCCGTTGCCGTCAGGGTCGAGTACCACCGCGTAGCGCTGACCCCAGAAGGCGTCCCACGGCTTCAGCTCGCCGTGGTATCCGGCGTCCACGAGTTCGGTGTACACGGCGTCGACCTCGGCGGGATCGGCGCACCGGAAGGCGATCCCGAGCCGGCCCGCCGCGGTCGGGGGCGTCCATCCGCTGTGGAACGACGCGATGACGGCTTCGGTGTCGAGGGCGAGCCGCAGACCGTTGGGCAGGGCCGCCTCGGCATGCCCTTCCTGCTCGGAGCCCGGCGGGAAATCGAGCCCGAGGCGGCGATAGAAGGCGATCGAGGCGGCCATGTCACTGACGACGATGCCGATGACGTCGAGTTGAGGAGTCATACCGGCAGCGTAGGCAGCGCTGCGCACCGCCGTCTTGAACGAATCGGACAGCGCTCAGCGCGCGGGAGCCGGGACGAGTTCGGCGATCAGGTTCTCCACCAGGATGCGGATGCGGTCGCGAATGGTGCGCACCACGTCGATGGTCTGATCCGCGGGATCGGGCAGCATCCAGTCGCGGTAGCTGATGCCGGGGAAGAACGGGCAGGCGTCGCCCGCGCCCATGGTGACCACCACGTCGGAGATGCCGATCGCGTCCATGGTGAGCGGTTTGGGGGTGCGGCCGGAGATGTCGATGCCGATTTCGGCCATCGCGTCCACCACCGTGGCGTTGAGCGTCTCGGCAGGCGCGCTGCCCGCCGACCGCACGTCGAACCGGTCGCCCGCGAGGGCGGTGAGGAACCCGGCGGCCATTTGCGAGCGGCCCGCGTTGTGCACGCAGACGAACAGCACACTGGGCTTGTGGGACATGGAGAGCGCCTTTCGATGTGCAAGGTGGAGCATGAGTGTGCTGGCCGTCCGGCTGAGGTGAGCCGAAACGCTGTCGTAGGGTACGAGATACGTATACCAGCGCGCCGTGAATCGTTACGGCGCGCCGTGCCTTCGGGTGCGCGCGCGAACGCGCATCGCAGGTCAGCGGCTCGAATCCGTTGTGACACAGCTATTACGGCCCCGGCGTCCGCCGCGACGGCGGAGCGGACCGGACGGTAGTTCCGGAGCGCTCGCCTATCGGAACATACGGGAGCGAACCGTCGGAGGCGCAGCCGTGCTCGGCTCAGCGATGGCCCGTCGCGGTGATTCGGCGTCGCGAGACAACCCGCGGACGCCGGTCCTTTCGCCTTTCGGCGTACAACCCGAGCAACCCCGGTCGACTCGGGTCGACCGGGGTGCGGCGGGGCTCAGCGGATGTGACGGCGGGACGGAACTTTCGCGGCGGCTTGCGCGCAGAGATCAGATCGGACGCAGGTCGATCATCTTGCGCAGCCGCTGCCGGTCGCGTTCGAGGCGGCGGGCTTCGTAGGCGATCGGGAAGTAGCGCAACCGCTCCGGCAGCAGCGGAACCAGTCGCGCGATGAGCCAGCCGATCACGCGGAGCTTGCGCTCGTCGGCCTCGGTCCAGGTCAGGCCCAGCTTCTGCCGGGCGACCTCGGGCGTGGTGCCGACCGTCACGAAGTACTGCAGCCAGCCGATCGGCGCCACGGCCGCCTTCCAGGCCGGATGCAGCGCGCGCGGCAGATGCTTCGGCGGCGCGACCGAGCGGATCACCCGCAGGTAGTCGCGGGCGGTGTCGGTGGCGACCAGATGGTTCGCGACGGTCTCATCGAAGAACTTCTCGAACTCGGCGTAGTTCGCGGGAATTTCCTTGGGCGCTACCGAGAAATTGCGCAACAACTGCAGCGTCTCCTGGAAGTACGCCTCCTTGTCCGCTTCGGTGAGCGGGCGCTTGGCGAAGTACTTGGCGCTCTCGGTGAAGGCGAATGTCCCGGTGTGCAGCACCCAGGCCCACGGACCGCTGGACAGTGCGGTGTGCCGGACCCCGTTGGCGTCGGTGGTGTTGAGCGACGCGTGCAGTTCGCGCAGCCGGTCGGCCTCGGCGAGCGCTTCATCGCCGCCGTAGACCCACATCATCACCGACGCCAGGCTGCGCATGGCGCGGCCCATCGGGTCGGTGCGGAAGGTGGAGTACTCGTCCACCACGGCGGAGATGGTCGGCTCCATGGTCTGCAAAAGGAAGGCCGAGCCCGCGGTGAGGGAGAAGGTGACCAGTCCGGTCTGTTCCCACATCTGCGTGCCCGGTTCGATCGGGCGGCGGGGCGGCAGCGTTCGCGCGCCGGTGGATTCGCGTGCGACGGACGCGGTCATCGTGATCTCCCTTGATCGGCCGAACTCAATACAATGAGATGATAACCCTACAAATCTCTCATCGTCTATCCGTGCTGGCGGGCGCGCCGCCGCCTAGGCTGTGCGGATATGACGACCGAGTGGCGCAGTCGCACCGGCCGGATCGGAGTGCTCACGGGCGCGGGTATCTCCACCGATTCCGGCATTCCCGATTTCCGCGGCCCGCGGGGAGTGTGGACCAAAGATCCGATCGCCGAACTGCTGTCGACCTACCAGAATTATGTGGCCGACGCGGCCCTCCGGGAACGCGCCTGGCTCGCGCGGCGGGACAACCCGGCCTGGCAGGCCGTGCCCAATGCCGCCCACAACGCCCTCGCCGACCTGGAGCGGGCCGGGCGGGCGGTCACCATCATCACCCAGAACATCGACCGGCTCCATCAGCGGGCGGGGTCCGCGCCGGAGCGGGTGATCGAGATCCACGGCAACATGTTCGAAGTGGTCTGCGTCGAATGCGACTATCAGACCTCCATGGCGGCCACCCTGGAGCGGGTGGCCGCGGGCGAACCCGACCCGCCGTGTCCCGGCTGCGGTGGCATCCTCAAATCCGCCACCATCATGTTCGGTCAGCAGCTGGACCGTCGCACCGTAACCAAGGCCGCGCTGGTCGCGGAGACCAGCGACATCTTCTTGGCCATCGGAACGTCGTTGCAGGTGGAGCCCGCCGCGTCGATGTGCTCGATCGCGGTGCGCGGCGGCGCCGACCTGGTGATCGTCAACGCCGAGCCGACGCCGTACGACGCGATGGCCACCGAGATCATCCGCGAACCCATCGGCACGGCGGTGCCCCGCCTGGTCGCGGAGCTGCTCGCCGAGTGACCCGGAGCGGCGTGCCGGCGCCGGTGGACCGCGTTCAGCCGACCGGACCCAGCACCCGGTCGAGGTAGGGGTTGGCGAAACGCCCTTTCGGGTCGAAGCGGCGGCGCACCTCGGCGAACCGATCCCAGTCGGGGTAGCGCTCACGCAGCGTCGCGGCGGTCTGGAAGTGGCGTTTGCCCCAGTGCGGACGCCCCTGGTAGCGGTCGAAAACCGCTTCGCAGGCCCGGAAGTAGGGCTCGAAGTCCATGCCGCGGTATTGGTGCACCGCGATGTAGCAGGTGTCGCGGCCGCAGGAGGGGGAGAGGAAGGCGTCGTCCCGCGCGACCCAGCGCACCTCGATGGGCATCGGCGTGTCGAAATGGACCGCCAATTCCTTGATCTCGCGGATCGCGTCGGCGGAGTGCTCGCGCGGGATGGCGTACTCCATCTCGGTGAAGCGGAGCAGGCGCGGCGACGCGAAGACCCGGTAGGAACGGTCCACCTGACGCCGGTAGCTGCCCGCGTAGGCGGCGCTGCGGTGGATCAACGGCACCAGGCGGGGCTGCCTGCGACTCGCTCGGCACAGCGCGTCGAACAGGTAGTTCGACATGAGGATGTCGGCGAACCAGTCCACCACCTTGGCGCGCGGTTGCTCGGGCAGGGCAACGCGGTTGTTGCGCTTGGTCAGGGCCAGTGGGCTGTGCGCGAACATATAGAACTCGAAGTGCTCGTTGCCGTCGACGAACGAATCCAAGTCGGCGAGCACCTTTTCCACCGGAATCGGTCGTTCGACGCCCTCCAGTACGAACGACGGCACCATGCGCAGTGTCACGGCGGTGACGACGCCCAGCGCGCCGATGCCCACCCGCGCGGCCCGCCAGCCATCCGGATCGGTGTCCTCGTTCACTTCGACCCGGCTTCCGTCGGCCAGCAGCAGCTCGATCGAGTGCACCGCGGCGGAGAGGTTCTGCAAGGCCGCGCCGGTGCCGTGGGTGGCGGTCGCGGTGGCACCCGCGACGGTCTGCACGTCGATGTCGCCGAGATTGGGGAAGGCAAGGCCGTGTCGGTGCAGGGCGGTGCTTGCGGCGTTCAGGCTGATGCCCGCCTCCACCCGGACCAGACCGGCGGCCCGGTCGACGTCGAGTACGCGGTTCAGCTTCGCCAAGCTCAGCAGTGTGCCGTCGGTCAGGACGGCGTCGGTGAACGAATGGCCCGCGCCCGCGACGCGGACGGTCCGGCCGTCGGCTTCCGCGTCGGCGAGCAGATCAGCCACTTCCTCGACGGAGCGCGGCGTAGCGAGGATCGCGGGCGCACACTGTTGATCGCCTGCCCAGTTCACCCACGAGTTGGTCATGTGACCAATTTACGGGAGCGCACGTGACCTGCGCTACTTACGGTTCGATTTCGCTACCGCTTGCGCCAGCCGCAGGTCAGGTGCTGCTTGGCGTGCTCGACCTCGTCGTCGGTCAGCGGCGGCACTACCAGCTGCTGGCGCGGCGTGCCGTCGCCGCGCACGCCGTTGAGCATGATGGCCATATATCGCTGCCACACATCGGGATTGACCGGCCTGGCGAACTCGGCGAGGCCGTCGACCATGTGCACGAGCGCGAAGAAGTCCGATGGCTCGATGCCGTCGGCGAGCACGCCCGCGTCGCGCGCCCGGGCGCAGATGGCGGTCACGGTGGGCTTGATGCGGTCGCGCACCACGGTGAACCGGTCGGTCTCGTCGTCTTCGAGTTCGAGCATCACTTCGCTGAACCCTCGATTGGTGGCCATGTGCCGACACGCGTATTCGAAGAACTCGACGAGTCCGAACCAGGGATCCGGGTGCCGGTAGGCGGCATCGGCCGCGTCGGCGAATTCGTTCAGGTTCTGGTCGAAGACCTCGACGATCAGTTCCTTCTTGTTCGCGAAGCGGCGGTAGACCGTCCCGACCCCCACACCCGCGCGCTCGGCCACGTCGTCGAGGGTGATCTCGAGTCCGTGGTCGGCGAACAGTTCCCGGGCCGCGGCGATGATCCGCTGCTGGTTACGCGCGGCATCGGCCCGCAGGCGCCGGGGTGGAGAGGCGACCGTGGCGTGATTCACAGCGTCATTCTACCAACCTTCGGGATTAACCGGAGGCGTTATCTCCGTTATGGTGGTAGCTTCATCAACTAAGCGGAGATGATGCCTCCGGATCAAAGCTTCAGACAAAGGGGACACATGACTACCGCGATCGACCGTGGGGCTGCGGCTCCCGAACAGACGGGAAGCGGCAGGCGCGGCTCGCACGCGCTGCGCTGGTGGGTGCTCGCCGTTCTCGGCGTCGCCCAATTGATGGTCGTGCTCGACGCGACCGTGGTGAACATCGCGCTGCCCGCGGCGCAGCAGGACCTCGGCTTCGGCGACGGCGATCGCTCCTGGGTGGTCACCGGCTACGCACTGGCGTTCGGCAGCCTGCTGCTGCTCGGCGGACGCCTCAGCGACCTGTTCGGCAGGCGCAACACCTTCATCGTCGGTCTGGTCGGCTTCGCGGTCGCCTCCGCCATCGGTGGCGCGGCCACCAGCTTCGAGATGCTCGTCGCGGCCCGGGTCGGGCAGGGCGTCTTCGGCGCGCTGCTGGCGCCCGCCGCCCTCTCGCTGCTCACCGTCACCTTCACCGAACCGTCCGAGCGGGCGAAGGCGTTCGGCATCTTCGGCGCCGTCGCGGGCACCGGTGGCGCGATCGGCCTGCTGCTCGGCGGGGCGCTCACCGAATGGGCGTCGTGGCGCTGGGTGATGTTCGTGAACCTGGCCTTCGCGGCGGTCGCCTTGGTCGGCGCGGTGCTGCTGCTGGCGAAGCACACGAGCACCGAGCGGCCCAAGCTGGACATCCCCGGCACGGTCGTGGTCACCGCGGGCCTGTTCGGCATCGTCTACGGGTTCTCGCACGCGGAATCGGACGGGTGGACCAACGGCGTCACCCTCGCGTTCCTGCTCGGCGGCGCGGCGCTGATCGCGGTGTTCGCCTGGCTGGAGACCCGGGTCGCGCACCCGCTGCTTCCGATGCGGATCGTGCTCGACCGGATGCGCGGCACCTCCTACCTGACGGTCTTCGTCCTGGGCATCGGGATGTTCGCGATCTTCCTGTTCCTCACCTACTACATGCAGCTCACCCTGCGCTACTCGCCGATCATGACCGGCGTGGCGTTCCTGCCGATGGTCGCGGCCATGGTGGTCTCCTCGACCACCGCCCCGTCGCTGCTGCTGCCGAAGCTCGGCCCGAAGATCGTGGTCAGCGGCGGTTTCCTGATCGCGGCGGTGGGCATGGCCTGGCTGACCAGGATCGGCTCGGACACCGGCTACGTCACCCACATCCTGCCCGCCCTGATCCTGCTCGGTCTCGGCCTCGGTGGTGCGATGTCGACCGCCTTCCAGGGCGCGACCTCCGGCGTGCGGCACGAGGACGCGGGTGTGGCCTCGGCCATGATCAACACCAGTCAGCAGGTCGGCGGTTCGATCGGCACGGCGCTGCTCAGCACCATCGCGGCCTCGGCGGCGACCGACTACCTGGCCACCCGCAAGCCGGACCCGCTCACCATCGCCCAGTCCGCGATCGAGAGCTACACGACCAGCTTCTGGTGGGCCACGGCGATCTTCGTGGCGGGCGGCCTCCTCACCGCGGTGCTCATGCCGAGCGCGACGCCGGAGCCTGCCGAGGGAGAGCCGGTCCTCGCCCACTGACCCGGCAGCGGCACCGTCGATCCGGTTGCGGACCCAGCGGCCGCCGCTCCCGCGCCTCGTCGCGGGAGCGGCGGCCGTCGTCGTCGAATCGCCGCGCGCGCAATTCCATTCGCCCGCGCCGGCCCGCGCACTCGCCGAGTGGGCGGCGTCGGACCGTCGGCCCTGTGGCTGTGTGATTGCCAAGAGCCCTCCCTTATCCTCGCTCGTGGTGCAAGATACGACGTGGTCGGATATGGCGGGCTGATGATTCCGGCCGCCCTGCGGTATGGGTAGCCAAGAGGCTGCTGAATATCGTTTTCGGCATCGGCGTATCCGGCGGTCGCACCACCTTCTCCACCCCACCCGCGAGGTTCGTAGACTCCTCGGACCGGGCGCGGTGCTCCCCGCGCTCGTCCGCCTCGGGGAGTGGCGGTGGTGTGGCCGGGACGTCGGGGCCCGGCGCGGGCATGGCACGGTGGACACCTGGTTCGGCTCGGCGATCGACGGGAACGGCACGACGGAAGGGGGTCGGGCAATGAGTGGTTCGGCCGACGTCACGTCGGCGCAGGTGGGCCAGTGGCAGGAAGGTGAGCGATGAGAAGACCGCGTGGCCGGCGCGACGCACTCGCCGGATCCCCCGTAGGCCGAGCGGCGCCAGGCGATTTCGCCTCGCCGATGCCACCGCGCACGGCGGCCGTTACCATTGTCGGTTCGGCGCGGCTCGGCGATCTGAGCGGCGCGTCGGCGGGCGATCTGCCGCTCGCCGCCGCGGGAGCAGGCTTCCGCACCGTGCCGACCACGTTCAGCATGTGCGGCGACGAGAGGTTCCGGCGGGTGGCCGACGTGAACGACGTGGCCGTGGGGTCGGCGGTGACCGGGCGGTCGGGGACATGATCCTGATGACGAGCCGGGCGCAGCCGATACGGAAGGGAGACCCGAGCATGGCCCACGATCGAGCCGGGCGTCCCGCACGTCCCACCGATCTGGAAGACATCGCACACCTGGTGACGGCGTACTACAGCCGCGTCCCGGATGCGCGGGATCCGGCCCAGCGGGTGGCGTTCGGAACGTCGGGCCACCGCGGCTCCAGCCTGGACGGCGCCTTCAACGAGGCGCACATCCTGGCGATCACCCAGTCGATCGTGGAGTACCGCGCCACCCGGGGCATCACCGGACCGGTCTACCTGGCCAGGGACACCCACGCCCTCTCCGAGCCCGCCTGGACCACCGCGCTCGAGGTGCTCGCCGCCAACGACGTGACCGCGGTGATCGACGCGCGCGACCGCTACACCCCCACGCCCGCCCTCAGTCACGCTGTGCTGCGCCACAATCGGGGCGGCGCCAAGCACCAGGCCGACGGCATCGTGGTCACCCCGTCGCACAACCCGCCCCGCGACGGGGGCTTCAAATACAATCCGCCGCACGGCGGCCCGGCCGACAACACGGCCACCGACGCCATCGCCGCCCGCGCCAACGAACTGCTGAGCGACGGGCTCACCGAGGTCAAGCGCACCACGCTGGAGCGTGCCCTGGCCACCGGCGTGGAACGCTACGACTACCTCGACCACTACATCGACGACCTGCCCAACGTGCTGAATCTGGACGCGATCCGCGGCGCGGGCATCCGGCTCGGCGCCGACCCGATGGGCGGCGCCAGCGTCGACTACTGGGAGGAGATCGGTCAGCGCTACGATCTCGAGCTCGAGGTGGTCAATCCGTTCGTGGATCCCACCTGGCGGTTCATGACGCTCGACGGCGACGGCAAGATCCGGATGGACCCGTCCTCCCGCTACGCCATGGCGTCGCTGGTCGCGATCAAGGACGACTACGACATCTCCACCGGCAACGACGCCGACGCCGACCGGCACGGTATCGTCACGCCCGACGGCGGGCTGATGAATCCGAACCACTTCCTGGCGGTCGCCATCGAGTACCTGGTGGCCAACCGGATGGGATGGGACGCGCTGACCAAGATCGGCAAGACCGCGGTCACGTCGTCGATGATCGACCGGGTGGTCTCCGTGCTCGGTCGCGACGTGCACGAGGTGCCCGTGGGTTTCAAGTTCTTCGTCCCCGGCTTGTTCAGCGGCAGCCTGGCGTTCGGCGGTGAGGAGAGCGCGGGCGCGTCGTTCCTGCGGATGGACGGCACCGTCTGGACCACCGACAAGGACGGCATCCTGCTCGCGCTGCTCGCCGGCGAGATCGCCGCGGTCACCGGCCAGAGCCCATCGGCGCGCTACGTCGAACTCGAACGCCGCTACGGCAGTCCCGCCTACGCGCGGATCGACGCACCCGCCACCGGGGAACAGAAACAGCTGCTCGCGAAGTTGACTCCGGACATGATCACCACGAAGGAGGTCGCCGGAGAGCCGGTCACCGCCGTGCTCACCAGGGCGCGCGGCAACGGGGCGCCGCTGGGCGGCCTCAAGGTGACCACGGAGAACGCGTGGTTCGCCGCCCGCCCCTCCGGCACCGAGGACAAGTACAAGATCTACGCGGAGTCGTTCCACGGCGCCGAGCACCTCGCCGAGGTGCAGGCGGCCGCGGAGGAATTGGTGGGACAGGCGCTGAGCGGTGACCGGTAGAGCCAAGCCCCTGCCCACCGAGATCTGGGTGCTGGTCGGGGGCGCGTTCGTCATCGCCATCGGGTTCGGTCTGGTCGCCCCGGTGCTCCCGCAGTTCGCGCGCGGCTTCGGCGTCGGCGTGGCGGCCGCTTCGGCGATCGTCTCCGCGTTCGCCCTGATGCGTCTGCTGTTCGCGCCGGTGAGCGGGCGGCTGGTGCAGCGGCTGGGGGAGCGTTCGGTCTATCTCGGCGGGCTGCTGATCGTCGCGCTGTCCACCGGCGCAAGCGCCCTTGCCCAGAGCTACTGGCAGCTCATGGTGTTGCGGTCGCTCGGCGGCATCGGATCCACTATGTTCACCGTGTCGTCGCTGGCGCTGGTCATCCGGATGTCACCGCCCGAACAGCGCGGCCGGGTCTCCGGATTGTGGTCGACCAGCTTCCTGGTGGGCTCGGTGAGCGGGCCGCTGGTGGGCGGCGGGCTGTCCGGACTCGGACTGCGCTGGCCGTTCGTGATCTACGCGGTCGCCTTGCTGGTCGTCAGCGTCGTGGTGTATTTGAGTCTGCGGAATTCGGAACTGGCCGCGCCGGAGCCGGTCGGCGGCGTGCGCATGATGTCCTTCCGGGAGGGCTGGGCGCGGCCGGAGTACCGGGCGGTGCTGCTGTCGAACTTCGCCAACGGCGCGGCCGTGTTCGGTGTCCGGATGGCGCTGGTGCCGCTGCTGGTCGTCGAGGTGCTGCACCAAGCGCCCGGCATGGCGGGTGTGGCGTTGACGGTGTTCGCCGCGGGCAACGTCGCGGTGCTGTTCGTCTCCGGCCGATTGTCCGACCGGTGGGGGCGGAAACCCTTCGTAATCATCGGATCACTGGTGTGTGCGGCGGGGACCGCGGGGCTCGGCCTGGCGAGCGGCCTGCCCTGGCTGCTCGTCACCTCCTTCGTGGCCGGGCTCGGTTCCGGCATGTTCACGCCCACCCAGCAGGCGGCCGTCGCCGACATCATCGGGCCGAGGGCACGCGGCGGGCCGGTGCTGGCCGGTTTCCAGATGGCCGCCGACCTCGGCACCGTCATCGGGCCGATCGCTGTGGGGGCCTTGGCCCAGCAGGCGTCCTACGGGCTGGCGCTCGGTGTGACCGGCGCTCTGCTCGCTGTGGCCGCGCTCGTGTGGGCGGTCGTTCCCGAACCGCTGCGGCGTGGGAGTCCCCCGTCCGAACGTCTCGGCGGTGCGGACCTTGCCGAGCAACCGGCTCGGATCGACCGTGCGGTGAGCGAGGTGTCCGCCGCGCCCGTGGCCGACAGCTCGGCGCCTGCGGTGGTCGAGTCCGGTGTGGTGGCGGGCGATCGTCATGCGGGCGCCGCAGGTTCGCGTGTGATGGCTGATCAGCGGGAATCGGTGGCGGGTAGTGCCGTCAGAGCAGCGGTGGCGTCCGACGGGCTGACAGGCCGTCCCTCGGCCGTGGCAGGTGATCGCTGCGGTACGGCCGCCGATTCCAGGCCGATGCGGGCCGCGCCGGGCAACGCCGCAGTTGTCGACTCGAACGAAGAGGGACCCTCCAGCCCTGCGGGGCGACCGATGTCCCGCCGCAAACCCAGGCGACCGGAGCGACGTATCCGCCGCACGCGCTGAACCGACGGCGATGGGTGTCGGGGCGGTCGCGTCCGGTCGGCGTCATCCGTCCACTTGCGAATGAAGCGTCATCCGTGCTTTTTCGCTTTACCCGTGTCCGCGGTTCTGCCGCCCGGCCCCGCCCGGTGGCTGAACAGGTCGTGTCGGGTTCAGGTGGCCGCTGAATCGCGGAAGCGCGGCCCGGCGGTGGGCGCGGGGGGCGGCTGCGGCAAAGTGGCGATGTGAGCGAATCGCGTTCGAACTACACACCACGACCGATGTCCAGTACCACCACCTATGCGCTGGGTGCGGTCGCTCTCGCGCTGATCGTGCTGATCGTCATCGCGGCGATCCGGTGGGGCCGAGACGATGCGACCGTCCGCAACGACGGCTACGGATCGGTGCGGGACCCGGCCGTGCACTCGGTGCTCGAGCAGAACGGTTCGATTCTGCTCGGCCGCCCGGACGCGAAGAAGACCGTCGACGTCTTCGAGGACCCGCTGTGCCCCGGTTGTGGCAGCCTCGAGCGCATCTACGGCCAGGAGATCGCGCAGGAGATCGATGAGGGCACGTTGGCGGTGCGCTATCGCCTGGTGAATTTCCTGGACGGCCGTTCGCGGAGCAAGGACTACTCGACCCGCGCCGTCGCGGCGAACCAGTGTGTGGCGGAGGCGGGTTCGGGGCCGGTCTACTCGAAGTTCCACACCGAGCTGTTCACCACCAAGCGTCCCGGTGAGGGCGGCGCCGACCTGAGCAACGAAGAGCTCGCCACGATCGCTCGCGACGCCGGAGCCGCCGAGCCCGTGCGGCAGTGCATCGCGACCGGCGCCAAGGTCGACTCCGCACGCACCACCGCCATGGCGCAGACGGCAGCGCTCGGTGCGGCACTGGGCGGCTCGGCGGCCACACCCGCGGTCTTCGATGGCACGAGCAAGGTCGACACCAATGACGAGAACTGGGTGGCCTCGCTCACCGATTGATCAGCGGACCGACGCCGCGCCTTTTCGTGGTCGCGCTCACCGGTACGGACGCGTTCGCGCCGCCGAGCGTGTGATTCGGCTCTCTGTGGTCCAGCCCCAACCAACGGAAGGGCCCGGAACGCCGACTCCACCAAATCGACGGCCCCGGCCCGACTCGACGGCGCGACCCGACATCCCCAGCCCCCGAGATCGCCGCCCACCGAGTTTTCAGTTGGCCTGGGGCCGGGCAACGGCTCCACCTGCCGCCGCCCGGCCCGCGCACTCGACAACGCGATCCGGCCCCCTGTCCCTAGACCGCGCCTCGAGATGTCTCACCATTCCCTGCGCGAAACCTCTTCGAGCGCTGTGTATTCCGTCGCCGGTACGGCTGATCGGCGGTACGGCCGATCAGGGCCGCCCAGCTCGGCGCCAACGCCGACGCACGCTCAACGCCCACCCGCTGCCGCCCGGAATGGGCAAACCGGCAACCCCATCCGCTCTACCCCTTCCGGGCGTCCAACCGGCTTCCGCCGACGTCGCCGTTATCGAACCGACTTCGAACACATGTTCGATAATAACCACACCCCACCCCGCTGTCACCCCCGAATCGAGGCGATTTGGTGGCCGACACACCGTTGGTGTAACTTCATTCAAGCGCGGCGGGCAAGCCCGAAGCGCGAACAACCAGGGGCTATGGCGCAGCTGGTAGCGCACCACACTGGCAGTGTGGGGGTCAGGGGTTCGAGTCCCCTTAGCTCCACAGAAATAGCAGGTCAGGCCCGGTCATAGACCGGGCCTGACCTGTTTTGGGTACCAGCCCCCCGTTTACCCCCCGTTTTGGTCCTGATTCTGTTTGGCCGATGTGACTGACGGGCTGATGATGCCTGTGCTTGCGGGAATATGCAGGTAGAAGCGTTGGAAAGCTGCTGGCCAAGCTGCCGGGCCCGACTGCACCCGCTCCACCGCGGGTAGATCGCCCTGCGCCGACGCGCACACACCAACTCAAGCGGCGGCTCGCCGCCCGCCGACCGAGCAGAGATCATCGAGGCCTACGGAGCCGGATTGTCCGTCAAGCAGCTCTCCGCCCGATGGCAGATCGCCAAAGCCAGGATCCTGCAAATCCTCCGCACTGGCGGTGTTGCGGTCCAACAGCGGCGTCTCACCGATGGCGAGATCGATCACGCGGTCGTCAGTTATCACCACGGCGAATCGCTGCATCGAATCGGGCCCCGCCTCGGCGTTGCCCATACCACCGTTCGCGCGGCACTCCCGCGCCGCGCCGTCGCCCGGCGCGACACCCACGGCAGGCAGCGATGATGGCGACGGGGAATGTTCGCGTCTCAAGCTGTGTCGATTCCATGACTGTCTGCGGTCACCCACCAGCGGCAAGCACTCTGCGAAGCGTCGTCCGCAATCCGCGAAGCGTCGTTCGCAGATTAGTGCTACGGTTATCTCGTACGAGAGGAAACACCGCACCACCCCGTTCGGATTGGCGTCAGCGCGGGGCGGTGCGGTCCTACCCGCTTCGCCGCGAGGCAAGCAGGAAGAAAAGGCAGACGAATGAGATCCGCCCACTTTAACAGCACATGGTACCGGCCCCGCAGTGAGAGACGTGCAGCGTGGTGCGGCGTCATCGTTGTAGTGATCGTCATGATGACCGGCTTCGCTGCCGGGTACGGAGAGGCGGTACTGGGTGCGTTCGCAACGGCAGTTGTTGGCGCCGCAATGACCGAGGTACTCAAAACGAGCCTGCGGAGTAAGCCGCCACGCACCGCATAACCAAAATGCGGTGGGCATGGCTGCGAATTGGCCATGCCCACCGCACCTTAGACGCTGACGAAGGCAGGTAAGGGTCGTGACTGATGATGAGCGGATCCCGCTCGACCAGCTGGCGGTGATAACAGCCGGCCCTTCCGGCTCGCTTCTGGACAAGCTCGGCGATGAGCCCGACGGGGTACCCGTCGTCACCCCCATCGATATCGTCAGCTGGAACCGAGTGGACACAAGGAACCTCCGCCGGTTGAGCTACGAGGAGGGCGACCGACTCGATCGGTTCAAACTCCGGCAGGGTGACATCGTGATCGTTCGCCAAGGCTCACTGGGCAAGCTGGCGCTCATCGGCCAGGAGTTGGAAGGTGCGCTTTACAACTCCTCGTGTGTACGAGTGCGCACACGTGACCACCAGGTAACTCCCGAATACTTAGCTTTGTACCTTTCCTCAATTTCAATGCAGGACGAGATGTTAAGGCGTGCACGCGGAGGGACCGTCCCCTCCGTAAATGCCAAGATCTTGGGCGGTCTTCCGGTCGTATCCCCTCCATTGGATCGGCAGCACGACATGGTCTCTGTCATCGGCGATATTGACCAACTCGCCCTCGTCCATCGGGAGACTGCTGATCATCTCGACGTTCTCAAGCGAACCCTGCTTGACGACTTTCTGAACGAGGCTAGGTAATGCGCACTGGAGATCTCGCACAACGGATCTTTAAAGCCGCTGACGTTCTCAGGGGCCCGATGGACACCCCCAGCTACCTGCGCGTCATTGCGATGATCCTCGCACTCAGGTGGGCCTCCGGCCACCCCAGTCAGCTCTTGGTTCCGGAAAATGCGCGGTGGGAAAGGTTGGTTGCTGCCAACTCTCCGTGGAGCGCTTTGCATAGGGCTTTGACCGACCTGGTTCACGACAATCCAGACGTTTTCGGCGACTCATTCACGCAGATGGTTTCCAATCTGCGGTTGAGCGAAACCGAAGCCTGGCAGCTGATTTCGATCATCGACGATATTCCCATGGGGGCAGACACTCTTGACGCGGACGAGGTGAGTGGCCAGGTTTTTGACGAGATTCTCGCTGTTTTCGGACATGCGGACAAGCGCTCGGGCCTCAGCACGCCCCCCGCGGTCGCTGAGCTTATGGCTCGGCTCGCGGACCCGCGGCCCTGCGATTCTGTCTACGACCCGTGCACCGGGACCGGTGGACTGCTGATCGCAGCCGAGGCATACGTCCGGGACCACACCGGTCAGAGCGACGTGCTCGCTCTTTTCGGACAAGACGCGTCCTTCGAAGCGCCTCCTATCGCGAGGCTCAACTTGATGATGCACGGCGTTACCAATGCCTCTGTCCTGCATGGGGATGCGCTCATCAAACCGAGTTACCGCGGTACCAACGGGGACCTGCGGCGCTTCAAACGAGTGGTGACCACTCCGCCTGTCGGTCTGAAGTTTCGACCGGAGATGATGAGGTTCCCCGAGCAAGCGTGGTACGGCCAAAGCCGAACAGCGGACCTGATGTTCGTCCAGCATGTCTTAGCCTCACTGGCCTCTGACGGAGTGGGGGTTGTGGCTGTCCCCTACGGCGTGCTGTTCCGAGGCGGGGACGAGGGAAACATCCGCTCCAGGATTGCCAGGGAAGGCAGAATCGCCGCTGTTATCGAACTCGGACGCAATCTGTTCTATGGCACCTCAGTCCCGATTTGCCTTCTCGTCCTCCGCGGAGCTGCCGATTCCAGCGACCACCACGTGCTATTCATCAACGCTGAGCACGAATTCGAGACGAGGCGTTCGAAGAACTACCTTGCACCTCGCCATGTAGAAAAAATCGCGGTCGCCTTTCGAAAGCGCATGGAGATCCCCGGCTTTGCGCGAATGGTCTCGATCGAGGAGATCGCGGCTAACGAATTCAACCTCAGCGTAAGCAATTACATCGATCCGCAGTCGGCCTCTCAGGCGAGACTGAGCATCAACGCCCTGCTAGATGGTGGAGTACCCGCTGACGAGGTCTACGCGCAGCTGGACAGGTTCGCGGCATTCGGTATCAACCTTGCCGAACTTTTCCTGCCTGGCGATCCTGGATACTTCAACTTCCCCCCAAACGGCTACGAGACCACCGCAGCAACGATCACTACGCTCACCATGCCGACGGAGTCCGCATTCGTGACCGCGGTCGCAGAATGGTTTGAAGCGTTTCGGCAGCAGGAGGGTCTGCGCACCGATCGCCCACCCGCAGTCGTGCGTGAATACTTCGCCGGATCGTTCCAGCACGCACTTGCCGACTGGACGATCCTGAGTGATGAGAACCTGGTGGGCCTGTTTATCGACTGGTGGACAACAAATAAGGAGGATCTTAATCAGCTGCGCAGGCCCGCCAGGAGCCCCAACTCCCATGAAGAGGGGATGCGATCCCGTATCTTCGACAGGATCGGTGCTGACCTTGTTGGTCGTGCCAAGAGGCTGGTGGCGCAGGAGCGAAACCAGCTGGTGGATATCTACCTGGCCTTCGGCGACCGGTACAAGACATCGCTCAAGCAACTCGAACACCGTCGAGAGCAGGCGTCATCACGCCTAGCTGCACAGCTGCGAAGGCTGGGCTACGAACATCCATAGCCCCCTCCCGGCATTGAAGCCGAGATCGATCCAGGCGCAGACCATCGTCCAGTCCCGGCCAGGTGCCGCTGACCTGACCCCATGATTTCGGCTCGGGTGATGTGACCGATCTCCGGGGCCTGTCACCCCCGGCCGGGACTGGACCGTTGCCCTCTGGCGGATGGATCACCGCCCAACCTTCAGCTTCACCACCGTTTCCAACGTGACCTGCACTCCACCGACCTGCTTGAGCACCAGACTGATCCACTCGTCACCTGGACTACCGTCAGCAGGCTGCCGCTACCGGTGCGGATCGAGTACCGCAGTGGCCAGGCTGGTGATGCGCGTCAGCTCTATGCGAACTGCGCTTGCTCGTAGTCGATTCAGCCCTCCGGGTGATCAAGGAACCCACGGCCGAATCCGCGGCGATAGATCAACGGCGTCAATTGCTCCGACGCGCCGCAGTGACGCAAGGTCGAAAGTCGCTGCGGGAGTATTAATGATGCCCAGGCGCTTCGCGCCGCCGGAGTCCTCGCGGGAGGACGAACCCGGCGCGAAGATGCCCGCCTTCTTCAACACAAGGTGGCAGCGCCCGCTCGGCACCCTGGAATCGTCGTGGCCTGTCCCCGGTGAATGAGACCGCCCGGATTTAGAGTCCTGTTGGCCCTGGTGAGGGGCCGGAAGGGACACTGAGAACCATGGCAGGACGTAAGCGGCATTCCGCGGAAGAGGTCGTGCGGAAGCTGCGCCGTGCCGACGAGTTGGCCGCTGCGGGGGCTTCGGGTGAGGAGATCGCCGCTGAGCTGGGGATCTCTGCGGCCACGTTGTATAACTGGCGGCGCCAGTACGGCGGGATGGACACCGACGCCGCCAAAGAGCTCAAGCAGTTGCGCGAGCAGAACGCCCGGCTCAAGCGGTTGCTGGCTGATGCCGAGCTGGAGAAGGACGCGTTGCGGGAGATCGCTCGGGGAAACTTCTAGGCCCGGCGGCCAAGCGGCGGGCTGTGGGCATGCTCTTGCAGGTCAAGGGCATGTCGGAGCGGTTGGCTTGCAAGGTCGTCGGGGTGCATCGGTCCACGTTCCGGCGGCTGCCGGCCGACCAGACCCCGAACGATCCTGATGCCGGCGCCAGGGCTTGGCTGCGCGAGTACGCGCGTAAGAATCCTTGTCATGGGTTCCGTCGGGCGTGGGCGGCGTTGCGGTTCGACGAAGGGCATCGGGTCAACCGCAAACGGGTGCATCGGTTGTGGAAGCAGGAGGGCCTGCAGGTGCGGGCGCATCACCGACGCAAACGCCTCGGGTCCTCGTCGGTGCCGGCGGTCGCCGCGGATGCACCGAAGACGGTGTGGGCGTGGATTTCCAGTTCGACTCCACTGTCGATGGTCGGGCGGTGAAGATCGCGTCGATGGTCGATGAACACACCCGGGAGTCGCTGCTGCATCTGGTGGAACGCTCCATCACCGGCGAGAAACTCGTCGCCGAACTCGCCCGGGTGTTCACCACCCGGGGTGTGCCGAAGGTGCTGCGGTGCGACAACGGCTCGGAAATGATATCCACAGCACTGCAACGCTTTTGCCCCAACAGGATAGGGATCACCTATATCCCGCCCGGCACGCCCTGGAACAACGGCTATATCGAATCGTTCAACCGCCGGCTCCGTTCCGAGTGCCTCAACCGCAACCACTGGACGAGCTTGCTCGAGGCCCGCGTGGTCATCGGTGACTTCAAAACCGAGCACAACCTGCGGCACCGGCATTCAGCCCTGGGCTACCGGACACCGGCCGAGTACGCTGCGGCCTGCACCCACACCCTGCGGGATCGATTGAAACCGACGAAACAACCCGGGCTCCACTTCCGGGTGGTCGCGTTATCGGGGACCGGCCAGTCCCGGTGGACACTTGAACTGCCCCCGGTTACCCCGCGCTTTCGTCGCCGAGATGGTGTCTTGTGCTACCGATGGGCAACTGCCTACAGATCTGAGCGACTTTGGTGACGGTTGCGTTTTTGCTGCTCAATGGTTCTTCTAGGCATCGCTGCCTATCACAGTCGTAGGGCTGGAGCATTGTGATGTCGTTGTCAGCGAAATTGACGTCCTGACTACTGGTCATTGGGGTTAGGTGTTCGGCGGGGTCTCCCAAGGCGACCCGACCGGAAGCCGTACCGCCCGGTCCCAGCCGAAGTGTCGGCAATGTGCCGTGTAATCCCCTGATACTGAACCTGATTCGATGATCGGGAGCGGGGTCGATCTGGGCACATCGTTGTATCTCGACTGAGCTTCGATCCTCGCCAGCTCGACGAGCGCATGACGCACTATGTGGGGGTCAGGGGTTCGAGTCCCCTTAGCTCCACAGAATTAGCAGGTCAGACCCGGTCTGAGGCCGGGCCTGACCTGTTTTTGTGTCAGGCCCCGCGTTTACCCCCCGTTTCGCTCTGGATTCTGTTTTGCTGGTGCGGGCCCGCACCGCCACCGGATGCGACCGTTCCTGGCCTGGGCTCAGCGGCGTGACTACCTCTTCAGGGAACTTACTCCGCCCCGCACTTACCGAGCCGAACCCAGTACGCCGACGGATTCCGAACAGCGTTGGGCCATCGCTCGCCGGTTGGTCGCCGACGACACCATGAACCCTGCCGACCGAGTCGCTGGAGCGCTCGTAGTCCTCTACGCACAGCCCCTGGTTCGAGTAGTGAAGTTGACCATCGACGACGTCCAGCGGAGCAACCAGGCTGTCGCCCTGATCTCGGCGACGACCGCATGGAACTCCCGGATCGCCGCCCCGCCGCAGCTGGCACGGACGGTGATCGAGAACTGCGCGCGGGCCTGCTGGTTGATCGACACCGAGCCGGCTTCTGATCCGGCGTTGAATCGTCTGGCGCGCGCCTACATCGACCACGACACGAGTGCCGAAGACCATCAACGGCCAGCGCAACCTCGGCCTGACGCAGACGGTGGTCTGGTTCTTCGACTACCTGCACCGGAGTGGGCTGGAAACGATCGACGGCGTGGTCGCCGAGGGGCTCTACGTCTACCTGTCGAATCAAACTCATCCGACGATCTCGTCGATTCGTGACCGCCGGCGTTTCATCGCCCACGGTGACCACTTCGGCACGCAGAACGTGGTTACCTCGGCCGAATTGGAAAAGCTCGTCAGGCTCGCTGTTGGTTCGGTGCAGAACGCTCTGGTGCTGGTCCATCGGTACTGCGGTTGGCCGTTCGATCCCGATGGTGAGTTCGAAAGTCTCATCGACAAGATCACTCCGGGCCTGATTTCGCCAGATGGCACGCGGTCGGCGCCGTAGCCTGCCCAGGGCAGGCGCCTGGCGTGCACCCGGTACGTCGGCGTCACGATAACGACCCTGTCGAGGAGTCACGAATTGCCACCTGGGCCGAACACCCCGGACCCCTGCGCTGGTTCCGGGCTCCGGCCGCGACGCACGTCCGGGAACGCTATCGCGCCGCGACCGCGCATTACCTGCCGCCGTGAGGCCCGCGACCAATTCCGTTCACCTGCAACAGGTCCGGCTCGGCAATCTGTCCACCGTGCTGCTCAGCTCGGTCGACCGACCCGGTTCCCGCGCCGATCTGGCCCAGCGCAGCGGGCTCACCAAGGCCACTGTCGCCAGTCTGATCGAGCCGTTGCTCGAACAGCGGATTCTCATCGAGGACGCGGCCACCACCGCAGGCCGCGGGAGGCCGTCGAAACCGCTGCGTTTCCACCCCGACGCACCGATAGCGCTCGGCGCGGAGATCAATGTCGGCTACCTGGCCGTTACCGCGATGAGCATCGACGGCACGATCCTGTCGGCTCGTCACCTCGACGTCGATAACCGCCACCGGCCCGCCGATGATCTCGTCGGCCACCTGATCGAGATCATCGAGCAGGACGACATCTCTCGCGGGCGCAGGGTTTTCGGCGCCGGGTTGGCAGTTCCCGGCATTGTCGTCGGCGACACCGTCGTGCGGGCGCCGAACGTGCCGAGGCTGACCGGTGCCTGATTGGCCGATCACCTGCGCACCGGGCTCGGGCTCGATCTCGTCGAAGTCGACAATGAAGCAAATCTCGCCGCCCTGGCGCATTTGTGGCCGAACAAACTGGCGGGAGACGACTTTCTCTACGTGTCGGGCGATGTCGGGATCGGCGGCGGGCTGGTGACTGGCGGCACTCTACCCTGGTGTCAGCGGCTTCGCCGGCGAGCTCGGTCACCTCACCATCGAGCGCGAAGGACGCCGTTGCCGCTGCGGCAGCCAGGGGTGTGTCGAACAGTACGCCGGGCTCGACGCCATCCTCGGCGGCGCCGGACTGGGCAACTCCTGGCATTGTCGAATGCGTTGGCGGAGGCCTACATAGACGCTCGCGGCGCCGTCGCCCGGGCAGGTGCCGCCCTCGGTGTCGCGCTCGCGTCCGTGATCAATCTCTGCGATCTGGCCACCGTCGTTCTCGGCGGTTGCTACGCGGAGATCTTCGAGACGCTGGCTCCTGCCCTCGGTGCGGAACTCGAGCGCCGCACCCTCGCCGCCGATTCCCGCCCGACAACCGTCCTCGCCGCACCGGTGCGTTCCGACGCGGCCGTCCGAGGCGGTGCCGCTCTCGTAGCCCGTCGCGCATGCAACGAGCCGGAGCGACTGATACGGCTCTAGTCCACCGGATCACTTGCCGCGGCTCAGTACTCGATCAGCCGCGGCGTTCTCACCGGCGGGCTTGCCGCCCATTTCGTCCAAGTCGGTGCAGGACTAGCAGGATTTGTGACGGACGCTAAGGTTTTGGGCGTTCTTGGCTACATTGTTTCAAACTTGGGATTTGATGAGTGGTTGAGGTAGTGATCGCGCGCCCGCAAGCTTCCACCGAGCGGGAGGGCTTGCGACAACGACGTGATCGATCGCGGTGGGCAGCAGTGGCGGCAGTGTTGGGTGGTGTGCTGTTACTGGCATGGCAGGCCACGCGATACGGCAACTGGCTGGTGGACGACGCGGGAATCACCTTCGCGTATGCCCGCAGCGTCGCCAACGGTTTGGGCCCGGTGTTGCAGCCCGGTGCCGAACCGGTGGAGGGATTCTCCAATCCCACTTGGCTCCTGGCGCTGGTCCTGGGCGAATGGCTCGGTCTGTTCGACCGTGGCACCCTCTTCGGTGTACCGGACTTCGTCGTCTATCCAAAGGCGATCGCGCTGCTGTGCTGCGCCGGAATCCTCGTCGCCAGTTATGTCGCCGCACGCCGGGTGTCACGGTGGCCCGCGCTGGTCACGTTCGCGACAGGCGTTGTGCTCGCGGCGATTCCGTCGTTCGTGATCTGGTGTTTCTCCGGGCTGGAGAACTCCTTGTTCGCGCTGGCGGTGTGCGTGCTGGCCGTTCACCTGTTCCTGGCGGTGCTGGACCAACGGCTCTGGACACCGACGGTGGCGGTGACAGCCGGTGCGATAGCGGCGTTCGCGGCGTTGACGCGGCCCGACGGCCTGATCTACTTGGCCGCGTATCCGCTGGTTTCGCTGATACTGGCTCGACGTGACATGTGGCTCACCGCATTTCGGCATGTGCTGTATTTGGGTATCGCCTTCGCGATTCCGTTCGGGGCGTACCTGGTATGGCGGATCACCGAATTCGGCAGACTCGTCGCGAACACCGCGGTAGCCAAGCATCAGGCGATGCCGACCGTGCACGACCTGACCAGGGTCGGTGAGTTGGTGCAGTACGTGGGAGCACCCGCGGTGATCGCGGCTGTCGGAGTGGTCGGGCTCGCCCTCGCCGGTCCGAGTAAATGGCGTGACGGTGTTGCCGCACTGTTGGTTCCGCTGGCGCTGGCGATGGTCGCCTATTGTGTGCTGCAACCGGATTGGATGGGGCAGTTCCGGTTCGCTACTCCGGTGTGGGCGCTGGCCGCGTTCGTCGTTGTGGTCTCCGCGGCGGAGTTGCTGGCAAGGCTGCGCACGCGCGGCCGGGCGCTGGTCGCACTGACACTGGTCGGCGCGCTGATCCCGTCCGGTGCCGCATTGGCCGACGCGGCCGAGTCCTATCGCGCCGATTCGGACGTGCCCCTGTGCTGGATCGCCACTCGATTCGGGCACTACGTCAACGGCTACGCCGACATCATCGGCCTCCAGCAGGGCAGTCTGCTGGCGCCCGACATGGGCGGAAGCTCGCTGACATCGCGACTACGCCTGATCGACATGGCCGGGCTCACCGAATCGCGGATCGCGGACATTTACGCGGGCAAGGAAACCATCACCCTCGAGGATTACGTATTCGAGGAACGCAAACCCACTTTCGTGCACACCCACGGAGCCTGGTGGCACAACGGACTCACCGTCGACCCCCGAATGACCCGCGATTACTACCAGATCCAAGGATTCCACGGAGCGTCCGGCTCGGACGAGGACTGGGTCCGCAAAGACGTCGTGCGCGACGAGCAGCAACTCCAGCAACTGCGCCAGTACTCGGGTGGGGTCCTGCCAAACCTGTTGCCCGACTATCAGAAGACGGGTGAATGCGGAGGGGTACTGCGTCCAGGCCAGACCATCACCCGCTGACAGATCCCTTCATCATCCTGTTCGGTATCCCGGTAAGAACCGCGCGAAAACGACGCGCAGGAGAACGAACGGCAGCGCGAGGCCGCGAGGCCGAGGAGCACCGGGCGCGGGCCGGCTAGTAATGGCAGGTCAGGACCGGTATTGCACCGGTCCTGACCTGTTTCGTTTGTCCCGACCTCACGACAAACCCACGGTTTGGTCTTCTCCGGTCGTGGTGATGAGACTACGACGCGCCGCTCGCCGAAGCGGACACCGTCGGGCTGGTTCACGGTTGGTCGGCGTCGCCGGCTTCCGGGGATGCGGATTGTGACTTGGCGAATTTGATGGCCACGGGTAGGCGGAAGAGGTTGGTCGAACCGTTGCGCATCCACTGGGTGACTGCCGCCACAGCTGATCCGATCGACAGCGCAATGGCCAGGAACGCCCACTGTGTGAGGCTCGCCGAGGCGTAGGCGTACTGACCGGAGCCCGGCATCGCAAGTCTGCCGTTGTTGAATGCCCAATTCAGCAACGATCCGACATGACCACCCAAATCCGTTGTGCGCGAGACCATTGCCTTCATCTGGCCACCCTTGCTGTTGACGTAGACAGCCGTGATGAGCACCAACAACATAGTGGCCAGAGTTGACAATGTGGCAAGACGGGTAAGTGCCTCGATGCGGAACCGCAAATTGATCACCACGGCCAAGACGGTGACAACGATCGCCGCGCTCGCGAGCAGGGCCCAGAAGCCGGTGATGTGTGCGGTGCGCGGCTTCGACTGCGACCAAACATTCAAGAACACCGTCGTTATCTGCATGCGGCCGAACGCATTTGCGCGGACACTGCCGTCTGCGCCGGAGGCGGTGATCCACGGCTGGAACAGCAGCACGAGCGTCACCACACTGCTGGCCGCGGCCCAGGCATAGCCCCAATAACCGCGCAGCGCAACCTGATAGCCCCTCTGTCCTTGCGCCGCGGCAGCGCTGGCTTTCTTCGTTGGATCGCGGCCATTTCGAGGTGTATTTCCTTGCCAAGGCGTCGGCTGCACCATTGACCCAGTCTAAGACCGGCGAACTGCGGAAATCGGACGCTATGACCACGACTGGGAAGCCGTGAATCCGTCTCTTCGTACGCATGTATAAGAATGCCGCGCGTTGATGTCGGCACGAAGTTCAGTTAAATCGTTCATGAATTCTTCGGACCGAGAGGGCCACAGCTGTCCCGCGGCAGCCACGTCATTGCTCAGCCTCGCCCATGGCGATCTCGGCCGCCCTGGCAGGGGAACTTCCGTAATATCTTCGAGTCCACAACCGGGGGGAGATCACGATTGCGCTCTTGCGCCGACATGCTTCCACCGCTCATGCTTCACCAAGGGACGCAGATCGAGGGCGATCACACGGTCCGCACGTCCAGGGCCGACGCTGCTGTGGGACGGTACCAGCGCATTCTATGGATGCGCTCACACTCGATGAGGCCTCGCTCGGATCGCTCTCACCCCCTGGTTGTGAACCGGTGCCGTCGATGCCGACGGGAGCGACCCGGCCTGCGAGCCGCGCAAGGCTCGACAGCTGCGAAACGCCCGAACCGCGACCCCATCATTCCTGAGGTAATCATCCGAACGTTGAAGGAACAAGCAATGTCCACCATCCACTTCAAGGAGACGACGAACTCGACACCGGAGCAGTTCGTAGCGGCGCTCACCGATTTCGGGCCGGGCCGCTCGCAGGTGTTCGGCAACAGCGCCGACCGATACCTCGAGGTGCACAACCAAGGCCGCCGTGAGGCCGACGTCACGGAAGGCTCGCACGGCATCTGGGAACGTCTGCACTACGACTGGTCGAACCCGGAGCGTGTCGTCATGACGACCACCGACTCGAACGTGTGGGGCGGCCACTCGGGTCACACCTACACCTTCAACCGCCGGCCGGACGGGAAGACCGATCTGGATGTCGTCATCGTGCGCGAGGGCAAGAACTTCAAGGGCCGGGTGCTCGGCGTCGTGGTCGGGACCGTCGGCAAACGCGTCCTGCGACAGGCGCTCGACAAGACCGTCAAGGCTATCGAAACCCGTGACAGCGGCGCGGGAACAGCGGAACGCCAGTGATCGGACCGCTTCACCGGCACACCGCTTGCAGGCGCCGCCATGCACGACCCGGAGGCCGGCAACCTCCCGCGAAATGACCGAGCGCTGCGATGCCTCCGCGGACGGTCGCCGTCTCGACGCGGGACTGGGGCCGTACGGGGTGGACAGGTTCACGGGTTCGACCTCGCCGGGTCAGCTGCCGGCGGCGGCGATGATGTCGGCGACGGTGACGGGCTGGGAGACGAGCACGGCGTGTGAGGCGGTGACCTCCGTGGTTTGCGCGCCGATGCGGCCGGCCATGAAGCGCTGGGAGGCGGGCGGGATGATGTTGTCGCCGGTGGGGATCACTGACCAGCTCGGCGTGTTCGACCAGGAGGGCGGCCCGGACGGTTCGAGGTTCGCCCATACGGCGATCGAGCGTTGGTGGGCGAGCATGATCGCGGCCGTCGCGGCGTCGACATCCGGTGCGAACACCCGGTGGAAGGCGTCGGCGGCGATGTAGCCGTCGAGGTTCTTGCCGCCGATCCCTTGGGCGTCGTCGACGACCCCGACCTGTAGGACGGGCGGGAGCAGCTGACTGCCGGGGAATCGGATCGGATCCAGCCCCAGCTGGACGGGTTCGCCCTGCGCCGGGGCGAAGGCCGCGACGTAGACGAGCGCCTCCACGTTCGAGTTGTGGGTGTTGGTGATGACCGCGCCGCCGTAGGAATGGCCGACAAGCACCACGGGGCCGGAAATGCCTGCGAGGGTCTTCTCGATCGCGGCCGCGTCGTAGGCGGGTCCGCGCAGCGGGTTGGCGGGGACGACCACGGTGTAACCGCGGCCGCGTAGCTCGGCGGCGACCGCGTCCCAGCTGGTGGTGTCGGCGAAGGCGCCGTGCACCAAGACCACCGTCGGCAGTGGTCGGGCGGCGGCCGGACCGATCAGCGCCGCGGCCAGGGCGACAACGAGGGCGATCGCGACCAGTGCGGCTCGAACGAATCGAACAATGCTCATGGCGTGCTCTACCTTTCGCTGTGTGCATGCGATGTCGATCAGGCCGGATCCGGTCCGGCCTCGGCGATATCGCGCAAACCATGGACCTTCCCGTGACGACCGATCATTCGACCAACTTCCATTCCGTCGAGATCGGCATCAGGCGGGCGATGTCGTCGGGGATTCGGGGATCTGCGGGGGCGGCATCCACAGCCCGTAAATCAGCACGATCGGCGGCTTGCTCATGAATCTCCTTCCGACGGGCAGCTTCAAGGCAACCGAAATGAAGGGGTTTCACCAGCTTCGATGCCGAGCCCATAGCAGCGCGTCGGCATTCTTCGCCCTCGGCGTCAAGGCTTCGCATCGTGTGAACCAGCCGAGGAAAATCGCCTCGGCACGAACCATCGCGCCACGCTGTCGTTGGATCCGCTGCGCACAACGCTCCGCGTCGTACGGCACTGCTGCTCACAACCAGCCTCCAGCTTCGACCGGAATCGTGAGCGTGTCAATATCGGTCGAATATCACCCACCACGGCCGCCCACACCGGCCTCGATTCCGTCACGCTCTGCGTTTTCAAGCCGGCAATCCGATCGCGTGCTCTGGATGCGTTGGTCGCGGCATGGTGTCCCGTACGAATCAACGTAGCTTCATCGGCGTGGCCGAGCAGCGGTCAGCGAGTCACCGCTGTCCGCAGCGGTCCGGCGCCTGAGGTGGATGCTCAGCGTGTGGTGCCGTTGGGAGGCAAGGCGTGGAGGGCGAGGATGGCCGTGTCGTCTTCCAACCCGGATCCGAAGGAGTCGAGCAGTTCTCGGAGGGCTTCGATGGTGTGGGCGGCCGTGGCCGGAGCCAGGGCGCGAACGAAATCGAGGAGGGCCCGGTCGCCGTAGCGACCGCCGTTCGCGGTGGTGCGAGCTTCGGTGAGTCCGTCGGTGTAGAGGAGCAAGGTGTCCCCGGCCTCGAGCCGGAAGCTCGTGGTGACGATTCGGGCGTGCCGGATCGCCCCGATGAGCTGACCACCCCGGGTGTGCATCTCCTCGACGTTGCCGTCGGGATGTAAGAGCAGGGCCGGCGGGTGGCCGCCCCCGGCCAGGATGATGTCGCAGCCGCCGCGCAGGGGAGTGGGTGTGATCAGCCCGAAGATGATCGTGCAGAACCGTGGGTTGTGGCCGTGATAGCGCTCCGTGAGAGCGGTGTTGAGCGTGTCGAGTACGGCGGCGGGATCGCGGGTGTAGGCGGTGGCCGTACGCAGTGTGTAGCGGGCCAGTGAAGTGAGTACCGCGGCGGGAGCGCCTTTGCCGCAGACGTCGCCCAGGAACATCCCCCAGGTGTCGCCGGTGATGGGGAACAGGTCGTAGAAGTCGCCGCCGACCTCGTCGGCCGAGGCGATGTGGTAATGCGCGGCGACCTCGAGCCCGGGGACCTCGGGTAGTTCGGGGGGTAGCAAGGTGGTCTGCAACGTGGCGTTCAGGCGTTGCAGGCGTTCGCGTTCCTGCTCGGCTTCCCGCCGTGCCCGTAGCAGCTCGGTCTCGTAGGCGCGGCGTTCACGGGCGTCGAAGACCGTTGTGCGGATCAGTAGTGGTTGGCCCTGGCTGCCCGTTTTGACGAGGGAGGTCACCAGGACGGGTAGTCGGCGACCGTCGGTGGTCTTCATCTCCAAGGCGATGCCGCGGACTTCGCCCTGCATGCGGAGCAGGGGAGCGAAGTGGGTCTCGTGATAGAGGCGGCCGCCCACGGTGAGCAGTTCGGAGAAGTGCTTGCGGCCGACCAGTTCTTCGCGCCGGTAGCCGAGCCAGTCGAGCAGCGTGGCATTCACCTTGGCGATGCGGCCGTCGAGCGAAGTGGAGAGGTATCCGCAGGGTGCGTGCTCGTACAGGTCCTCGGCACTGTCCTCGAGGAGCGCGGCGAACGCCGCATGATCGTCCGGCTCGGCTCCGAGGCCACAACCGGCGTCGCGGTCGTCCGCCGCGCTCGTCATCCGGTCCCGCGGGCGAAGGCGGCGATGGCGGCCGCGGTCTCCGCCGGAGCGCTGAGCTGGGGGCAGTGGCCGGTGGCCGTGAGGGTGACCAGTCGGCTGCCGGGGATCTGTGCGTGGACGAAGGCTCCGACCTCGGGTGGGGCGATAGCGTCGTCGGAGCACTGCAGCACCAGCGTGGGCACGCACACCGCGCCGAGGTCGGCCCGGTTGTCGGACAGGAACGTGACGCGGGCGAAGACGCGCGCTATTTCCGGATCGGTGCTGCAGAAACTGGTGGTGAGTTCCTCGGCCAGCTCCGGACGGTCCGGGTTGCCCATGATGACCGGCGCCATCGCACCCGACCAGCCCAGATAGTTCGCATCGAGCGCCTCCAGGAGTTCCTGGATGTCGGCGGCGCTGAAACCACCCCGGTAGCCGGTGGACGGATCATCGATGAAGCACGGCGAGGGAGCCAGCAACACCAGCCCGGCGAAGGCGGCTGGCTCGCGAGCGGCGGCGAGCACGCCCATCGTCGCGCTCACCGAGTGCCCGACGAAGATCACCGGCCCCATCTCCAGTTCCCGCAGGACCGCCAGCACGTCCTCGACATAGCCGTCCATGCTGGAGTGCCGCTGCGGACTCCACGCCGACAGATCCGACCGGCCCGCGCCCACGTGATCGAACAGCACGACGGTGAAATCCCGCTCCAGGATCGGTACCACCAGGCGCCACATGTGCTGGTCGCAACCGAACCCGTGGGCCAGCACCACCACCGGTCCGCCGGTTTCGCCACGCACGGTCACATGGTGTCTGCTCAGTACCTTCACATAGACACCCTCGCAGAAAACCAGCGCGAATGCCCGCTGCCGCCTGTTCTGCCTGCTGAGGGCGGGGTACGCCCGCACCCCGAAGAGCCATCGGGCCGACGCCCGGCTCGCGCTCCCACCTGATGCCACGCAAGGCGCCGGGCACCGCGCTGGACGGCAGACGGCGATCGGGTGGCACACACCGCGCGGCAGGCGTGAACAGATACCGAGATCGAGCGTGCTTTTCTCGCGGACGTGGGTATCCGGTCGTTGCTCTGCGAGCCGCCCCGGGCCGCAGTACTCGTATGGAGAAGCAGCATGGCTCACACGAACCTTTCCGACACCGCGGGACGAGTCGTCCAGAACGGTGTGTTCGAGCGATTCGCCCGCGCGGGCTTCGTCATGTCCGGCATCGTGCATCTGCTCGTCGGCTACATCGCCATCCGCCTCGCACTGGGTGGCGGGGGCAGCGCCGATCAGTCCGGCGCCATGGCGGAACTGGCCGACAAGCCGGGCGGTGCGGTCACGCTCTGGGTGGGCGTGGTCGCGTTCCTGCTGATGGCGCTGTGGCGGCTGGTGGAAGCCATCCTGGGCAGCTCGTCCAAACCGTATTCCGATAGCAAGAAGTCCGAAGCGTTCGACCGCGTCAAAGCGTTCTCGCTGTTCGCGGTCTATCTCGCGCTGGCTTTCTCCGCCTTCCGTTTCGCGCAGGGCAGCGGACAGTCGAGCAGTAGCCAGAGTGTCGGGCTCACCGCACGCCTGATGCAGAACACGGCGGGAACGATCGCCCTCGTCGTGGGCGGGCTGATCATCATCGCGGTCGGCTGCTACCACATGTACAAGGGCGCGAGCCAGAACTTCCTCGACGACCTGCGCGGGAGCCCGAGTGCCTTCGTGCGGCGCCTGGGCACCGTGGGATACCTCGCGAAGGGGCTGGCGATCGCCGCCGTCGGGCTGCTGGTGATTCTGGCTGCCACCCGATCCGATCCGAACAAGTCCGCCGGACTCGACGGCGCCTTGAAGACGCTCGGCGCGCAACCGTTCGGCGTGGCGCTGTTGCTCGTCGCCGGGCTGGGGATCATCACCTACGGGCTCTACAGCTTCGTCATGGCCCGCAGCGCCAAGATGTAGGGTCCGTCGGCACATCGCGCGCGTGCTCAGCCCACCACGGCGGTCTCGTGCTCCAGCACTTCGCTGGCCGCGCGTTCGCCCGAGCGGATGGCCCCATCGATCCAGCCGCACATCACCGCGGAGCTCTCGGTGCCCGCCCAATGGATGCGACCGCACGGCTCGCGCAGCGCACGGCCGAATTGGGTGAGCACCCCGGTCGGCGCGTGGCTGAGCATCCCGCCGCCGGAATACCGCTCGGTGCTCCAGTCCTGCTCGACGAAATCGACGGGCGAGCCCGCTTTTCGGCCGAATCGCTCGGCGAGTGCGCCGAGAACCAGTTCTCGGCGCTCCGCGTCGTCGAGTCGGCCTACTCGCCGTGCGATGGGTCCCTCGATGATCACGCACAGCACGCCGGGGCGCCCGGTATCCGTGCACGCGTCGATGGTGATCGTGGCCGGGGAACCCGGGGCGGCCGACTGGCCCGACAGCCCGTCGCCGCGCCAGAACGGCTCGTCGTAGACGACGGAGATCTTGATGACCGACCCGCTCGGCATCCGCTGATGGAGAAACGAGCGATCGACCGGCAACATCGGCATGTAGGAGATCTTGTCGGCGATCGCCAGGGGAACGGCGACGATCGCGCGCCGGGCGCGCACCGTCAGATCGGCCGCGCGGACCCGCACCCCGCCGGCGTCCTGATGGATGCACCGCACCGGCTGGTCGAGGTGGATCGAGTCGCCGAGTTCGGCCGCCATCGGCCGGTAGATCGCGCCCATGCCCCCGACCGGCCGGGCATCCTGGGCGGCGTCTCTGACGCCGAGAACGAAGCTCGGGCCGCCACCGGAGGCCATCTGGTACAGCGCGAACAGCAGCGACACCTCCGAAGCCGCGCTGGTGTAGCAACCGGCGATGGCCGTCTCGAGCAAATCGTGCGCGGGCTTGGACAGGATATTGCCCTCCAGCCAGTGCGCCAGACTGACCTGATCCCACTTGTCGGCCTTCTTCGCCGCCCACGGCGCTTCCAACGGAACCGACTTGCACATGTGTCCCAGCTCCAGGAACACCGCGCCGAGGTTCATCGCCGCCCAGGGACTCATGGTCCACGGGATCGTGCCCGTATAGCGGTGCTGCTTGCCGTCGACCACCATCATTGCTTCGCCGTCGGTGTACTGCTTGTAACTCGTTACCCCGAATTCGGTCATGAGTGCCTGGATCCGGTCCTGACCCGGTCCGATCCAGGCGCCGCCCCGATCGATCCACGATCCGTCGTCGCGTATCTCGGTGAACGTGCGCCCGCCGAGCCGGTCTCTGGCTTCCAGCAGTGCGACGGATCGACCCATTTGTTTCAGTCGCAGCGCCGCCGTCAATCCCGCGAATCCCCCGCCGATTACGCAAAAGTCGACGTCTGTCATAGCGTGCCGTCCTCGTGTTGCAGTACCGCGCACGGCCGCCGTGCGACCTGCGCTCGATCGGCGCACCTCGACACAGCGGGTGCGGACAACCTTCGATCAGGTCTACGCGTCGAATCAACAGCAATTCTATAGCGAATACCGTTTGCCGGGCAGCTGCGGCCGTTTCCGGTACGCACGCTCGGCAAGCTGCCTAGGCTCACGGAGCTTGTTACCGACCGCCTGGAGCCGCTCCGATGACGACGACCCCGTCCTCCGCGCACAGCCGTGCACCGCACGGTTCGCCGATCGATACCGCCGGCCCGCGGATTCCGCTGTACGCAGCGGAATTCGCGGCGGATCCGCACAGCGCCTATCGGCGGATGCGTGCCAGGTACGGCTCGCTGGCGCCGGTGGAACTCGCGCCCGGCGTCCCGGCCACCCTGGTGATCGGGTACCACACCGCCGTGCGGATCGTGAACGATCCCGACCACTTTCCGGCCGATCCGCGCACGTGGCAGCAGAGCATTCCCGCCGACTGCCCGGTGCTGCCGATGATGCAGTGGCGGCCGAACGCGTTGCGCAATGCCGGAGCCGAGCATGCCCGCTATCGGCAAGCCAACGTCGCGGGTCTGGAGAAGGTCGATCTTTACCGCCTGCGCGATACGGTCGCGCAGCTGGCGGTACCGCTGATCAACTCGTTCTGCGCGGACGGGTCGGCGGATGTGGTGCGCCAGTACGCCTTTCCGCTCGCGTTCGCGGTGCTGAACGCTCTGCTGGGTTGTCCGGCGGAGATCGCGCAGCGCGCCGCGACCGGCATGGCGGCGATCTTCGAGGGTGTCGACGCCGAACGCGGGAACAAGATGCTCATCGATTCGCTGGGAGAGCTGACACTGCTGAAGCGAGCCGAACCGGGCGAGGACATCGCGAGCCGGATGCTCGCGCACCCGGCCGGGCTGAGCGACACCGAGATGGTGCACCAGCTGGGCACGCTGTACGGCGCGGGGATCGAGCCGCAGCAGAATCTGATCGTCAACACTCTGCTGCTGATCCTCACCGACGAGCGGTTCGGCGGCAGTGTGCTCGGCGGCAGCTTGTCCACCCGGGACGCGCTGGACGAGGTGCTGTTCAACGATCCGCCGATGGCGAATTTCTGCTTCAGCTTCCCGAAGCAGCCGATCCTGATCGATGACGTCTGGTTGCCCGCCCACCAGCCGGTGGTGATCAGCATCGCGGCCTGCAACACCGATCCCGCGATCAGCACCGACCAGTACGCGGGCAACCGCGCCCATCTCGCCTTCGGCGGCGGGCCGCACGTGTGCCCCGCGAGTTCACTGGCCTACCTGATCGCGCAGGACGCCATCGACCAGCTGCTCGACGCCCTTCCGGAACTGCGCCTCGCGGTACCGGCCGAGGAATTGACCTGGCGTCCCGGCGCGTTCCATCGAGCGCTGACCGCCCTCCCGGTGGTCTTCCCGGAGTCGCCGCCGCTGCCGCTGCTGTAAGGCGCGGCCGTCCCGCGCGGGCCGCAGGTAGCGGACGGCACCTACTTCAATGACTCGAACTTGAAAGTTCGGGTAGGCGAACTTATCATCTCCATGTATGAAGGTTCGGCTCCACCGTGCGCTCGCCCTGTCTCCACGCCGATGGGCGGCGGCAATAGCCGTGGTCGTGCTGGCATTCATCCTCACCGCCTGCGCCGGAAGCGGGGCAGAATCCCGCGATCGCCCGGTGGTGCTCACCACGTTCACGGTGCTGGCGGATATCGCCAGGAACGTAGCCGGTGAGCATCTGACCGTGGAGTCGATCACCAAGGCCGGAGCGGAGATCCACGGCTACGAGCCGACGCCCGGCGACATCAAGAAAGCGGCCAAGGCCGATCTGATCGTGGACAACGGCCTGAACCTGGAGGCGTGGTTCGCCCAGTTCGTCTCCGACGTACGGGTGCCGCACGTCGTGGTCAGCGAGGGCGTGGCCCCCTTGCCCATTCGCGAGGACGCCTACCAGGGCAAACCGAACCCGCACGCGTGGATGTCGCCGCAGAACGCGCAGATCTACGTGGACAACATGGTCCGCGCGTTCAGCGATCTCGCTCCCGCTCACGCGGCCGATTTCCGTGCCAACGGGGAGCGGTACAAGACCGAACTGCGCCAGGTGCAGGACGAGCTGACCCGCGCCTTGCACGCGCTGCCGCCGAACGAGCGCGCCTTGGTGACCTGCGAGGGCGCGTTCTCTTACCTGGCCCGAGACGCCGGCCTCACCGAGAAGTACATCTGGGCGGTCAATGCCGAGCAGCAGGCCACGCCCCAGCAGATCGCCTCGGCCATCGATTTCGTGCGTCAACAACGGGTGCCTGCGGTGTTCTGCGAGTCGACGGTGTCGGACGCGCCGATGCGCCAGGTGGTCGAGGCCACCGGCGCGGCGTTCGGCGGCGTGCTGTACGTCGATTCGCTGTCGGAGGCCGACGGACCGGTGCCGACCTACCTGGCCCTGCTCCGGCACGACGCCCGGACGATCGGCAACGCGCTGACGGGTCGCAGGCCGTGAACGCGCCCGCGATCGAGGTGCGAGGGGTCACCGTCGCCTACGACGAAACACCGGCGCTCGAGGACGTCGATCTGACCGTGCACCCCGGACGGGTCTGCGGTCTCATCGGGATGAACGGTTCGGGCAAGTCGACGTTGTTCAAGACGATCATGGGTCTGGCCCAGCCCGAGCGGGGCACGGTGCGGATCAACGGCGGCGCACCAGTGGCGGCGCGCAAAGCGGGCATCCTCGGCTATGTTCCGCAGAGCGAGGACGTCGACTGGAGCTTCCCGCTCTCGGTGCGCGAGGTGGTGATGACCGGCCGCTACGGCCGACTCGGCTTCACCCGTCGCGCGCGTAAGGCCGATCGCGACGCGGTCGCGCACGCCTTGGAACGCGTGGAACTGACCGACCTGGCCGACCGGCAGATCGGCCAGTTGTCCGGCGGGCAACGCAAACGCGCCTTCGTCGCGCGCGGGCTGGCGCAGGGCGCGACCGTCCTGCTGCTCGACGAGCCGTTCGCGGGCGTCGACAAGCGGTCGGAGGCCACGATCACGGCGCTGCTGCGTGAACTGGCTGGGGACGGCGCCACGATCCTGGTCTCGACGCACGATCTGCACGCCTTGCCCGGCCTGGCCGACGAGGCGGTGTTGCTGATGCGCACGGTGCTGGCCCACGGCGATCCCGATGCGGTCCTGCGGCCGGAGAACCTGGCCAGGGCGTTCGGCCTGGACGTGATGAACCGGGTGTGAACCCCGGCCGAGTGTGAGACAGGCGTATGAGCTTGATCGAAATCTTCGTCGACCCGCTGCGTTACGAGTTCATGGTGCGCGCGCTGGCCACCACCGTGACCGCGGCGCTGGTGTGCGCGGTGCTGTCCTGCTGGCTGGTGCTGATCGGGTGGTCGCTGATGGGCGACGCCGTCTCGCACGCGGTGCTGCCCGGTGTGGTGCTGGCCTACATCGTCGGGCTGCCGTTCGCGGTGGGTGCGATCGTCTTCGGGTTCCTGGCGGTGGCGCTGATCGGCGTGGTCCGGGACACCAGCCGGATCAAGGAGGACGCCGCCATCGGCATCGTCTTCACGACGTTGTTCGCCTTCGGCTTGGTGCTGGTCTCCGTGACACCCAGCCAGACCGACCTCAACCACATCGTCTTCGGCAACCTGCTCGGCGTCAGCCGAGGCGAGCTGGTCCAGGTCGTGATCCTGGCCGCGATCACCCTCGCCGCGCTCGTCCTCAAGCGCCGCGACTTCACCCTCTACGCCTTCGACCCCACCCACGCGCACGCGATAGGTCTCAGTCCCCGCTTACTCGGCACCGCATTGCTCGGCCTGCTGGCCCTCACCGCCGTAGTCGCCCTGCAAGCGGTGGGCGTCGTCCTCGTGGTCGCCATGCTGATCATCCCGGGTGCGACGGCCTACCTGCTCACCGACCGGTTCGGCCGGATGCTGATCGTCGCCCCCGCCGTATCGGTGACCTGCGCGGTGACGGGCTTGTACCTGAGCTACCACCTCGACACGGCGCCCGGCGGCATGGTCGTGGTCGTGCAAGGGCTTGCTTTCACGGCCGTGTACCTGTTCGCGCCCCGGCAGGGCGTGATCGGGCGGCGGATCTCCGCGGCACGCCGGCTGCGCAGCGCGGCGGCGGTGCGCGTTCGAGGGTGAGCCGGGTCCGGCGCGGCCGCTCTGTCGCTGTGCGGACTCGGGTCGATCGGCGGTAGCACTCGTCCGGATTCGGTACGGCGCCGACAATCCGTCATTCGGTGAATCCTTTGATGATGTTCGGTCCTCTCATAGTCGTGCAGGCAACCGGGTCGGCACGTATCGAGGAGGTCGTTGTGATCATTGCCGCCGTGGCTGTCGCCGCCGTGCTGGTCTGCTTGTGTAGCGTGACCCTGCTTCGCCGCCGGAGCCGCTCCCGTGACTGACCGGACCTGGCCGGACGAGAAATTGGTGACCGCCGCGCGGGAAGGCGACGCCGCGGCGATCACCGCCCTGGTCTCGGGCTCCTACCCGCATGTGCGCCGGTTCGCGCACACACTGTGCGCCTCCGCCGAAGACGCGGAGGACGCCGCACAGGAAGCGCTGATCATCCTCTACCGCAAGATCGGGACATTGCGGGCCTCCGGCGCGCTGGCGTCGTGGATGTTCCGCATCGTCCGCAACGAGTGTCTGCGGCAGTGGCGAACGATGACACGGCGACCCGAACCGATACCGGATTCCGCCGTGGCCTCGGCCGAGGACGAGGCCGTGCTGCGGCTGGAAGCGAGCCGGGTGGCGGCGGTGATCGCCGCGCTGCCCGCCGACCAGCGACGGGTGCTGATCATGCGCGACGTGCAGGGGTACAGCGGCCGGATGGTCGCGGGCAGGCTCGGCCTCAGCCTGGCGGCGATGAAGTCACGGCTGCACCGCGCCAGGGCGACGGTGCAGCACCAGCTGCGCAATCCACCGCGCCCGACGCAGGAGAGGAACGGAATCAATGACTGACGATCGGAGCTTCGCCAGCGCCTCGGTGCCCCGGCACCTGGTCCGCGGCGTCGTCGGCTTCGGCGCGCTGATCGGTGCGATCGCGTTCCTGCCGGTGCTCGGCGCGTTCAGCTTGCTGCTCGCACCGGCGGGCCTGCTCGCGCTGCGCGGGTGCCCGACCTGCTGGGTGATCGGCCTGATGCAGACCGTCTCCCGAGGGCGGCTGCGGCGTTCGTGTGTGGACGGTCGGTGTCGGCTGACGGAGGCCGGACCCGCCCGGCCCGGTCGTGACGGGTGATCGCGCGAGCTACACGCCACCGACGAGTAGCCGGTAACGGCTCTCCAGCCCGTCGAGCAGCGATTCCAGGCCGACTTCGAAGGCGTCCCGATCGATCCGCTGCTGCCGCTCGGCCAGCAGGTGCGCCTCGTTCAGATGCGGATAGACGTCGGCGTACACCGCGACATCGGCGGGGAAGCCCCCGGCGAACGAGCCCAGCGACGCTCCGGTGAGGAAGTACCGCATGGTCGTGCCGACCGTCGTGGCCTCGCGCCGCGGCCAGCCCGCCGCGACGAGGCCGCCGAAGACGGCGTCGGCCATGCGCAGCGCGTTGGGCCGATGACGGGGACCGCCTGCCAGGGCGGGGACGATGTGCGGGTGCGCGGCCATCGCGGTCCGGTAGGAGCGTGCCCAAGCACCCAGCGATGAGCGCCATCGCGGGTTCTCCGCCGAGAGCCGGTCGAACATCGAGATGTCGACCTCGCCGAGTACGGCGTCGACCACGGCGTCGATGAGGTCGTCCTTGGTGCGCACATGGTTGTACAGCGACGGTCCCTGCACGCCGAGTTCGGTGGCCAGCCGCCGCGTGGAGACGGCGGCGAGGCCCTCGGCGTCGACGAGGGCGAGCGCGGTCTCGATGATGCGATCGCGGGTCAGTAGCGGCCGCCGCGGTCGGGCCATGAGCGTCTCCTTATCGGTCTCCCGCATTCTCGCAGGCAGCCGAGAAAACTTGCGCCGCTGGTTCGGCGGTCGATACTCGACCGAGGCGCCCGCACCGCCGTGGTGGACCAGCTGCGCATGCTGTCTCTTATACACAGCTGACGCTGCCGACGATAAGGCTCGTGTAGATC